>JAUIBK010000048.1 GCA_030428205.1 bacterium
CGTACTCTTTCGATACGGTGATACCGAGTGGAAGGGTAATTGCTGCTGAGACAATAATAAGTTGCCAACCCCAAAAGTGCACTTTACTGAGTAAGTCAGAGAACATCCTCGCTTTACACAGTCGTTGTGTGGAGTAGTAGATGGCAGCAAAGATTGCATTGCCCGCAAAGGCAAAGATTACAGCATTTGTATGCAATGGGCGGAGCCGACCAAAGGTAAGCCAGGAGATACCACCGTTTAGTGGCCAATAGGCTAATTGGGCAGCGATAATGACACCAACGAGCATCCCAACAACTCCCCAAAGAAGGGTTGCTAAGACAAACTTTCGTACAATGGCATCGTCGAATTGAAAGGTTTCTAACTTTTCGTTCATACTTTACACCAAGTTTTTCAGAAACAAACTCAGACGATCTGAAGTGATCGAACACACCAATCCGTAGAGGGCAAAGAGTGTAAGCGACTCGCTTGTCCCCGTTATAAGATCGCAACGAAGTTAGCATGTCATCTCGGTTCTGCAAACTATTAAGGTTTAAAGAGAGGATGTGGATACGGGGATAACGTACTGTAAATGGTGAGTAAATTGCTCAAGTAAACTGAGTTTGGCGAAAGCCTTGGGGGGAATTTTAAAGTAGAACACTTTTAACGCGAAGGCCGCGAAGTACGCGAAGATCCACCCTCTTCGCGTACTTCGCGGCCTTCGCGTTATAGAATAACCCTTGGTTTAAGCAGAAGAAGTATCAGCTCAGCTGCCATAGCACTAGCCAACTGTATAATCCCTCCCGGGGGTTTTCGCCATGCGTCGAAACCCCGATAGGTGAACAAACTTTTTTGTCGGAACACTAGTGGTCGTGATGATGCATGTGGTGATGGTCGTGAGCATCTGTTGCTTGGTCTGAACTTGGAGTTTGCGTATGCATGCTGCTGTTGTGGTGGTGGTGCGAATGCCCACCAATCATGGGAACAATCTTCAGGTGTGTTCCGATGGATAAGAGCCCTGCTAACAAAAGTAGACAAGCTGTAACTCTTGGAGATGACTTGCCAAATGTTTTACTTAGGAGAGATCCAAGTCCACCAATAGAGAGAAGGATGGGGAGGGTGCCTAGCCAAAAAGCAAACATAGTTAATGCACCCATTTGAGCTGAGCCACTTGCCGTAGCTACGGCTACGTAAGCATAGAGCCACCCACAGGGCAGAAAAATTGAAATTGCTCCAAGTAGGAGTGGGCGGTACGGAGCAAGTTTTTCAGAGTGAAAAACTTTTGCCCAAATTTTATGTATGCCTTTTGAAGCAGGGGAGGCTAATTTGTCGGCTCGCAGTGGGTTTGACTGAGCGATAAATAGTTTCATGCCCCAAAGAACAAGAAAAGCTCCAGTGAGAAGCGCAGCTGCTTGCTGGAGCCCTGTGAGGTCTCCGACAACAATATCAAGAGACTCACCGATGTAGCCTGCTAAAAAGCCCAGTGAGCAATACCCGACTCCCCGTGCGCCATTATACCAGAGATGAGGCGTGATAGACTTCTCGGTACTGCCAGAATAGAATGCAACGATTCCTCCACACATCGCTGCGCAGTGGGGGCTTCCTATGAGACTAGCAGTAAGCACCATGAAGAACGTCATGGGTGAAGGTGTATCACTTGAGTTGTTAAATGACCAGCCAGCTCCCAAAATCATCTCTTGAGCAAGACGTTCTCCCCGACACATCACGCTGCTCGCACTGTGGACTAGAGATTGTTGGGGGGCAGGCTGTGAGAGGCTCAGACCCAGATACTGTCTTTTGTTGCAAAGGGTGTCGCTTAGTTTATCGGACGTTGCATGAGTTTGGGTTAGGAAAGTTCTACGAATTACGTGATGACAGCGAGCTTCGGACTGCCGATCCCCGCGGAAATCGTTTCGGATACTTTGATCACGACGATTTTATTCATAGACATGTTCATTCTCTTTCACGTGATCTGAGCGAGGTTCGGCTAGCGATTCCCGGAATACACTGTGCGGCTTGTGTTTGGGTTCTCGAGAAACTCCCTCAAGTTCTCGCTGGGGTAACACACACTCGAGTGAACTTAAGCGATGGTACTATTGTCCTGACCTATATTCCCTCGGAGGTAAAGCTCTCCGAGATCGCTCAAACCCTCGATTCTCTCGGTTATACTCCAGCGCCACTTTCTCTCGATGAGCGTCTTAAGCAACGTCGGAAACTTAAACGAGCCCTTCTGCTCAGGCTTGGTGTGGCAGCTGCTACGGCCGGCAATACCATGATTATCTCTGTTTCACTCTACCAGGGATATTTCTCGGGGATGGAGCTCAAATACCGTGACTTCTTCCATTGGATAAGCCTTATCATCGCGTTGCCGTGTGTGTTCTACGCCGCGATCCCGTTTTATCGTGGAGCGCTTGCAGGTCTGCTTGCAAAGAGACCACACGTCGATATGCCAATCTCTCTTGGGATCCTGTTCTCGTTCTTTTTGAGTGTACATGCGACTGTGAGTGGTCTTGAATATGTGTACTTTGAATCAGTGTGTGCGCTTGTCTTTCTGCTCTTGATAGGCCGTTACGTTCAACAAGAGGTGCTTGCTGGAGTGCAATCAAAGCTCTCACAAGCGGCCACATTTTTTCCACTCTCAGTTTTACGAAAGTCGGGAGGTGAGTTTGAAGAGATTCCACTTGAAGCCTTGCGTGTCGGAGATGAGATAAAGGTTCTCCCCGGTGAACGGGCTCCAGCGGATGGAATTGTTGTCGAAGGCAGTACACACCTTGACCTCTCTGTCTTAAGCGGAGAGTCAGCTCCTGTGTCGATCGCTCAAGAACAAGAGGTACCTGCCGGCGCGCTTAACCTCGAATCTGCATTTCTCCTCGAAGCCCGTTCGATTGGAAGGGATTCAAGGGTAGGAAAACTCTTAGAACAGCTCCAAGAAGCCCCCACAGAGTCTTCTTCAAGTAGTCGCCTCATTAACAGTTTAAGCGGCTACTTTGTCATTACCGTTTTAGTTCTCGGATTTCTTGGGTTTCTCGCATGGCTTCCAACAGGGATTCCTCACGCTTTTGAGGTCATGGTTGCTGTCTTTGTAGTGAGTTGTCCGTGTGCATTAGCTCTTGGGCCACCACTCATATTCTCAGGCGCGACTCGAAAAGCACTTTCCCTGGGGATCTTTTTAAAGAACATGAAGCTGTTTGAAGAGAGAAAACAGATAAGACAGGTATTCTTCGATAAGACCGGCACACTTACTACGGGTGCTTTTGAGGTTGTAGGGTGTAACACAGCAGCCGGCGAGAGTGTAGAGCCAGAATGGCTCTCACATGTACTTGCACTTGAAGAGGGAGTCGCCTCGCACCCTCTCGCTCACACACTACTGAGCTATGTGAGAGAGCGAGTTTGCGATATTTCTGCTCCGCAGTTGCGTGACCTCTCGTATATATCGGGGTGTGGAGTGGTTGGAAAAGAGGATAGAAAGGGGAGGACATATACCTGGAAACTTGGCTCACTCTCTTGGGCAATTGATGGTGAGTCCACACGGGGTTTTGAAGCTACCAATAGTGCTCATACGGTTGTGTGTTTGTCGTGTAATGGCGTTCCCAAACTCTTTTTTGAGCTCCAAGACACACTTCACCCCGAGACAACTCAGGTCGTGCAACAGTTACGCAAGGAGGGAGTTGCTGTTGGAATCCTCTCAGGAGATCGGCAAGAGGTCGTTTCCCACGTAGCCGAGCAGCTCGGTATAGCACCTGAGTTTGCTCATGGAGGGCTCCTTCCTCAACAAAAAGCAGAGTGTATCGCATCAACGAAAGGCAGAAGTATTTTTGTCGGTGATGGAGCAAATGATGTTGCAGCTCTGCTTGAAGCTGATATCGGCATTGGTCTGCGCTCAGGTGTTGAGGTATGTCTTGAAAATGCAGATATCTTTATTTCCGAGGATGGAATGAAGCGATTTGGACTTCTGTGGAGCTATGCAAAGAAAGTCTCTCGTGCATTACAGAGAAATGTTGTCGTCTCGATTGCGTATAATATCGGTGGGGTTTCCTTAGCGCTTGCTGGCTATATCACACCACTTTTTGCCGCTCTGTTGATGTCGATCAGTTCTCTCTCTGTTCTCTTCTCTTCGCTTTGGATAGCATACGCTTCAACAGATAAGAGTTCTTAAATCAATATGGAAATAGTCTTTCTCCTCTTACCCCTCTCTTTAGTTATTGCTGCGGCGGCGCTTGGCGGTTATCTCTGGTCAGTAAGAAGTGGGCAGTATGATGATCTCGATACTCCGGCGCATCGGATGCTTATAGATGAGGATGTGAAAAGCGATGAGTCAGAGGTCAGAGATGTAGAGTAGGGTCGAGTTTTTGTTGCCATTTTCTTGAACTTTTTTCTCCGTGGCAATGTTCTTGACGTAAATGCTGGACTCCCGCCACGGAGAAAAAAGTTCAAGAAAATGGTTATTCCCCTAAGTCTGTATACCCTACCTCCTTACTCCTTAGGCTGGTAGGTACTGCCATTTGATTCTCCTCCACCTCTTGGTGGCTCTGAGAGTGTTGGAGCAACTTTTTTCCCATCAGCAACTTCACCGAGATAGCTCGGAAGATCTACTCCTGCCATTTTTGCTATCTCATGAAGCGGGGGAAGGGTTTGGATCATGTTTTTCATGAAGTTTGCTGTTGAGCTTGTTCCGTCTGGACCGTTTCCGCTATCCCAGACAGTAACTTTATCAATTTTAATATTCTTAATAGCTTCTGTCTGGAGTTGGACGATCTCTTCGATTTTTTCAACCATCAGCATCGTAGCAGCATCTTTTGGCTCAGCTCCACACGCTTGAACCATGCCGCGGTAACCGTCTGCTTTAGCGGTAAGTACCTTCTCGATACCAGCAGCTTCAGCCGTTTTGACTGAGAGAATAGCATCCGCTTCACCCGCGGCAACAAAACGACGACGTTGAGCTTCAGCTTCCGCATCAACTTCAACTTTACGTTTGTCGATCTCACGTGGAACAACTTCTTCAGCCGTTAAGCGTTTTTCTTCGGCCTCGGCGCGAGCAATTTCAATCTTAACTTTTGCTTGTTGTTGAGCCACTTCACCACGTTGTTGTGCGTCGGCCTCTTTCACCGAGAGATCGGCGTTATACTGAGCAATGTTCGCTTGGGCGATGTTTTCACCCTCAACAGCGGTAGCGTTGTAGGCAGCAACTTGAATACGACGTTCTTTGTCAGCTTGAGCAGCACCGATATCACCTTTCTTTTCTTCTTCGGCAACGTCAATCTTTGCTTGGTTAATAGCAGTGGCTGCTGCTTTCTTACCAATACTCTCAATGTAGCCAGACTCATCGGTAATATCAGTGATGTTTACGTTAATAAGCGAGAGACCAATCTTAGTAAGTTCAGGTCCGATATTATTTCGGATCGCCTCGAGGAAACGTTCCCGGTCTTGATTGATCTCTTCAATGGTAAGAGAGGCAATCGTGAGCCTGAGTTGACCAAAGATAATCTCTTTTGCCATCGACTCGAGTTCATCTTGCGAGAGATCCATGAGTCGGACCGCGGCATTCGTCATGTTCGCAGGGCTTGTATCTATGGCAATCGTGAACGTACTTGGAACATTCACGCGGATGTTCTGTAAGGAGAGAGCACCTTGCAAAGGGATGTTGATCGTCATTGGTGTGAGATCAAGGAACTGCGCGTGCTGGATAAGCGGAATAACGAAGTGCGCGCCACCGTGGTAACACATCACTGAGCGACCACGTCCCACTTTACCCTGCACCGCGAGGACTTTGTTTGAGGGGCATCGGACATAGATGCGTGCAAGCAAGAAGGGCACGACAAAAACAAGAAAGGCAAAAGCGAGTAGGGTAATAATAAGTAGTGAATCAGTCATTGGGCGGTTCCTTATTCGGTATGTTCTTTGACAGATACCGTATCGCTATCGATGGTATCTATGACGACAATTGTGGTGAAAGAATCAAGATCTTTTTGAGCTTGAGAAACAGCATTCAGCTCTCTTGTGAATCCATTGACCGTGAGCTGGATTTTACCCCGTCCTCCTTCAGGAATCCTCTGATACACTGTTCCTTTTAGGCCTACTGTTTCTGAGATAGAGAAATCCGCCCCTGGGCTAGCAAGCTTCATCGCCATCTTGTAGAGCCATGCTGTTACAAGCATGGACGCAAAACCTACAACCAGAGCTATCAGCATTGAAACAAATATAGGCATTTTGAACTGCAAGAGAGCAGACATGCCTGACCATCCGAACATCATAAGAAATGCGCTAATGGTATTGAGCGAGATAAGCTTAAAAGCTGCCTCTGAGTGATGAGCGTCTCCTGCCGTATCGTCAAATCCACTATCGTCAATCGGAGTGTCGAAATCGTCAGCAAATCCTCCTACAAGCATCAGCATGACTCTGAGCCCAAAGAATATTGAGCCTCCAAACGCACACAACCAGAGTGTCATCTCGAGCCCCGATGGGTCTGGTGATAGAAAGGGGAGATTCATAGTATCTTCCTTAAGTAAAAAAGCGTTATACTGCAATTATACATATTCATATGTATAAAGTCAAAAATATCTGTATCAATGTGATTTGCTTGCTCTTTTTGTCTTCGTTTGAGCCTCTGGTTCACTCTGGTCTCCTCGCAGTTGTTTGCGGAGTTCTCCAATTTCTGCTGTTTTATCAGCTAGTAATGCGTCAAGAGCTTCGACAATATACGGCTCGATCTCTTTGTCGGACGCCCCAAAGTTGCTAATGACAGTATCGTACAGGTGCTTCGTTTGAGGGGTGACCGTCAGCTGTATTCTTGTATCGCTAAACCAGTCATCTAAGAGGTCACGAATGAGACCTGACAGTGAAACCTTACGGATGAGGACTTTCTCGTGTTGTTCTGGAGTGATTAACACATTGATTCTTTTATATTTACTAGTCATGTGAAAATGCTCCTTTTTTGGGGGGGCTAGAAGTACTGGCGTTTAGGTACTATGAAAATGAAATGCTCCGTGTATCGGCAGAACCTATGTAGAATTATAGCATATCCATAACTATGTGTATAGTTTTGTTATTATATGTATAAACTCCTCTCTTGAGGAATACGACATTCACTCAAATTCTTTTGCAACTACAACGCCATACGGGTTTTTCCTCAGGGCCCCCCGTATTCCTACCGACAGTTGTTGTTAGGAGTGGAATACTTCCGGGAGAGTTCTAGTGTCTTGTGAGAAAGATAGTCCAGAAGAGGTAGGGGCGTGTCCGTCTGCTACCAAGAAATCAGTGTTCAATCACTCGTATGACTTGTATCAGCTACTAAACGATCCTGTGCTGATTGTAGCTGGTGAAGGCGTCGTTCGTTGGGGAAATCAGGCAGCCGAGAAGCTTTTTTCAACACGTGTTGTAGGAAAGAGAGCTTTAGATCTTACACGAATTGAAAGTGAACCTTATGGAGAGGCCAAAGCAAGGCCTCGTTCATCAGTGCGGGTGATTTGCCACTACGATCTCTCTTCGTCTCAGGTCGGTCAAGAAGTGGAGTGGGCAGTCACATTTCATCCTGACTTAGAGTCTTACATCCTCCTTGGTCGTGTACGCTCTGCATATTATCGCGAAACCGAAGTCGCTCTTCGAGAAGCTGTTGCAAAAGCAAAAGCGGCGAGCCGCGCTAAGAGTGAATTTCTTGCGAATATGAGTCATGAAATTCGCACGCCTATGAATGGTGTTGTTGGAATGGCTGAGCTGCTACTTGAAACAGAGTTAAACGAAGAACAACTCGAGCTCACCAGAGCGGTGCAAGTCTCGGCTGATTCTCTGTTGAATGTGATTAATGATATCCTCGATTTTTCCAAAATGGAAGCTGGCAAAATTGAAATCCTTCCTCGACCTACTCTCCTCGAAGAGCTGTTCAAAAAAATAGAGCTTGTCTTCTTAACGCATTCTCTTAAGAAGAACATTGAGTTTACCTGCGTCGTTTCAGAAGAAGTTCCAGAAATTATACTGGTAGATCCCGATCGTTTAAAACAGGTTCTTATCAACTTAGTCGGCAATGCGATGAAGTTCACACAGTGTGGGATTGTTGTTCTTTATGTTGGAGTAGATTCGATAACTGGGCAGCTTGAATTTATTGTGATTGATAGTGGAGCAGGGATCGATACTGAGTCGCAGCAAGCAATTTTTGAATCATTCACTCAAGCTGGCCCTGTTACTGGGCGCCAAGGAGGTACAGGGCTTGGACTTACGATTTCTTCTCGTCTCGTGTCAATGATGGGAGGTGAGCTTG
Source organism: bacterium (assembly GCA_030428205.1). GTDB lineage: Bacteria > Bdellovibrionota_C > UBA2361 > UBA2361 > RFPC01 > JAUIBK01. The sequence continues at coordinate 8,228 of JAUIBK010000048.1, forward strand.
GATTGCGGAGTCGAAAAGATCTCGGTAGCGTGTTTTACTTTTCTCTGCCGTTACATGAAGTTCAACTCGACCAAGAAGAAAGACGGAAGAGTGGAATATATGATGGATATATATCAACAAAGCGACATCTCAACATCTTGCTTGCTGAAGATAATGTCGTAAATCAGAAGCTCACAACTTCAATCTTACATAAAGCTGGGCACACAGTAACTGTTGTTCCAAACGGGCGAGGGGTTATTGAGCATGTTCCTGGTGGTCGTTTTGATCTGGTTCTTATGGATATTAAGATGCCCGAGATGGACGGAGTACAAGCGGCTCAAAGACTCCGTGAGATGCTTTCAGGGAAAAATATTCCTATAATTGCCCTCACTGCTCATGCTATGTCAGGCGATCGAGAGAAGTATATTGCAGCTGGAATGGATGCCTATCTCTCAAAACCATTTAAGAAAAAAGAGCTTCTTCAGCTTATCCGTGATGTCGTCTCTATGCGAGCCTAGGTATTTCCTGTAATGTTCTCATTATGGAAATCTTTGGTTTTCTTCACCTGATTCTCATTTCAGTATATGGATTTTGATTCTCTTCTTCCTGTTGCAGGTGTGATTGCTGTTTGCAGTGTGGTCCAATCGATCTTTGGTACCGGTTTGCTTGTCTTTGGGACTCCATCTCTTCTCTTGTTGGGTTTCACTTTCCGCGAGGCGCTCCTTCTGGTGTTGCCCGCCTCTCTTGTCATCAGTGTGTTGCAAACGCACCACGGTTGGCACCATATTCATGATTTTCGACGTTCGTTTCTCGTTTATACTGCTCCACCTCTGGTAGTGGCTCTCGTTGTTGCACTCAGTTTTGAGGGGAGTATGAGCGGTAAGTACCCCATTGGTGTGATGTTGCTTCTCTCTGGTGCAATCCGTTTTTCGCCCTCGCTGACGGAAGAGTTTAAACAGTTTCTCCAGAAACACTCGCGCCTTTATCTCGTATGTATGGGAGCAGTTCACGGTGCTACAAATATGGGAGGGGCCTTGTTGACTATCTATGTGAACGGGCTTCACCACGAGAAAGAGGAGGTTCGTGCGCATATCGCTTTTGCGTATGTCATCTTCATTGTCCTACAGCTTTTTGTGCTTTTTGTTCTTGGCGTGTCATATGAGCTGCTTCTTCCAGCGCTTCTTGTTTTTCCGCTGATCTCCTTTGGGGTCTATCATGTGATAGGTCATAAGCTTTTTCAGGCAGCAAGCAATAAGGTTTTTTACGTCATTATGTCCATCTTGATGCTTAGTTTTGGAATTTTGCTCCTTCTCTCATAGCTCTTCAGAGTATTAAGATACGGACTGGGTCTTTGTATGGCATTTGAACTTTTTCTTCTTACTCTGTCCTTTGCGCTTGTTTTGCTCGCCTCCCTGCAGGTAGGGGAAGGAGTCAAGCGTCTCCACCTTCCTATGATTAGTGGCTTCATTCTGACTGGTGCTTTGGCTGGGCCCGATATTCTCGGATTTATCTCTTCGAGTGATGAAGTCTATTTTTCGTTTGTTGATGCCATTGCGTTACCATTTATCGCGTATCTTGCAGGAGCCGAACTACATTTTTCCGAGATAAGAAATAAATTTAAAACTATTATCACTATCCTCTCAGGTATTATCGTTGTTGTTCTTGCTGTAGGGATTGCAGCGATGCTGATCTTTGCTGATGCTATTCCTTTTATGCAGAGCATGACGTTGAAACACCAGCTTGGTGTGGCACTTCTTGGAGCAACCGTACTAGTTGCTAAATCTCCTTCGAGTCTTGTTGCGCTCATTAAAGAGTTACGGGCGCGTGGTCCATACATTCAGATTGTACTCGGAGTCACTGTCTTAATGGATAGTGTGGTTATTATACTCTTTAGTATCCAGAGCCTCTTAGCTCAAATGCTCTTTCAGGACACAGGAGTGAATCTGTTCCTGCTCCTTGCTCCTCCTCTGGAGATTGGTATCGATGTGCTGGGAGGACTCGTTGTGGCTTTTGCTGTGCATTGGATCTTAAGCCTTCCTATTCCTTATATTCTGACCTCGGCTCTTATTTTACTGAGTGGTTATGTCGTTTCTTCTCTCGATGGGTGGATTCCTGACATTCATCTGTTTGGACTACATATTCACCTTCTCTCCGAACCGCTCCTTATCTGTGTTGTCGCTGGTGCTTGGCTCTCGAACTATTCAAAATTTCGAGCAGAGTTTGAAAAATTGCTCGCCGATCTCTCGCCGCTTGTCTTTCTTTTCTTTTTTACCTCTCTTGGAATCACGATTAACTTTGAGGTCCTCTCTCAGACGTGGCATATCGCACTCCTTCTTATGGTTGTACGAGCCGTTGGTATGATGTGTGGAGCGTTTCTCGGAGGCACTATCGCTGGAAACGAGCCCCGACACAATCGCTTCCTCGGTACGGCATTCATCACTCAAGCTGGGATCAGTTTAAGTTTGGCGAAAACCGTTGCCGTTATGTATCCCACGTGGGGAGAGCAGTTTGCTACGGTCTTCATCGCCGTTATCGTTATGAATACGATGCTCGGTCCCACGTTGACAAAGTGGGGAATTTTACGTGTTGGCGAGAGTCGTCGTAGCGCTCTTCCACAACAACGACGAAGTGGTCGTCGAGTAATGATCTTTGGAATTGAGGATCAATCTCGCGCACTCTATCAACAGTTGCATGTACATGATTGGGAGGTCTCCCTTGTTGATACTGACCGAGAGAGAGTAGAAGCACTCAGTGCTGGAGTCGAAGAGCCGCTTTGTCTGACCAATGTTTCTGAGGAGGCTCTCCGCGGGCTTGGTGCCCACCTCGTTGATGCTATCATTTTGATGATGGACGATGAGACAAATTACCAGATAGCAGAGATTGCATATGAACATTTTGGAGACGTAGATATCGTGGCAAGGCTCTCAAAACCAACCGAAGCCGCTCGTTTTCATGAGATAGGCGTCATGGTGGTAGAGCCTACTTCTGCAATGATTGCTCTCCTTGATCACTGTGTTCGCTCTCCGGTAGCAGCTTCCTTGCTCCTGGGAAAGGAGCAGCAAAAAGATATCCTTGAACTCAAGGTGACCAACCCAAGTATGCACGGTGTGTCATTACGCGATATCCATTTTGAGGGAGATTCCCTCGTGTTAGCTATTCGCCGTAAAGGGCATGTGCTTTTTTCCCACGGATATACCCGACTCCGATTGGGAGATGAAGTAACAGTGGCTGGTTCGGTTGATTCACTCGATTATGTTCGTATGCTTCTCTCGTCGTAGGAAGGCCAATGAGCATTGCTTCTGAACATCTCTTACAACTTCATCGTGCGGAATTTGATTCTCTCGCTCTTCCAGAGGTGAGCAAGCATTTCAATCGAGAAGAAGCAGATGCCATTATAGCCAATCTTCTCTTTCATGACTCCGTGCTCAACCCTGCTCGTTCTACCTTTTTTCTTCCGCCGAGTAACCCAGCTACAGTTGTTGTCTTTGGGGGTGGGGTCGCGGCCGGGAAGGACTACTTATATCACCAGTTTCTGCGGACCAATCAGCTCCCTGCGCATGCGATTCTTCACGATCCAGATTTGGTGATGGGTATGCTCTCGGGCTTTCAAAAGGATGCGGCTAAAGATCCTGCGGCAGCATTTCTCAAGTGGGAGTCTGATGCGTTGCGGATTGCTCTTGAAATTTTACCGTTTGTAATCGCTCAGAAGCGGGATCTGGTTTACCTCCGAACCTTATCTTCTCCTTTCTGTATTGGGTTTCTTAAAGAGTGTACCGAGCGTTACGGATACTTGATTCAGACGCATCTCCTGACCTGCGATGTTGAACGTGCGCTTGCTCGTGCTCATGCGCGAGCAAAGAAAGAGAAGCGAGAAGTACCTGAAAGCGAAATCATGAAGCGCCACCAGAAAGTATCAGGGAATTTCTCTTTGCTACGTGAGCTCTCAGACTCGCTTGTTCTCTGGGAAAATAACGCTGAAGGCGATCATCCAGAGCAAATTGCACGCTTTGACTGCTCTGGTGAAGATATAGTTGCTCCTAAACGTTACGAGGCCTTTCTCTCAAAGGCACACTCACCGTAACACGATTTCGTCCGCCAGTTTTTGACGCATAGAGAGCTACATCCGCAGACTTTATGGTCTGTTCTGCGATCTCTTCTGGGGTTGCCTGTTCCTTGTGGCTAGCAAAATCTATCTCTGCAACACCGAGACTCACCGTGACTGAAAAAGTTTCCTCTCCAATGGTGATTTGCGTGTTCTCTTCGACAAACCTTCGAATACGTTCAGCGACAAAAGCGGCAGTCTCTCTGTCAGTTTTTGGTAGCACCACTGTAAATTCTTCACCACCAGGTCTGGTTGCTGCGTCGTAATCACGAATGGCATAACCGATATTATCGGCAACGAGTTTGAGAGCTTTGTCGCCAACGTCGTGTCCATACTTATCATTTACTGACTTGAAGTGATCAATATCAATTTGAACGACAGAAACAGGGGTCGCATCACGCCAGGCACGATTGATTTCTCCCTTGAGCTTCTCGCCGAGACCACGTCTATTGAGAAGACCAGTCAGTGGGTCTGTTCGAGCGAGTTCATATGACTGCTCGAGCTCTTTTCGTAATTTTACTTCAACGGAGATGTCGGTGAGGTGAAGCGAGTAGAGAGGCGAGTACTCGCCGAGCCTGGCAGCTTCGAGCCGATACCATCGCTCTGTCTCAGACTTTGTGTCCTCAAATTCACCTTGCCAATGAGATTGGTTCTGTTCCATAGCGAGAAGGAGTTCCTGCTGCATTTCAAGTGGAAGGGGTTTGGTCCTCTTGCGAAAGAGCAGGGAGCCGTTGAGAGCCTCTGGGGAGGTTCCCAACCGTGAAGCGAATCCTGGATTGCATTCACGTACAATAAGATCAACGAGCTTTCCTCCTTCTAAGCTTGTGGCAACAAGCCCGACAATGGCGGTGAGAGGGTAGTTTAAAGGGTCTTTGTAGGGTGATGCCTTTGGAGGTGTTGTGGGATCTTGTGCCGTTTGCAGTAAAGATCTTGGAATTACTACGTTTTTGAGGAGTGCGGAAAGTGGGGGCTGCCAAACTGTGATCGTGTCAGTTTGTCCATTTTCCTCCGACCTGGCCCCTTGGTCTAGTTGTTTAACAGTCATAATCGTCCTCCCCCCACGATCATCTCTCCTAAGCATAGTCGAGCTGGATTTCTTAGTCGAAAATAAGTTGAAGGGGGACTATTGATGGGCTAGGGGAATCCCTTATTGTATCAGAATGTTCAATGTTTAGGGGTGTTAAGATTGACTAAGATCGACTTCGGGCTATTATTCATTTTACGTTTTTGTTCTCTCAGTCATGCTCCCTTTAAGTGAATTTCTCATCATAGAGTTGTAACTCATAGTCGTGGTGTATCGTTCTGAGAATTGTGTGTTGTAGTTTCAATTGTAGTGTTTCATGTCTGAAGTAACTCATCATGGACCGAGTGGTCCGCAAGATCCCTCTTCATCAGTTAGTGTTAATGGGGCGGCCCCGGTGGCAACACTTCCGCTTGCGCCAAGCCGAGAAGAGCTCCATGAAGCGCTTACTCAAGCCGTATATCTTCTCCCTGAAATTAGACGAAGTTCCTTTGGACATAACGACCCACTCATCATGCGCTGCATTGATGCAGACTATAAAAGCCAAGTTGTTCATGATGCCGTGCGTAAAGGCGAGAAGGCTTGGGCAGAAGCTCTTCGTGAGGGGGCTACTCAAGAAGATGCTGTTTCTGAAGCATTTACCGCAGCAGTACACACTTCGCTAAAGGAGAGGAGTAAGTATTCACAGTTTTTGAATATGGCCGAAGGAAAGAACGTTCTTACTACGTTTGGAACTGCGCGGGACAGTGTCATTGAGCAGAACCCTAAGATTAATTCATTTTATCGAGAAGTTTTAGCGCCGAAGTGTGTCGCAGCTGGTATTAGTGTGGCAAATGGCGGGGCGATCTCTGGTTCAATGGGACTTGCTACCGAAGCATGGAAAGAATCTATAGAAGTCTCAATACGGCACGGAAACGCAGGAGCTGAAATCTTTCTTACGCCTCTTCGTATAGCAAGCTCACGTGAAGATACACTCGAAATGAATGAGCCGTACTGTCACATCGCTCCAGACCTCGAGACGATGCTCTCACGAACAACAGGCCTTTATGCTGCCGGAAACACTGCTGCTTGCTTGGTGTCCCCAGGTGGAAGGGGAACCGAAGAGGAAGCTTTGCGCGGTATCGCCGAAGCTATTGCTAAAATCACTAAGGGGACGGACTCTTTTCATACCAATGGTAGCCCCGCTCATATGCACTTTGTTGGTATAAAAGGCTCTTTTGATCATCTTGAGACTCTCCTGAGACAGATGGAAGAGGTTGGAACTATTCCTGCCGGTATACTCGATTCTTTTGTGACTTTCTGGGATCTTTCAAGAGATAATCACGACCAGATTGCAGACGCCGTTGTCGCTTCATTTAAAACAGAAGGTGTTGAATGGCCATCCATTAATCCTAGTGCTGTCTATGATGACTACCTTCGCGCGCTCAACCAGACGCTCGATCAAGATGAATCTTTTTCTCTTCCAAGAGTAACGGTAGATGATCCAGGTTATTGGCGTGGTCTTGATTCTCAGTATGCCGTATGTGTTCGTAGGGATGCCGAAGAGCATTTTCTTGAACTTGTGACCGTTCAGGGAGTCGCCGCTGATGATGCTCTCGAGCAGTCTCTCGCCAAAGCTCGTAAATGGCGCGATGCTCTCCATGATCTGCGAGAGAAGTGTAAAGATGACTATACGGTAACAATTATTGGTACAGACTCCGAAGTTTGGAACGAAGACTTACAAAGGGCCACAGATCAACTTGTCAGCGAATGTGTCGAAAATGGGTACTCGTTGGTTGTTCGAGGAAATAGGACAAAAGGAGTAACGAAACGAGTATTTGATGCGTGGCATAGTGCGAAGAAAGATAATCCTCAATCCGTCTCTAAATTCATACGCGTGCAGGGTCGTGCTGATGGTGAAAGAGTGCCTAAGTTCGGGGGAGCAAATGGTAGTACTGAAGCTATTCGTCAGGACCTCGTAGAGCATTTTGCACCTCCTATTCGAACTCTCGTACTTCAGGCACCTCTACAGATCGGGTTAGGAAAGAGTCTTGGTGTCGTTGTCTATCCAGTTGGAAGCTCTGGCCTCAGTGAAATTGCTGGAGCGGCACTCTCGACACAACTCGCTGGTATTGTCGAAACACCTCATTCTCACGGAGGAGATAGGAGGACGAACTATCATGGAGCCCGTGGGAATTTCCATATGCCAGAAGTTTTCTATCTCAATCCTTCAATAAATACACTCGTCCCGTCGTCATCCCATTCAGATGGATTCTTTGATCACCTGATTGAGCAGTTTGAAGCTGATGTAGATCTTGGTACTGCCGATCCTCAAGACCACCGAGGGAAGCACCACTTACTTGATGTCGATGGGCAGTCTCTCGCTGTTGCAAATCACATCCTTTACGAGTTATCGGAAGCGGCAAAGAAGAGAGCCCAGGAGGCTCAATAACCAGCTCTGAGCACGTCTTTCATCTTAGATATGTACGTATTCGTATCAACCAGTTCCTGGGTATATTGGCTTGCCAGTGCGCAAAAAGTCTCACGTTTTGATTTGTCAGCGTAGAGCTCTCTGATGGCATATGCTAGTGCTTGGGCGTCTTTTGGTGGAACGACAAGACCATCTACGTCATTTTGCACTATCTCGGGCAGTCCTCCCACCTCTGACACAATAACAGGAACACCGAGAAATCTTGACTCGATAATTGCACGAGGAACTCCTTCTCTCTCTACCGAGGACATCACGGAGAGATTGCAACTGTTGAGAATCTCCCGGACATCGCTTCGATACCCTAAGAGGTGGAAGCGATCTTCTAAGTCGAGCTCTTGTATCAGTTCTGTTAGGCCTTTGTGCCGATTTTCGCCAACCACGACAGTATGTAAATTCTTAAGATCACGTAACTTGCTTACAGCCTGAGCTAGTACATCTACACCTTTGACGGGGCGAATATTGGCGATACATCCAACAACAAAAGCATTCTTTGGTATTCCAAGAGTTGTAAGATCTGTCTTAGAGTTCGTTGTGTACCATTCGGGTCGGTGTCCCTTGTAGACAACGGGGAGCTTTTCTTCTGGGAGGCCTAGTCCGAGCAGGTATCGTTGGACCGCACGGCAATTACACACGATTGCAGACACCCTTGGGTGGAGGTGTGCGAATCTTGAAGAGGGATCCCAGTGTGAGAGGTGTCCCATGGTGCCTCGGTACGCTACGATTTTTATTGGTATTCCAGTTGATGCAAGTAGAGTGCAGGAGAGTCCCTTATTCGCCGTGGCGTAAGCTGTATCAAAGGAGTTATCTTTGAGAAGCTTTCTTAGAGCGAGAATTGAAGGGAGATGAAAGCGGTGTTTTATGTGTAGCTCAGTAACAGGGATGCCAGCAGCCCGTAACTCACTCTGCCTCGATTCTCTGGGATCACAAACGAGGTGCAGATCGATCCCAGACTGTTTCAGCCCGAGTATCAATTCGATTTCACACCGGTCGCTGACACAGGTGACAAAGAGGAGTTTGAGAGGTCGTTCTTTCATGAGAGCAGGGAAGATAGCCTGGGCAGGCTGTCAAAAGCAACGAGAGCGCCTTTATTGCCCTTTGGAGTAGGTTTTGATATAATCTTATTTTACGTTAACGTATTGTATTTACGGATTTTTCATGGCCAACGATCTCAAAAAGCGCCGCAAAAAGATGCGAAAGCATAAACACCGCAAGCGGCTTGCGAAAAATAGACACCGCAGGAAGTAGAGTTTTCTCGCTGAGATAGCTATCAGGCGTTAACGCCTCTTGTACACTGTCATCCGTGGTGACGCTCACCGTTTGTCGGAATAGCAGTCATTAGGAACACGTTAAGATAAAGGGCAATTGCTGGAACCATAATATGGTATGTTCCCAGCAATTGCCCTTTTGTATTGAGCGTAGCCCTTTAATGGGCTGAGCGAGCGTGCGACGCCTGCCGCACGCTCATCAAGAATTACTCTTCAGCAAGGTTATACTGAAGGTACTCGTGAATAACTTCTCCTCTGTCATTGAGAGTTGGAAGATCTACTGCGGTATCTCCTTCACTTGGTCCAACTCGTGGATCCCAGACAGATGATTCAAACATAGCGTGATTCATCCAAAGTTTGATATCAACCTGGGGAGCATTCAACTGCCAGTTTCTCTTTTTCAGGCACTTCTTTTTCTTTGCTTTTCCTTGCGTTTTGCCAATCTTTTTACATTTCTTCTTTTTGACCACTTGGACATTTGAACCACGTCCTGCCTCGTCATTTTCGTTTTCGAATGAGCTAAAAAGTCTCTCGAGGAAGACATCAGCATCTTGTGCAAAGCGCGAAACAGCAAATTCCGTAATGCAAACGGGAAGGAGTTGAGATTGAAGTTCTTTGTCAACTTTCTTCTGCTGTTTGTGCTGGAAAGTCCCAAGGGGTTTCCATAATTTTGTTTTCAACTTTTTGTTTGATGGTGCAGGAATGTTAGTTCCAACTCCGTCAATACCACTATGTTGATAGTCGAGAAAAGGGTATGCGTTTGCACCTAAGCAGACATTTCCATCATCAGCGAGTGAGCTTGGAAGATTCTTTAAGAGATTGACGTTTGCACCGGCTGCAGGAACAATAATGAGCTTGCTTGGCTCATGCTCGCGAATAGCAGCAACAGCAAGTGGGGCAAGTTCTTCCCATGTTTGTAGCCCGACAGCAAGGTCATTTAACTGAGGCTCATTTTTAAGGTTATAGCCATAGATACAAGAGTTGTATTCACTGTCGCTAAAACGCTCAGCAATTTCACCCCAAAAATCAACGAATTCAGTTTGTGCAAGCTGAAGTGTCGCGAGTTTTTCATTTGGTAGTTGTCCGCCTTCACCTCGGTTAGCAAAACCTCCGAGAGTGGAGTAGAGGTTGAAGATGACCTTGAGTCCTTGTGGGCAGAGCTCAGCGAGTTTGTTCTCGAATTCTTGAAGCTCAGTTTCCATCATGGCTCGGTATTCTTGAACGGTAGTGACATCATCTTGCTCAGCATCGTTTCCAATCTGAGTAATAATCACATTTGCATGCCAGTGATTTGCAATATCGTTGCTGTTTTGTGCCATGTAATCGGCACGATCTGAGGTGACTTCAGCGATAGGAACGTTGAAACCACGATAGTCTGGACTGGGAAGTTGCGCGACGGCAAGATTCGTTACGGAGAGGAAAGTGAGAAAGGTTAAGACCTTTCCAAGAAGTCGGATCATGAATACCACCCTTTGATTGTTAGACGTAGAAATACTGCACACACGCGGGTACCTGTATGGTAACCGCTAGTATTCGATGTCGGAAGATATCTTGGGAGGCTTAAGAGTGTGAGGCAGATCTTCGATAGGAAATTTACGTACTTTTCATAATTATATCCTCAAACATGGTTTGCGCATGGTGAGAGTTGAAGTAGAGCCCCGTTTTAAGTTTAGCCCTTGTCTTAGCAAAATCCTCCGCCTCCGCCTCCTCTTATTTTCCAAGAAACTTTTCTCTCAAATCCTCGATACACCTTACGAAACAACAAAATCTCAAAGGAGAGTAATATGTTTGGTCACGAAGACTTTAAACCTTACCAACTCAGCATAGAGTTTCTTTCAACTGCAATGGGAATGCTGGACAGATTCCCAAAAGGAACTAGCCATTTAAAAGACCAGCTGAAAAGAGCGGCAACATCAATACCACTCAATATTGCAGAGGGGCAGGGAAGATAACGAATGCTGATAAGTTACGGTTCTACTCGATTGCGCGAGGATCGGCTATGGAATGTGCGGCGATTTGTGATGTTATTGCTCTTGTGGAGCCTAAGTTGAAGGCGAAGAGTCAGAAAGGGAAAGAGGACCTTGAGGAGATTACAAGGATTTTGAGTTCAGTGTGCTTTAAGAAGTAGGCGGGGGCTGATGCCAAGAAAAAGGCCAAAGCCAAGATATAGGCCAAGGCGGAGGTGGAGAAAAAGAGTTTCACCTGAGTGCATTAACACTTCCTCAACAACCCGGCCCCCCAAGTAAACCCACTTCCAAAAGCACAACTCAAAACAAACGAGTCTTTCTCAAGAGATTGTTCTTCCACAAGATGACTCATCCCAATAGGAATGGTTGCTGCGGTGGTGTTTCCGTATTTCTCGATCGTATTCCAAACTTTTTCAGGGGCGATCTTGAGTTGTTTTCCTACCATCTGGTTAATACGCAAATTAGCTTGGTGGGGGACAACATAGGCCACATCATTGGCGGAGAGTCCGTGTTTGGTAAGAAGTGAAAGAGAGACTTCCGCCATCCGTTTAACGGCGTGTTCAAAGACTTTTCGTCCATTCATCTGTGGAAAAATTCGCCCCTCTGCAACCATCTCGGCATCTACTCGAACAGGCCAGTGGGCGCTTCCAACGTTTTCACACCACAGTTCTTTGACAAACTCACCGTCCGAATGAAGTTCGGAGTCTATGACCGTGAACGAGTCTGTATAATTTAGTGATTCTTCAGTCTGTGCTTCTACAATGCAGCTTCCTGCGCCATCACCAAAGAGCACTGCGATATCACGACCACGAGTTGAGACATCGAGTCCAGTTGAATGGACTTCGGCTCCGACAAGCAGGATCCGAGAATAGGTTCCTGCTCGAATAAACGCATCAGCCATCTCAAGACCGTAGAGAAAACCGCTACACTGGTTGCGGAGATCAAAGGCGGGTACGTGGGGTAAGCCAAGCTTATGTTGGAGCTGTACCCCAATTCCAGGAAAGTTGTAGTCAGGCGAGAGGGTGGCAGCAATAATGGCATCAACAGGTTTATTCTCGCACAGCTGAAGAGTTTGTCTTGCAGCTTGAACACCAAGGTCGCTTGTCGTCATGGGTGCTTCTACCCAGCGGCGCTCTTTGATTCCGGCGCGCTGAGTAATCCATTCATCGCTTGTGTCCATCCGCTGAGAGAGATCGTCGTTGGTAACTATCTTTTCTGGCAGGTGTCGGGAAAAGGAATGTGCGCAGCTAAACTGAGAATCTGATTTGGCCATAATGCGTAGCTTACCAGAGATCGTTCGCCGATGTCTCGCTTTTTAGCGCACTCGTGGACCATCTTCTGGTGTACTCGCGTGAGCGTATTGTGTGCCACTTTGAGGTCTCAGAGGAGCAGAATCACCAGAGAGCATCATGAGTGCCAGAGTATTCGCTCGCATTCCAACTTGACCAGCCCATTTACTCTCGAGCATCTCGTCTCGTGCTACACTGTAATCTCCACGCTCAAGAGCGGCGTGAAAGTTCTTAAAAGTGTTTAGCCCCCGTTCACCCATATTAAAGCTCATATCGAGCAGAGTGAGTCTCTGCTGTTCGTCGAGCATGTGGTACCACAACTTTCCACCGTGTTGGTTATTGAGGCTGGCTACTGATCGAGCAATATCAGCTCGAAACCAACGATCAATTTCATCAGATGTAGCCACCGCGCCCTGTTCTACAAACCGCTTATACTCAGCAGAACCTTTCACATTTGAAAGATTGTGCCCAATACCAATTGTTGGGTGTCCTGCTGTGCAGTAGTACATCTCTGTTTTGTATCCTTCATGGATCCTCAATTGCGCTTTGGCTTTCTCTATGGGAAAGGTAATTTTTTCTTCACGGAGTTCTCTTAGGAGTTCTTGAGGTGGAAGTACGATATGTTCACCAGTGTTTGCCTTTCCTGGATTAAATCCTTCTTGTAACTCTCTGTTGATAGCCACTACTTGGAGCACTTCTCCCCTTGAAGCATAGTGGTTGGAAACAAATGAGTAAAATGATTCACCTGCCGGAAGCTTTGCTCCAGGTAGTCTTTGTGCAAATGGATGGAGAAGAGCTTGTTGCTGCTCGGGAGAACCAGGAAGGATAATGGTATCTCCAATTTGAAGGAGATCTTTGTTAAATCCTTCGCGTCCCTGATTGAGCCTTACTATTTCAGGCATTCGCTTAACGTCACCAAGTTCTCTAAGAGCAATAGCTGTCAGCGTGTCTCCCGCCTTTACCGTGTAATCATAGCTCTCGTAGGTCGGAAGGGGAGCTTGTTCAGGTGTAAATGGAGTAGGGGGAGCAAGTTTGGGAAGGTATATCGGTTGCCCAGGCGAGATTTTATTGGGGTTAAACTCGGGATTAATCTCTTTGTTGAGCGCGATGATTTCTTTGAAATCTGTTGAACCGGCATGACGTAAAGCGATAGAGGAAAGTGTATCGCCCTCTGAAACGGCACGAACCTGTATGCCGTCTTCACTTCGTAATGCCGGAAGGAAGATAATTTGATCAACGTCAATCTGATCAGGATTAAATCCAGGCGTAAGGGCTTTATTTAGTGCAACAACGTCGTTAAGCGTAAACGGCTGCTCGAGTTCTCGTTTTGCAATAGAAGTAAGATTCTCACCTTTCTTAACGGAGTACGTTGTAAAGCAACTATCATCGAGACAGAGGCTTTCTCCGGCCTGCTCAAGGTTACTCATGAGATCGCTTTGTGAGCCGTTGGTGTGTTCTTGTAAGTCTTCTATGGACGGAGTAGAGGGGAGACCTGTGTTAGGGCCATTTCCACTAGACTGTGGAGTGACGCCTTCTGCAACGGAAGGCATGACTTCTTCTTTAAGCAACACGCTAAACCTCTAACTATCTATAACCCTTAAATATGTTATGGGGCCTTTGTGAGAGAGGTGTGATAGTTCGATTTTGGGTGGTTGAGCTGAGGAAATGCTTTTTTAACCGCGAAGACGCAAAGGCGCTAAGAAACTCATACAAAGGTCCTTTGCGACTTAGCGTCTTTGCGGTTTAAACCAATTTCATCAATTGAAATATGTAGTTACGACAAGTACTGTTGCTCAGACTGCACCTGCTCAAGCTCAGCAATCCCCTCAAGAATTTCTATCACTCCTCCAGCAATACGCTGAATCTCAAAGAAGTGCTCTATAATCTCGCCTGAGAGCTTCTCAGAGGGCTTAAGAGCAAGTGTATGAGCACCGAGCTGTTCTGCTGCCATAAGTGCTTCATCTGAGCTCTCAATGACAACGGTATCCTCAGGGGGTATTCCCATTTTCTCAATCGCACGGAGATAGAGCTCAGGGTGGGGAAGAGGTTCAATCACATCTTCTCTACAGTATGAGGTTGAAAAGAAGTGGGTCAGTTGGCTTTTGAGCAGCATCACGCCGACTTCATCGCGGTCAAACTGTGAGCACACCGACATCTTCATATCGCATGCTAAGAGCTTGAGCATCATCTGGTAGGTTGGAACATCCACGGCACACTTCTTTGAGAGAAGGTTGTGGAAATAGATGTGAGTGAGTTGAGAGATCTTCTCTTGCCATTTTCTGGGAACATTTTTGTACCAAAAGAGAAACTCCAATTTCTTCTCTGGTGCAAGCCCATCAAAGAGCATCTCATGCTCTCCTTCAGTAACTTCAATTTGGAATTCTGCGAGTGCCTGATCTACTGCCATACGATGCCACTCACGTGCATCAACAAGGACTCCCTCGAGCCCAAAGATCGCGCCTTGGATCATAGTATACCCTCCGTGGTATGTCGTTCGCTGAGCGTTCATGCTAAGCGCTGCTACTTCCTCTTACAGAGGTCATCGGCAGGGAGAGGGTAGGAACTTTACCTAGAAATGGAGATTTAGCTGATTGACTCGAAACCCTCGCCGCTAAGGCTTCCAGTCTCCATACTACCACCTGATGATGGTGAGCCTCCTTTTTCGCCTTCGTCGCTAGAAGAAGACGCGATGTCCTCAAGTCCACCGAGGCTGGTGGCTTCGTCGACAGCAACTACTCCTCCGGTACTTTTGTCGTCGACTGTAGGGGGAATGACGATTGCGTTTTTAAAGGAAACTGGTGAGATTTTAACAGATTCGATATCTCCAGCAAATGTCCAGGAGCATAAAAAATGCTTTGAAGATGCACCTCCACTGCTGAGAAGGAACTGCTTGGCTTCTTCACCACAGTGAGCTTTAAATGCGTTGTTCCAGTTATTTTGACAGTCTACGGTTGTTGCAGCTGTTACTTCAGACTCAATGTCAAAAACTGGATTGCCTACAGGATCGCTCCCATCTAATTGAAAAAGTGCAGCTGCAATGCAGAGAGTATTCTCAGATGCTGGTGCGTTCGCGTGAAACTTGAGCAAGAGACTATCAAGGCTTGATTGGATATATCCCGCGTCATGAAATCGGATCTGACCGCCGTTATTGACAGAGAGAACCTGAGTTCCTGTCGATGTTTCTGGGGCTAGTCCAGTTGAGTGGAGGGTTCGAAGCGCAAGAGAACGTTGCTCTACACCATCTCCAAGTAGAGCATCGAGATCTAAGGCAAAAAACCCTGAGATTGATGCTACAAGAATTCCTAAGGTTAATGCTAATTCAAGCAGTGCTCCTCCACTCTCCTGATCCCAATACTTATTCCACATGACCTGTTCCACATACATTAAAATGAGTGTGTTATACACTTACAACCTAGTGATGTTATGAATCAATAAGTGTTTCGGGTGACTTATGAAAAAGCGCCTAAAAATCAGGTAGATAATGCCCCTCGTTGAAACTACTAGCCGTGTCTACCTGAGTTGGACGAACTGGTCGTCGATTCTGAGAATTAGCACCGCTTGGCCTAGATGTATCAGTAAATGTGAACTGGGTCTCTTGGTCGTCGACCGAAGAAAACGTATATGTCGTGCTTCCAACCTTAATCGTGTCGGGTTCATCTCCAAAGTTAGAGACAAGGTTTTTATACTCCAACCACTGACGGACAAGGGCTATTACAGCGGTTTTTGACTTATTCATTTCATATCTTGTCGTAGAGTCCAAAGCCTCTAGGCCCACAACTTTTTGTGTCGAGTCCTCGCTCGTTACAAGTGTTCCCTGGACTTTAAATGGTTGGCTACCGCCTACTTTTTGAACGTCTATATTGTTCGCGCTGAGACGATGAACTGGTAGGTCGTGGCGTTTTTCTGCGTTTGATACGACAGGTACCAAGAGGAGAGTGGCTGAGAGAGTGAAGCAAAAAGAAAGAGTTTTCATAGTATCACCGATAAAATTTATGTTTCGAGTTTGAGTTTTCATTCTGATGTATTCCTATCAAAGTTTATTGGAGTTCAATTTCAAGTGAGTCCGTAATGGTAAATAAAGTGCTCACGGTAGGTTGAGCAGTTCCATTACAAGCGTCAGCAAGAGGAAGAGTTTGACACGACAACCAGAGCCTGTGCATCACAAGGACGTTTAGCTTCTTGTCGACATCAACATCTGCACCAGTGATGGCTGGACCAAGCGATGAGACGTTCACAAGAGGAGTTGGGCCCCATGATGGAAAATCAGGCTTTCCCATATTACCGAGTACAGCATATCTCCTATCAAGAATCGCATCGAAGATGCTGAAATCTGTTGTGCAGTTTTCTGTTCCTGAAACAGCAGGACTATTCATATCGCTTGGATCTTGCGGAACAAGTGGAAGGGGAGAAGCAAGTTTGTCACTAGTTTTCGCCCAAAAAAGAAACGTCTCGGTGCCGACAACCGGATTTGCGATCTGTGCAGAAAGAACATCGAGAGGAGTGCCAAGTTGCGGATTCGTTATCGTTACGCCAACGGAAATTCTGCTACGACGAAATGGCTCTTCGCCGTAAAAACGACCGAGTTGAGCGTAGTCTGTAGCGAATTTTACATACGGGCAGCTTCCACCAGCACTGTAAAGTACATCTTGTGCGCCGTTACCGGAGTCAAGCCAATCAATTGTTGTGGATCCTTCAAAGGTGTTTGAGGCTGATGATGGTCTCTTTCCGAAGGTGATAATTTTATCACTTCCAAGGAGATTCCCTTTCTGAGCA
>JAUIBK010000049.1 GCA_030428205.1 bacterium
TTGTTGTGTTTCAACACACCGTCGTCCGGATCGAATCTCGAAAACCCGAAAAAACAGCACTCTCACTCCCCTCGCGACGAAGTCTGGTGAAATGTCCGGGCTAGACAAAAAGAGAGTCAAGGAGCAGGTGGATATCGAGCTTAACTTTATGGGCGTGAGTGCGGGGCAAGGCTATGGACTGGATGCATGCAGGATTTTTTCAGTAGGATGAGGGGGAGGAGTTAGGTGCAGGAGAAGGTGCAGGATGAGGAGAAGGAGAAAAAAGTTCAAGGAAATGGCTGCTCATCCTTCATACTTGCCTATACCTGTATGCGATAGTGTATGGGCTATTTCTCCTTTCCTTTTGCTATCGCGTTATCTTGAGATCCGCGTTACAGTAGACCCCTATGAGCGATGAGCAAGTTATTTCTCCTCCTGACTTTCTTGAACAGGAAGTATCTCCTGAGCGCCTCTTTGTGATCGGTGATATTCACGGATGTGTCAGTGAGCTTGTTCTTCTCCTTGAGTACCTCTCCAGTGAGCTCAATTTCACAGAGAAAGATCACCTCATCTTTATCGGTGATTATATTGATCGTGGCCCCGCCTCAAAAGAAGTGGTTGATGTCCTTTTGAGTTTTCGTAACCACCACCCACAAAGTGTGTTCTTCCTGAAGGGGAATCACGAAGATATGCTGTTAAGTTATCTCGGTTTCGAGGGGAATCTCGGTGCGGGGTATCTTGCCAATGGTGGTATTGCTTGTCTTGAAAGTTATGGATTTGGAAAGGGCGTTCCGCCTGAGAAGATCAAAGAGGAGCTTTCACAGGAGCACCTCGCTTTCTACCAAAGCCTTCATCGCTACATTATTTATGATCGTTTTATTTTTGTGCACGCTGGATTAAACCCCCTTAGGGACTTGCGTTTTCAGCTCGATGAAGATCTTTTTTGGATTCGAGATGAGTTTATCAGCAACATGCACTACTTTAAGAAAACTATTGTTTTCGGGCATACTCCATTTGAAGACGTTATGTTTCACCTGCCCTACAAGATTGGCATAGATACAGGGTTGGTATATGGCAATATGTTAAGTTGCGTTGAGGTGTTGGGGGAGTCGGTCTACCAAATTGGCGTTGGAGACACGGAGGTGACAGGGAGCTCATTTGAGCACAAAGGCGGCAAGTGGCCTCAGTATGGCTGAGCGCTGATAGCGCCTGAATGAGGATCGTACCGGCACTTGAATGTTTACAACCAAAGATGAAGATATGACTCAAACAAATGTTGCACTGATCGGTCTAGCCGTGATGGGTTCAAATTTAGCCCGCAATATTGCTAGAAATGGCTACCCGATTGTTGTTTATAACCGCACGAGTGCAGTAACAGAAGCCTTCATGCAGGAGTTTGGCTCTGCTGATGGGGAAGGTGATTTTGTGCCGACCTCTTCCTTAGAAGAGCTTGTCGAAGCTACCAGCTCTCCAAGACAGATCATACTCATGATCAAGGCTGGGAAAGCTGTCGACATTGTAACCGAGCAGCTCCTACCGCTCCTTGATGAAGGCGATTGTGTCATCGACGCAGGTAATGCGTACTTTGAGGATACTATTCGTCGCGAAGCTTATTGCGCTGACAGAGGGATCTCTTTTCTTGGAATTGGGGTGTCTGGCGGTGAAGAGGGAGCGCTCCTTGGCCCCAGTATAATGCCTGGTGGTGACAAGAAAGCCTGGGAGCTTGTCGACCCAATGTTGCGCCAGATTGCCGCGCAAGTAGGTGATGAACCTTGTACGGCCTATGTTGGACCAAATGGCGCTGGCCACTTTGTGAAGATGGTACATAACGGAATTGAGTACGGCGATATGCAGCTTATCGCAGAGGCATATCACCTTTTGAGTGATGTGCTTGGGTACCGTCCTGACCAGTTGTCAGAGGTCTTTGGTAGCTGGAATAAGGGGCCTCTGAGATCGTTTCTGATCGAAATTACCGCTGAGATTTTCAAAGAAAAGGACGCATCTACAGAGAGCTATACTGTTGATGCTATTATGGATAAGGCGGGTCAAAAGGGTACTGGTCGTTGGACAGTTATGGAGGCTCTTCGCCTCGGTGTGTCGCTTCCAACGATTGCTGCTGCTGTTGATGCAAGAGTCCTCAGTAGTCAGCGCGACGAGCGTCTCCGTGCCTCAAAGCTTATTCAATGCACTGAGCGATCGACACCCGATTCTTCTCCTGAAGAGATAGAAGGAGCGCTGCATGACGCGCTCTTTGCGGCAAAAGTTCTTTCGTATGCTCAAGGTATGTATCTTCTACGGTGTGCATCGCTTGAGTACGATTGGGATCTTCAATTAGGAGAGATCGCTTCGCTCTGGCGGGGTGGGTGTATTATTCGTGCTGATTTTTTGGATTCTATTCGCAAAGCGTATGAAGCAAACCCTGAGCTAGAAAACTTAGTGCTCGACCCGACTCTTCGCGAGCAGGTGGAGAAGGCCGTTGCTGGCTTACGCACGGCGGTCCAGTTAGGAAGTACACACGGAATACCCCTTCCAGCAATGAGTGCTTCACTGGCTTATTTTGATTCGATCCGATCCGCTCGGCTCCCCCAGAACCTGACCCAAGCTCAGCGTGATTTCTTTGGGGCTCACACCTATGAACGGCTCGATCGACCCGGCGTATACCACACACTTTGGGGAAACGGAGAAGAGGTCGAAGTAACCTCTTAGGATAATACGTTTTTTTGGCGTTTGGTTCTTTTTTTATTCAACAACCTATTTGGCTCATAATGTTGCGATATTGCATCGTTTTTGTTACCTTCTCCCTGTCTCTGGGCATGTCCTTGCCTCTCACTGAGTAGGTTCCTCCTCTCGGTTCGGTTTGCCTGTCATTCAGGTAGGTCGGTTCTTGTCTCGTTGTGGTTTTGCCTCCTTTCTTGGAAGTTGGCATACGAGATAAGACACCCGCTTCGTCGTGGCTTCATGACGAAAGGAGGGCGCATGGGAGAAGGTCGAGGTTCGCAGAGAACTTCTTATGGAGGCATGTACCTAGGAGGTATAGAGCGAGAGTGTTAAGTAAAACTGAACTATGGGATCTCATTGAGCCTGTAGTGCAAGAACAGAGTCTGACTCTTTTTGATATCGACCTTCCATCAGGGCGCGGTGGCATACTTCGTATCACTGTTGCTGCTGGGGAGGGCGCATCTGATGGAGTTGGTATCGATGATTGTACAAAGGTCAGTAAACGCATTAGCGCTCTTGATCGTTTCGAAGAGGTTATTCCACCACGGGTAACCCTAGAGGTTTCAAGCCCTGGAGTGAATAGGAGGCTGCGGCGTCCGGAGCACTTTCAAGGAGCTATTGGTGAACATATTAAGCTCAAGGTGTATGACCGTGAGCGTAACGAAAAAGAGAACCTAGTAGGTGTTCTCTTAGATTTTAACGGCACATCGCTCCAGTTTGAAGCTGATAACTCAGGCGAGCAGAGAACAATACCGTTCGAAGACGTGAGTGATGCGCGAGTTGATTTTATCTTTGACTAAGAACTAAGTGAGAGAGAGATGGCATTCGATCTTAATGCAGTACTGAGCCAGA
This sequence comes from bacterium, assembly GCA_030428205.1. Classification (GTDB taxonomy): domain Bacteria; phylum Bdellovibrionota_C; class UBA2361; order UBA2361; family RFPC01; genus JAUIBK01. The sequence goes on from JAUIBK010000049.1 coordinate 3,550, forward strand.
TTGGCCGTGATAAAGGAATTGACGTTGATGTCCTCGTAGAGGCGGTAGAGTCCGCAATGCTCTCTGCGGCAAGAAAACACTATGGACACAACCTTAACCTAGAAACTCAATTTGATTCGGAGACCGGATTAATTGAGGTCATTCAGTTTAAGACCGTTGTTGAAACGGTTGAAGACGAAGGGACGGAGATCTCTGTTGAGGATGCTCGTGCTGAGTATGACGAAGACGCCATGGTAGGCGATGAGCTCGGTAAGAAGCTTGCCACAGAAGTTCTCGGTCGTATTGCTGCTCAAACAGCAAAGCAAGTTATTATCCAGAAGGTACGCGACGCAGAGCGTGGTGTTATTTATGAAGAATATAAGAACAGCAAAGGTGAGCTGATCAACGGAATTGTACAGCGGTACGACCGTGGAAACTTGATTGTAAACCTCGGTCGAACAGAGGCCATCCTTCCGCGGCGTGAGCAGATTTCACGCGAGCGTTACCGCCAGGGAGATAGGTTACGAGGAATGATTCTTGATATTGATCGTTCTGCACGTGGTCCTCAAATTGTGCTGACCCGCAGCCATCCTGACTTTCTCCGAGAGCTTTTCCGCCTCGAAGTTCCAGAGATTGCCGAAGGAGTTATTAGCCTTAAGGCCGTGGCTCGTGAGCCTGGAGAGAGAGCGAAGATTGCTGTGCACTCTAGTGATGCAAGTGTCGATCCCGTTGGGGCTTGTGTAGGAATTAAGGGTTCTCGCGTACAAGCTGTTGTTCAAGAGCTACGCGGAGAACGAATCGATATTGTTCCTTGGACCCCTGACGAGCCGTCTTTTGTCGCACGTGCGCTTCAGCCTGCTGAAGTGAGCCGGGTTGTGCTTGATGAAGATGATCACGCAATGGAAGTTATCGTTGCTGATGATCAGCTCTCTCTTGCTATTGGGCGTAGAGGACAAAACGTTAAGCTAGCCAGTAAGCTTACAGGGTGGCGTATCGATGTTCGCAGTGTGACTGTTGCTGAAGAAGAAGCCAAGCGTGCGCGTACAGCTCTTGAAGCCATCCCAGGCGTTGACTTCACGCAAGCTGAAATCTTGTACCAAGAAGGTTATCGCACAGCGCAAGACGTGGCTGATGCAAGCTTGGAAGAGCTTGTGGAACTTGATGGATTTTCAAGTGAAGGGGCAAGTGAGATTTTGCAGAGTGCAAAAGAGTTCGCTGCTTCCATTGCTGTTGAGCAAGAGTCTCAAGAGCAAGCGGAAGAGCTTCTTTCTGACCTCGATCGACTCATGCTGGGTTCCGAGCTTCGTGAACGACTTATTGAGGCGGGTTATGGAACTATCCAAAGCCTCGTTTCGATCTCACACGAAGATCTCCTTGCTGTTGAGGGAGTAGAGGAGTCAGACATAGAAGAGATTCGTGAAGCAACGAATACCTTCTTTAAGGCAGGGGCTCAAAATCGAGTATCGCTGTCTTAGTCTCCAAGCTGTGTGTGGCTCAACTCGTCTTGTAGAGGAGGTGCACAGTGAGAAGGAGTGAATCTGAGCCGGTAAGAATGTGCGTAAGTTGCCGTCAACGAGCCCCGAAACAGGAGCTTGCTCGATTAGTTGCTTGCGATGGGAAGGTTCTTCTTGATGAGTTTCATCAACTCCCGGGTCGAGGTGTGTATGTTCACCCACAAAGGGAGTGTGTTATCCAGCTTCGGCGCAAGGGCAACGTAGTACGTGCTCTAAGACTTCAAGAGGGGACATACAGCCGCCAAGACTTGTATGCCTCTGTTGATGTACTTGCGACGGAATTGTTGGATAGGTGTACGCCGCACAGAAACTCGTCTTGTAAGACGGATAAGGATAGAGAAAGGGGAACTTCCTCTATCGATAAGCTTATATTGTAATAGATAGATTATGTCGAAAATCCGAGTTTATGAGCTTGCGAAAGAGCTTGGAATTGAAAATAAACTAGTGATCGCACAAGCCGTCGAGCTTGGGATTGGTGGTGTTCGTTCGCACTCAAATTCGCTTCATGAGGCGGAGGCCGACCAGATACGTCGTGCCATTATCCGCCAAGCTATCGGCGAGAACCCAGAGAGTGAGACCGTAAAGACCCGAGTCGATAAACAGACCGGAGAGTCTCGTACCGTTGTTGAAAAGCGAAAGGGAAACATTATCCGTCGTCGTCGACGTTCTAAGGATGCAGCGGCGAAAGAAGCCCCAGTTGAAGAGGTGCAAGCAGAAGCACCGGCAGAAGCCGATGGGCATGCTCCAAGTGAGGAGCTTGAGGCAAAAGAGGTCGAGGGTGACGTAGCTCCTGTCTCTGAAGAAGTTGTTGAAGCGGCACCAGTGGAGCAAGAAGCTCAACTGGTAGAAGAGGCTGGAGAACCTTCTGAAGCTCAGCAGGAGCCACAAGAGGTCCAAGCGTCTGCGGAAGAGCCTCCTGCTGAAGCCCCAGTAGGAGAAGCTGAAGATGAAGGCAAAAAAGCTGGGCCAAAAGTTCTTGGAAAGATCAGTCTTCCTCAAGCGGCCCCTAAAAAGCCGGAAAAGAAAAAAGACGCGAAGAAGTATCGTTCTACAACGAGTTTCACTGATGCCTCTGATGATGATGACGATGATAAGCGTGGTCGAAAAGGTAAGAAAAGTGGGCGCAGAGCGAAACGCCAAGAGTTTACCCGAACAGATCTTGTAGATTACGAAGGTCTCTCAGGCCGCCGAACGGGCAAAACCCGAAAGCAAAAGAAGAGAAGGGGCGAAGAAGAAGTAGACGAGTTGTCATCAACCGAAATTACAACGCCGAAAGCCTCTAAGCGTGTTGTCAAAATTGATGAGGTTGTCACCGTTGGTGACCTCGCGAACCAGATGAGCCTGAAAGCTGCTGAAATTATCTCTAAGCTCATTGAGCTTGGTGTGATGGCAACTATCAACCAGGTGCTCGACCTCGATACTGCGACAATTGTTGCCGAAGAATTTGGATTTTCAGTTGAATCTATCTCGTTTGATGAAGAGATGATTCTAAAAGTAGAAGAAGACCCAGAGGACGCGCTTCAACCACGTCCTCCGGTCGTGACCGTGATGGGGCACGTTGACCACGGGAAAACCTCTCTCCTTGACCGAATTCGTGCTACTTCTGTTGTTGATAAAGAACACGGAGGAATCACGCAGCATATTGGAGCCTATAGTGTAAGAATTGCTGACGGCCGGTCGGTAACCTTTATTGATACTCCGGGTCACGCTGCGTTTACGGCTATGAGAGCTCGTGGAGCTGATGTTACAGATATCGTCATTCTTGTGGTTGCTGCTGATGATGGTGTAATGCCTCAAACGGTAGAGGCGATTGATCACGCTAAGGCTGCGGGAGTTCCAATTGTTGTAGCCGTGAACAAGATGGATAAGCCTGATGCTAATCCTGATAAGGTTAAGCAGCAGCTCGCCGAGCGTGGCCTCCAGCCAGAAGATTGGGGTGGAGACACTATGTTCTTCCATGTCTCTGCTATGACAGGGCAAGGAATTGAAGAGATGCTCGAAGGACTTCTTCTTCAAGCTGAAGTGGGCGAACTACGAGCTAACCCTGACAGAAAAGCTGTTGGTACGATTATTGAGTCTCGCCAAGACAAGGGTCGGGGTACGGTTGCAACCGTTCTCATTCAACGTGGAACGCTCAATGTGGGTGATATCTACGTCACTGGTGGAGAGTACGGTCGTGTACGTTCTATGACAGACTATACGGGGACTTCAACAGAGACTGTTACTCCGTCTTTTCCGGTAGAGATTACAGGATTAAGTGGAGTTCCTGAGGCTGGTGATGACTTTATTGTGGTTGATAGTGAGTCAGAAGCTAAGCAGGTTGCTTCTCACCGGGCTGAGCTCAAGAAGAAGAAAGAAGCTGGAGCGCTCGGAAGTGGGCCAATTAGTCTTGAAGAGTTTGCGCGACAAGCAAGTATGGCCAAGACAGTTGATCTGAACCTGATCGTCAAAGCTGATGTACACGGCTCACTTGAGGCCGTCAAAGAGTCTGTTGCGAAACTTGCGACTGATAAGGTCCAGGTTGCGGTCGTTCACGGTGGTGTTGGTGCTGTAAACGAAAGTGATGTGCAGCTTGCGATTGCCTCACGCGCTCTTCTTGTTGGCTTTAATGTGCGCTCTGAAAACCGAGCAATGATGGAAGCTGAAAAGCACGGTGTTGAGCTTCGCTTCTATCGTGTGATCTATGAACTCATCGATGATGTCCGTAGTGCGATGGCTGGCCTCCTTGAACCGATCCGAGAAGAAAAAGAGATCGGTGAGGCTGAGGTTCGAGAGACATTCTCTGTGCCAAAGTTAGGCAAGATTGCAGGTTGTTACATTACCTCTGGGCAAGCCAAGCGTGGTGCAAATGTCCGCCTTCTCCGGGATAACGTTGTTGTCCATGAAGGAAAGATGGGAAGCCTGCGCCGCTTTAAGGATGACGTCAAAGAGGTCCAGTCGGGATACGAGTGTGGTATTTCGATCGATGGATATAAAGACGTTAAGGTTGGTGACGTTATGCAGCTCTTTGAGATTGAGGAGAGAGCTGCAACGCTTGATGATTAATAACCCGTAATGCTTCACTCCTCGAGCGTATTTCGATAAGGGCGCTTGTTCCATGGCCAATGATCGCCGACGATTCCGTGTTGCTCAGCAAATTCGTTCAACGCTGTCTACGTTTCTTTTGCACTCTCCTGATAGCCGCTTTTCGATGGTGACGCTTACCTCTGTATCTTTAAGCCCAGATCTTAAAATAGCGAAGATATATTGGGTAGTTACTGGCGGCCAAGATCGGGTTGATGAGGTGGCAGAGGCTTTTGATGCCGCAAAGAAGTTTTTCCGAAAAGAAATGGGTAAGAAGCTCGAGCTCCGTTTTGTTCCCGAGCTCCGTTTCTTCTATGATAATACTTTAGACACGGTTGATGAGGTAGACCGGCTCCTTGAGCGAGCCAAAGCCTCAGGAGCTCAAAAAGAGTAGAGCTATTATGTCTCTTGATTCTGATCTCTCTTGTGCAGCTCAAGCGATTGTTGACGCTTCGGTCATCGCTATCGTAAGCCATACTGGTCCTGATGCGGATGCCTATGGTTCTATGTGTGGGCTTGCACTTACACTCAAAGAACAGGGCAAAGAAGTTTCGTGCTTTAATGAAGCTGGACCCATGGAGAAATATACTTTCATCCCTGGTGTAGCTGACGTAAGCGATACTTTTCCTACCGATACCCCTTGGGACCTTATCATTGTTTGTGATTGTGGTGATAAGAAGCGAATGGGAGACTCCTTTGGTCCTCTTGTTACTGGCCACGGAGCTCCGCTCCTCAATATAGATCACCATATCTCAAATGAACGCTTCGGTGCCCATAACCTTATCTCTGTGACTCACTCCTCTACAGCTGAGCTTGTGTGTGAGCTTCTCCACAAACTTTCATATAGTCCCGCACCCGAAAGTGCTACGGCTCTTCTTGCTGGAATAATCGGAGATACAGGCTCGTTTCGTTACTCGTCGACCTCGAGTCAAACGCTTGAGATCGCTTCAAAGCTCGTAGCTGCTGGAGCCTCTCTCGTTGATATCTCAAAAGCCCTCTATGGATCGTACCCACTCTCAATGGTGCGACTTCAAGCTGAGGTATTACTCAATCTCCATATGCATCACAGTGATGAGATCGCTGGTGTTGTTGTCTCCAAAGAACTCTTTAAGAAGCACGGAGCCTCACCTGATGATGCTGATATGCTTGTTGAAAGAGCGCGCGATATTGACGGAGTAAAGATCTCGTATGCAGCCAGGCAAGTTGATGATCTCTGGAAGGTGAGTTTGCGTTCCGTAAGCGATACCTACGATGTCTCTCGAGTAGCACAAAGTTTTGGCGGGGGAGGCCACAAGGCAGCAGCAGCTTTTCGTACCAGGAAAGACTTTTCTGCAATGGAAGCAACTCTTGTTGCTCGACTTGAGGAGGTACTCGATGGTGTCTGATGGCATAGTGCTGATCGATAAACCTAGCGGGATGAGCTCGGCAAAGGTCGTCTCTCAGGTCAAAAAGAAGTTCAAAGCCAGAAAAGTTGGCCACGCGGGGACCCTCGATCCTGCAGCAACGGGTCTACTCGTCTGTGTACTCAACAAAGCAACTCGTCTCGCACAATACGCAGAAGGTGGGAAAAAGCGCTACACTGGTGAGATTGCCCTAGGCGTAACCTCAAGCACAGATGACCTCGAAGGAGAAGTTCAAGAGACTGCAAAACCGATACCGCCGTTTTCTGAGGTAGAGCAAGCCATACGATCTTTTCTCGGAGATATCGAACAGATTCCTCCCCAAATTAGTGCTGTCAAAGTTGACGGAAAACGTGCCTATGCGCGAGCTCGTGCCGGTGAAAAGCTCTCTCTGAGAGCTCGTAGAGTCACTATTTTTTCGTATGAAGTTTCACCTGGAACTCAGCCAGATCGGATCGCATTTGATGTGAGCTGTTCAAAGGGAACGTACATCCGCTCTCTTGCAAGAGATCTCGGAGAGCTCCTTGGGTGTGGAGCTGCCCTTGCTACTTTACGGCGTGAAGAGTCGTATCCTTTCTCGTGTGCGCAAGCCGTCTCCCTCGAAGATCTTACCACTGACCATATGTTGCCTTGGCATATGCTCTTTCCAGACACGGAAACGCTTGAGTTGTCTCACGCGGAAGCCACGCGGCTTGTGCAAGGTGATATGCTCACATTGCAGCAGGTCGTTCCGATTCATACTACTGCCCATAAAGCACGGAGGCTTTTGATGTACAAGGAGGGGGGCACGACAGCTCCCCTTGGCGTGCTCGTGAAAAAAGATGGTAAATGGGGGTTTGGAGTTAATGTTGCGTCGTAGATTGTCTTTACCTTAAAGGAGAATAGATCATGTCGAGTCTTGTCGTTGTTGGTGCTCAGTGGGGCGATGAAGGAAAGGGAAAGCTTGTCGACTACCTTACTTCCAATGCTGATCTCGTTATTCGTTTTCAAGGTGGAAATAACGCGGGGCATACTCTCAATGTTGACGGAGTCGAGACAAAACTTCGCCTGATTCCAAGTGGAATCTTACACGATGGCACGCAGTGTCTTATTGGAGCTGGAGTTGTCTTTAACTCTGAAGTCCTTCTCTCTGAGATGGGGCAACTTGCTGACGTTGGAAAAAAAGTAGACCCGAGTCGTATTGTGCTCGATAGAGACGCACACCTTATTTTGCCGTATCACGAAGCCATTGATATGGCGCGTGAGGAGCGTCGTGGAAAAGACAAGATCGGCACTACGGGCCGTGGCATAGGACCAACGTATGAGGACCGCGCCAATCGAAGTGGAGTGCGTGCTGCTGAGCTCCTTAAGCTCGATGAGCTTCGCGTCAAACTCGAGAAAACCATAGAAGAAAAAAATCTTTACTTACGCACTGTGCTTGAGAGTGAGCGCCAGGTGACTTGGGATGAGGTTTGGGGTGTTGTTGAGCGTGCTGCTGAACGGCTTGTTCCACACCTAGGAAATGTGAGCCTCATGCTGCATGAAGCCCGTTTAGCTGAAAAGCGTATCGTGTTTGAAGGAGCACAAGGAACACTCCTTGATCAGATGCATGGCACGGTTCCGTTTGTTACCTCTTCAAACACGATCTCTGGGGCGGTGTTAACTGGTTGTGGTACTGGTCCACGTTCGATTGACCACATCTTAGGGGTCGCAAAGGCGTATTGTACCCGAGTGGGAAGTGGCCCATTTCCTACAGAATTAGAGGATGCTACCGGTGATTTTCTTCGAGAAAAGGGAGGTGAGTTTGGAACTGTTACAGGGCGTCCTCGCCGGTGTGGATGGTTTGATGCCGTTGCGATGAAACGTGCTGTTCGACTCAATGGTATCGACTCGCTTGCGATCACCAAGCTTGATGTGCTCTCAGGAGTCGAAAAGCTTCAGATCTGTATCAATTATCACCTCAACGGCGAAAAGGTTGATGATGTGCCCTCACTTGCTTCTGACCTTGAAAGTGTCGAGCCTGAGTATCTTACCTTTGATGGCTGGGAAGCTGACCTAACCCAAGCTCGCAAATGGCACCACCTGCCACAAGAGGCCCGTTTTTATCTCAGTACACTTTCAGAGATTGTGGGGTGTCCGATTAGTGTTGTCTCTGTCGGGCCAGAGCGACAATCGACACTTTTTTCAAGTGGTGGAAACTTTATTCGGAATTTTCTGGTATAGTGGGTGAACTATGAGCCATACAGCTGAAACACTACCAACTGATGAGAGCCTTAACGATATCTCTGTGCTTGTTGTTGATGACGAGCCTAGCATCCGAAAAACGCTCGAAGGCGTTCTTGCTGATGAAGGGTATAAGTGCTCGTGTGCTTCAAGTGGAACGCAGGCTCTTGAACATCTTCGCGAGCACCGTCCACACCTTGTGTTACTCGATATCTGGATGCCTGGTCTCGATGGGCTTGAAACCTTGGAGCAGATCCACGAGATCTATCCGGAGTTACCGGTAATCATGATTAGTGGACACGCCACGATTGCCACAGCCGTAAAAGCTACGAAAATGGGAGCTTCTGAATTTATTGAAAAACCGCTCGACCTCGATGCGATGCTCGAGACCATCCGCCGTGTGCTCGATGGTGCGGCGCGTGGTCTAGATGACACTCAAGAAGAAGAGACCCTCGAGGAGGAGAGTGGTGCTCTGAGTATTGGCACCACACAAACCCCGCTTCAGGTAGAGCCGATAGTGTTCCAAGATCAAAAGCTTCGTGGAAAACCTTTGCAGCAACGTACTATTGCCCATAGCTCGATTCTTTATGGTCAGGGTCTCCATTCTGGAAAAAAGAGTGGTCTCATGCTTGAGCCTCTTCCGGCGAACTCTGGAATTCATTTTGTGGGGGTCTCGCACCCAAGCCCAGTTCCAGCGCACGTAGATTTTGTAGAATCAACCGGGTTTGCCACGACACTCAAGCTTGGACAAACGCAAGTTGCCACCATCGAACACCTCATGTCCGCGCTTTGTGCTTATGGCATCTCAAACCTGCTTATTAAGTGTAATGACGAGGTCCCCGTACTCGATGGTTCTGCGCTTGAAGTCTGTCGGTTGCTTGATGAAACTGGCGTAGAAGAGCAAGCAGGTGAGTGGTATGCCATCAAAATTGAAGAGCCGATTCGAGTTGGTGATGATAAAGAGTTTATCCTGATTGAGCCAGCTGAGGAGCTCTCAATCTCGTATCGCTTAAGTTATCCCGAGCCTCTTGGGGTGCAAGAGTTCTCCTTTATCCTAGGTGATAAGGAAGAGTACCAGCGAGAGATTGCTCCAGCACGAACCTTCGGTTTTCTTAAAGACATAGAATATCTCCAGCAACAAGGTCTTGCTCAAGGTGGCCGCTTTGATAATTTCGTGCTCTACGGCCCTGAAGGATCCATTAATGGGGATCTTCGATTTGAAGACGAGGCGGTACGCCATAAAATTCTTGATGCTATTGGTGATCTCTATCTTCTCGGACGCCCCATCCAAGGAAAAATTACAGCTTCGATGACGGGACATTCAGATAATATCGATATCCTGCGAGTGGTGAGGGATCTTTTGGAGCAGGCGTAAGTCGTGTTCCAAGCTCTCTTGCTCTAAAAAAGCATAATCGAGCAAGAGCAAGAGCAAGAGCAAGCTAGTGTTCTATTCGTAAGTATAAAACCCTCTTCCAGCCTTCTTCCCATACCATCCAGCCTCAACGTACTTCACCAACAGTGGACACGGCCGGTATTTATCTTCACCAAGCTCACGGTGGAGAAGTTGGAGGATATAGAGCAACGTATCGAGACCAACAAAGTCAGCAAGGGTCAGAGGTCCCATGGGTTGGTTTGTCCCGAGCATCATAGCGTTATCAACATCTTCTCGCTCTACACCTTCTTGAAGAAGAAAGATCGCTTCGTTGATCATTGGGCATAGGATTCTATTGACGATAAACCCAGGACTATCAACGCCGAGTACCGTTGTCTTATCCATCTTCTCTGAGACAGCTTTGGTTACGGCATATGTTTCATCGCTTGTTTGCAAACCACGAATAATCTCAACGAGCTTCATGACAGGAACGGGATTCATGAAGTGCATCCCAATGACGCTTTCAGGGCGTTTGGTGCTAGTTGCAATACGTGTGATTGAAATGGAAGAGGTGTTTGAGGCGAGAATGGCTCCAGCAGGGAGTGTTGCATCAAGCTCAGCGAAGAGTTTTTGTTTAATCTCTACGTTTTCAATAATAGCTTCGATACTCATCTGGCATGAGGAGAATTCAGAGACGGAACTAGCTCCTTTAATCTTGGATTCGGCTGCTTTGGCTTCGTCAGCAGTAAGCTTTTCTTTCTCAACAAGTCGTGCAAGACGTTTGCTAATCCCTTGGATACCTTTTTCAAGCGCTGCTTCATTTGCATCCCAGAGAAGTGTCTCATACCCAGCCATAGCTGATACTTGAGCAATTCCAGCGCCCATTTGACCTGCGCCAATAACTCCAATTGTAGAAACGTCTGTCATCGTTCAAATCTCTCCATCTAGTGTTCCAACAAAAAACTTTTTGGTCATAGCACTAGCCACTAAACACCATCTTGCTCTTGCACCTCTATTTTACTCTTGCTCTCATAAGGAACGTAGCAGAGCAAGAGCAAGATAGAGGTGCAAGAGCAAGAAATATAGCCCTCTGATTTCCCCGAGTCTACAAGGGAGAGGAAAAACCACCTTCTTGAAACACTGTTCTATCTCGGTGTGTCTTGCATTTTATCAAGTAAATTTCTATAGCTATAGCCTTACTATACTATCCACTTGGTAGCCGTATGTTTCGACTCATTGCCCGTGATCTTGCCATAGACCTTGGTACTGCTAATACCCTTATGTACGAGAAGGGCAAGGGCATTGTACTCAACGAACCCTCTATTGTTGCACTTCAAAGAAACGGCTCTCAAGAGGTTCCAGTTGCGTTTGGTGCAGAAGCAAAGGTGATGCTTGGGCGTACCCCTGCTGGTGTTGAGGTGATTCGGCCTGTTCGCACAGGCGTGATTGCTGATTTTAAGGTTGCTGGCATGATGCTACAGCACTTCTTGCGCAAGGCACGTGAGCAATCTCACTCTATGATGAAGCCGCGTGTCATTGTTGGTGTGCCAAGCGGTATTACGGCAGTTGAGGACAGAGCGATTAGAGAGTCCGTTGAGTCAGCGGCAAGAGAAGTGAAGTTAATTGATGAAGCAATGGCTGCTGCTATCGGATGCGGTCTCCCTGTTACCGAGCCTGTTGCAAGCCTTATCGTTGATATCGGTGGTGGTACAACAGATATCGCAGTTATTAGTTTGCTTGATATTGTTCACAGTGTGTCTGTGCGTCAGGGTGGAGATGCGATGGATGAGGCCATCATTAATCACATGCGCCGAAATCATCACCTGCTGATTGGAGAAGCCACCGCTGAGTTGATTAAAAAGACCATTGGCTGTGCCCACTCGGACTACGATGCTCAAGAGATGGAGGTCAGGGGGCGGAGTCTTACAAGTGGAGCGCCTGGGGCCTTGATTGTGAGTGCTGGTGAGATTCGTGAAGCCATCGGAGAGGTTATCTCAGCTATTACAGCAGCTGTGCGCCAAGCTCTGGAAAACACCCCTCCGGAGCTCTCAGGCGATATCATGTCCACTGGGCTTGCACTTGCTGGTGGAGGAGCCCTGCTCAAAGGCCTCGATCGACATATTAGCGAGCAACTCAGGATTGAAGTTGGTGTTGCTGATGACCCGCTGGCTGCTGTTGTTGAAGGTGCTGGTAAAGTACTCGATAACACCGAACTCTATCGCGGAGTGTGGTTCTAATCTGCTATTTCGAGCTTTCCTCCTCAATTTGCCCGAAAAAAACCCGTATTTTTCGTTTTTTTTGCTAATCCCTCTTTTGGGACTTTGATATTCACTGTCAGATTGAGTATCACTTCAAGTGGTGGATTGCCGGAGGAGATGTATGCTTGATGTTGTCATCGTTGAAGATGATGAACTTGTTCGTACCGGAATTGTTGAGTGGCTCAACGATAGTAGTGAAATCAACGTTCTCGCTGACGTCGGTAGCGCTGAGCAGTGCCTCTCTTTATTAGAATCTACCACACCTCATGTCATCTTAATTGATGTGATACTCCCAGGCATCAGCGGCCTCGATCTCATTCGCCGTATCCACTCTGTTTCAACGGATATTCACTGCGTAGTTCTTACTGGAGTACCGTCTCCAGAGATGATTATTCAAGGGTTCTCGAATGGTGCTGTCGGCTTTTTGCCAAAACAGATTGCCCCTGAAGATTTAGAAGTTGCTTTATCTCATATCTCGCATGGAAGGAAATATCTTTCTCCAGGTATTACTGACTCTTTTCTTGCATATGTCTTAGAGCTGCAACGCCAATACGATGAACTCATGACCTCTTCCCCTCGTGATCTAACAGAGCAAGAGAAAGTCTTTTTACAGCTTCTTGCAGAGGGTCTACGCTTTACGGAGATAGGTGAAAAACTCAAGATGACACCGCGTGGGGTTGATAAAATGAAATGCCGAATAGAGGATAAATTAGGAGCGCAAAGCCTCTCTGATCTCATTCGAGAAGCTATCCGCTTGGGGCTTATCAATCCTTAATCCGTGTGAATCATGAGTAGTATGCGTTAAGTTGCTACTGATTGCTTGCGAAGCAAACGGAAGTCTTTGGTCAGGAAAGCAATCATACCACCAACAGCACTAGAGGCCGTTACTGCAAGAAGCCAGAGTGCGCCCATGGCCACCGCTTGTTCTTCGCTAAGTAGATTTGATTGGTTACAGAAAAAGAAAATGTAAGCAGTTTCTCGTACCCCAAGGCCGTTCCAGCTAATAGGGAGGCTGCTGAGTATGTTGATAAAGGGTACAGCGAGCAAGAGAAAGAGCCACGAGAGCTCTGCTCCAAGGCCGAGACCAATCAACCAGTGTAGACCAATTTGGAGCAGGTGAAAGAGGAGAGAAAGGAGTGTAATAGCAACGATTCGGCTGGGATGCTTTGGGAAGACCTCGGTGATCTGAACGGCCTTGTCGTGAAGCTTATTTTCAGAGTGTACGAACTTGAGCAAGATTTTAGGGCCAAGAAACCAGCCGAAAATAAGAGCCAGGCCAATTCCAACCAGGAGGTATACAAAGCGCACATCGATACTTGAGCTGCCATAAAGAGCAGTAGCGAGTGTCCCAAGCACTGCCAGCACAGCCAGTCCGTGAGCTCGGTCAGCGACAACAGAGGCGATAGCTTGAGTTTTGACCGGCTTTCCGTCAGCGAGTAGAACCCCTCTGGTAACATCACCTCCAATGATACCGAGCCCAAAGGAGTTTACAAACATACCTATAAAATATGCCTTAAGTGTTCCAGTAAAGCTGGCTTCAATCTTGCCTGAGCGTGCAATGAGCATCCATTTATAGGCACTCAAGGCCTGCCCTACAAGGTAGCCAACAATGACAGCAAGAGCGCACCATAGCGGGATGTTGCCTACGGTAGTGATGACCTCACGTGGTTCAACGAACGTCAGGACCAAGGTGAGCATCGTAAGGCTGATGGCTACTTTAATGAGTGCTTTTAGAGACATATTGCTGCTAAGCGTACGTAATGTGGGGCAACTATGCAACCCAACGGGCATATGAAGTTTGGGTAAATTTGCTGCGATTCCTTCTCCTTGCACTTGAACCTGAAGTTCTCCTTCTTCTTTCTGAGGCCCAAGGAGAACACGGTGAAGATAAATGGTTCACGTTCAAGTTCATGTACAAGAAGAAGGGGGATTGGAGGATATTCTTATCTTTATGGTTGTGAGGACCACTGCTTTAGCCTTCTACAAAAGAGTCTGTTATAGTGAGCTGTTACGTATGAAAAAAGTTCAATTTATCACCCAAGGCTGTAGTGCCAACCAGGCTGACTCTGAAGTCATGGCCGGCCTCCTCGATGAGGCTGGGTATACGCTCGCCGAGGACGCACCCTTAGTTGTTTTTAATACCTGTACGGTAAAGGGCCCCACGGAGACCTCTTTTACTTCCCAACTAGCTGAATTAGAAGCACAAGGAAAGACGGTGCTCATTACGGGATGTATCCCTCAGTCAGAAAAGCGTCACGCAGCACTTAAAAACCATTCCATGCTTGGGACGTATGAAATTGATCGGGTGGTTGAAGCTCTTAAAAAAACGGAAGAGGGAGAGCTTGTTCAGATACTTGGTAGAAAGAATCGCTCTCGGCTTAACTTACCCAAGAAAAATCGAAACAATGCTGTTGAGATTGTCCCTCTTTCACACGGTTGTTTAAGCTCGTGTACATTTTGTAAGACAAAACATGCGCGGGGAGAGCTCTTTTCTTATCAGCCAAATGATATTGTTCGTCACATTAGTGATGCCGTAAAACGTGGAGCACAAGAAGTGTGGCTCACGTCACAAGATAACTCAGCGTACGGCTTTGATATTGGTACTAATCTCGCAGAGCTTCTTGAGCAGATTGTGAGTATTCCTGCTGATTTTACAGTGCGAGTTGGGATGGCAAACCCCGAGCATTTTGCAACGTTTCTGCCGGCGTTCCTGAAGATTATGCTTCACCCTAAGATCTTTCGCTTTGTCCATATTCCCGTACAAGCAGGTTCAAACCGAGTGCTTCAAGATATGAAACGCGACTACACTGTGGAGTATTGTAAGGAGCTCTTTGCGGAAATTGATGCAGCGCTTCCTCTCGTTACTCTTGGTACAGATCTCATTTGTGGTTTTCCAACGGAGTCAGAAGAGGACTTCGAAGAGACGCTACAGCTCATGAGAGAGGTGCGCTTTGATGTCATTAACATCTCTCGTTATTGGCCTCGGCCTGGTACGCCAGCCGCATCGCTTCCTCAAATTGAAGGCAGAGAGTTAAAGCGTAGAACCCGCGAGGTGACTGCTCTGTTTCATGATATAGCGGAAGAAAAAAACCGCAGATGGATAGGCTGGAAGGGCGAGGTAACACTGCGAGAAAAGGGCAAACACGACTCATTTTTAGGTAGAAACTTTGCCTATAAGCAGGTGGTTCTCCCAGAGGCAGGGCTCTCTCTTGGCCAGTCCGTAGAGTCTGAAATTACCCATGTAGCCCGATTCGACCTCCGCGGGAGACCTGTATCTATCACTGATAATGACAATGAAATCGGGACAGTTAGCCAAGTAGAGGCATTTTTTTCGCCGAGTTGACAGATAAGCTCCTAAACGATACAACATCTCGTCTCAAGCATAGCCTTGAGAATTCCCACGTGTGGGCCGGTAGCTCAGTTGGTAGAGCAAGTGACTTTTAATCACTGGGTCCGAGGTTCAAGTCCTCGTCGGCTCATATCTTTTAACCGCTTTTTTCAGTTACTTAGAAGGTGATTGAGGAAAGCGGTTTTTTTGTGCCTGAGTTAGAGTTACCATAGAGTTACCACTTGAAAGGCAATTCTCTCCTTGATTTGCCACTCCCCTTCGGAAAGAATCAACTTAGTTAGCGGTTCTATTTTTCTATTGGGGGTTCCATGAAAGCAATATTGCCAGCCATCCTTCTCTTGCTTTTACTCTTCCCGAGTACTCTTCTTTCCCAATGCTTTGACTACTCGTCTCCACGGTATGAGGCGCTGTCATATATAGAGCAGTTTTACCCAGGAATTCTCGAGGGTAGAGGATGCTGCTCATATCACGGCGGTGTATGTGGATGTCAGGGGTACAGGGTACTGTGTTGCGACAATACACTGTCCCCAAGCTGCACTTGCTAAACCTACGCTGCTCCCTTCGCTTTTCTTTGAAGGTAGTCCTTGATCCCTTGAATGTAATCTGAGCCGGGGCAGATCGAAATCACTTTAGATTGGCTCCCCTGGCCGCTTTGTATTCCTACAAGGTGAAATGCCCACTGTTCGTTGTTTAACTTTTTAACTGCAAAAACAGGCCCACCGCTCATACCATTGACGTTCGGCAAATCGTCTACGCCTATAATCTTGGCATAGTATCTATCTGCTGAAGTATTGCTAATGAATCCATCTGGTTTTTCTTCGAGCATTTCAATTTTAAACGCTCGGTATTCAAAGTTTAAGCGGCCTTCAACGGATGGAGCAATGGAGTCTGAGGGAATTCCTAGCAAGATAAAGTCTTCGTATCCATCGTCCTTGAGCTCCTTCAATGAATTTGTCCATCCTTGCTCGAATATGTAATCACGGTTACTCCGCTCTAGCTGTAGTTGTAGTGAAACTGGAAGGGGGATTATTCCCATGTCGAGACTAGTTTCATTGCCTACATGAGCTCTATAGTCGGGATGGGCAGTATATGGGATTGCATGCCTATATTTTGGCTCTTTTCCAAGCTGATCCACGAATTCTACTGAAAGATTGTTTATATTCGGATCCTCTAAGAGCTTGTCCAGAGACTCTAGGCAGTGCCCTGCTGTTATGAACAAGGGGACTCCTAGTACTTTAACGAGAAATCCTGAGACGATATGATTGTGAGTATGATCCTTATAGGCGTAGGTTACTCGAAGGCCTAGAAAGTAGTTGAATAGTTCCCTTGCCATCTCGTCAAGTTCATTATGTGATAACTTATTTTTCATGTTTACTCCTTATGGACTACAACAGAAGAAAGAGCGAGATGGGAACACTCTCAACTGTCATAGTTAGTCTCTTATACTCACTACAGGTAATTACCTCCTCGTAGAATTACAAGGAGGTTTTTAAAAAAAAGCAGGGAATGTCTCTCTCAGTTAAAATCAAGGGGGACGTGAGGTTAGTGATAGGTGGTAAATGAAGTTTGATAGGTAAGTGTTAACGTTTGGTTATGAAGAACTATATCGTCATCTTGATATTCAACTTTTCAATTCTTCAACCTTTCATGCTTCTTGTGTAAGTTTAATACTTGTCCTTCCCTGCTATTAGGGTATGGAGCCTTTTGAGTTGTCGAGAGAGAGTGTGAATCTTTAGGCAGAGATTTTTTATCTGCAAAACGAGGTGTCGATAGTATTTCACTATAGGTGCTTCAGGCTACTTTGAATTTTTAGTCCGTAAACACTGGATGTATACCCTGCCGGTTGCAAAGCTATCAGCATAAGCGCGGTGTTTCCCCTCCACATCTACTCTTAAATAGCTTACTAGAGTTTGTAGTTTGTGGTTCCGCAAATGAGGCAACTTTTTTCTGCTAAGAGGCAGGGTGTCAATCACCTCGTTGTCGAGAGAGATGCCCATTCGATTCGCACATGACTCTAAGAAGCGCATGTCGAATGGAGCATTGTGACACACGATGGGAACTTCCCCAATAAATTGATGAAAGTGAGGAAATATTTCTTCTATGCTGGGAGCGTCTGTTAACATATCTCCTGTGATGCCTGTAAGCTTTGTGATCTTAGCAGGCAAGGGAATGTGTGGATTCACAAGCGATACAAAGCGATCTTTTTCTATTCCGTCTTTAAACCTGACCGCTGCAATTTCTATGATGCGATCCTTCTTGGGGCTGAACCCTGTGGTCTCGGTATCAACTGCAATAAACTCACCCCCAGTGCGTAAGCGCTTCACAGGCTTATGTCGAGTAACATTGAAACCTGGGTGCTGTTTATTGTGGCAAGAATAGCAAAGTAGAACTAGGTTGTTGAAGTGATTGCTTCCAAAGGCCTTGAGGGGAATAATATGGTGTAAGTGCATTTCTACTTCGTTTGCAGGTTTTTTACATAGGCTGCAACAATTACCATCTTCTAATGCTACTCGCGTACGGAGAGCTGACATCTCTTCTCTATCAAGCCGCTCTTCTCTGGCATTTAGGGAGGTTAAGCCTAGTTTGAAGGCTCTGAGTCTCTTTAGATTCTTCTTGTCTGTAGATCCGAAAAAATCCGCATAGGCCATTCCACCTGGGATATTCACAAGAACCCGAGGCATGTATTCACCGCACATAAGCCCACGGTATTTATCTGTGAGTTCTTGCTCATATGTTGCAGCGTATTTCCTGAGCTGATTATGGTACTCTGCGTTTGCGTATCGAAGCTTGTTTATATACTCCTGCTTAATCTTCTTCTCTCGTCCCCTACTATCGATAAAGAAGGCATAGAGAGCTTCAAGAAATGATTGCTGTTGACGAACGTCACGCCTGGCTTCTTCTCTAATGACATTCTCATTTACTTTTTTAGGGGGCTTAATACAGAAGTCGGTAAGACCCTCCTTGAAATGGCTCTCAAGCTCCGCAGGATTATATGGGTCTTCTTGAAATAGGCTCACACACCATTGACAGATTTTAATCCGGGAGGTGACGAACTTTACTGGCCGTCCGTCGTTCAAGCAGATTTCACACTTTTCCTTATTCATTATGTGGCGGGAGTATCCTCAAAATTATTACTCTGAGCGGACGCGATGATTCACTTAAAATGTTTCATGCTTATCCCTCAGAGAATGTTGATCGCTAACACTGAGCGATTGTAGCAGGTGGTGTGAGCATATCAACTCTAGTGATTTATAGATAGAAATGTTGGTAGTTTGATTTGGCAACAAGTGGCGCATATAGGCTATATTTGTTCGTAGGATGGCAGATAAAGAGCACAGACAGAAGAAATTCATTGCAGCATACGTAGAGAGAGGAGCAGATAAAAAAAGCGCAGCAAGCGATACAGGCGTTCCTATAAGAACAGTGCAAAGATGGTTCAACTCTGATGAGGAGTTTCAACTTCAGATTGAAGAAGTGTTTTCGGAGATAGAAGGTTCTCTGATGCAAGAAGCATTTAGGCGAGCAATGGGGGGGTCTGATAATCTTTTGAAATTCCTTCTCAAGGCAGTGAATCCAACTCTCTTTGATGAGCGTTGTAGGCAGCAGTCATACGTGTCGGCTATGAATGAACAGCGAGCCATTGATGTGGGCAATGATTCAGTTGATATTCGAGAGATTCTTGTAGATTTACAGAAGATGGACCCTTTTATTGACTATGCTCCTGTCTTATCTCAATCGGATAAGGACTAATAGCAGTCCGTGGGAGCGACTATAAGACCTGGACTATATGAATTGCACGGTGATTTATTTCCAGCTCTCTCTATCGCCCATATTAATTCTCGGTGCCGTCGGTCCTCTTCCATTTTACGCATATTTCTTTGGCGAGCTTCTCTTCTAGATTGATTGAATTTGGCGCTTTCTTTAGCTAGGGAGTTTGCTATGGATTGCCAATCTTGTTGTGTGCAAGATGAAAAGGTAATGACAAGCAGAAGAGCGAGAAGTCGGGAGTAAAGAATGGGGAAAGTTGTTCGTCTCATAGGAGCTGCCTTGTAAGCTATACTCCGGACCGACAAGTGCCGATAAAGACGTTGGTCCTGTTGTACATAGGATTTACATGAGTAGAGGTGTAAATGAACGACGAGTTATTTACATCGATTGTGATTGTTTGAGGGGCCTGTCCACTTGGTCGGTTCTTCGAGGTGAGCATTAGGCCGCTTTCAATCTCTACATTAAAGATTTCTGGTGCTTCAAGTGATTGGTTAGCGCCAGAGAATCTGATGACTTCGGCGAGACCTTTTCCTTTTAAAGTTATACGCCAAGTGGTTTCATTTGGCTCCTGATCGATGGAGGCTCCAACTTTGGTCTTATTGCTGAAGAGATCCGTCCAATAGCCAGCTCCTACTCTCTTTTTACTCTTACACTGAAAAGTTGACTTTAATCCCAGCTCTTTTCCTTTATATTCTTTAAGATTGTTGTATTTGCTTTCTGCAAATGAGGGAAGGCAGAGGCTCAAGAGGTAAGTCGAGACTAATAGTAGCGAAAATATGAAATGTTTTTTGATGTTCATTTTGCACTCCTATCTGTGAGCATGCATATCAGTTAGAGTAAGGTAGGATTTCTTAAAGCTTTCCTGAGAAAGAGCATTTTGAATAAAAGGTAGTTCCGTGTGCTCCGCCAAATGAAGATGAATGTCTTGAGAAGTAAGCGATCTTGTCATTAGGAAAAAGAGAATAAGTCCAAACTTCAAGAGGCTGCACCTCAATGGCCGTTAACTGTCTTTCATCGTGTTTGATGATGTAAGCAGTCTGGGCGTCGTCGTTGTGAGTTTTTCCGAAGCCTTTTGAGGCACTGAAGAGTGTTAATAGTTTTTTTGGATTATCTGGATCGAAGATGAACTTTGGATGAATGCCGGAGTATCCGTCACTTCCTTGGATAAATTTTCCATTCTCTACATAGTTTCTTAATCCTTTAGGCGGAGAACAACTCACGGTAGTCAGGGCATATGCGCTGGTTGTCGTGAGTAGATATAATAAGAATACTAGGATTTTAGTGGTCTTCATAAGGTATCCCCCTAAAGATTTCTCAGCTTAAACTTCGGCTTCAATTGGTCCACATCCGGGACAGGTGCTGCTCTATAAATCCCAAATATGGGACAGCTACGCAACAAATTGGCCAAGAAAATTAAATCACTTCGTGGTGATGAAACTCAACGAGAATTTGCACGTAAACTCGGCATTTCTAAGTCGAGCCTACATCGTATTGAAATGAAAGAACAAAATGTTGGATTGGATACTCTTGAGGAGTTCTGCCGCCGTCTTAAGTGCGATATCTCAGATTTGTTCGATTAGTTTTTTGGTTTCTTGGACTTTTTGTCACTAGGCTCATGATGAAATCGCATTGTATCTAAGTGTTTTTTACACGTATAGTGGATCAAGATGTATGGCACCATGGGCACCCATACAATAGCCCTTCTGCCTTTGTTTCGAGTAGAACCACACCACACTTCACGCACGCACCTGTTTCTGTGAAGCTTGAAGGGACAATTCCTGCCGCGATCATTCGGTTGGATGCAATCATCTCTAAGGTGCGACTCAACATCTCTGGCTCATTGATTGCGGATATAAAGAGGGGATCTTCAGAGTAGGTAATAACGATCTCCTCGAGACTTGGTAGGTGTTGAGTGTGCTCCGTAGAAATCTCCTGTATGGCGGCTTGAATTGCACGCTCGATACTTGTGAAGTTGCAATCTGTGGTTTGCTGCGACGCTGCTACAGTAGCGACAGCTTGGTCTCGCATCTCTAGTTCTGTCGCAATGTCGCGCTGTCGCAGGTCAGGATTTAGGAATTTATGAAGTGACATGATTCAACTCCAAGAGCTGAGGGTTTACTTCTACATCAAAGCTTTGTTGAGTTTGTGTCATTCTGACTCTGTGGTACTCAGA
>JAUIBK010000002.1 GCA_030428205.1 bacterium
TAGTGTAACAGCTGTCCACTTGAATTGATAATTATAAAAGGTGTGTTTGTTCGAAAGGGTCTTCATTTTGCCTCCTAATTACAATTTAGGAGGTGTCCACTTTTTGGGGGGAGGTTCATCCCTCTCAGCTTTATTGTTATCTGTCAGTCTAAGTCATTTTCGTTCGCATTATCAACAATGTAGCGTAACCAGTCACAAGAGAAGCCGCCAAACCAATGATCATTCCAAGCCATATCCCAATCGGCTCAAACACCAGGTAGCCAACAATTGCATAGGTCACCACATTGAGTGAGATCGGGACTGCGAACGAAATCAGCGTGCCCCTGGGTCGAGTCAACAAAGTAAACTTCCAGCGCGTTGCACTGTAGTGGAAACTGAAATCCCTTCAGGCTCTTCTGGGTGAAGGTCGGCTCATCAGATATTCTCTTTAAATGTTCACTCATGTTGGAATCTTGAGGGGGCATATAACGGTATCGTTGACCGGTTTTCGGCCACTTAGTACTATGGCTTACCATGGCACATCCGAGGCCGAAAATCCGGTCAACCTTTTTGTTATCTTCCGTTTTGGAAGAGCTGTTTAGTCTGAGCTACAACCGCAAGAGTTCGAGGTACATCCGCAGTCATCGCCGTCATTTGAACAATGACAGGTCTCGTTCTCGGACTTCTGACAGTCGCATTTAGCTTCGCAATTGCAGTCACCATCGCAGTGACAGCCGTTGCATTCACATGTTTGCCCACAGGTACATCTTTGGCCTGCGTGACACCCACAGCTTTCGCCGGTGGCGAAAGCCGGTGGGACAAGAAGGAACAGAGCCGCTACAAGCGACCCCAAGAATAAACGTCGTGTATTCATGAGAAACACTCCTAGTAAAAATAGATTAATAAAAAGGTCTAACTAGGTAGTGGGAATAGGTGGGCCTCGGACAGGAGCTACGAGTAAGTATAAGTCCTGCGTATAAGGACTGCTGAAGAGTTCCGGAGGCGGTTGTTTGACCGCGAAAGCGGAATAAACAACCGTAGAAAGCGTGGAGAGGAGAACTGGCGCAAGGTCTTTCTCAAGTGAGTCTGCCGAGCTGGTAGGTGTGACTAAATCAACATCTGAGGGATTAAGAACACAGAGGTGAATCGAGTCCGGGCACGGATGTTTTGGCGTTTCATTGGCAGGCTCTTCGTGGCAACAACTGTGGTCTTGAGGCGCTGCTTCGACACACTCACACAGACCCGGTAGCACCGGGAACACAAGAAGTGTGAAGAGTGTTATCAGTTGAAAAGCAAATCGGCTCAAAAGAACCTCCTATCTTTCCATTATACCATGGGGTGGCAAATCGCAGAAGGAGACCTAAACCAGCGGTTTTTGGGAGGAAGATAACGATTTAAGCCAGCGGGCTGAAGGTCCGCTGAGCTTTTTGGTTAACTGGTAAACTAAAGTGCTAGCCTTGTGTCGGAGCAAGAGAGGTAATTTGCTCGAGTGGAATCATCTCTGTACTACCAGATCCACTCAATGGAGCATCCTTTAGCAGCCCACCAGAATAAAAAAGACGAAAATTTCCTACTCCAAGAGAGCTCCCCTCAACCTGGAGAGGAACGCCTAAAGCATACACCCCTTCTAGGGAGTTTGGCCCTAATTCAAATTTTTCGCCTATAAAGTCAATGCGACTCTCAATCCCAAGACAAGCTCGTATGGAGGCTGTTAAAGGATTTGTTTCGGTTGCTGGCATGTTTTCGGACATAATCAGTCATTCCAAGAATATTACCGTAAGTATATAATGATACTAGAATCTGCATGTTACTCAACTGGCCAGTTAACAGTTAAGTAAACAACTTCGGCCAAATACGGTATTGGCTAGGTATCAATACTCCCTTCACTATAACCCTATGTATTAACTCGTCAAATTAAAAATCCTGCTTGGTATCAATTTCTCCAGGATGGGTATCAAATACCATGCTGTTGTTTCCCCAAAATGGCAGGAACAATAGAAGTGCGTATTTCTACTGTTCAAACCCTTCTGTAGATCTTTTGAAATGGTGGAAAAGCGGCTTATGCCACCTCATCATCAGGGTGTGTCCCACCGAGCTCGCGCAAAAGCTTCAGGTATGCTGCACACGCATCGCTCGTTGTAAAGATCCCAGCAAGGCGACCATTTTTCGTAACGAGCACAGAGCCTATTTTTCGTTTGATCATCTCTTCTAAGACAACTTCAAGGTTAGTGTTGAGATCTACGACATAAGGATCTTTTCGTAAAATGTCTTCAACCTTAAGACGCTTATCGGCGCCAAAATCAACTACTGGATCGAGTGCCCACTTAATATCACGATCAGAGACAACGCCAAGCAGCTCTTCGTCTTCTGAAACTGGAAGATGACGGAGATCGTGTTCAGCCATGAGCTCGCGAGCTTCTTCTAAGGTCTGTGTGATTTCGACCGTGTAGGGAAATGGTGTCATCACAGATTTTACGTGTACTGGGAGGTGAGGTTTTATCATCTTGTGTACACCCTACTTTGTTGGTTCGTCCTTGAGAAGACGGTTTCTCACTTCATACACTCTCTGCTTTAACTGCGCCATAAGGAGTGAAAAAAGAGGAGCGTCTGTTGGCGTAGGAAGAGCTGCAAGAAGATGTGCCAGTGCAATTTGCACCTCATCTTCATGTTGCATGAGGAGCCGTTGGCCCTCTTCCTTATGATCTTGTGAAAAAAGAGTTTGGCGCTCATTTCGTGCGTCACTACTCTCTGGTCTTCCCCGATCGCATGTCCCACCGTAAACATCAATAAAGTCATCTGCTGCTTGAAAATAAAGCCCTACGGCCTTGCCTAGCTCATTTGCAAGTGGGGCTAACTCTTGTTCACTTGGGTGCCCTAAAACGGCAAATGAAAGTGCTGTACGAAAGAGTGATGCTGTTTTTTTTAGGTGAAGATCTAAAATCTGGTTAATAGATGTGCGCTCTAAAATATCAATCTGCTGGCCTTCACACACATCACAAAAACTCTTTGCCAACATTGCACTTGCTCGAGCACCAAAGCGATCCTCGATACCACCACGTGAGGTAGCAACACACTGCTGTGCTAAGCCAATCAAGTAATCTCCAGCAAGTACCGCCGTTGCTTCACCAAACTTCTTATGGCAAGAAGGTTGGTTCCTACGAAAATCATCATCGTCTAATGCCGGGAGATCATCGTGGACAAGAGTTGAACAGTGCACTAGCTCTAGGGCAACGCCGCGGTGCAGCACTTCGAGTGGGTCGCGACCAATATCTAAGGCTAATCCGAGTACAAAGAGTGGACGAATTCTCTTTCCACCACCAAGAACAGCGTAGCGCACCGCCGATCGTAACGGCTCAGAGACTGCTGAGAGCTCAAGGACAGCGCACAACTCTTCCTCAACAAGATCTCTCAGTGAAGGAAGAGAAGGTAGTTTTTGCTTTTCAGCTAACATATTGATACAACTAAAGAATTTACCAGACGCTTACTTCCGGTAGCCCGAGCTCTTCTCTTACAGAAGCCACCATATACATTGACCCTACTACAACCAGAGGAGTACCTGCGTCGGTGGCATGTAATGCTTCGTTTACTGCTTGAGTATAGTTCATCGAACACTCAATTGCACTTATTTGGTTACTCGATAGATAATCGACAAGTGCTGAAGCAGGAAGTGCGCGTTTAGACTTTGGCTCAAGCACAAAGACACGTGCTGCAAACGGGGCTAACTCCCCCACCATCTCTTGCCAACGCTTTGTTTGTAGTACACCAAAGAGAAAGTTCACGCTCTCCATGCCACGTGCTTTGAGGTAAGCTGTGAGAGTCTTTATCCCCTCTACGTTGTGGGCACAGTCTAGAAGAACCTCCCTTCCCTCAATTGTTTGACTTTCAAGGCGTGCTGGCCAATGTACTGTGCTAGCTAAAGGAAGGAGCGGAGTAAGGCTTTCTCCTGTTTTCTCCATTACTCGGAGTGCTATAGCGGCATTATCTAACTGATGTGCTCCTGCAAGGGACACCTCAAACTCATAGTTGTCTTGCTCTGAACTGTATGTAGCTCGCGCTTCACTTTGAGGGATCAGATCAAAGTCTTTTCCTAGCATAGAGACACTTGCTCCTACTTTCTCCGTTACACGATAGACTTCCTGGAGCTCACCGTTCCTGAGCCGTCCTACGACAACTTGAGCTCCAGGTTTAATAATTTGTGCTTTGTCACGGGCTATGAGAGTCGTGCTGGAGCCTAAAATATGCTCATGATCACGGCCAATACTGACTATCACGTTTGCTTTTGGAGCCGAGAGAACATTTGTAGCATCTTTCATCCCTCCCAGTCCTACCTCAATCACGGCTTTATCAACCGCTTCTTCTCGAAAAGACAGGAAGGCAGTGGCAGTTACAAACTCGAAATAGGTAAGTTCCACTCCTATCGAGTCTGCAGCACCTCGTACCACACCAAGGTATCTATCAAGCTTCTCATCATGAATAGGGAGGCCATCAAGACGAATCCGCTCATTTACGTGACAGAGGTGAGGAGAGGAAGAAAAACCTACTCGACGTCGATTATTCTTAGCTTGATTATCTGTATAAGAGAGAAAGGAAGCTAGAAACGCACAGGTTGAGCCTTTTCCGTTTGTACCTGTGACGTGATAGGTGTCGTAGAAGTTTTGAGGGTTATCAAGGAGAGCAAGAACTGACTTGATATTATCGAGTGTGTAGTCAAAGCCCCCCTTCCACTCTTCTAAGGTTGAGAGGTATTCTATATTGGTGTAGTGCTCACTAGCCATAGGCCCTCTCTCCTTTCTTCCAGTTGCTCATAGGCCTCTGCCATAATTTTGGTCTAGGAGCAAAAACTATTGCTACCTTGTATACCGCAAGTAAGACAAATACCCCCGCAAGAACCCACAAGACCTTTCAGTGAGGATCGCCTTCTGCTTTCCCACCGATCCTCACAACCGAGCATTCTCATTAGCGGAGAGTATAAAAACTTGGTGACATAAGGTGTACCACCGTGGGACACAAAGTTATCCACTTAGAATATCTTGAATGTAGGTAATGTTAACCAAACTATCGACAGGATGTGAACAGGTGTACCACCGTGGGACAAGCAAGGCTGTACCACCGTGGTACGGCAAAGTGTTATTCGCTAATAAGCTTGCGAAAGAGTTCTTGTAGGTCGTCGTTAGAGTAAAAATCTACCGTTAAACGCCCAGCTTCAAGATCTGAGTTGTTACGTACCATTTTAACCTTCAGACCAAGTGCGCGTTGAATCTCATCGACAATTCTCCGATCTTCTGGAGAAAGCTCTAAAGGAGTCTTCTTAGACTCCTGCTCGGCTCCTTTATCGAGGCCTTTCTTGATTTGTTGACGGGTGAGTGTGTCGAGGTCCTTTAAGTAGCTCGCTCGAATCTCTTCATCATCAATTTTAGCAAGTAGCAATACCTTTGATTCTGCAGCTCCTTGCCTTAGAGCGTTTAAAAGGTCATCTGGAAGCTCTAAAATATCAAGACTTCTCTGCACCATGCTCTTTGAGATGCCTAGCCTATCAGCCACCTGCCGAATACTAAGCTCAAATGTTTCTTTTAGAGCACCAATAGCGTGAGCACGTTCAAGAGGGGTAAGATCGGCTCTTTGTAGGTTTTCAACAAGTTGAACCGCTAAGGTAGCCTCTCCAGTAGTATCATCCTCTTGGCTTATGATAACTGGAACCATATCGAGACCAGCCATTCCTGAGGCTCGAAGCCTTCGCTCACCAGCGACGAGTTGGTAACGTCCCCTCTCCTTTCCAGGCTTTACAAGAAGTGGACTAAGAACTCCATACGTTCCTATCGACTCTGCTAGCTCTTGAAGCTTTTCTTCATCAAAATGAACACGAGGTTGATTTGGGTCTCTATCGATAACAGAGAGTTTTACCTCACGGTAAGGAATAGCTGGCCGAGAAGCTCTGTCTCCTAGTGCTGGGCCGTTAAATAGTGGGTTATGCGTGAACGCAAGCTTTCGCTTTGCCATGTAGGACCTCCTCAGCTAATGCATTGTAATCTTCAGCACCACTAGATTTTGGTGCATGCTCAAAAATAGTCATTCCTTGTGAAGGAGCTTCAGCAAGGGAGACATTTTGTTTAATAACTGTATCAAAAACGAGATCACCGAAGTAGTCTCGAATCGTATCGGCCACAGCTCGCGCAAGACGCTTACGGTTATCGTGCATGCAAATAAGCACACCACCAACAAGGAGCTCTGGATTGTACACGGATCTCACTTGGTCAATTGTATCGAGGAGCTGGCGTACGCCGTGTAGGGCTAAATACTCGCTTTGAACTGGAACGATGACCTTCTCTACAGCAGCAAGAGCATTAAGAGAAAGCAGTCCAAGAGCTGGAGGGCAATCGATAAGAATAGAGTCATAGTCATTTTTTACATTTGCAAGAGCACGCTTGAGGATAAGCTCTCGTCCGACCACACCACCGAGTTCGAGATCGGCTGCACTCAGGAGCAAACTTGATGGAACGACATCGAGATTTTCAGAGCGAGGAAGAACGACCTGCTTGATATCCTTTGTTCCTTTTAGTACGTCATAAATAGTGTGCTCAAAAGCAGCCTCAAGATTACCGAGATCGTCTGCAGCTTCAGGATCGGGAGATGGGGTCAGGCCGAGGTGCGTAGAGAGGTTGCTTTGCGCATCGATATCAACAAGGAGTACTTTTTGTCCTCGCTCAGCTAATGCGGCACCTAGGTTAACAGTAGTCGTGGTTTTACCCACGCCCCCTTTTTGATTCACAACTCCAAAGATTTCAGCCACTTTACTTGCTCCTTATACCCTTGTTAGATCGGGGAAAAATGTCGTGATCTGGTATAATAAATCTACCATATGAATACCAGAACATTGTCATCAGAATCTACAATTCACACATTATAATTAGTGAACATTATTGTGATGCCGGGTAAGAAAATCGTTCGATTCCTTATGTCGTGTCACGTTATAGAATCAAGACTTGCCTGAGTAAAGATGTGGCAATATTCTCGCGACATAATGCTCAGGTTTTTAGTGCCTCGATTCTCCACCACTATCTACTTATCAGACACCATCTCTGTTCTCTCTCTCTAATTTAGTTATGTTTAGGATTAAACCGCAAAGACGCTAAGGCGCTAAGGGGTTGAATTCTCTATTAAAGTTACTTTGCGACTTAGCGTCTTTGCGGTTAACCCACTTCAGTGACACCGCCAGACTAAAGCAATTACGCCCACTCACGGTGAATCAAAAATAGCTCTCGTGTATGGAAGAAAGAAATAGTCGTGTATCGGAAAGTAAAGATATCGGTCTTGGGCGTAAGGAGGTATCGGTTTTGGAAGTAAGTATCAACGTGCATTGAGACCTACTTTATCGTGTTTGAACATAAAAAGTAACGTGCATACAAATAAATTTCTTTAGATAAATTATCAAAATCATTGAAATTTAAGGCCGCTTACTTTAAAACATCTAAACTTACTACTCGTTGTGAAACTAACAAAAAGTAAGTACTTTTTTTTTGATTTCTGTTTTTGTTTTGTTTGCTTTCATTCAACACTAACTTCGCTTCTTATGCTTCCTATTTCAAGAACCTCGGCACCGCAACACTCCACACCTGCTTTGCGGTACATTTCACGGGACGAGATGAACTTGGCGGAGTTCCCCCTTACGGTACTCTCCACTCGCGTCAATTCAAAACTTAAAACCTTAGAGTTTAGTGATACTATCCGGGACAAGAATGGAAAACCCATTCAACGAAAGTGGATCATTACAGCAGCAGATAAATTTGGACTCCCTACTTCTTCTGATGATGAGGTTCTACTTGGGCTCTTAAAACTGACCGTTGATAATGGGCTCGAAGACCGCAAGGTTTACTTTACCCGCTACGAGCTTCTCAAAGCACTACGTTGGTCAACAGAAGGAAGAAGCTACAGCCGACTCTCAAATGCACTTGATCGTCTTAGCGGTGTTCGTATTAAAGCAACCAATGCTTTTTATGATAATGAGGCTAAAGCTCACAGTACTCGCAACTTCGGTATCATTGATGCGTATGAAATTAACAATGGCCGAGATGCCAATGTTAAACCGAGCTTTTTTATTTGGAGTGAAGTTCTCTTTAAGTCTTTTCAAGCTGGATTTATTAAGAAGCTCGATCTTGACTTCTTTCTGACTCTCCAAAGTGCGGTGTCAAAACGACTCTACCGTTATCTCGATAAACACTTCTGGTATAAATCTCGGGTAAAGATCAATCTTTTTACTCTCGCACATGAAAAGATTGGCGTATCGAGAAACTACCGCTATCCAAGCTCGCTTAAACAGCAGCTCGATCCTGCCATTGATGAGCTCCAAGAGAGTGGTTTCCTGTCCCACTGTGAGTACATTGGAAAAGGAAAAGATACAGAGATCATTTTCTACGCTGCACGTGGAAAGCCGCGTGTTGTTGATGGCTCAGATATGCCTTCGCCCCGAGAGAACCATGAACGGAAAGTTCAACAGAGCGAGGGCAGGGGACTTGCTGGTGCGCTCTACTCCCTCTTACTTGATCGTCGTATTGCTGACCCTCAAGCGAAACGTCTTGTATCAGGGCGTACCAAGGAGGAGCTCACGCGAATGCAAGCTATCATTGAACACTACGATGAGCTTGTCTCGGCACAAAGCCACCTTATCAACCGAAATCCAGTAGGTTTTCTCTACCGTGCTGTGCAGCACCCAGAACGCTATGTCTTGCCTGGAGAGTCTCGCCAGACATCAATGTTCTCCTCTGGAGTTGAGCCAACACATAACGACGCTTTTGAAGCACGCCGTGCTAAACGCGCTTTGCAAAAACTACAAGCCGAGCAAGAGGAAGAAGACTTAGAGTCGCACTACCTGACTGAGCGAAAAAGAATGCTCCAGCAACTTCGTCGTGACGCTGAGCCTGAGGTCATTCAAGGTATCGAGCAAGATGTTGAACTTGCTCTTGCCAAACTAAAGACTCTTATATCACCTGATAACTTTGCTAAGGCTGTGACCCACGGTGTTGATGAAAAACTTGCGAAGCTTTTTGCTGTTCCTGATTTTGATGAGTGGATGGCACAGCGGTCGACTTCTCGTAAGGGGAAGAGAGAGGTAACTCCTTTTTCCCGATAGAACCGCTTTCTTAGCTTCTGTCTCATTTTGACTTCTTTTAAACCACCGAGCACGTCGAGAAAGTCGCTCCTAGATTCTTGGTGCTCTCGGTGTGCGCGGTGGTGTAATGAACTTCACACTAGGTGGAGCCAGCAGAAGAATAAGACCAAAGCCAAGATATAGACCAATACGGAGACAAAGATAAAAATGAATGAAGGAGGGCAAGGGACTTTGTATCAGGTGTCGGTCTCTCGACGCCTGAGAAATTCAAACCTCCTATTTTCAGCTAGTTAGCCTGGCACACTCCCTGCAACTTCTGTGGTGAAACTACAACACCACGGAAGGCGTCATGAAAATCGATTTTGATGGAAGCTTTAAAGAGTTAAGTAAGTTGCTGCGCGCGTCAGCTGAGCCTGTTGCTGCTCAGCAGCAAGGTGAGACATTCACAAAACTTCTCTCTGACATCTCTCCTGAAGGCTCCCAAGGCCTTAAAAATACTCAAGAAATGGCCGCTCGAAGCCAACTTGCACCTACTGCTCATACGTTTGAAAGCGGTGGTCTTGAGCACGCTATGGCTAGTCTTAAGCTGCGCATGCCTGACATGCAGCTACCTCAAAACATCCGTCAAACTCCAGCAGAGCAGATTGAAACTCCCGCCCTTGAACCAGAAGAGAGCGTCAAAACACCGACACTCCTTTCAGCCACTCGCATAGCGAATGAAGTATCGCTCACACAGATGCCACGAGACGAGAGAGCCGAAGTGGTCAAAGATATGTTGGGAGATATCGGTGAGCACCACGGTATTGATCCTCTCTTAGGTATGGCAGTGGTTCATGCAGAATCATCATTTAATCCAAACGCCGTTAGTAGTGATGGACATTTCAGCAAGGGCCTCTTTCAACTTCTCGACACCACAGCCAAGAACATTATGGAGCGCGAAGGAGTAGAAGGAGAATACACTCCATTTGATCCAGAACAGAATGCAGACTTAGGAGTTCGCTATCTGCGTTACCTCCATGATCTCTTTAATCAAGAGACGGAACTTCCTAACAACATGACTACCTACGCGGCGGCAAATTCCTCCTCTTTGGAAAAACTTGCCGTGGCAGCGTTCAACGCTGGAGAGGGTCGCGTAGCTTCGGCACAAGACCGTGCAGCAAGGGCCGGATTGGACCCGAGAGAGTTTGAAAACATTGAGGGCTATCTTCCTAAAACAACACAAGAATATGTGCAACGCGTTATGGCGTATAAGCTCGATGAAGAGGGGGCCGCTATCGGCCAATTTGGCAACGAACTTTAGCACTTTTTCACAGTTGGCAAGGTGCTTGCACTGCAAGCGTTTGTGACCACGCGGGTAGGCTGCGTTACACCAGGTAGTACCACATAGGATGAATGTATTTTGACGTTTGCCATGGAGAATAGGCAATGACTATTAACATTAGAACAAATATCCCCTCCCTTATTGCGCAGAGGAATCTTCAACTCTCTTCTGGTAGATTGCAGACTGCTTTCGAGCGGTTGTCTTCTGGTTTGAGGATTAACAGAGCGCGTGATGATGCTGCTGGTCTCGCTATTGCTGAGAGCTTAAAAGCTGATGCGAAAGTTGCCTCCGTTGGTATACGAAACGCGAGTGATGGTATCTCTATTATCTCTATTGCTGACCAAGCAATTGGACAAATTTCAAACGTACTTAGCCGTCTTGCAGAGCTAGCTGAGCAATCTGCCAACGGTGTTTATGCCAATACGCAACGTTCCGCACTCCAAAACGAATTTACAGCTCTGACAACTGAGATGGAGCGTATTGCTCTTACGACACAGTTTAACGGGTTAAACCTCCTGAGTAGTTCTGATCAGGTAGTGTTTCAGGTGGGTTTTGATGGAACCTCTCTCTCTCAGGTAACGTATTCAGGTGTACAAGCAACGCTTCAAGCGCTTGGTCTTGCACAAGCTGGAACGTCAACACCTATTTACTCGATTACCGGTGCAACTTCACTCGAGTCTCAGTCAGCCGCTCGACTCGCCCTTGATGCGATTACGGCGGCGATTGGATCGCTTACGCGAAACAGAGGAACATTAGGTGCTGCTGAAAGTCGTCTTGAGGTAACAATTGGGAACCTCCAAGTAGCACGTGAAAACTTTAAAGCCGCAGAGAGCCGTATCCGTGACGTTGATGTAGCCGCGGAATCTGCAGAACTTACACGACTCAACATTCTTCAGCAGGCAGGGGCGGCGATTCTCGCGCAAGCGAACTCACAGCCACAGCTCGCACTACAGTTGATTCAGTAATAAGGAGTAATACCCAAAGCAACCTGAG
Source organism: bacterium (assembly GCA_030428205.1). Classification (GTDB taxonomy): domain Bacteria; phylum Bdellovibrionota_C; class UBA2361; order UBA2361; family RFPC01; genus JAUIBK01. The sequence continues at coordinate 11,397 of JAUIBK010000002.1, forward strand.
GGGGTAGGGAAGCTCACTCAAGTTCGTAACTTAACAGGGTTGAAGTAGACAAAGGATTGATAGGATGGCGCTTAATATTAGAACAAATGTCGCATCGCTTAATGCTCAAAGGGCATTGAGCCAGTCAAGCAAAGGCTTGGCGACGGCATTCGAGAGGTTAGCCTCCGGAATGCGCATTAACCGGGCAATGGATGACGCTGCGGGCCTTGCTATTGCAGAGAGTCTGAAAGCAGATGCTCGTATTGCCTCTGTAGCGATGAGAAACGCAAGTGATGGTATCTCGATTATCGCGATTACTGATGGTGCTATCTCGTCGATCACCAACGTACTGAGTCGACTCGCCGAACTCGCCGAACAATCTGCCAACGGTGTATTCTCAAACGGTCAACGTTCAGCTCTCCAACTTGAGTTCACTGCTCTTATGAGTGAGGTAGAGCGTATTGCGCATACTACGGAATTTAACGGACTACCTCTCTTGAGTGGTGGGAGCCAAGTTACCTTCCAGGTTGGATTTGATGGAACATCTGCTTCGCAAGTAACGTTCTCGGGTGTACAAGCAACGCTTGCTGCCCTTGGTCTAGCCCAAGCAAACACTTCTACACACCTCTACTCAATTTCAGGTGCGACAACACTTGCTTCTCAGTCTGCTGCTCGACTCGCTCTAGACGCTATTTCTTCAGCGATTGTCTCGGTCACTAGAAATCGGGGTACGCTCGGAGCGGCTGAGAGTCGACTTGATCTCACGATTCGAAACCTTCAAGTTGCTCGAGAGAACTTTATGTCAGCCGAAAGCCGAATCCGGGATGCTGACGTTGCTGCCGAAGCGGCGGAACTCACCCGTCTGACGATTCTCCAGCAGGCAGGAACTGCGATTCTTGCTCAGGCGAACCAGCAACCACAGCTCGCTCTCCAGTTAATTGGGGGATAAGGGAGGCTCAGGTTTGAATTGATGCTGTGATTTTAGGCGGTTAGAGCTATCATAACTCCTCATATTTTTTAGCTAAGCTACCGATTTTCTTATTAGAGTTTGAAAAACTCTAAGGAATCTATGGAAGCTCAGTTATTAACGAATAATCCATCAAGGCGGTTTCGCATTCGGTATGTCACCGCACTTGTGACAGCGGCTGTCGTATCTTTGGGTGCCTCGCTCTATGTTGCTTGGCTAGTGAGTAATCAACGAGCAGACGCTCACTTTATAAATCTCGCTGGAAGACAGCGGGCGCTTTCTCAGCAGATTGCTCATCATGCTACTCTTGCTGTTTATAGTGAGAGCCTTAGTCAATCTTCCAGGGACCAAGTAGAAAAGCTCTTGAGTGAATTTACGAGAGTGCATTCTGCGCTTCTTGAGGGCAATAGCGAGATTGGCCTCCCCCAAAACCATTTTCCAGAGACTCTTGAACTCTATAAGGAGGTAGATAAACACTTTGTGGCGTTTACCAGAGGAATCCGTCAACTCCTCTCTGTCCAAGATAAAGCTCAGCATGAGCACATGCTTCAGGGAGTTCTTGATCTTTCACCTCTTTTCCTTTCGAGGATGAATAGTCTGGTTTATGCCTATTCCGAAGCGTCTTCGAAGTATTCGCAAAAACTTTTTATACTGCTTCTGGGAATGAGTATTATCGCCGTGCTTGGGTTTCTCTATATTGGGTATGGAATTTTTGAGCCGATGGCAAAAGAGCTATCGAGCTATATTGTATCGTGGAAGACCTCAAATGACGCTCTCCAAGAAAAAAATAGTCAGCTAACAAATCAATCAGTACAACTCATAGATTCTCTTGAATCACAATTTTCACTCAAAAAATTGCTGGAACTCGGCCTTGAAGACTATCCTCTACAGGACAAACTTCAGCGAGCACTTGAAATTCTTTTTGAGCTCTCATGGCTCTCTATTAAGCCGATGGGTGCTATTTTTCTTGTGCGAGAGGATGATCCTAACGCAATTCATCTTTCAGCCCATAAAGACTTAGCAAAGCCTCTTCATGTGTTATGTAATCGAGTTCCCTTTGGACATTGCCTGTGTGGGCGTGCTGCTGAAACGAAAGAAATTCAATTTGCTGATTGTGTAGATTGTCGACATGATACAAAGTTTGAAGAGATGCCCCCCCACGGCCACTACAATGTGCCAATTTTGTCTGGCGAAAAACTCCTGGGGGTGTACGTGGTATACCTCGAAGAGGGGCATACGTTTGCACAATGGGAGGTCGACTTTCTCAGTTCTTTTGCTCAGGTCCTAGCCTCCGTTATTGAAAGAGCGCAGTTAGAAGAAACCCTTTCGAAAGAAAAAGGCAAGTTACGCTTTCTCTTTGAAGAATCCCCTGTTGGCTTTGCGTTGTGTGATATGGAAGGTGTTCTCGTTGAGGTGAATCAATCATTCCTTGATATCGTGAACTATACGGAAGAAGAAGCAAAGAAGCTTACCTACTGGGAGCTTACTCCTGAAGAATATGCTCCCCAGGAAGAAGAGCAGCTGAAGAATCTAAGAGAAACAGGCTCGTACGGACCGTATGAAAAAGAATATATCTCCAAAGATGGCGCTCGAGTTTCTGTATTGTTGAGCGGAATACTTCTGAGTGAAGGTGATGGAAAAGACTATATTTGGTCGGTTGTTGAAGATATCACGAAACGAAAAGAACACGAAGAGACGATGCGCCGAGCCCGTAATGAAGCGCTTGCAGCAAGTCGAGCAAAAGGGGACTTTCTTGCTAATATGAGCCATGAGATTCGTACCCCAATGAACGGCGTATTGGGCATGACAGACCTCTTACTTGAAACGAAACTATCCGAAGAACAGCGTGACTTAGCTCATACAGTGCACCAGTCAGCAGAATCTCTTCTGACCATTATTAACGATATTCTTGATTTCTCAAAAATTGAAGCCGGAAAAATAGAACTCAGCCCTATAGATTTTTCTCTTCCACAATATTTCCATGAGATTGAAAAACTTCATCAAATCCGTATGGAAAACAAGCAACTTTCCTTTCTGGTGGAAGCTGACAGTGATGTTCCAAAGAACCTTATCGGCGATACCGGGAGGTTGCAGCAAATTCTCGTCAACCTCATTGGGAACGCTATGAAGTTTACACCAGCAGGTGGTGAGGTCGTATTACGGGCGCAAGTAGAAAAACAAGAGGCAGATCGCGTGCAGCTCCTCTTTCATGTTTCAGACACCGGCCTTGGCATACCGTATGAAAAACAAGCAAAGATTTTTGAAGCATTTTCTCAGGCTGATTCAAGTGTTACGAGAGAATATGGTGGAACAGGCTTAGGACTCTCTATCTCTTCTCAACTCGTACATCTTATGGGTGGTGATATTGGTCTGCAAAGTGAACCGGGAAAAGGCTCAACGTTTTATTTTACGGCTTGGTTTGGATTGTCAAAACAACTTAAAGAGCAAGAGCCCAAGGGAGAGGCTCAATCTCAGGATGTCGTAGTACATGAACACGAGAATATACATGTCCTCGTTGCTGAAGATAACGCCGTCAACCAAAAGTTAGTGAAGCGAATCTTAGAAAAAGTCGGCTATGAAGTAACACTTGCAGAAAATGGAAAAGAGGCAGTTGATATCTTTTCGAAAAACTCTTTTGATATCATTTTGATGGATATGCAAATGCCTCTTATGAGTGGAGAGGAAGCTACTCAGTGTATCCGAGAAATGGAGAATGGAGATAAGGTTCCTATTGTTGCCCTCACCGCACACGCTATGAGTGGTGACAGAGAGAAATACCTAGCAGCAGGCTTGGATGGATATGTTTCAAAGCCCATTAACAAGAAGGAGCTCTTCTCTCTCATTTCCTCTCTAGTGCGGCGACAAAAAAGTTTTGTCACCTAAAACGGGAGCCGCACTTTTTCGCCGAAGGGCGAAAACCCCCGCCCGTCTTCGCTAAAGCTACGACGTGGTCCTACGAGTTCAGGTCACGACGAAGCTCGAAGAGCGTAGTCGGAGAGGGGCAATACGGCAGGGCTAGTGCCATGGAGAAAAAGAGCTGACACGAAGTGACAGAACTTTTTTGAAATGACACTAGTATGCCAGAGCGGAAAGTAGAGGCTCTTATCCTGTTGATATTACTATTTTTATTCATAAGATCTTCCTCGAATCCTCTTGCGCCCCTAGTTCTATCTAAATAACAACAACTCTTCTTTCTATTGGTAAGGACTCTCGCGGTGAAGACCGGTTGCGTATCTATAATTATTACCTGTTACAACTACGGCCACTTCCTTCAGGAGTGTGTCGAGAGTGTCTTGAATCAGACCTACTCGAATTGGGAAGCTATCATCGTTGATGATGGAAGTACGGATAATACTCCGCTTGTAGCAGAAGAACTTGTCACGAGAGCACCTGAGAAGATTAGCTACCTCCGTCTTGAAAACGGAGGGGTATCTCGTGCTCGAAATATTGGCCTCGAGAAAACTTCTGGTGAATACATCTTGCCACTTGATGCTGATGATATGCTCTTTCCTTGGGCACTTGATGAGCTGGTGCGTTGCATCAAAATGGATCCTGCTTATGGGTTTGCCTACGGTGCTCTTGAGGTGCTCGATGGCTTGCCTGGTGAAGCTTCACACTGGTTTCCTGGCCCCTATTCCCGGGACCTCTTTCAAGTAGAAAATTTAGCCAGCGTAACAAATCTCTGGAAGCGAGAGCTCTACGATCAAGGAGTTCACTTTAGAGATGGGTTCTTTTTTGAAGATTGGGATATTTGGTTGCAAATCATCGAACGTGGAGGAGTTGGTGGGTATACTCCTAAGCCAATCTTTCAATGTCGCACGCATCTTGATGGACGAACAAGTTTCGCTCGTTACTTTTACTTTCAAGGACTAGCCCAGCAGGCTCAGGCAAATTCTAAAGTCTTTTACCAAGAGGAGTACCGAGATTTTACGGAAACCCTCCTCTACAATGCTCCACAAAGCTTTGATAAAACGACTGCTATTTTTCTTGTCCCCTACACGGGGAAGGAAGGGCAAGAGGGTAATATTAATGAAGAAGAGCTCAATGCTGCCCTCTTCCCCCTTCTTGAAGCGTATGTTGAAAGTGGTCATCTCGCTTGTATCTTTGGGAATTACGTCAAAGACGAGGATGTTCCCAAAGGTGTGTATGTTCTTGATTTTGCCGATATGTGGGATTTTGAAAAAGTAGATCCCTTCTTTGGAACTTTTGGTGCGAATCTCACGTTGTTTAACTATGGCTGGGATGCAAAGCTCTTAAAACATATATTACGCAAGCCGACGGTCAATCTCCTTGTAGAGATGAAAGAAAATGGGGGAATGCCTGCTGATTATTACTATTCTCACAAGCCGGGTGCACTCTGCCTAGAGAAGAAAAGAGAAGGCTCGAATCATAAAGAATATCTCTTTTCTGATTCTGAGCAGTTAGTCTCGTTTTTAAGTAAAGCAGCTGATACGGAATATCAGGGAAGAAGAGAATCGCTTACTGTTGAGAGAAAGCGAAAGCTGGTCCTTTCAAAACAAAAAACTTATTCCAATACATACCGCTGTCCATCGGAAGAAAACGACATAAGTATCATTATCCCAAGTAGGAATATTGACTCAGCTAGGCTCCGTCGTTGTCTTTCTTCTATTCGCCTCAACACATTTAATCCAGAAGTACCAGTCATCGTCAGTGATTTTGGCTCTCATCCAACGTATCTCGAAGGAATAAAGGAAGTGTGCCAAGAGTACGGTGCGCATCTTGAGATCTCCAATACTCGAGCACCATGGTCTCGTTCTCGTGTGCTCAATATCGGTGCGAGAAAAGCTGATACGCACTGGCTGCTGTTCACAGACGCAGACATGATCTTCTCTGAAGATCTCCTTAGTATTTGGGATGAATACAGGCGAACATTTGGAGACGACTCTCTCTTTCTTGCACAATGCAAAAAATTACAACCACTTGCCAATCTTCCTGACATTTGGTCAGCAAGTCTCTACGAACAGTATGAACAGCATGGCCGCCTCTTTGAGAGCTTCGGTCACGGGGGGTTTCAAGCTATCCGAAGAGATCGATTCGAAGCACTAAGAGGATTTAATGAGCAATACTCCATATGGGGAGGTGAAGACAACGATCTGTCGTGTCGCGCTGAGCAGATGGACATGAGGTTGTGTTGGTTACACCCTGGAAAACTTCTTCATCAGTGGCATATCAAAGATATTGACGAAAATGCCGTAAGGAAAAACCGTGAAGATTTTCAAAAAATTCAAGGGAACCTCAACTATGAGACGAATGATCCATTAACCTGGGGAAGGTTAACGGAAAAAGAGCAAGCTGAGTTTTCTCAGTGTGGGACTCTTGCTCCTCCAGAACGAACTGGAGCGAGTGCTCGTATTACAGAGGAGCTGCTCCGACCAGAGAGAACAGAAGCAGAAAAAATTCACCTGCTTCTGACTTGGGGGGATATCTGTCTTCAACAGGAAAAGTATGAATCTGCTTTAGAAACATTTGAAGATATCTATTCTCTTGATCCAGAGAATATCAATGCTGATATGGGTCTTGCGTGCTGTTACTTTTTTCGTGGTGCCCCACAAAGAGCTGCACATAACGCCTATAAAGTGCTTGGGAAGAATCCCAATCATGAGCAGGCAAAAGAGTTGCTGAGAAAGATCCAAGAGGGTCTCAATGGATATTATGCCTATATTCAAGAGGACAAGGCGCCAGAGCCATTTCTGAATACGCCCTTGAGCATATCGAATTAGTGTGTGAGTTATAAAGAAACCTGCTTTTCGTTACCATTTCCTTGAACTTTTTTCTCCGTGGCAAAGGTTCGGGTATAACAGCAAGGACCTTTGCCACGGAGAAAAAAGTTCAAGGAAATGACTGTATGAAATCAGAGGCTCTACAGAAACCCCTGCGCCTTCCGTACGGCAGATAAAATAGGTGCTGCAATAGCCCAAGCTTTTTCCTTTCCTTCGAAAAGAATCGAGTTGAGTTTGTTTTCATCTTCACGCAGCTCAAAGTATCTTTCTCGTGCCTCTTTAAGATGTTCGTTCATTGCCTCAAAGAGATCTTGCTTGGCGTGTCCCCAGCCGTAGCCGCCAGCAGCGAGTTTGTCTGAGAGTGTTTGCACATCGGAAGGTGAGGCAAAGTGAGGATAGAGATCCCCGATTAAGGAGCCCTTAAGCTCTTTTGGTGCCTCCATATCAGTAGAATCGGTCGTGATGGACATAATTTTTTTTCTGAGGTGTTTTTCAGTAGAAAACAGTGGAATGACATTGTTGTATGATTTGGACATCTTCTGACCATCAAGGCCGGGAATCACCATCACATCCTCATTAATAAGAGGAGCGGGAAGTTTGAGCAGATCTTCTCCGTAAACTGTATTGAAGGAGCCTGCCATATTGCGCGCCATCTCAACGTGTTGCTTTTGGTCCTTTCCCACGGGAACAACATCGGGCTCGTACATAAGTATGTCAGCTGCCATGAGCACGGGATAGGCAAACACCCCGTGATTGACCTCCTTACTTTTGGCTACTGCGTCTTTATAAGAGTGAGCTTTTTGCAAATAGCCCATGCCAGTGACGCAACTTAAGTACCAGGCGAATTCGGTAACCATGGGGAGATCGCTTTGGCGGTAAAGGAGATGCTTAGAAGTATCAAGTCCAAGCGCAATCCAGCTTGCTACGATATCAAGAGATTGTTTCTTGAGAGCCTCGGGATCTTTATTTGTTGTCAGTGAGTGCATATCTGCAATGAAATAGAGGCACTCATATTCTTCTTGGAGTTTTAATCCTTCACGGATGGTTCCTAAGTAGTTGCCGATGTGAAGCTCGCCAGAGGCGCGTATGCCGGTAAGTGATCGTTTCATGTGCTTTAGAATAACCTCTATATGTATGGGGACCACCTGAATTTATTTCATTCAGGTGGAATGTCAACTAGTGCTCCGACAAAAAAGTTTTTTCACCTAACGAGGAGGAGCACTTTTTCGCCGGATGGCGAAAACCCCCGGAGGGACAATACAGCTGGCCATAGAACTAGAGAGTCATGAGATCTTGAGGTTGAGGCAGACCTCCGTAATCTCTCACGATGACGCTCTGAATATGCTCTTCAAGCACGGAGAGTTTGACAGCGTAAATCCCACGACGAGGATCAACGACTCGCATTTCTAGAGAGCCGTTCTCGCTAGGGATGACCTCATGTTCTGCTCTTGTTGTTTTTCCCCAAGTTCGAAAATGGACCTCATTGTGGAGAGGATCAATCCCGAGAAATGAGACGATGTGGGCAGTTCGAACCTCAGTTCGTCCCGCGCGCTCTCTTTCACTAAGATCGGTCAATTCTTCCTCTGAGAGGTAGCGATCGAGATAGGAAAACTTATCGCCAGGGGTTAATTTTTTGAGAAGCAGACACAGTGTACTTGGTTGTATCGAATCGTATGACGAGTAACATACATGATCATCACCAGTGAGCTCGCTGAGCAGCTGAGCTGTTTGACTCGAGAAGAGACCGCAGCTAACACGTTCTTGAGTTGTTTCATCCATATTACAATCTTTTTCTGGATTGTAATCGAGGGGGCCATTGGCGGCTTCCATAAACGTAGCCTGTCTGCGTGATTCAGTTGGAGAAATGTATGCTGTGGAGAGATAGACATCATCTCTTTCAACTTCGTGCTCACCAAGTGTTGCACACCGGACATCAAAGACTTGAGTGGTAACAAAGGCGGCTAGTGCTGGATACCTCAGGTGGAGATCGAAGTCGATAACATCAGCGCCGCAACGGTTCCAGCTTCCTTGGTTGATGTTGAAGGGGTCGAGTTCAGCCAGCGCACCTTCGATAATTTTTTCGCGACGTGTATCGTCGCTTTCATTCATTGGAAGAGTGAGGAGGCGGCATAAAGAGTTGAGTACCGATCTCTCGCCATCCTCATGCTGCATGGTTTCAAAGAGAGTGAGGTTGGCCGTCTCTGGTGAGCGGCGGTGGCAAAGGTTGATCAGGTGTCCTCGACCTTCAAGAGTTGTTCCAACTAAAAGCGTATGAAGCGCCGATTGTTGTTCGGGTGTGGCCAAGAGGTAAGCAGGTGAGCTTGTGAGTTCATCGTAGAAGAGGGCGGTGTGCTGAGTGCTCAGTGATAAAGCGAGCGAAGGATCATCAGGACGCTCCTTCTTTTGTGACCAGTCGATCAGTGCCACAGCCATTGACACTGTTATGTCGAGATCTTTTACGTCTTGTGGAAGTGCAAGTTTAAAGGGAATAGGGCGTAAGCTATTTACTTCTTGCAGTGCAGTATAAAAGGCTGCTGCCGTTTTAGGTCCAAAGAGGCCATCGGCATCTTCGAGGTTCATGGTCAGTTTTTGTAGGGTAGCAACTGTAGGGTTTGATATATAATTTCCTGTTGGATCTGTATCTTTTTTATAGTCTCCTTGGGCCGCAATGACTTCTGTGTCTTTGCCTTGAGAAGTCATGATGCTGAGATAAGAGCTGAGCTCTTGTGGAGTCAGTGCTGTGCTATTTGCAGACCGTAGAGGAATTACTTCGTGTAGACCGAAAGCTTCGACTGATTGTACTGGGCTTTTGGGGGCAGAGCGCAAAAGTTCAAAGAGCGCCTTCTGGTATCTTTCTTGTTGTTGTGGAGACCATGTATCGATAGTTCCTTCAGAGTGAGATTCTGATGGTGATGCGCTCTTTGTGTACATGGAGTAAGCCGTCATACTGGCTAGCGAAAGGACAAGCCCCCATGCGGCAGTACGTTGCTTATTTAAAAAGGGAGGTCGCTCAAGAGCTTTGAGTGAGTCACCATCGACCACGGAACTCTTAGCGATTTCAGCTATTTGCGCATCTGAATACTTCGTCAAAACAACACCTCAACTCTTGTTATGGCGAAGATAACGCAGCACTTGCTGTTAGCCTTGCAGCAAAACCGCCGCTCATGTGGTGTCGGTGAGGCCATGAGCGAAGCTCTCCGCGATCATTGAGAAGAGTCGTTGGGAGCTCCGTAAGAGGAGAAAGAGAAAAATTGTCGTGGTGGTCGAGAAATGAATCGACGACTTCTTCATTTTCAGACGAGTCTATTGAGCACGTGCTGTATACGATGATTCCAGAGGGTTTGAGAAGTGTCGCAGCGTGAGAAAGGAGTTGTTGCTGGAGGGATACGAGTTCCTCAATGTCTGTTTCGTTTCGATTCCAACGGAGGTCTTTTTTTCTGCCGAGGGTTCCAAGTCCTGTGCAAGGCGCATCAATTAAGATGCGGTCAAAGCGACGATTGGAATCGAGTGTTGTGGCATCACAACAGAGCGTAGTGGTGTTTGCTACCCCCAGCCGGTTACAGTTCTCTTCTACTTGAGCAAGTCTTGTTTGGCTCACATCAACAGCGAGGATACTTCCTGTATTTTGCATCATTGCCGCGAGAAGAGTTGTTTTTCCTCCTGGGGCAGAGCAGAGATCGAGAATATCTTCACCTGGATTTGCACCAAGTGCTTTAGCCATAAGAACGGAACTCACGTCTTGGAAGAGAAAAAGTCCATCTTGAAAGGAGGTCAGTGTATCGATGGAGCTGGGTAGGTTTTGAATCTTAAGACAGTCTTCGTCAAACGAGCAGGGCAGGCTTGAGATTCCCTCAAGCGTTAGCCGTTTGATCAGCTCCTCACGGTGGCATCGTAGCGTATTGACTCTGGCGTAGAGTGGCCACTGAGTGTTGTTGAATCGACAAAGAGCGATGGTCTCTTCTTTTCCGATTTGCGCTATCCACCGTTGAATGATCCATATTGGATGACTGAGGGCTTCAGCTATGTCCTCTGGGCTGTCTAGGCGTTGTTGCTCTGGTTTTCGATCTTTGGACGCTAAGGAACGAAGAACGGCATTGACCAAGTTTGCTTGTCTCCGATCAGTGACCTGTTTGGCAAGATTCACCGACTCGTTAACGGCCACTTCATTGGGCACTCTCTCAAGGCATAGGATTTGGTAAGCACCAATGCGCAAAATGGTTTGGACTCGCTTTGAAAGTTTTTTGAGCTTCCCAGTAAGACAAGTTGTTAGTTCTTTTTCTAAGTAGCTGCGCTCTTCGAGTACACCTTTAACGATTTTTTCAGCAAGATTCTGATCACGTAAATCAAGGCCACTCGCTTGGAGAGTTTTTGTAAGTGAGAGCTCGAGCAGAGACGTTCCAGCTTCAACTGCTGAGAGGATTTCCCATGCAAGCTTTCGTGCTGATTGTCGGGGTTTGCTTCGTTTCATTTGTGAGTATTGGGGGGCTAAAAAGAGTTTGAGAATGTGTGAGAGAGACAAGGGCAAAGACCATCAGCACGCCCCCGAGTTGGTGAAGTACAGCGAGTGGCAGTGGTACGATATAGATAAGTGTGGCAATACCCAATAGGCACTGAAGAGAGGTTGCTAGGAGGAGCAAAACAAGCGCTTTGCGTAGTGGAGTGCCTGCAGAACGCTTCCAGTGAATAGAGCTGAAGAAAAACACCCCAAGCGCAATAGCTATCGCTAGCCAGCGGTGTACAAATTGTAACGTTACGTTGTTTTCAAGAAAGTTCATCCAGGATGGTGTGAGTGCAAAAAGTGCAGAGGGAATCCATTCACCGTTCATAGTAGGAAAGGTATTGATGCCGAGACCTGCTTTTTTCCCCGCAATAAATGCGCCATATATGATTTGGACGACGACAATGACACAAAGTATCACGGCCCCAGGTGTTACCTTTCCTCGCTTATTCTCCTGGGACTGAGCGTTGAGAGAAAGGATGAGCCACGAGAGGTAAGCAAAAATAAGAAGTGCGAGACTAAGATGTGCCGCAAGTCGGTAGTGACTGACGTCTGGCTTATCGACGAGTCCACTTTGTACCATGAACCAACCAAGTAATCCTTGAGAGCCACCTAAGAGCAGTCCAACAAAGAGTTGCCAGAAGAGTTTCCGAGTAAAGTACCCCCGTATCCAAAAGAAAAGAAACGGCACAAAGAATACCACTCCGATAAGTCGGCCGAGAATTCGGTGACTATACTCCCACAGAAAAATACCCTGAAACTCACTGAGGCTCATACTGTGGTTGTGGATTTGGTACTCTGGGTACTGTTGGTATTTTGAAAAAACGACTTGCCACTCTTCAAGGCTCAGTGGGGGAATCACTCCCATCAGTGGCTTCCACTCAACCATGGAGAGGCCAGAATCAGTCAGGCGAGTGATCCCTCCGACAGCAACGATAAGGACTACGAGGAGTGCAACGAGAGAGAGCCAGAGAGATATGTGGAGAGTTCTTTTGCTTTCCATGTGAGAAGATACGGTGCTTTGTCCTGCAAACGGTATCGTAGAATTATCGGAGAAGAAAGAGTGGAGCAAACGGCGTTATGCGAATTGCGGCGATATTCAGAAAAAATCCTTTCATGAAAGGGGCTTAGTCCGCTAGTCTGTCCGAAAGTCGACCCTTTTCTGTTCTTAGCTGCATCGTACTAAGGGTTTTAAGCAGTATTCCATTCTAGTGCTATGACCAGAAGCAGTGCACCAATTCTATTTCGGAGTTCATACGGCATGAAGTCTCGTTGGATTTATCTCGCCTTAATCTCGTTCCTCTATATATTGGTTCCCTTTCACGTTGGAAGTGATCCTCTGCTAGCAGAAGAAGGAGAGGACTTTCTCGATCTCGATCTTGAAACACTGATGCAGATGGAGGTGTCTATAGCCTCTCGTAATCCCCAGACGGTGCAATCAACACCTGCGGCTGTCTTTGTGATTACAAATGAGGATCTTCGTCGTTCTGGCGCAGAGTCAATTCCCGATGCTTTACGGCTTGTCCCGGGATTTACTGTCGCTCAGATTGATACCAATCGTTTTGCTATTACCGCGCGCGGCTCAAACGGAGAGTTTGCAACGAAGCTTCTTGTGTTAGTTGATGGCCGAAGTGTGTACACCCCTCTCTTTGCTGGTGTGTATTGGGATGTACAAGACCTCATGCTCGAAGATGTTGCTCGAATCGAGATTATTCGTGGGCCTGGTGCTGCCGTATGGGGAGCAAATGCAGTAAATGGCGTAATTAACATTATCACCAAAGACGCAGAAGATACTCAGGGCTTTCTTGCTTCGGCTGGAGGCGGAAGTGAGGAGCTTACAACAGCTGCGGTACGTTATGGTGGCACTGTTGGAGAAAATGGCCACTACCGTGTCTACTCGAAGCTCCACTACAAAGACGCCTCGGAGCTTTCCTCTGGAATTGATGGTCAAGATGAATCAGAGATGTTTAAGGGTGGTTTTCGGATGGATCTCAATCCGGAAGATGGTGAAACGTTTACCCTTCAAGGTGATATCTACGCAGGTGAAGGGGAAAGACAAGCAACGATACCATCGCTAACCTCTCCAACGTTTAGCTCACGTACGACGACAGACTCAGAATTGGCTGGTGGAAATCTTATCGCTCGCTGGTCAAAAGAGTTGAGCGAAACATCGAACTATACCGTTCAGTTTTTCTATGACCGAACCATGAGAGATGAGATCTTTGCTGATCAAAGCATTGATGTGTATGATCTCGATTTTGATCACACCTTTGCGCCAGCCGAGAACCATTCATTTACCTGGGGCTTGGGATATCGTGCTGTGAGCGATGACCTGAAACGAACAGAGAGCAGTTTTTTTGAAGATGAGTCGCGTACGCTTCACCTCTTTAGCTCATTTGCTCAAGATGAAATTGAGATTGTCGATCAAACGCTCTCTCTTATTGTAGGAGCAAAGTTAGAACATAATGACTATACGGGTGTCGAGGTGCAGCCAACAGCTCGTTTAGTCTATACACCAAATACATCACATACTCTTTGGGGATCGTTTTCTAGAGCCGTTCGCACACCCTCTCGTGCAGATGCTGATATTCGTCTTCCTGTTGTAGCATTTCCCACGGATCAGGGCCTTCCTGGCCTTGCCTCTATTTATGGTAGTGATAACAATGAGTCGGAGAAGCTTCTAGCCTATGAGGTCGGATATCGTGCTCAAGTCACAGAATCCTTTCTCGTTGATGTGAGCACCTTCTACTTTGATTATCATGATCAACGTTCGGTGCTCCCGGGTATGCCAGTACCAAATTTTACGCCACCTGTGCCTCACATTGATGTTATCTCCGGTGTGGCAAGTGAAGACACTCTGTATTCTTATGGTGGAGAGATTCTTTTTGACTGGCGTGCAACGGATTCGATTCGACTCCAAGCGAGTTACTCGTACATTAACTATAATCCGACGGTAGCCACATCGCTTGCTGATGCAGGAATCGATTATGTATTTGAGGGCGGAGTTCCCGAGAATCAAGCAACCTTTCGTGGGCAGTTTGACCTCACGGAGAAGATTGAACTTGATGCCGCAGTTCGCTACGTCGATACTCTTTCTGACTTGACGATTCCGGTCGATTCTTATGTTGAGCTTGATCTCCGTCTCGGATGGCACATCACTGATGATCTTGAGTTGTCTATTATTGGTAGGAACTTACTTGATGACAAGCATCCAGAGTACTCTGGCCTTGGTCTCGGTGTTCCTTCCTCAGAAATTGAAAGGAGCGTTTACGGAAAGATTACATATCGTCTTCCCAACTCGTGATTGAATAAGACTGAATCGAGGAGTCTTTTGTGTTAAACGTTCGTAGCTTCTTCATATTTCTTCTGCTGAGCTTTGTGGCTCTACAAGCAGGGGTTGTGTATGCAGAAGATGCAACTCAAGCTCGGGTTCACAAGATTAAAGCTGGTTTTCTCTTTAACTTTGCGAAATTTGCTACTTGGCCTCCTGAAGTTACACCATCGAACAGTTTGCTGATGTGTATGTGGGGCGAGAGTGAGTTTAAGAAGTACTTTCAGGCTTTCTCTAAGCGTGTCATTAAGAAAAAGAAGGTAGAAGTGCGGTATGTAGCCACGACGAAGGAAGTGAATGGTTGTCACGTACTCTTTGTTGAACATACCTTGGGTGAATCTAAAATTCGTCGCATCTATCAAGAACTGCGCGAACATCCAACCTTGCTTGTCACGGATATTGTCTCTGGTGGAGTCATTAATATTATTCCTGGTGGAAAGCTTTTACGCTTTGAAATCTATCCCGATCGTGCATCTCGTGCGAGAATAAAGCTCAGCTCTCAACTCCTAAAGCTTGCTCAGATTGTTGATGGCGAGTAAGCTTAGGTACGCTTTGTAAGCAATCTAACTTTTTCAGGAGCACACGTACTCAATGTCAGAGGACGTTACTATTGATATGAATGATCCAGGTAGTTGGGAAATAGCCAAACGCTATGCTGGATTGCTCGGACCTGTCCCCTCTAATGTTTCGCAATCAATAAAAATTCTGTGGGAAGATCACCTCCTCTCTCAGAAAAAAGAAGAGGTATGCATCTCCAGTCGCTCGTTTTCTGCCGTCAAAAGAATAGAGAAAAGTAGTGTCCTAAAAATGCCGCTTTTTTTTGCTGCGCAAGCGCTCTATAAAGAACGGCTCACTGAAATTACCGAAGACGATATGTCTCGAGCACTCGTACGTGTACTTCATCCAGGTTTGTTTGCTTCTCTTTTAGGTCTTATCTACATGCATCGCAGGTACAATAAAATCTGTGCAGGAGAAGCATGGGATGAGCTCTCAAAGGAGTATATCCTCAACATGGAAGTAGGCTTTCTTATCGGTAAAGCAGCTCCAAGTATTGGCGATGCGGTAGGAGTGATGATGGGTGGAGTCCGTGCAGCCGCTCTTGCAACACTTCTCAAACGTGATGAGCAGTCATTTACTGGTTACAGGAATCTAAAGAAGAAAAAGCTCGACATCTTTTTTGAGCATGAACGGTGGCAGTGTGATCATGGCCAAATTGCAGCGTTCTTACTCCGCAACCTCGGGTTCAACTTTGATTTTATGAAGATTGCCTATGCACTCCGAGGGCATGAAGTAGGGGAGCTTCCTGCGGAGCTTCAATCCTGGCGAGCAGCAATGTTACTGATTGATGGAGTAAAAAATGGGATGGATCTCAGAGAAGTAAGCACCGCTTCCGCTGGCATTACACTTCTTCCTTCTGAGAAAGAACAGATGCAAAAAGATGTCACCAACCTTTTTGAGAAAGGGTCTACGTTTGGGTGGATGTTTAAGGGGTCGAAAGACGCTTAAGTCTTTCCTGTCTGCCAGATTCTTTTTTTTGTTCTTACCGCAAAGACGCTAAGGCGCAAAGGACCTTAGCGTCTCTGCGGTTAAACCTTCTCAGCATCGGTATGGGGAGAAGCTCTAGAATCCTGTTATATATTATGGTACAGTCCCTCCTCCAGGAGTTAGCAATGAGCACAGCAATAATTTCAAATCTAGCGCACGACGACTTCGAGAGCCAGTTAGGTGAGCTTCGCGGTGAGATTGATCGCGTTGATGAGGCATTGCTCCAGCTTCTCGCAAAACGCAGAGAAATTAGTCTTCAAATGGCTCGACTCAAAAACGCTCACAGTATTCCTCTTCGTGATATTCCCCGTGAAAAAGAGCTCTTTGAAAGTCGTGTGGCTGTTGGTGAAGAGCAGGGACTTGATCGTTCGTATGTTGAAGAGGTGTTCTTTGCAGTTCTTAATGATTCGCGACGGTATCAGAAGCAGAAGGCGTAGTGTTACGAAGCTCCTCAATGAAAGAGGGAGCCTGCATTATACCAAGCTTTCGATCTCTTCCTCGAGGCAACAAAGAAACTCTTCATACCTCGCTTTCTTAATCGTAGTCGCCGCCGCATGCGGATGACAGGCATCCACAAAGCCATCCACCTTACGAGTAGCCGCAGGAAGCACCTCAGCAAGCGATGGTGCTTTACCTTCATGTATAAGCTTGAGAATTTTCTCAGGCACTCGCATTGAGATCTTATACGAATCAAATGAGAACGTTCCAAGACCAGGAATGCGATCGGGAATTTCTTGAAAACCGACGATATATTTTTCTTGCGATATGAGAGAGGAGTCTCTGAGAGCTTCGCATAACAACCCGACAGTCTTTACCCCCATCTCAGAGAAATCAGAAGGAGTAATGAACGATTGAATGTGCTTTCTGGTATGAAGAGAGAGGGACTGTAAAAAAGCATCTTTTGCAGAAGAGAATGATGATGTGAGCTTATCAGCTGCTGCAATATGGGCCTCATCAAACCCGTCACGGAGTCCTTTAAGTGCAATATCAACTCCCCCAGAGAGGTATCCGATGCTGCCGAGGTGATCGAGCCACTGCTTCAGGGATGAAGCGAGGTAGGAATTGCCAACGGTGATCCGTAGTGTGTCATCGAATGAAACCGAGCCAGCAGAGAGTGTTTGTTGAAAGAGCGAGGCGTTGAGCCCCTCAAATGAACCGTCTATATTGTATTGTGAATCTCCGTAGGCACCGAGCAAACCAAGTGAGAGAAGATCTTCATTAAATGGACCAAGTGATTGAGCAAAGAGTGCGCAGATAGTTGCAGCGCTACACTCGCTACTTCCACAGATATCAAAAGATCGGCAATTGACTAAGGTAAGATCGGGAGAAGTTGATGGTTCGATAGAGTGGTGATCGAGAATAAAAATGGGTAGTTGCGTTGTATTGAGCTCTGTGATGGTAGGAAGCATCCCAGAGCCAAAGTCTGCAAAGATCACAAGAGTGTCTGGTGTTAAGGTTGGATCTTGCAAGATATGTTGAAGAACAGGAGGGTACGGCTTTTCTAAGCTATAGGATCGAGCAGGGAGGCCACGCCTTTCAAAAGCGGAAAGGAGAATAGCGCCAGAGGTCAAGCCGTCGGTATCGTTGTGGTGCAGTACGAGAACTTGTCTGGGGGAGCGTTCAAGGAGTGCTTGAGCAGAGTTTTTGATGTGAGTAAGAAAAGCTTCGGTTGTCATGAGAGAGATTGTACCACTTCATCAAGGGGTCGGTAAGTTGAGGTTTTGCCACTAAAGAGGTCGTCTCGCATCGAACACCATGCTTGATACCGCCTTTGTCTCTTGGGGTTTTTGGGAAGAAATGACGTGACTGTAGGATGAGCGAGTGTTGTTTGATTGGAAACATGAGAGAGTGCAGCTCCGAGTGCACCTGCATGAGGAAAATCTGCGCGCATAACTTCTCGGTTTGTGCAGTCGGCGAGGTACTGTAGGAGATAGTCACTCTGTGAGATGCCGCCCGTTACAAGAAGTGGTTTTGATACCTCAAGCAGCGAGTGAGAGGAGAACGTACTAAGATCCTCGAGGAGAAAGTTTGCCACGTTTTCGATGAGGGCAGCGCTCAGATGTGCTTTTGTCGTGTCTTGAGTGAGCTCTGCCATGTTATCGATATCGTCTCTCCAGTGTGGTGTAGATATATTTCCAAATGGACAAAAACAGAGAGGAAGTTCCTCTCCAGGAGAGAGGGAATCTAAGGCCTTATTGAGTTGCTCGGGAGTAGAAAAGAGAGAGTTGGTAAGAAAGTCCAACACCCGACCAGAAGCGTTGGAAGTTCCCTCAATCACATATTGGCTTGCATGAGAGTCTGAGTAGGCAATGCTCGTAATATACCCCTGAATACGTTGAGGAGTATCATTTGTTGAGGTCATGACCGAGCTGATGCTACCGAGGTTTACAATAGTTTCGTGTCCCAGCAGCCTTAGGTAGGCGAGAGCTGCTTGTTGATCGCCGAGCGAAGAGACTAGGGGAGTTCCACCTTGTACAAGGTGGCAGAGACCAAACGGAGAGTGGCTAGGAACAATCTGTGGCAGCCGCTCTTTTGAGACCTTAAATGCTTTACACAGCTCAGAGCTCCAGGTGCCACGGTGAAGATCGTAGAGCATCGTGCGGTGAGCCATGGTGTCTTCAGTGCAGACTCTCTGAGTATCAGTGAGATGAAAGAGGAGATAGGAATCAAGGGTGGTTACCTGTACTTCTTTGGAAGGAAACTCCTCTTGAAGGAGAGATATTTTTCCCCCTGCGTAGTGTGCTGAAAGCGGAATGGACGCAAGCTCAAACAAGCGATTGGCATCAACGGTTCTTATTCGTTCTTGTGTACGAAGGTCTCTCCAACTTTGTAGTGGAGAAAGTGGCTTTCGAGAGCTTAACTCCCAGGCACAGACGCCAGAGCGTTGAAGAGCCAGGCCTATGCTTCTACAGGAGAGAGAGTCTTTTGGGAGAAAGCTATCAGCTTTCC
This sequence comes from bacterium, assembly GCA_030428205.1. Lineage (GTDB taxonomy): Bacteria > Bdellovibrionota_C > UBA2361 > UBA2361 > RFPC01 > JAUIBK01. The sequence goes on from JAUIBK010000002.1 coordinate 30,407, forward strand.
TTAGGAGCTCTTCAATGGAGCAGAGGAGCTCTTCAGAGTCTTGTTCGACTTCTATTGGTGATCGGTGAGATGTTGAAACATGTATTTGCTCACTCCAAAGGACTTCGCCGTCAGAACGGACAAGCACCGCTTTGGTGTGAGAACTCCCCTGGTCAACTCCAAGAAAGCAAGTCTCAGCCATCTAGAGAGCGGCCTCAAAGGACGATACGGCTTCTTTGAGCTTAGCATCTTCTTGTTCAGAGAGTGTATTAGCTTCTTCGTTGTAATGTTCTTGAAACTTACCGAGTGAGTACGTTGTGATAAGTTTTCCTCCCCACCACGGCATGAGGTTAGAGAGTGTCTCAAGGTTCGTACTTGCTCCCCGCTCGCCAGGAGATGTGCTCATGAGTAAGATCGGCTTATCAAGCAAGATGGGTTTTTGCATGCGTGAGATCCAATCGATGGCGTTTTTCAGCGCAGCAGGAATCGAGCCGTTGTGTTCCGGTGATGACAAGATAATCCCATCAACACTCTCCATAAGAGATTTGAGTTTTTGTGCCCCCTGAGGATATCCAGCATCTTCTTCGAGGTCGAGACTATAGAGAGGCAAATTGAGTTCAGGTAATGATACAGAGACAGCCTCTACCGCTTGTAAGTGGTGTACTGCGAGATTGACGAGAGTTCTATTGATAGACTGCTTATTGTTGCTTCCAGATAGCGTGAGGACTTTTTTCATGACGTTCCCTGTATATTGAGTATCCTTCTTTCGATATAGCACGGGACTTCAGTATTGAAAAGGTGACCACAGGGAGGTAACCCTGTACAATAGAGTCAGGAAAGAATCATGGCAGAGAAAACTCATATAGTGTACTACGACGGAGAGTGTGGCTTGTGCCATGCGTGGGTTCAATTCGTTCTTGCCTTTGATCGCAAGGAGCTTTTCTCGTTTAAACCTCTTCAGTCACTTCCGCTTGATGCTCCAGCGAGAAGGCTACAGCCAGGTGAGTTACGAACCATTGTTGTCGAAACCAAGAGTGGAGAGATGTTGGTTCGTTCTGATGCTGCGTTGTATATCCTGCGAGGTTGTGGTGGCGTCTGGCGGGTGTGTGCTTTTCTTAGTTCACTTGCTCCAAAGATGATACGAGATGGTATCTATAGTATTGTAGCATCTCTCCGAAAGCATTTGGTGAAGGAGCCTTCTGATCTTTGCCCTGTTGTTCCCGAAGAGCAGCGAAAGAGATTTCTTTCTTAGCCAAGCTGCTATCTACCAAATCCCTCTCTCATATAAGAATTGATTGATTCAGCTGTATATTCTTTTTTCCAGTTATATTTCGATTGCTCTCGAATCTTCCCATAAACAGCTTCGACCGTTGGGGTGCGGCCAAGAGATTGGTGGTAGGTATCAAGACTGCGATTCGGATCGGGATAAGCAACTTGCTCTTGTAAAGCACTTGATTCCCCTAAGTGACTTGTCCATTCTTCAAACGAAAGTTCAGAGAGACCGAGATTCTGCCCAATACGAAACCATTTCGTTTGATTGGCGTTGCTCCAGTAAGTATTTCCAGAGAACTCAAAATGACTGGTGTAATCATCATTGTGCTTGACGTGTATTACTTTATGAGAGTTATCCGCTCCGAAGCTCTGGATATCATTATTATAGAGGCGTACCGTAGTCGGAAATGAGTTATAATCAGCTGTTTCACAGCAGGTGATAATTGGCCAGTCCCAGTCGTAGATGATGTTATTTGAGAGCGTCAGATCCTTTATCCCTTCGTGCGATCCCCCAAGCTGTATGCCATTTCCTCCTGTGTTGGGGTAGTGAGTACGTGCAACAATATTTCCATCGACGAGAAAATTTTTAATATGCGCGAACTCAAACCCTTTGGTGTCGAATCTATCTGGGCTAATAATGTCTGCTTCAAGAATGACATTATTTAAGAAAGTTCCTTCAACTCCTCCGGGAACAGGAGTTGAACTTGTTCTGCCAACGTGCCCACCGCCTGGATTTCGAAAGAAGAAATTATTGTTGAGGTTGCCTCCAGGGCGTGACTGGATAGCGCTCGCCGAGGCTCTTAAGAAAATATTGCCAACTGCTGAGATACCTCGACTTCCAGAAGCAATATAGACGTTGTGGTTAAATTGAGTAGGATCGGGGCTCGTATTATGGCTACAAACCTGAGTACTTCTTGAATAGTGGCCAGGACAATTATCCTCATCTGGCTCATCATAAGGGCCCATCAGCCAGTGTTGTCCGTTGATATCGGTCCCAGCGACTGGCCCTTGGTAGGGTTGAAACATACTCAGGTCAATACTTCGTTCCTGAGTTCCCACATTGGCAGTGAGTTTGAAGACTCGGTGGTGCCAGCTAACATCGACGGGGTTTGAACCAATAATCGCTGTGTTTATCGCAGTTTGCAGTATAACTGCTGTCTCATCCATGGTTGTGACGCTAGAGAAGTCGACATTTGCGATGTCGTAAGGTGTGCCATCAACTTCAATTCGGAATCGTCCGTTGTTAATTGTGGCCCACTGGGTTGCATCGGTTGACCCAGCAAAAGCAAGGAGATCAAACTCGGAGCTCCAACCGTTATGATCGAAGACATTTTCCTCGAGGAGTGCCCCTTGAACATTTGAAAGATACATACCCTGGGCGTGTCCACCGCTTGCGCTATAATTATGATGGATAATGGAGCGACGAAGAGTAAAATCATGAACTGCTCCGCTACTTATTTGAATTCCCGTGTATTCAAAGTGGCAGTCTTCAATATGAAAGAAATCTCCTGGGGTAAGTCTATCAACAGCTAACACGCCTGTGCCGTTGAAATCAGGTGAGTTTGGATCGAGAAGAGAGCCATAAAAGTGAAGTCCAACGAGAGCAACATTGTTGACGATTTCGGACGTATTTCGAATCCGAAATGGAGCTCTCTCAAAACCTTGGATGATAGGTCGCTGAGAGCTCTTACCGTATGTGGCGATTACGAGAGGCTCTAAGGCGCTCCTTCCAGAAGACCGAGGAGGGGTTGGTTGGCTTGTTCTTTCAAAGATCTCTCCATCCCAAGTGTCTCCACGCTTGAGGAGAAGCCAATCTGGGTATCCTTCCCGCAACTCGGTATAACCGGCGCTGAGAGTTTTCTTAGGCCCGTCTATACCATTCCACTCTGGGGCACGGCCGCTCCATGAGTCATCACCAGCCGAGGAGCTTACGTAGATAACTTGTGTGTCTTCACTCGGTTCAAAGACTGTCCACCCGTTATCAAGGTTTCCAGTAGTAATTCCACCTTCTGTGGTATCAGCTTCTCCGGTACAGCCGAGGTCGTATTCCCAATCAATGAGGCCGTCTCCGTCATTATCAATTCCATCAGAGCACTCACTTGGAATATTTGGATCTTGATTGCCTCCCTGTGAATCGTCTTTGTCATCTGACGGAGGAGCCGTTGGAGATGGTGTTGGCCGTGGATCGTCATCATCGGAATCGCCAGGAGGCTGAGAATCATTATCACAGTAACTCGGGCAATTGGGGGTGGCACAGAGCTGACAACTTATCGGATCAAAAGTCGCGCACCAAGAAAAATATGTAGCTAAATTGCTTTTCTGCTCTCGAAAAAATCGTCTTTTTTGCCGTAGTTGCTGTTGTTTTGCTCTTCTGTTTCTTTTGCTTCGAGCAAGAGTACGTAGTCGTTTGCGAAGCTTTGTTATCTTACGTTTGAGTCGCGTCCGCTCCCCACGTTGTGAGACACTTTTCCATCTATTGTTTCTCAACAATCGACCGAAAGAAGATTGTTCGGTTTGTGGATTGTATATGCATGCATATCGAGCACCATCAAATTCATGCACATACCCAATTGCATATGAGTCAGTGAGATCGATCCGCTCGGCGCTTACTAATTGAGCGCTAGAGAGAAGAAGAATGAAAATAAAATAAGAGAAATAAGAGCGATTTCTACCCATACTATGCTCCGCATTCCCAGCAACGTATACCCGCTGTAGTACAAAGCAATATGTGTGCCTTGAATGTTAATCTCCTATTTCTACGAGGTTAGAGACTGGTTTGGTTGTTTGTCCGGAATAACATTTCACCAACAGGCCGCAGATAGGTCAATTTTATGTAGGGGAACCACTTCTTGAATTTACGAATATTTCGTAGGTTATGCTTTGTGAAGAGATTCGAACGAGAAAGGCTCACTCTTATTAAGGGTAGAAGAGAGAACGCATGTCAGAAGACCAACAGCGATACTCGTAACTGCTGCTGTAACGATAAGATAGGGATCTTCAGTAATGTTGGCGTAAATTGAGAGAGGTGTGCCAATTAAGAGAGATAAACATACTGCCCAGAAAGCACCGTTTGCGGTAACTCTCTTAGACGAGATGGCGAACATCACAGGAAAGAGCCCCGCAGATGCCATCGCTCCATAAATGAGGAAGAGCCAGAGAAGTTTAGGTTGTAAGAGCGCAAGACAAGTCCCAACAACAGCCATGAAGATCATAAACCACCTTGAAAACGTCAGTATTTGTTTATCAGACGCAGTGGGATGAATGTATTGTTTGTAAATATCAATGGCACCGAGAGAGCTGCCAGCGCAATAGCCAGAATCCATTGTCGAACAGAGACCAGCGAAAGCCATGAGACAGAAAAGGTAGAGTGCGGGCTTTGGAAGAAGTTCACCGATAACTAAGGGACCTACCATCTGGGGATCTCCAACAACAAGGACTCCTTCTTGAACGAGAGTTGCCCCTATAAAACCAAGAAGAGATAAGGCGATCGGCACTATGCCAAAGAGGAGCCCACCAAAAACAAAAGTGCGAACAACAAACTCCTTTTTTACTGCCCATGCGCGTTGAAAAAACATCTGATCCGAGAATGGACCAGCGATGAGACCAAAGGTCATGGGGATTCCCATAGTAAAGGCAATCCAAGGATCAAAGAGGTTGCCATGCTTTCCGTCGACTCCAGCGAGGCCGGTGGAAACTGTTTGAATCCCTTGTGTTTCGAATAAGCACCAGGGAACAAGCACGAAGGCAATCAAGAGAATCATCACCATCTGAATAACATCAGTATACACAGATGCTTTCAGGCCACTCATCAGAGAATAGGTCAGTGCGATGAGAGACATTAGAATGATGGCAATGTGTACATCTATTCCGCTGACGATATGTAGGAGTGTGCCTCCTGCAAGTGAGTTGATGATAACGGCACCAAATTGATAGCCAAAGAAGACAGCAAGAAAGATGAGGTGAGTTTTTGTATCGTTTGGAAATCTTCGTTGAATGAATTCAGCAATAGTGTATCCCGAAGGAAGGAGTTTGCGGAGTCTTATTGCAAAAGGGGCAAAGATGAAAAAGCACACGATATTTGGAGCAGTAAACCAAAAGATACCTGGTAGCCCTTTTGTAAACGCTTGAAGTGAACAGATAAAAATAGCAGGTGCCCATATCCAGCTTACAGCGATACTAAACGCACCTCGCCAAAGGGGCAGTTCTCTATCAGCAACAAGGAAGCCGTCTTTATGGCTTTGACCATGCGATCGTCTCCAGACAAGAAAGATCATCGTGAGCCCAAAGAGAGCAAGAAGTGTGATACCTTCGTTTTGTGTGAGTAGAGTCATACGTAGGACAGATCAGAGGTCTATTGAGTGCAAGTGTAAGGTGAGCTTTATCCTGAAACAAGATAAATATCAGTTGCCCCGTACTCCTCAAAACCTACTTTACGGTAGAGCTCTTCTGCTTCAGGAGAAGAAAAGAGTGTAATCCATTCGTAGCCCAGTTCCTCAGATAAATTCTCTAAGTGTGACAGGAGGGCAGTGCCGTATCCCTTGCCTTGTTGAGATGGAATAAGCGAGATATTGGCGATGCTCGATGCGCGAGGGCCACAAAAAAGAGAACCGGTGCCAATAGCTTTTTTTCCTTCACGCACAAGGAAGTGTCGCCAAGGAGTCTCGGGTCCATAGCCAATATGTTGGTGCATCTGAAACCACGGCTTTTGAAGCTCATCGTCAAAGCCATAGGTTGTAAGCAAAAGCTTTGCCCACTCACGTAAATCTTTTGAGCCAGTGACCTCGGCAATTGAACCTTGAGAGAGAGGAGCCTCTTCTCTTTGTTGTTCCTTAAGGCAAAGTGCCATGGCGGTGGTTGAGTTCATCTTTTGAAACTGAAAGGTATCACTGTAGGAAGCGAGCGTTTGCTCGCTATCAAGCCGTGGAGTGATCCAAGCAAAAGGGATCCCGTGTTCAGATTGTAGTGCATGTATATGAGCAAAGAGCTCGGCCGTGGGTGTTACCTCTGGATCGCTCTGTAAGAGAGAGTGAAACAGTGGGGAGTTTATTGGTGAGAAGAAGTAAGAAAAGCTCTCAAAAGTTTCGCAGTGCAATTTTTCCCAAGAACTCCAGGAAAGACACCCTTGAACGGCATTTTCATAGATTACGCTGAGGATGTCGTCGCGTGAGGTCACTTCAATTCCTTATTGAACACTGTACCTTTTGTTTTTTGTTTATAACGCGAAGTACGCGAGGTACGCGAAGGGATATTTTCTTCGCGTACCTCGCGTACTTCGCGTTATATTTTTTTTCATAGCATGTCCTCCCACTCTTGGTTGTGAGTGGGGGCTAGATGACGCTATCCTCCCGAAATAACAGAGGATATCTAGAGATTTAGCTCAAGAAAATACCGCCCATTCCTCGACAATCGAGCTCAAAACATTGTATACCTAGGGTTCTCTTGCGCGCCCAAGTGAGCCATGATGCCCAAGAGAAAACTCCTTACTCTAAGGTAGGAAGATTATGAATATTTTAGGAATCTCAGCATTCTATCACGATAGTGCCGCTTGCCTCGTGCAAGATGGGAACATTCTCGCAGCTGCTCAAGAAGAGCGCTTTACGAGAAAGAAGCACGATTTTAATTTCCCCAAAAATGCTTCTGACTATTGTCTTCGCCAAGCTGGCCTTTCGATAAGTGATATTGATTACGTTGTCTTCTATGACAAGCCGGTACTTAAATTTGAGCGGCTCCTAGAGACCTACTTAACCACGGCGCCAAAAGGTTTTACCTCATACGCAAAAGCGTTGCCATTATGGCTCAAGCACAAGCTTTGGATCCCAGATACGATTAAAACAGAGCTGGGGTATGAAGGTGAGATTCTCTTTACCGAACACCACCAGAGTCATGCCGGAAGTGCGTTTTATCCTTCTCCTTATCAAGAAGCAGCGATTCTTACGATCGATGGTGTTGGGGAATGGACAACAAACAGCTTAGGTATTGGAAAGGGCAACACCTTTACGATTGAAAAGGATATTAAGTTCCCTCACTCGCTTGGACTTCTCTATTCAGCCTTTACCTATTTTACAGGGTTTAAAGTTAACTCTGGTGAGTACAAAGTGATGGGGCTTGCTCCGTATGGTGAGCCGAAATACGTTCAGCAGATCTATGACAACCTCATCGATCTCAAAGAAGATGGATCGTTTCACCTCAATCTCAAATACTTCAACTACATGTCTGGTCTCACCATGACGAACGACGATTTTGCGAGCCTCTTTGATGGGCCACGTCGTAAGCCAGAGACTCCTATCTCTCAACGTGAAATGGACCTGGCACGCTCTATTCAAGAAGTTGTTGAAGAGGTGATGCTGCGTCAAGCACGTTACCTCCACAAAGAAACAGGGCTTGATAGCCTCTGCCTTGCTGGTGGTGTTGCGCTCAACTGTGTTGGCAACGGTCGTGTGCTCCGTGAAGGCCCGTTTAAGAATCTCTGGATTCAGCCTGCTGCTGGTGATGCTGGTGGGGCACTTGGAGCAGCGCTGTGTGTTTGGTACGGCTACCTTGATAATCCACGCGAAGCGACAGATAAACAAGATTTTCAACAAGGCAGCTATCTTGGGCCGTCTTTTAGTAACGATGAAATCAAAGCCGAACTCGACTCTCTCGGTGCAAAATACAAAGTGCTCTCCGATGATCAGCTCTATCCTGAAGTAGCTTCCTTACTCGGTAACGAGAAAGTGATTGGTTGGTTCCAGGGGCGCATGGAGTTTGGCCCACGTGCACTTGGTGGTCGTAGTATTATCGGTGACCCACGCTCTTCTGAGATGCAGACCAAGATGAATCTCAAGATTAAGTATCGAGAGTCGTTTCGTCCGTTTGCACCAGCCGTGTTGCGAGAAGATGTTTCAGAGTATTTTGAGCTCGATGCTGATTCGCCGTACATGCTGCTCGTTGCCCCTGTAAAAGAGGGCCGGCGTCTTCCGATGACTGATGAGCAAAAAGAGCTCTTTGGAATTGCAAAGCTTAAAATTCCACGCTCTGATCTGCCTGCAATCACGCACGTTGACTACTCAGCGCGTGTGCAGACAGTTACCGAAGAGACCAACCCACGGTTTACGGAGCTCCTGCGAGCGTTCAAAGCTCAGACTGGGTGCTCTGTGTTGGTCAATACAAGTTTCAACGTTCGAGGCGAACCGATTGTCTGTACTCCAAAGGATGCCTACACGTGCTTCATGCGTACAGAGATGGATTATCTTGTTGTTGAGAATTATCTGTTGTGTAAAGAGGAGCAGCCAAAGTGGCAGGAGAAGGACAACTGGCGCGAGACGTTCGAGCTGGATTAGAAAACGAGGAGAAGGTGACAGTGGCGGTATCGCTTGTTAAGCCTACGATGGCAACACAGAAGCAAGATGTGCTCGATGAGCTCTATTTTGGTCGCCCCAAGCGCGTGCATGTCAAAGAATTTGCCTGTTTAATCAGTGCTATTCTCTTAGCAATTGGTGCTTATCAAATTTACCACCATAGCTGGAATACGTTAGCTGCTTCGTGTGTTGGAATAAGTGTCGCCCTTTTAGTATCAGGCTATTTAGCCCCACGAGCACTTCTTCCGGTATGGAGTGGTTGGATGGCGTTTGCTACTAAGCTTGGCCATGTCATGACCTTTCTTATTGTGAGTATCCTCTGGTTTCTTGTGGCTATTCCCATTGGTCTTCTTCTTAAAGTTATTGGAAAGAAAGTAATGGATCTCTCCTATGATCCGTCTGTCGAATCCTACTGGGAAGAGCGGGCTGAGAAGTATCACGACTTTAAGTTGCTTGAGCGACAGTTCTAGTGTTCCGACAAAAAACTTTTTTGAAGTGACACTAGCCCGCTAAGACAAAGTTAGAGTTAGTTTTTAAGATTTGTTTTTAACGCGAAGTACGCGAGGTACGCGAAGAAAGTAGAGCCTCGCGTACTTCGCGTTAAAAATATTCTTTCATATGTTTCAAAACATCTAAAGTACACCTGCAAACCATCAAGGTGAAGAAGGGATCCATACACCGATATCTTCACTTTTCTTGAAAAGATCTACCTTCCGAGAGAGCTGCTCTTTGAGAAGCTCCATAAATGCATCACGCGCTACTTCGCGCGCACCAAAAGACTTCAAATTGTCTGTCATGACCTGGCAGTCAAGCCAAGGGATAGAGAGTTGTTTCATCCGTTCAACTAGAAAAGCAAGACACACCTTTGAAGCGTTTGGTTTGCGGTAAAACATGGATTCACCCGCGAGCATACCGTGTATGTGTACACCATAGAGACCTCCTACGAGATCGTCGTTGAGATACGCTTCGATGGAGTAGGCATGTCCTGCTTCAAATAGAGCAGTGTATCCTTGAACGATCTCGTCCGTGATCCAGGTGCCGTCCTGTGCTCCTCTATTGACCACCTCTTGGCATTTTGTGATGACTCCTGCAAAGTTGGTGTTGATTCGAATGTGGTATGGCTGCGTTTTAAGAAACTTCTTAAAAGACTTTGAAAAATGTACATCTTCGAGGAAAAGCAGAGCGCGCTCTGGCGGAGCAAACCACGTCAACATATCGCTGTATGTTGACCAGGGAAATATTCCCTGCCGGTAGGCAAGGAGTAGCGAGGGCACTTCTACGTCCCCACCTACAGCAAGCAGGCCATAATCATCAGCGGTATCTACAGGGGGAAATGCTTCAATAGCCAAAAGTTCGTCTTTGTCCTCTACTCAATATCGCAATCTATAGTATGATACCATTATGGCTGAAGAAGACCACGAATCAGGTACCCAGACAATCGAAAGAAGTGAGACAGACTTAGAGGAGCCCAAGCTCTTCAAGGTCATCCTCCTCAACGATGATTATACCACAATGGATTTTGTGGTTGCGGTGCTAGAAGGGATTTTTGGAAAAACTCCAGCCGAAGCAACCCAAATCATGCTGCAAGTGCATCATAAAGGTGCAGGTGTGTGTGGTATGTACCCCAAGCAGATTGCAGAGGCCAAGATTGTGCTTGTTGAGCAAAAAGCGCAAGCTGAAGGACACCCATTGCGGTGTTCAATGGAAGAAGCCTGATATGTTTAGTACAGAATTAAGTTATACCTTAGAGGCAGCATTTCGTGAGGCATCCACTCGCCACCACCAATTTTTTTGTCTCGAACACCTCCTGTATGCCTTGCTCTTTGATGGTGAAATTCAAGACGTGGTTGTTCACTGCGGGGGAGATGTTGAAGCGCTGCGTGGGGAGCTTGAAGCGTTCTTTCGTGACCATCTTGATGCTCCAACCAAGAATGAATCACACGGTGAGCCCATTCAAACTCCTGCCGTCCAGCGTGTGCTCCAACGAGCCATTATTCATATGCATTCGTCTGGAAAAGAGTTTATTACTGGAAAAGATGTCTTTATCGCGCTCTTTGGCGAAGAAGAGTCTCATGCTGTTTATTTTCTTCTTCAACAAGATATCACCCGTCTAGATGCCATTAACTACATCTCTCACGGCGTAAGCCAGGTTGATGAGGACTCACTTGAAGGTGATGACGAAGAACTCCTCGATGAGGACGAAGAAGCTCCTAGAAAAAAAGGCAAGAAGAAAGGGCTGCACAGCTTTACTGAAGACCTTACAAAGCGAGCAGCAGAGGGAAGGCTTGATCCCATCATCGGTCGTGAGAAAGAGATTGAGCGAGCCATTAAGATTTTGAGCCGAAGACAGAAGAATAACCCTCTCTTTCTTGGTGATCCAGGAGTAGGAAAAACAGCGATGGCACACGCTATTGCCCAGCGCATTGTCTCGGGTGATGTTCCAGAGTCTCTCAAAGACGCAAAACTCTTCTCACTTGAAATGGGCTCGTTGATTGCTGGAACGAAGTTTCGTGGGGAATTTGAAGAGAGATTAAAATCAATTATCCAAGGACTCAAAAAGCAGCAAAATGCGATTCTTTTTATCGATGAGATTCATACCCTTGTAGGAGCTGGAGCAACTGGAACAGGATCGATGGATGCGGCAAATCTCTTAAAGCCGATGCTCGGCTCTGGAGAGATGCGTTGCATTGGAAGCACTACGTACGAAGATTACAAGAAGCACTTTGAAAAAGATCGAGCGCTCAATCGTCGTTTTTCAACGATAGACCTTGATGAGCCCACTATTGAAGAAACGGTGAAGATCTTACAAGGACTCAAAAAAGCCTTTGAAGACCACCATAGTGTCAAATTCTCAAAGTCTGCGCTCCGTGCCGCTGCCGAGCTCTCTGCCAAACATATCTCTGATCGTTTCCTGCCAGATAAGGCCATTGATGTGATTGATGAAGCAGGAGCTGCGAACAATCTCTTAAGTGACACGAAAAGAAAGAAAACTATCACGGACAAAGATATTGAACGTGTTGTTTCTGATATCGCAAAAGTTCCTATGCGTTCCGTGAGTAGCACGGACGAGGAGCGACTCCGCACATTGGAGCTGAGACTCAAGGCCCAAGTATTTGGGCAAGATGATGCTGCCGAAGCTCTTGCCTCAGCCATTAAACGCTCGCGCGCAAATCTTAACGTTGATGATAAACCACTTGGGAGTTTTCTCTTTGCTGGCCCAACGGGTGTTGGAAAAACCGAGCTCGCACGAGTGCTTGCCCAGGAGTTGGGAGTGCATTTTCACCGTTTTGATATGAGTGAATACATGGAGAAGCACGCTGTCGCTCGCCTCATTGGCGCGCCTCCTGGATATGTAGGATACGAGGAAGGAGGCCTCTTAACAGACTTAGTACGAAAGCACCCTTATGCAGTACTTCTACTCGATGAAATTGAAAAAGCGCATGAGGACATTTACAATATCTTACTTCAGGTGATGGATGAGGCAGCACTCACGGATTCACACGGCAAGAAAGCTGATTTTCGAAATGTTGTTGTCATCCTTACCACGAATGCAGGCTCAACCGTGTCTGCCTCAATTGGTTTTGGTCAAAGCGGCTCGACAGATAACCAAGAACGCGCGATCAATAAGAAGTTTAAGCCAGAGTTCCGTAACCGCCTCGATGACATCATTTACTTCCAATCGCTCCCACACGAAGTTATCCGACGTATCGTTGATAAGTTTCTCGCTGAGCTTGAGGGGCAACTTACACCACGCAAAGTGAGCCTAGAACTTTCAGATGAAGTCAAAGACTGGCTTGCCACTGAGGGCTTCGATGAGCGGCTCGGCGCACGTCCGATGAAACGCTTGATTCAAAAAGAGATAAAGGACCCACTCTCTGATGAGTTGCTATTTGGTAAGCTCAAGCAGGGTGGGAGAGTTGTTGGTGTGCTTCTTGAGGGAGCTCTGAAGCTTGAGTTTTCCTCGAACTAGACTGCATTGACCTGTCTTGGAGCACGTCACGAATTGTTTTCATGTTTTAACCGCTAAGACGCAAAGTCGCAAAGGCCTTTGTCTACTTTTCTTAGCGACTTTGCGTCTTAGCGGTTAACTCTTATCTGAAATGAGAGCTCCCCTAGAGCTTCGAGCAATCAATTACAAAGCGATACTTGATGTCACTCTTCAGAACCCGTGTATACGCATCGTTGATATACGAAGGTTCAATCAGCTCGATATCGCTCGTAATATCATGCTTTCCACAGTGATCAAGCATCTCTTGTGTCTCAGGCAGTCCACCGATAAGTGAGCCCATGATGCACCGTCGTGCAAGAATAAGTGGAAAAGGTTCAAGATCAAGCGGCGTATCAGAAGCACCGACAAGGATGAGTTTTCCTTCTCGCTTGATCATACTCAAGGCTTGGCCGAGATCGTGCGGGGCAGAAACGGTATCGAGAATAAAATCAAAGTAATTTGCATGCTTTGCAACGGCTTCTTCATCGGTGGTAAGAAGAAATTTGCTTGCGCCAAGTCGCTTGGCGTCAGCTTGTTTGTGAGGAGAACGAGAGAGAACTGTTACCTCTGCACCAAATGAGTTTGCTAGTTTTACCCCCATATGTCCGAGGCCACCTAGCCCAAGGATGGCAACTTTGTGTCCTTCTCGAACTCCAACATGCTTCAATGGTGAGTAGGTAGTAATTCCGGCGCAAAGAAGTGGCGCTGCAGCTGCTGGATCGAGATTTTCAGGGATGCGCAGAACAAAATCTTCATCAACAACAATGAAATTTGAGTATCCTCCCTTCGTATAATCTCCATTTGATAGGGCGGCATTGTACGTAGGAACCTTTTCATTTTCGCAATACTGCTCAAGTCCCTCTTTGCATGATGGGCATGTTCGGCACGAATCAACGAGGCACCCTACGCCAACTGTTTGGCCCACTGAGAACTTTGATACATTCTCACCAACAGAGTGCACTGTGCCAACGATCTCGTGGCCAGGAACGCACGGATAAAATGCATCACCCCATTCGCTCTTTGCGGTGTGAATATCAGAGTGGCAGATTCCACAGTGAGTAATGGTGATTGCGACATCCTTTGGCCCAGGTGCTCGTCTGACAAAAGAGTAAGGAACAAATGGTTTATCTGCGCCATGGTTGGCGTATGCTTTCGTATCCATAGTGTTGTTTCCTATAATTCAAGGGGCAATTGCCACTCAATTGGATCTTGGCCCTGTGAGATAAGAATATTGTTCGCCTGTGAGAAGTGCTTACAACCAAAAAAACCGCGGTGTGCAGAAAGAGGAGAAGGATGAGGCGCTTTGAGCACGGTATGCTTACTCTGATCTATAAACTGCCCTTTCTTTTGAGCGTAGGACCCCCAGAGGAGAAAGACTATTCCTGAGCGGTGGGAGTTGAGCTGGGTAATAATGGAATCAGTAAATCGCTCCCAACCTCGGTTTGCATGAGAGCCGGCGTTGTGTGCTTGGACGGTGAGCACAGCGTTGAGCAGCAGAACGCCCTGTTTGGCCCAGTGTTCGAGGTTGCCATGAGATGGAATAGTGAATCCAAGATCGTCTTCGAGTTCACGGTAAATGTTTTTGAGTGAGGGTGGAACAGCGATTCCCTCTTGTACTGAAAAGCAAAGTCCGTGAGCTTGGTTGGGGCCGTGGTAGGGATCTTGGCCGATGATCACAACACGCACATCTTCAAACGGTGTCAGGCTCAGGGCATGAAAAATTTCACTATTTTTCGGGTAGATAACTTTGCCGCTTGCCCGCTCATGTTCAACAAAGGCTAGGAGGTCTTTGAAATAGGAAGAGCTTTTTTCTTCTTTCAGTACTGTTTTCCACGTAGGTACTTGAGCGGGGGGAGTGAGAAAATCAATTTGAGATTCCATAGTGCTAATAGTCTCTATGTCTTTCCTGTTCCTCAAGCATGCTCAGGTATGATTCATACCGTGAGCTGCTTAAGTGACCTTCTTCGAGCGCCGTTTTAATTCCACACGATTCTTCTGCAATGTGGCGACAGTCTGCATACTCGCACTGCTGGGCAAATTGAGCAAACTCGGTCAGCCCGTGGTGGATCTCTTCACGAGAAAGGTGTGTGATTCCAAAATTTTGAACCCCAGGGAGATCAACAATAAAAAGCGGTGGGTGCCCCTGTGTGAGGTAGGGATAGGCAAATGCTTGAGAAGTGGTTTGTCTTCCCTGGCCGGTTTTTTCACTTACTTGACTGGTTTCTCGATCTGCTTCAGGAACAAGAATATTGAGAATCGAACTTTTTCCTACACCAGAGACTCCAGCAAGGCAGATGATTTTTTGATCGTTCATCCTCAGAGACTCATAGAGTGCAGTGAGTCCATTTGGTTGTTTGGTAGACGTGAGAAGCACTTCAAGTTCAAGTGCGGTATATGTCTCGATGAGTTTTTTTGAGGTGTCGTCTTGTTCAAGGTCGCACTTATTGACAATCAATGAGCAAGGAATGTCTTGTGCATGTGCAGTGCACATAATGCGATCTATGAAATGAGTGTTAAAAAGGGCTCCCAGTGCGGTGACGACATAGAGGTGATCAATATTTGAAGCGAGTCTTCGAACCTTTTTGCCCATCTGGCGTGTAAGAATATTTTTTCGCTCAAAGATCTCTGTGATCAGATATCCTTTTTGAGTTTCTTCTGTAAATGCAATCGTATCGCCTACAGTTATATCGAGTGCTTTTGTAGCCGCTGTGCCTCGAAGGAGAGTGCCGTCTGATATGTGAAAGTCTGTCCACCGTCGTGTGGTGCTAACGACAAGACCGAGATCGGGTGTGAGCCAAGGGAGAGGTTGAGTCACACGCTTGTTCCTAAAATGAAGTTCATCTTACGACCAAGTATGAGAAAAAGAGAGAAACGCTTGAGTTTCAGGGGTTGGAGTTGGCACAGGTTGTCCGGTGGCGGGTACGGTGTCTTGTGTAGAGAGCAAGCTGTCTCGAAGCTCAGAGACAGTATCGATAACCATCTGAAGTAGGGTCATCCAATCAATGTTTGCTCCATACTTCGTTGTTAAAATACTACAGCCGGTGAAAATAATTGGAGCAAGCAGAGCCGTGCCTATACCTGAAACTTCAATTCCTGGAACAAGTTTAATCACGAGCCAGAAGATCACACCGTTGGCGAGCAGAAGGATAAGCCCTTCAGAACTCCAATCGAGAGGGATATTAAAAAAGAGGGCTGCACTCCAGAGATGGGTATTGATAAAGGCTAGTGTAAAAACAGCGAAAATAGGCCCAGACAAGCTCGTTACTTTAAGGCCAGGGAGGATAATGGCGGTAATAACCATGGCCACTGTTTGTAGGAGCCAAGCTTCAAATGAGAGGGATTCAAGGAGCGCCAGCATAAAATCAATAATAACAGTTCGTTAAGAGGCAACTGCGAAGCGTAGTGTACCGCTCTCTTCGGTGAGAAGCAATGGTTTGTCTTTTTTGGTGGCAGGGTGGACAATGTGCAGATGAGTGATTACCTATACGTATGTCACCCATCTTGTGAAGGATATGTATGCTCAATACCAAAATGGATTTTACCCGATTAGGCAAACAAAATATACGCGGCTTTCAGCGTAATGGGTACCTCTTTATCCCTGGCCTCTTTTTCATTCTGATTGGCCTGGTTGCCGTATTTGCACCGATGTTACTGCTTGGTGTGATTGCAGCATTTTGTATCTCACTTGGCCTTATCTTCTGTGTACTTACTTGGAAATTTCTCCGTTTGAAGCGAAATCTCGATAAGGTTGCCAAAGACTTCTCACAGCAGTTTCAGGGGAGCGTCCAAATCCGTGGTATGCGTGTGGATGGCAGAAGCCCTTTTGCTGAGGAAGAAGAGTCTGACGACTATCTCGCAGAGTACGAGATCAAAGAGGTCGATCCGAAGAAAATCATATTTCACTAGCGAAACAGCTTCGTGACAAACGCTTTAACCTTATGAGCTGACTCAGGATCTGAGAGCTTGTCCGCTACTTGCTTTTCAAAGTCTGCAATCCGAGCGCTCATCTCCGCTTCTTCTTTTTCTTTGGCACGAAGGTGTTCAAGTTCACCTACGTCAAGCCAGTGTCCTTTGCACGTGGGACACTGATCGATCTCAAAATTCGTTTCAGCATCCAATGTAATGCGTGTCATTTCTTGATCTTCACATGATGGACAGAGTCGAGTCTTGCTCCTATCAATCACAACATCTAGCGATTTTTTGACTCGCAGGAGCTCTTGAGGAAAGGGATCGGTATGTTCGTTGCATTTCTCAAGTTCACCTTTATCTAACCAAATGCCAGCGCATCCATCTTTGCAGATATCAACAGTAAAAGAGCCAGCATCAAAAGCAGAAAGAGAGTTTGAGCAAACAGGACATTTCATGGCTTCTATTCTATTGAGAAAGGCTACTTCCTCCAAGAGTTTATTGATAGGTGAAGAGAAATCTTTGGATTTCAGGGAGAAAGCCATCAAGTTTCACACGTAGAGAGTCTCCTACTACCGGGGGAGAATCCTCAAAAGCGTGTAGCGAAATTATTCCTCGGTGACCCGCTTCTGGAACGGAAAGTGTTGCCACAGAACTATTCGTATCAGTAACGGTCACTTCCATGAACTCTCCTTGATTGTCGAGAATATGTGCAATTCTGTGAAACATGGCGAGTCGCTCAGTAAGAAGCTGGTGTACGCGCTCTTTTCGGTTGATA
Organism: bacterium; assembly: GCA_030428205.1. Taxonomy (GTDB): domain Bacteria; phylum Bdellovibrionota_C; class UBA2361; order UBA2361; family RFPC01; genus JAUIBK01. Next base: position 47,667 of record JAUIBK010000002.1, read on the forward strand.
TGACGGCGCTCTTTTTGAGCATTCTCTTTGGTGAAGTGTGGATGATCATGAAAAAAGTTGTCGACGAGCTTCGTTGGAAAACTGTTTGAGATGACGTCACTTGGAGTTGAGTGAATTCCATCGGGATGAAATTTCAGCGCCCTGTCGAGAAGCCATTGGTGATAGAGACCGACATATGTTCGCAGCGATTTGATCTCTGCATACGTATCAACTCCAAGTGCGAAGTGGCCACGGTTGAGTGTCGCAACTCTTGCCCTACCTCGGATAGCCGTATCGAGAAGTTCACGACATAAGTCTCCTTGCCCGCTTTGTTGTAGGCGTTCAATGAGAAAAGGTAAGCGGTGAGGATCGTGAAAGTCATCCGCATCAACATCAATGCCAGCGTGAGAGATACGAGTAAGAAACGACTCGACGGTCGCTTGGTTAAATGGCGCATGAATGCGGTAGAGCATAGGAAGGTGAAGTGCGTTCATGACATCAGCAAAGTGAGATTTGCTTGCAATCATGAGTGCTTCAATCATGCGGTGTCCTGAGGTAGCAGGAACTCCTTCGTAAATAGTTCTGGTGTGCTCTGGAGATTTGAGGAGTCGGTGTTTTGCTTCGTTGAGAAACAGTGCGTCGACGTGGTGGGGATGAGTTCGATCTGCAAGGAGTGATGCAAACTGACTCATCGGAATTGAAGCTCGATTGCGAATTTTTGCACGAACGAGGTGCGAGGAACGGATGGTGCCATCAGGGAGGATTACTCGATCGAGTACAAAGGCAGCTCGATCTTTTTCTGGGAGCAAGCTCAATTCGTAGCACGAGAGTTTCTCACCTAAGAGGTAAAGAGAGTTTTCGTTTGCATAAAGAGTATTGCCAAGGCGGCGAGCTTGTTCGGCGTGATCGGAGTCAGGGGGAACCCTCCAAGCAGCATTCGCAAATCCAGTGATGACTCGTATCGGCTCTTCTTCCAGAATACGGAGAGTTTCAGTGAGGCTTCGAGCTTTACTGTCATGAGAAGTAGCGTAGACGACATCGTCAACATCACGAGTAGTTTCATAGTCGAATGAGAGAAAAGGAATGTCTCTGAGATCGATAAGATCACTTGGAAGTGGGCGAGCCCTTTCGGGTGAACTTGGTGGGAAGCGACCAGAAATCTTTCTCGCTTGGCGCCTCAGCGCATCAACATCTCTTAAAATACCGTCATCATCGGTGAGGTCTGTGAGCTGTCTCGTTGTACCTTCATACACCGAGACAGGCTCGATGATAATAAATGCTCGTAGCCGTTCACTGAGTTCTTCTTTCCACGGCTCAATTTTACTCTCTGCTGTGTCAGGGATATGAGCCCGAATATCGACAACGTGAAGATTGCGTCCTGAAGGAAGCGGAACACGTAAAAGAGAAGTTGAGCGCACATCGACACCGAGTGGAGCAGAGTGGGCGACCTGACGCTTGACATCTCCAGGTCGTATTTTTCCAAAGCGTTCCCCGTTGGTTGATTGCTCAATGCGAGCTTGGCGTGCCCGACATTTGATAAGGTGACTTGTGGCACGAAGAGCACCTCGAAAATCTCCTTGCGAGATAGCCTCCTCAATCTCAGTTCTTGCCTCTTCTGGGTATACAAGGGCAACTCTACGGCCAAGCTCTTGATGAAGCTCCTCTCGAACAGTGTGAATATCTTCAAAATGAGCGTCATCTCTCAGAATGATAAAAACAGGATCTTGTCGTTCATGTTCGAACAAGACGTAATCGAGTTTATCTCCAAGTTTGTGTTCAACTACGTCATAAACCTCTTCTTTTGGCGTGCAGATTTTGGTTGTGAGCGATACGTCTGAGTGAAAAACCTTCTTAAGCGAGGCGAGAAATTCGTTGCACTCTTGGGCCGAGGGCTTTCTCCTTGCATGAGCGAGTATTGTGATGGATTCACTGTGGTGCACGGGAGGAAAGAGGGTGTGAACCCAAGGAGGAGAGAGTTGTTCGAGTTGGTTATAGAGGGTCTGTTGAGCAATTGAGGACAGTTCGCCAAAAACTTCTTCGCGACGTAGAACTCCGCCGGGATCTACAGAAGTTGGGTCTGTTGATGTTTCTTCTCGCTTATACACAGGAAAATACCACTCTCTTTTTCTATTATACCCTATAACAGGGTTTTTAGAGAGTTATTTCTCTGTGAGCCTTCTCACGAGTGCTAGGCCAGAAAAACAATTTACCTCAATTGCAATGGGACACTGGCGACGAGATTAAGGTTGCATCATAGCTGGAAGGTTGAAATTTTCCATGATCTGTTGCTGTATCTGGCTTGCATCAGTGGTAGCTGGGAGAACAAGTGAAGTGATGAGACCCAAGGCAAAAAAGAACAAAATGAGACACGCAATACTCGCAAAGAAAAAGCCTGTTTTTCTTGACGCTGGAAGAGTGACCATTTTATCGCACCCTTTAAAGTACACGTAAAAACCATACAGAGAGATAAGCATGGCAACAAAGGTGATAAGCCCCATAGGTACGAGGGTAAAAATACCAGCGAAAAGCGATGGGTAGAGAGTAAATGTTAAAAGCTTTGCAGCATGATGCTCTGTAGTTTGTCCTTCAAATTTTGGAGCAAGAAAGCAGAGTAACTTTGCGCCTGCAAAAACCCAGAGGCAGGTAATAGCTACACGTACGATTTGTTCAAGGAGCGTTGGAAAAAAGAAAGTCTTCGTATGGATGCCCATAATCGAGATACCAACAAACGCTGATCCGATCAGAACACAGATAGCTGAAAGAGTAGCAAGGGGAAGAAGGAGAGTCGTGATGATTCCTTGGACGTTCGTTGGTTCGTCATCTTTAACCTCTGACCAGAAAGTGCCAGTTTCAAAGAACACGCTTTTTATGCGGTTCATGAGTTGTGAGAAATCAAAACCTGTTGAAGGGTGAGTTGTTTGTCCAGTCATGAGAATCCCCTGCAGAGTAGTAATTCTAAATTCTATGGCTGGTAAGGGTAGCATATTGGGCGAACGGATCCAGGTCTTTTTCCCTTATAAACGGGATATGCCAAAGAAGAAGCCTGTTTGGTTGTTCCGATTCTTCGGCCTCCTCGAAACGAACCGAAAATCGAACAAGATATACCCCGTGAACGTAGGTTTGTCGTACTTCTTGGTCAAAATCTGATCGATTTTGGCGCTTCTTTTCACGGGGTATATTTGTATCCCCCAGGCCCATAAATGGGCCGTGCGGCCTCCCCGAGGAGACCTCGAAAATGCTTCGCATTTTATACTCAATCAGTTTTGTCTGCGACAAACCTGCGTTCATTGAGTATATCTCTCAAAGAGAGGGTGTGAGCTTATGTATGAACAAGCTCAATATCACGATGAATACGAAGATCGCTTGGTTCATCCACCTCCATCCATCCTCCCTGTACATATATTGGGTGAACAGGCATGAGGTGATCGATGATGGACTGGATAAACGATGTCATGTACATGTTTCGAAAATCTTTTCCATCGTAGAGAGCATTTCGGTCAAGAGAGTGGTAATAGGTGCGAACTTTATCCAAAGCCTCTTTGGAGATCTTTATCAGGCCAATATACTGTCCTTCTATCTCGTCGTAAGAGGTTGGCTTTTTTCCTAGCTCTTTGAGTGTGCCATCTTGAGCGATGCGGAGAGTCTCAGCGTCGGCAAGGGGATCTGACATTCGCTCTTTCCAAAGCTCAAGCCAATCTTGATCGACAACGACAGAAAAGCTGTGTGGACTATCAATAAGTTTTTGAAGCACTTCAGGTGTGTAAATGATATCAGCATAAGAAATAATAAGATCGTCAGTCATCTCTTGCTCGGCGCAAAAGAGAGTTTCGACCATATTCGTGCTTGCGAAATGGTTATTTCGAAGTATCGGAAGTCCGTAGGGTTCTAAGCACTCATGTTTATACCCACCGATAAGAGTGATATCGGTAAGGTCACAGGCACGAAAGGTTGATAAGAGATATTCAAGGAGTGGTCGGCCCTTGTACTCAACTAAACACTTTGGTCGATCGTCAGTCAGGGGTGCCAATCTTGTTCCTTGGCCAGCGGCAAGTATAAGAGCCTTCATAAAGTGTATCCCTCAATATCGAAAAACTTTCGTAATAAAGTAAGGTTGCCCTCGCGATCAAGTTCATCTCTCTCAGGATGCCAGGCAATTCCGAGAATTGGTAGAGATTCGTGTTCTATGGCTTCAGGCGAATGATCGGGTGCATAGGCAATCGATCGAAGCGAAGGGCCAAGCTGATCTATGCCATAGTTGTGATACGAATTGACAGTGTGTATCTCAGAGAGCAGTTCAGAGTATCTTCCGTCTGCAAGGCTCAACGTATGATTACAACGAACATGACCTGGTCGTTCACAGAGTGTGCTTTGAAAGTAGTGAGCTATCAACTGCATCCCTCTACAGATCCCAAGCACAGGAAGTTTTCGGACTAGAGCAAGTTCTACAATCTTTCGTTCAAACGCATCTCGTTTGTGAGATAGAGGGCAATCGTTTACGACTCCGAGATCGTTTCCGCCAGTCAATAGTATCCCATCAAGTACGTGCTCTCTAAAATAGACCTGTGGATCTATGTGGCTCGAAGCAAGAATAGGCAGCGCGGGCAGGAGCGAGAAGAGGTTGGCAAATGATACATCAAGGGTGTCACGAATCTCATGATATGCGTCGTGTAGAATGAGTCGTTGAGTGACAAGGATGTTCTTCAATGAATTGTTTTCACCTGCTTATTCGAACAATCGATCTCAAGCATCTTCGCTGTTGACCATTGAGCATAGTTTTGTTCTCCACACCCTATCACAGCTGGTATTTGGAGTTCAGCACATCGAATGGTCATATGAGAGTTTGCGCCTCCAAACATCGTTATGAGTCCTGCTATGTTGCGAGAGAAGATCCAGTCGTATCCAGGATCGGCGCTTGGAATAAGCACGATTTTGTTGGTCAAATCTGTCGTATCAAACTCGTGCTCACACACAATGGGTGTGGTCACTTTTTCGTGAGTGACAAAATTAGGTTCAACATTGCCGAGTGAAAACTCATACACGTCATCTTCAGATAAGATGAGTTGAGGAAGCTTGAGGGCCTTTGTGAGCTCATAGTCTGCGCGATTCTTCGCGATATCACCTTCGAAGATATCTTTCACGTCTCGATGACAAAGAGATGAGTACAGATCGAGCACCGTGCGTATATTAAGATGTGAGAGGCCTTCTCTTGTGATCTCATATTTTTGGCCTAGCTGCCCTAAGTAGGAGAGTATTTGGCTTAGGCTTTTTGTAAAAACATACTTTCCGTATTCTCTTCCTTCGATCGTTTCTTTGATGAAGAGGAGTAGCTCGTCGGCTGTGGCAGTAATTCCGTTTGCAATGAGATGTTCTTCGATTTGCTTCTTTTGTTGTCGTGAGACGTTGAACGAACCCTCTCTTTCATCTCCCAGGGGGGAGCTTGTATGTTCAAAATATTTCTCAAAAGCCTCATCGTATCTTAGTGATGTGATGTCGTATGAACCAGGACGGAGATGACCATAGCGTTGAAGAAAGTCTTCTCGAGAGAGCTTTCCAGTGGAATACGAGCGAGTATCATCTGAAAGTTGTCTGGCAATGGTATTGAGCGAATTCATATAACGATTCATTTCACCCTCGGTGAAGATCCCAAGATCGACAAATGAGCGGAGAAATTGCACAGCTATAAAACCAGCACGTGCGAGCCCAGCAAAGGGGAGAGTTCCATATCGCTTACAATCTTCAATGAGCCAGTATGTCTTTTCGAGTAATGGCAGGTCGCTTTCGGTAATTTCCTTCAAGCGCTCTTCAAGATATGAGAAAGAACGTAAATCTTTTTTATAGAGTCCGGATATTGGAGAAATGACATTATTTGTTAACCGCAGGAGTGAAAATTTAATTCGATCGAGTTCAAGTTCCGAAAACCCATGTTCGAGAAGGACTTTGCTTTTTTCAACAAAATTAAGGTAGTAACAAGAAAAGAGAATAGTAAATTCCACTTTATCGTGTTCCGTTGGTGCGTTCGTGAGTCGGTCTATGTAGTAGTCAACGAGTTTTCCTGCGATGCTTGAATCGAGATCGCTAGGAATAAACGAATTAAAACTACACCTCACGTCGATATACGGGTTGCCGAGGAAAGAGACGAGAAGTGGATAGCTCCGTAGGTTGAGATATCCATAGTTATTCCGCTGATAAGCCCAAATAGCATCAGTAATAAGCTCTTTATAGAGACTCAGTGCAAGTCGGCGTGGTTTTGTCCCGATCATTTCGGCTGGATTCCAGTCGGTCATGATACTATAAATATTTCGTTTTCCGTGTAGGCCTGGATGCGGGGCGTTGAGTTTTTTTATTTTTCTATAGATTTTATCGAGACTAATACCTAAGTGGTGGTGCTCGAAGAGGTTCGCTTTCTTTTGAGAGACAAGTGGGCGTACTTGAAACAGATACAAGGTATCGTCGTGTCCCAGAGCAAATTCGATGTCTAAATGATCACAATCAAAGAGATGTTCGAGTTCTTGAGCCAATTGGATGACTCTCTCTAGGGGAGCGTTCTTGATTGAGTGAGGAGCGTGTTTATACCGTATCCAAGTATGTAATGTGTTCGAGGATCCAGACGTGACTGATTCTGTGCTTCCTGAGTGATCATCGTAGTTGCAGATATAGTACGGAGCAAATGAGTCGAGATCACGTGTGAAAAGCACACCACTTATCTTTGGAGAGACAACTTGTTCTTGTACAAAAAATTGATTGTCCTCGTGGTGGTGTTCGTGAAATGACGTAACGACGCGATCTATTGCTGCTCGAAGTTGCTCATCTTCTGAAGCGTTTATATGCAAAACAGAACAAAAAGCCCCAGCCATTGAGCAAGAGGTAGAATCTTCAATAGTGGCAGAGCTTCGAATGACTACGGTCTTGCTTCCAAAATGGCTCTGAATCTCTTCGATAATTTCTTGTGATTGTGTTTTCCACCTTAAGGCAGTAAACCATTTGAGGTCTGGGATAACTGCGCTCTGCAGGTACTCTTGAAGTTGGCAAAGTGTTGTTGCCTTTGACTGAAAGCAGACGGTGGCCATAGAGAGCTACGTTCTCAAAGTAAACATACAGACGAGGGGCTGAAAATATTCTCGCTTGAACAAGATCCCTAGGTTAAGATGCTCGAGGACAGAGAAAAGATTCGATGTCTGGCTAGCTAAGCTGTTGATATTTATTGATTTCTATAGAAAGAGGCCACTTATGAAGCAAGGCGATTTCACTCAGCTCGCAAAAGATTATATCAATCGCCCTGGCTACTCTGAGACCGTCCTCTCTGTCTTGACCAAGTACGTTGGAGCAATGCCGAAGGGGGACTTTTCGATTGCTGATGTGGGAGCAGGGACAGGCAAACTTACTGAACTACTCCTCAAGCGAGAGTTGCACGTTACCGCTATTGAGCCAAATGATGCTATGAGACAGGAAGGAGAATCTCATGCTCGAGGTGCCGCTTGGAAAAATGGAAGCGGGGAAGAAACTGGTCTCGAAAATAATTGTGTGAACTGGATCACTTCAGCTTCAGCCTTTCACTGGATTGATCTTGAGAAAGGGCTCACCGAATTTCACCGTATTCTCAAACCAGGAGGCTTCTTTACCTGCATGTGGAATCCACGTGACCTTCAACGAAGTGAGCTTCATATGCAGATTGAAGCACGTATCTATGAAATCGTCCCCGAGCTGAATCGTGTTTCTTCCGGTTCTGCAAAGCATATGCAGGATCTTTCTTCGAAGTTACTTTCGACTGGACATTTCACGGATTGCGTTTTCATCGAAGCTGAGCATGAAGTTGACATGACCAAAGAGCGCTATCTCGGTGCTTGGAGATCGGTCAATGATATTCAAGCCCAGGCAGGGCCTGAGAGATTTGAGGCTATTATTGAAGCTATTGCACAAGAGATTGAGCCTCTTGATTCTGTTATTGTGCCGTATAAAACACGCTCCTGGACAGTTCAGCGGGTTGATTGAGGTACATTCGTCTGCTACCAATCAAATGAGGATTCATAGCCGAGTTCTATAAGACCTTGACCTACTCGGGACTTAAAGCACTCTTTTACTTTAGGAGTAAAGTGATTGATCCAGTCCCCGGGAACTCCTTTTCGTACCCAGCCCTTCTTTGAGAATTCATTCGCATCCTCACCTGCTTTGACTTCACGTTTATACACTCCTCGCCCTGCTGCTTCTTCGTAATCTTCATAACGAATGGGTTGAAGAATGCTTGGATCGAGGTCAAGCCAGTGGAAGACTTTCTGAAACTCTTCTCGGTGTGCAGCATGTACGTTCTCAAAGCGAACGAGATACGCATCATTACTCTTTTGAGAGTAGCACATATTTTCAACAAGGAGATCTACTGGTGGTATGTAGTATCCACGGTTTGGAATGTCTTTTCGATATTTTCCTTCAATGCAAGCGATAAGTCCTTCTTCTTTTTTCGAGTCATCCAAAAACAGATCAGCGTTTGGGCAGGCACGCTCAGGAGCAGAGAGCATGAGTCCAGCAGTAGAGCGTCGAAGAAAATAGTACATGCTGATTAAATGATCTCTTGGATCTCGACCAAGAAAGAGGACTCGAATGCCGCCATTTTCACAGAGCTTTTGAACTGAAGCTGGCCAGTGTATGTCCGCCCATTCGAAGTAGGAAAGAGAATCCGCAACAGACTGAGCTGCGTTAAACAGCACAGGGTAGTAATCAAGTTCTCCTGTATGTTTTTTTCGGAAGTTTTGAACAAAGCGAGCATTTCCGGCGAGCGGATGAGAGCGACCATGATGATCATATTTTTTACACCCGGTGAGGCTCATAAGTTTTTTAAAGCCAGGCATGAAGCGTCCTGAGCCGCACACAAAGCCAGTGAGGGTAATAAATGGATCCACTCTTTTTTCTAAGGAGGCAATAGGAATGAGTGGAATTGAGGCAAAGGGATATACTATCAATCCTCGAAATCCATATGAATGAACAAGACGACGTACTAGCTGAGTTAAAGGAAGTTTTGCATCAGTAACGAAGAGAATCTTTACTTCTGGAAAGCAGTTCACATATGCTGCACGTCGGTGAATATCGGTATCTTCAAGGGTAAAAACGTCTCGAAAGATACAACTCAATTTATCAATAGTAGGTGTTCCTTGAAAAGCGTTGCGGAGAGATTCTCCTATTCCGTCCTCTATTTCAAAAAAAGCAAATGATTCATGTTCGCTCAAGAGAGAGTTGCTGAAGTGCTCGATTGTTTGAATGAGATGGGTGGCGTATTCATTTGGATTTGTAGTATTTGCACCAATCCCGTAGAGGTGAGGCTCATTTTTCCATTCATCAGGAAATGGCTGTGAGGATGAAAATGGAGCCGTGCTCATTATGGTGGCCTTTCTTAGACGTATTGATCTTCTTCACCACCACCACCAATAGCAATTTTGCCTTCGGCCTCTAGGCGGCGAACGATGTCGACGATACCTTGCTGTGCTTTCTCGACGTCTTTGAGTTTGACTGGGCCAAGTGATTCGAGGTCATCTTGAATCATCTCAGCAGCACGCTTAGATACGTTGCGGAAGAGAAGGTCTCTGAGATCTTCACTGGCAGTCTTAATCGAGAGTACGAGTTGATCTCGAGGAACTTCTTTCAGGACCTGTTGAATGCCTTTATCGTCGATATTTTTACAATCTTCGAAAGTAAACATGAGGTTCCTGATCTGTTCTGCCATGTCAGGATACATCTCTTCAATTTCAGTGATGATTCGTTCTTCATTATTACGGTCAACAAAGTTGAGGATATCAGCGGCAGATTTTGGACCACTGACTTCTTCTTCGTTGATTCCACCAGAGCGGAGGGTCGAACGAAGGACTTCTCTCACTTCATCAACAACATCACCTTTTACCATGTTGAGATTAGCGATACGTATGAGCAGATCGGTTTGGGCTTCTTCATTCATCGTTTGGAGAACCTGTGCGCCTTGGTCAGGGTTCATCTTGGTGAGAAGAAATGAGATAGTCTGAGGGTGCTCAGCTGCAATGAATGAGTTTAGGATCTTTTCAGGAATATCAGCGATAATTTGGCTAATTGGTTCTTTACGTGAGCCAGTAATGTACTCAAGGAGGCCTTCTCCAGCTTCGTCACCAAAAGCATCAGCAATAACGTCTTTCGCAAATTCACGTCCATCAACGAGCAGAGTCTCCCCTGCTTTAATCATGGAATGAAATTCACGGGTAATCTTAAATTGATCTTCTCGCGGAACTTCCGATACGAGCATGAAGGCACGGCTGATCCTTTTGACCTCGTTTTCTTCGAGGTTTCTCAGGATCTCGGACGCAATTTCCTTTCCCATAGAAAGGAGTACCATTGCGGCCTTCTCTGTATTACTGTAGCGGCGTGTAGTGTCTTTACTTCCACGACCGCCTCGTCCTGCTAGTGCCATATCGAGTCTTTCTCTGTGGGGCACGTATTCATTACGCGCTATGCACAGTATAGGTATCGATATTTAAGATGATTGATTCGAGGTCTTGGATGAAAAAAAAGTAGCTTAACGCCCAAACAGGCGTAATATGCTGAAAATACATAGTAAATTTTCGTAGATAATCGCTATGAAAGCCATGATTTTTGCTGCTGGCCTTGGTACCCGTCTTGGGGCAGTTACCACAGCCCAACCAAAGTGTCTCGTTGAAGTCGGTGGGCGACCGATTCTTGCCTATGTGATTGAGAGCATTCAGTCTGCTGGAATTGAAGAGATAGTGATTAATGTTCACCATTTCCCAGAGATGGTGCGTACGTTTGTTGAGTCCAATGACTCATTTGGTCTGACTATCCATTTCTCCCAAGAAGAAGACCTCCTCGAAACTGGCGGTGGACTTCTTGCTGCAAAAAAATTTTTCTCCAGCAACGATCCTATCCTTGTTCACAATGCCGATATTTTCTGTGAAATGCCTCTTGAAGAGATTGTGGCAGCACACAATGCATCAAACGATCTCGGTACCCTTCTCACTTTTACCTCTGGTCACGATAGAGTGCTGCTCTTTGATGGCGGACACCAGCTTATTGGCTGGGAGAACAAAGCAACCGGGGACAAAGAGCAAGTAGCCTTGTGCGAACAACCAGAACACCTTTCCTTTGGAGGAATATACGTTCTCTCCCCACGGATTTTTGAATTTTTAGCGAAAGAATCAGAGGCAAAGTTTTCTATTATTCGGACATTTTTGGCTGCGGCTAAAGAGGGGGAAGCGCTTCGCGCTTTTACTCCCAAGGAGCTTGTCTGGAGTGATATCGGTACTCCCGAAGAGCTTGATGCTTTACGAACGAGATTGGCGTAACCAATCGATCATCTCTGAAAAGCAGTATACGTGAAGCACGTCTTCGTGGAGTTCTTTCTTTTTCCTATTATACCACACAGCTTGCCATCCGGCGTTTCGTGCCCCATGGTAGTCGGCGTCAAGACTATCTCCTATATAGAGAATTTTCTCAGGTGAAACGCGAATGCGTTTAGCGATCTCCTTGAACACCTCCTGTGATGGTTTTCGGCAGCCGAGATCTCCTGCACAGAAAACATAATCAAGGTGCTCTGAGATTCCGAGATCAGGAATGAGTTTATGGATGCGGCGATCGTTATTGGTGAGAACCCCCGTGGTAAATGAGAGCTGGTTGAGCTCATAGAGAAAATCGACGACAAAATCGTGAAGCTCGCGAGAGTCTTCTGTTGCAAAGTGGCTGTGAATATCACTGTAAAGAGCCTCAAAATCACTTTGGCTTGGGTATACATCGAGTCCAAAGAGAACCTGTTCGAGATAGTTCCTCCAAATGGCTGAATCGCGCTCGTGAGAAGTATGGTAGTGCTCTTTGACGTTGTAGTAGTCTTCCTCAATTGCTTTCCACGCTTGCGGGGTGACAGCATCAATCTCTGATTGGGTAAAGTGGAGCCCGTGGTTGGCAAGGATAGGTGCGTAGTGATGGCCGACACTTTCTCTTACGCGATAGAGAGTGTCGTCGGCATCAAAAAAAACAGCGGTAAGAGACTGAAAGTCAATCATGTGTATTGTCTCTGATAGAGTCTTGCTTTTATGCAAGGATCTTTGTCAATCTAGGAACAGTATATACTAGTGCTATGCCCAAAAAGTTTTTTCACTTCGTTCAAACTCTTTCTGGGCATAGCACTAGCCAGCCGTATTGTCCCTCCGGGGGTTTTCGCCATTCGGCGAAAAAGTGTTCCTCCCCGTTAGGTGAAAAACTTTTTTGTCGGAACACTAGGCGCAAATCAAAATCTCAGATTTTCATTTAAGAGCCGATCTAATTTTATACTGGGAATCCGCATATGTCATTGGTCCTCTTTGAAACAGACGATACCGCAATAGCTACCATTACTCTCAACGATCCAGATAGGCTCAATGCTATGGGAGAAGAGATGGCAAAAGAGTTTTCTGCGCTTGTTGATTCTTTAAAGAACGAAAGTAGCAAGCCTCGAGTCATTATACTTACAGGAGCCGGGCGGGCGTTTTCAGCTGGTGGCAACCTTGAAATGCTGGAGAAAAAGCGAGAACTTTCCGGTGAGGAAAATAAGCGACGTATGCTCGAGTTTTATAACTCCTTCTTGTGTTTGCGAGAGCTTGGCGTTCCACTGATCGCCGCTATTAATGGACATGCCATAGGCGCAGGTCTGTGTGTGGCGTGTGCTTGTGATATTCGTATTTGTGCAGAGAAGGCAAAGCTTGGGTTCACCTTTACACGGCTCGGTCTTCATCCGGGTATGGGAGCGACCTGGTTTCTCCCGCAAGTCATTGGTCAAGCAGCTGCGATGGAGCTGATGCTTACAGGCCGTATTGTTGTTGGTGATGATGTCTTGCGCAGAGGGCTTGCATCAGAGCTTTTACCTACCGAAGAGGTTCTCCCAGCAGCCAAGCGCGTGGCTCACGAGATTTGTTCGTGTGGACCAGAGGCGACGACGCAGCTTCTCAACACGCTGCGTTGTGGTTCAGCCGATATGACAAGCGCGTTAGAGCGGGAAGCTGATTGCCAGGCAATCAACTATGCCAGTGATGAGTTCGCCGAAGGGGTTCGAGCTGGGATTGAGAAGCGTAAAGCTTCCTTTGTAGTATAGTTTATCAATTTTATAACGCGAAGTACGCGAGGTACGCGAAGAAAGTAGAGCTTCGCGTACCTCGCGTTATAAATAATAAGTTTGAATCTCAAACCATTAGGAAATGAGGTGCAATCATCCTTCTATGGACAACTCCACAAAAGAGAGCAAATGATGTAGTGAGACAGTAATAAGAAGTCTAGTTGCGGTACGGCAAAAGACCAAGGCTCTGTGCGCGCTTAATAGCCTTTGCTACCTGACGTTGGTTGTAAGCTGTAAGCCCAGTGAGACGACGCGAGAGAATTTTTCCGCGCTCGCTCATGAAGCGACCAAGAAGAGCAGTATCTCGAAAATCAATTACCTTTGATGGGTCTTCGATAAATGGATCAACTTTTTGGCGACGACGAAAGAGTTGCATGCGTTGGATTGGTGGAAGGTGCTCGCGTTGACGTCTTTCGCCAGGCTCACTTCCTTTTCCTCCACCGGAATCACCACCTTTACCGCGATCTTCGCTTACGCGAATAGGGCGACCGTTTACTGTCTTCTCGTGAAGCTCTTCAATGGCGTTCTTTGCAAGTTCTTCGCTCTCCATTTCAACAAAGGCAAAGCCTTTTGATCTCTTTGACTCGCGCTCTACGGCGAGTACAACACTTACTGTTTGTCCAACTCCTTCAAACATCTCTTTGAGTTGGTCTTCGGTGATATCAAAATCAAGGTTGCTTACAAAAAGCTTCTTTTTCATCTCTTACTGCTCTCTGGTCGGTATAGAAATATAAATAAAATTGCAGTGTTAAAAAGCCGCCATAAGGGCGAACTAGACGAGGTAACCTATAGAAAAGAAGGAAGAATGTCAAACAAGTAGGATTGATCTTGGGAGAATACAAAAAAGGACTCCCTTAACAAACCCTACTAAAATCAGTTCTTTAGCGGAGTTTGATAAGGGAGAAAAGGAGGGCGGTTTTCAAAACCTGAAAAAACCTTTAACCTATTGAGCAACAGTTTTGTGATAACCAGGAAAAAATACCTGAAACCTCAAAAAACGTGAGACCGCCCACAAATATGTTTTCGGCGCTTTCGCGCCTATTCTTTATGGATGAGTGCGGAAGATTGAAGGTCTCAGGAATCCCTCTTTTGTCCCCTTTTTCTTCCTCTAAGGCTTGAGCACCCTTTGAGGAGGCGCTGAGGGCCCCTTTTTCTTTCTGCCTGTCTTTACGATTCACCGATTCGCTATACGGTTCGGGCTGGGATCGAATGTTTTCGTAGCTGTAGGGTGCGCCTTCCTCGACGAAAAGCATACGTAATCGTGCCTGTTTTGCGCCGAGCTTAATCAAACCACCGTTCTGACTCTTAAAACAAGCCTAGTGTTTTAGACTACTTATCAGTCAAAAAATCACGATTATTTATTTTATTCTCTAACCTTTGACTAATTCTCTTGACGCTACAGGCCTTTGCAGATAAAAGCTTTAGGTGTGTTAAAGTTAACACGGTTTTTTTTGAATATTATTGGTGGTTTGCCTGACTAGTTTTTGACCACTTTGTATATCTCATCTGAGTGGCCTTAAAGCCGGCATTGTCTGGGCCGTCAAGGAGTCAGCACACACCAATCTCTTCCTCCAGGAGCTTTCTCAATTATGAGCAATTCCTCATCTGCACTCAGCAGGTTCTCACCCGAAGAAGATGACAATGAAGCACAATCCCCGGTAAAGCCAGAGAGAAATCTGCTTGCCGCTGTGCTTGCGAGAGCTATCTGTGATGCTTTTGGAACTGCTCACTGCGAGCGGCACGTAGTGCGTAGTGCTCGACAGTGGCTCTTTGGAAAGCTCACACCAAAGCAAGCATTTAGCTTTGCTTGGGTAGCGCTTCATCTCGACCTTGACCCGGTTTCTCTACAGCAAAGCTTACGAACCTACGAGGACAACCCGGAAGAGATTCAAGAGCGCTTAACACTCCTTCGCTAAGCAGTTCTTGTACTTGCACAAGCTCGATTTCATGCCTTTTCTCTAGGCCAGCTGCCTTGCACTTGTTCGTGCAACGTTCCAAGCAGATAACTTTTGATTGAGCAGGTAGAATAAAGTTTTACATTTGAACTGGGAGCCTTTAGAGTTATTGCTCTCTGTTCATTTCAATACTCTACCTTCATCATAAGAATCGCTTTAGCTGTATGAGCGCAGTACACGCATCTAGTCCCCACCTGGCAGAGTGCCATTTTCCTGACGAAGTAATCTCCGTTGATCCGATCCTCCAAGACCTTGTTGAGGATCTCTTAGAAGAGTTACGTTCTAATGACCTTCGGAAAGATAGATTATCTGTCATATGTGATGATTATCTCCCACTGGTTCTCGATGCTCTTGATGAGAATGTCTTTTCACCGATAGCAGACCTGCATGTTCAAGGTTTCCCAGGACGACAAGCTTCAACCGTTCGTCAACATATTCGCTTTGGTGTCGGTAAGGCTATTGAGTCTTGGGATCTTCACAGGAGTGTGCCTGCTGGAGTAGGTCGAGAAGGGGAGTCGTCGTTTGATCGACTTGTGCGCTTGTCCTCTCACATCTCTGCTTTTGGAACTGGTCCTCTTACAGATCGTGCCTTTCATGTTTCAGTCCATCCTCACGGTAGTCGTCAAACAACTCAAATCGTGAACTTGTTATTGAAGAAAGATCATGAACAAGCACTATCATTTTTTCGATTTTATCTTGAAGGAAAAAATCTTCGTGAGATTGCGAAAGAAGACTCAAAGCCTTCTTCTCAAGTAGAGCAGGAGCTGGCGGCAGCAAGAAAGATAGTTCTTCGCGCGATTCCTCATGTGCTTTTTGAATATCGAGATCAAGGCGATGACTTGAGTCAGCTCGCTCTACCTTCAATAGGTTCTCCTCTTGCTACCGAAGTAAGTGGAAGTTTTGAAACAATCGGAAACCATGAGCTACTCTCTCATCAGCCGCCAAGAGCTGGCAGTAAAACTGAAAAAGCTTTACAGCTACTTTTAGAGATCATTGGAGGTAGTGTAGACAAAAGTGCACCAAGACAGACTATCGCGCAGTTAGCAACGCAAGCGAATGTCAGTCGTGGTACCATGAGAAATGCTTTGGATTATCTGACACCTACAGCGAGGTCTTTTTTTGTTTCTCAGAGAAAACAAGACGAGGTGAGGGAGACGCCTACTCAACGAAGGAGAACAGAGCGCATGCGAGCGCTTGGGGATGTCGGGCAATTTCTCGAGGAGGTTGGGAAAGCTCATCCAGCAATGGGCTTTAATGAAGCTTGCCCTATTTTGCAGGAGTTAAGGGCCTTGCGGATCGAGGCATTGCTTAAAGTGCTTACGCTACCGAGGATGGCTGAGGAGCTTTCCCGAGTCGTTACGAAAAAGAGCTCACCAGATGATTTTTCTCCAGGCGAAGCACTTCAAAATCACGTTCGAACTTTAGGTAGTATTGCTGAGCTCATTAGAGATTTCCAAAAAGAAGTGCCCTATGCAGAGCGTTTTGAGAAGCGCGAACAGTTGAGCATGAAGGTGTGTTCTGAGGTTGGCTCCCTCGAAGAGCGAAAAGCTCAGAGTATAGTTGACCCTTCAGGGTTTGATAAGTTTTGGGACGCATTTGACGTCATTGTTGATGAGGAAAGAGCGTTACGGTCCAAGGTAGCTCGATATTTTTCTCCGGAATCTCTTACGCTTCTTGATGCTGTGCTTGAAGATAGTCTGGCTGACTCTCCAAGTTCTTGTGAGATGATAGCTGAGCTTTTTGAGCAAGGCGTACCTCTGAGGAAGTGTTGTATTGTCCGTGACTTGCTTGAGCAGGGAGCTGCCAAGGGGTCTCGTGTACATGAGCCATCTATTGTGTCTCTTCTCGGTGAACAACAGGGAGATCGCTTTATAGAACAGGTGCGAGACGCTCTTGATCCAAACTCACTGCTTACCCACTTTGCTCAAAGTCACTGTAGTGAAGATTCTTCAGGCATGGCTGAAAGGTTATTATGTGATCTCAGGGGGTTCTATTTTCGGCGTGGAGTTACACCGAGAGCGCTCAATAAACTTTGTGCTGAGATATCTCCTCTGCGAGAGGCTATAGAAGAAAAAAGCCAGGAGATTCTCGATGGTCATGTTTTGTTTGTTGTTTCAGTAGCCAAGAAGATCAGGGCACGAACGTTCGATCTTCGAGGCAAAACTGGTTATGGCATCACTGGGATGATGCATGCTATTCGTCATTTTCAATC
Organism: bacterium; assembly: GCA_030428205.1. Classification (GTDB taxonomy): domain Bacteria; phylum Bdellovibrionota_C; class UBA2361; order UBA2361; family RFPC01; genus JAUIBK01. The sequence continues at coordinate 64,921 of JAUIBK010000002.1, forward strand.
AGAGCGAGGTCAGCACTTGACCACATATGCCACCTCATGGGTTCATAGGTTTATTCGCACGGCTGTGATGCATAATGACGAACTAATTAAAGTACCGACTTCTTACTACGTTGGGCAACCGGATGAGTGGCAAGCTTTTTACGGGGCTTTGAGCTACTTTAATGGTCAAGGACGAGAGCCTTCTGCCTCTGAACTAGCCAAGCGGCTGAGTTGGGAAGAAGACAAGGTTGAAGAGTTTTTAACACTGATAGAAGCGAGAAGGGTTTCTCGCTCCCACTCTGTTGAATCGCTTTTTTCATCGAATGGAATATTTGAAGAAGAAAGTGATCCTTGGAACAGCCTGTCTCTTACGAACTCTCCGTCTGGGAGGAGAGAAGTTGATGATGCAGTGCCTGACTCGGTTGCACGTCAAGAGCAGGACGAAATTATCTTAGAACTTGTCAATGAGCTTCGACCAAGAGAGCGTACGGTTCTCTTCATGCGGTATGGTCTAGGACAAGGAGAGCTTAAGCGTGAGCACACCCTTGAGGAGATCGGAACAGTCCTGAAGATAACCCGCGAACGAGTTCGGCAAATTCAAAAAAATGCATTAAAGAGATTGAAAACCAAAGCACGAGCAAGACACCTACTTCCAGAAGGGCTTCGGTTTCTTGAGCCTTTAGAATAGTGCGACAAGAATTGCAACGTCGTTCGTGGTTGTTCGGTAGGCTTCGCAAGTTCTTTTCTGGCTGCTTTTCAATGAATCTAAAGCCGTTTTCATCAAAAATGTAAAACGACACACGGTATTGATTGGCAACTACTTGATGAGGGGTATATACTGCCTTGTAGTAGAGTAGTATTTCTGCTCCGTCGTACTTTTAAAGCTTGGTGTGCTTCTTCAGGGGATGCGTATATGGCTCGAGTCGTTGTTCTTGGAGCTGGTGTATCTGGTCATACAGCAGCAAGTTTCCTCCGTCGCTGGCTACCTAAAAAGGATGAGGTAGTCGTTGTTTCCCCGCTTGCTACATATAACTGGATCCCCTCAAATATATGGGTTGGAGTTGGCCGGATGGAAGCCTCTCAGGTGGTTTTTCCTCTTCAGCCTGTATACGACCGCATGAACATTACGTTTCATCAAGCAAAAGCAAAATCGATACACCCGGAAGGCAATCAAGAATCCTCAGCGCCATACATTCTTGTTGAACGAACTGATGAGGGGCACGAAGGCAGTGAAGAAAAGATCGAATACGACTATTTAATTAACGCAACAGGTCCGAAGTTAAATTTTGGAGTTACTGAGGGACTTGGACCCCACGGTGGTCACAGTTGGTCGGTGTGTACCCCAGAGCATGCAACTCAAGCGGCAAGTGCCTTCGCTGAGAGTATTGAGCGGATGAAGCGCGGTGAAAAGCAAATTTTCCTTGTTGGAACTGGGCACGGAACGTGTACGTGTCAGGGGGCAGCTTTTGAATATATCGTAAATCTAGAATTTGAACTCCGTCGTCACAAAGTGCGAGACAAGGCCGACATTGTTTGGATCTCAAACGAATACGAACTCGGTGATTTTGGTATGGGTGGGCTCCACCTCAAGCAGGGTGGATACATCACGCACAGTAAAGTGTTCACTGAATCAATTTTTGCTGAGCGTGGCATTATGTGGATTAAGCGTGCACATACGGCTTCGGTTGCACCAGATAGAGTACACTACGAGCGGCTCGATGGAACATTTGGAGAAGAAGAGTTTGATTTTGCGATGCTCCTTCCCCCATTTAGAGGCGTAGGCTTAGAAGGGTTTGATAAACAGGGGCAGTCCATCACAGATAAGCTCTTTATGCCTAATGGCTTTATGAAAGTTGATGCTGATTATTCAAAGAAGAGCTATGACGACTGGGCCGCAAGTGATTGGCCACAGACATACCAAAATCCTGATTATGACTCGATCTATTCAGTCGGTATCGCTTTTGCCCCGCCACATGCGATTTCACGTCCGACAGTGAGCCCCAACGGCACCCCTGTTTCTCCTGCTCCACCGAGAACGGGAATGCCTTCGGCAACAATGGCCAAAGTAGTTGCACGTAATATTGCTGATCGTATTCTTGGCAAGCAGTGTCCACCACACACGGCCTCTATGGCAGACATGGGTGCTGCGTGTGTCGCCTCTGGAGGAGCAGGTTTTCTTGATGGCTCGGCTGCAGCGATTATCGTCTATCCTATTATTCCAGACTTTGAACGGTTTCCGCAGTACGGACGGGATCTCAAGCACACCTTTGGTGAAATTGGTCTCGCTGGTCACTGGATTAAGAACTTGCTCCATCATGTCTTTATGTACAAAGCCAAGATGAAGCCAGGTTGGCATATGTTACCAGAGTAGGAGGTGAGAAGATGAAACACGAACGCCAAAAAACCGCTGAGTATTTTGCCTCCCAGCCAACTGGTGTGACACTGTTTTTTCGAAAGTTTCTTCCTTGGCAGATTATCCGTTTTATCTTTATTAATATGAAGATGATGGGGCTTATCTGGGTGAGCCACCGTGAGTGTCGAAAGAAGAGTCACTAAAACCACGTGTGCGGAGATTATGAAATCCCTTCCACTACAAAACTAAACTCAGGTGGATCGAAGAGGTGCTTCTTTACGAGGCACTGATTCATTGCTTTAACAATTGCTGACTCGTACTTCATGGGGAATTCAGCTGGCACCGTAAGTTTAAGTTGTAGGTGTGAGAGGAGCTTTGTTTCGTTATTAAACTCTTGGTGCATTTCGAGTTTGAGTCCATCGGTAGGGATGTCCCGCTGCTGACAAAATGAGAGTGCGAATATGCCGGCACATGAAGCAATCGATGCGAGGAAGAGATCAAAAGGGGTGGGAGTCTCTCCGTTTTGATCTGTTTCAATATGAAAGCCCTTGTAGTGGATGTCAACTTTTTTGCCACCAGGAAAAGCAACTTCGAGATGAGTCATCGTACTGTTCTCCGAAAGAACTAAAAAAATTATGAGAAACTATACCGCACCGCAGTATAGATGTTTGTGTTCTCTTGAAATTGTCCCCAGAAGGTATTTTTTTCTTTTCCAAGAAAAATATTTCCACCAAGTTCTGCTGCCCACTGGTCGGACCATTTGTAGTGGATCTTCGGGCGAAGATAGCCATCTTCATCTGATGGAGACCAGAAGGTAAAGAGTGAAAGGGTAAAATTTTGTTGCATCAGTAGTTGCGTGAGGCGAAGAGTGAGCATATGCCTTGCCTCATCACGATCACTTGCGGTTGGAGGAAGAGTTGCCTGATAGCGGTGAAAGTCTCGGGTGTATTCAAGATAGTACTGCATACTTGCGGTAAGTTCTGAGGCGATCTCACGCTCAAACCCTGCAATAATTCGTACTTCAGAGTTTCTTACGAATGGATCGTCTCCTCTCGTATCATCTTGAGAATCATAATAGCCAAATTCAAGCGAGGCGAGACCCCCAGCCAGTGGGCCTCGTGCACTGGCACCGTAAACATTGAGGCGCGGGAAGATCCCTTCGCCAGTCATTGGATTTACTCCATTTGGGCTCTTCCAGTATCCGCTATATACGTAGGCAGCGAGCTCAAAGCTGTTGTACGTACCAAAAAGTCTGGCAGCAAACTCGTCTTCACGGAACCAATCGTCGCGCTCATCTACAACGACAGCATTTGAACGCCCTACGATGTCTCCAACAGCAGGTTGGTAGAAAGAGACTCTGTGCCCGTCGATGAAGCGGTCAGCATCAAAGCGTGGGGTATACACAAAGTCTATGCCAATCGTATCTGCATAGTAAGAAAACTTGGCGGCGTCAGACGGCGCTTTGAGATACTCAACATCTCTCCCTATAAAAAATGAGTTCCAATCTTTTGGAAACATATCGTTGATAAAGATCAGGTCGCCAAGTCCCCAGGTGAGAACCTGCCTGCCGATCTTGAGTTGCGCCGGAGAGAGAGGGCTTGTCTGTAGGAAACCTTCGCGGAGATCGAATACGCCTTGGCCAGTTTCTAAATCCACGTCGTGTTCATCACGTACCGGGTCGTAGAGAAAGTCCCCCGTGAGGCGTACGAGATTTGAAGCGAAACGTTTTTCTGCCTGAAGTTGAAGCCGGGCTTCGCCGAGAGATTCTTGCTTCTGGTCAACTGGGCCCGCCGGACGAACGCCAGCACGTATATCAGCAAAGCCGGTGAGATCCAGCCAAGGCTTCTTCGTATCTGATTCTTCTTCCTCTGTAGAAGCAGAATCATCAGAGAACAGCCCTGCTGGAAGAGCGGGCTCTGAGCTTTCTGTTTTGGCCTCTGTGCCTAAGCCTAGCGGAAGAGCCGGGGCATCTGCCCGAGAAAGAGCTGGAACAAAAGCTGCACAGAGACAGAGGAAGGAGAGGAGGATTTTGGGACGCATAGAGACTACTCTAGGTATTCAAGTGGTGGATTTTTTAAGAAGCGTTCAGTAAAGATCTCTTCAGAGAACCCTACGTCATACTTTACCTGTGTATACTCAGCGAGCGTTTCACCCCCTGTGCGCAAATCTTTCATCTTTGCTTTTACCACAGTGGGGAATTCTCCAATCGTTTTTACCTCAAGCGCCTCGTAGGTACGGTAGACCTCGTTCTTTTTGTTGTAGTACTCAATTTTTACGGGCAGAAAGGATGCTTTGTGGAGCCATGCTTTGTAGGAAGAAAACTCAACAGAGGATGGATCTTTCGGGGTGTTGTTCAGGACGTAGTAGTGTTCTGTCTCTTTAACGAGCTCGTGCTTGTCTTCATCGACACCGCGACCCGAAACATCTTCGTAGAAAAAGTGGCTTCCGACAAAGCTTGTGCGTTCATCACTTGCGGCAATCCGCTTTACGAGATCGAGCGCAGGGAGGTAGAGCCAGCGATCGTCGTCTTTGTCGACATTTTTCCATACGAGGAAGACGGTACGCTTGACGTCGGCTGGTGCCTTAAAGAAAGCAAAGAAGAGTTGCTTGCCGTCATTGTCTTTGGCTCCAGCATCTTTACGTAGGATGACGAGCTCGCGTGTTCTCTTACGCCCTTTAGCATCAGCAATGGTCATTGTAATTTGCGCCCTGCCATCTTGACCCTGGTAGTACGCCACGTGGTTTGAGCGCTTCACAATTTCATCAACTGACGGCGTTGCTGCAAAAGCAGGAAGAGCCGTAAGAAGCGCAAACAGAGGAACAAGAGAAGAGAGGCGTATCATAATGAAGTATCCTTTGATGAACGGAAGAGCCAACCTTGAAGAATCTCAATGAGTGAAGGCAAGATCACAATCGAGCTTACACCAGCGAGAAAAAGAATTGAGGCGATAAAAACTCCAACCGTTTGGTATGGTACAAGAGGAGCAAGGAGGAGAGGAAGAAAGCCGACACCAATAACGATCACATTTCTTGTGATCGCCCGAGCGGGTTCGCCAAAAATTGGTTGTAGAGCGGCTTTCCAGCTTCCTGTTTTCTTCTCAAGCTCTCTTGCACGAGCTAGAAAGTGAATAGCGTAGTCAATGGCAAGGCCGAGACTGAGAGATGAGAGTACGGCAATCGGCATGTCGTAGTCTTTTCCCACAAGTCCAATGATTCCGTAGATAAAGAGGATCGTAGCAGAAAGCGGAACCATAGAGAGAACTCCCCAGAGAATTGAGCGAAAGAGAGCGATCATCATCACGAGCACGATCACAAAGCTTCCGAGGAATGCTTCGAGCATGCCACTTACCATCTTGTCTTGCCAAACAACGTTGATGTACGTCAGACCAAACCACTGATGATGGAGAGGAATAGGTGGGGGATTCTGTTCGATGTAGGCATTCACATCTTCAACGACTTCTGCCATATGTTGGTTGTCGCCACTTTTCAGTTGTAACCAGAGGTTGGTCTTCTGGTAATCAGGTGTGACAAAGTGCCAGAGGTCTTCAGGGCGGTGACTGCTTTCATAGGTGAGCAGAGTTTGCGCTACACCAGCAGCAGAATCAGGAATACGAAATGCTGTCTCGTCTCCCTCAAAGAGTTCTCGGTGAACTGTTTTTACGAGATCTGCAAGAGAGTTTGATTTTCCAACTACCTGAGAGGAGGTGGCTAGGTGTGCCTGAACCTGGGCAATATATCGCAGGACTTCAGGTTGTTTGAATACATCTTCATTGTTCGGATCAGTTGCTTCAATAGCAAGATATGACATGTAGGTACCACCGAAGTGACTATTGAGTACCTTGTCAGCAATACGAATGGGATGATTCGCCTCGAACCACTTGGTGGGGTTGTCGTTGACGTTAATGCGTGAAATGCCGTAACCAGCAATGGCACTGAGGATGAGGAGCACGGCGATAATAGGTCGTGCTGAGCTCGTGGCGATGTTCCCAACCGCATGCAACAGCCGACTAAGAACCCCCTTATCATCGTCTTCTGAGTGAGAGAGACCAAAGCCTTCAAGTGACTCTTCACTAATGAGCATAATTGCTGCTGGAATAAACATGATTGTCCAAAACCAAGCAAAGAACACTCCGAGTGCAACGAATGTTCCAAAGACTTGAACGGGAGGAATCGGAGTAAGAGCCAGTGAGCCAAAACCAGCAATAGTTGTAAGCGAGGTATAGAACATGGGTACAAAGAGGGTGTCCATGACATGGAGTATTGTTGCTTTTCGATCTTTTGTTTTTTGGTATTGATCAAAAAAGTCAGACAAAATGTGGACTGCATCGAGGACAGCAATGGGTACGACAAAAATCGGAATCATTGAGCTCATGATGTGTACCGTATTGCCGGTGGACACCAGTAAGCTCATGGTGCATATAGCTGACACAACCGCTACAACTAAGGGAGAGAGGATAAGAGAGAGTTTGCGAAAGAAGTAGAGTAAGAGGAGAAAAATGATAAACATCGCCAGTGGAGCAGAGATGGCCATTTGGATGAACATCTGTACCCCGAAAGTATCTTCGGCAACGGGAAGCCCTGTAATGTGGTACTCAGCACTTCCTGAAAACGTATCTATCTTTTCCTGGAGCTTTGAAGCGACTTCATAGCTGATATCTTTTGACGTAATTGGTAGGTATATCGCAACTGCTTTGCCATCACCTGATACTAAGGTGTCGTTTAAAAAAGGAAGACGTTGGGCTTTCGTGCGAACGGCAAGAGCTTCTTCCTCGGTAGTTGGTGGTGTAGACATCAGCCATTCAAAGCGTACTGTTCCTAGGCTTTCTGGCTCAATGCTGTCAACTGTTGACGGAGCAATGATGTCAACTTCAATAACACCTTCTTTTTTGCTTGGATTGCTCTCAGAGTCCCAATGAATTGTTTTGGCAAACTCAGTCAGCTCATGAATATTCTTTAATGTTTCAACGTTGAAAACACCCTCAGGGTGTTCCTCGTTTACTACCCCAACGACTATCATGTCCCAGAGAGAGAACTCTTCTTTCATCTCATCATGGAAGATACGAACAGGCTCGTCGTGTGAGAGCATGTTCTCTGGATCTGTATCAACCTTAAGAGCGTGTAGTGAGGAGAACGACGAAGGCCAAAGGGTGGGGAGAGCCGTAATGATAGCAAGAAGTAGAGAGAGGCCAACCATAACGGCTGTTACCGCTTTTGGGTGTTTTGTCGCAATCTCTGTTGTAAACGTCCGATAGTTCATAGTAGCTATACCCCTTTGGGTTTCTTCATTATTCAGTTAATGCACTTTGAGGAATCTCAATTCGTAAAACTCCCCTCAGATCTCCTTCTTTGTACCCGGTCGCCTGATCTGTTGGATACTTTTCCAAGATCAACTCTCGAAGCTCGGGAGCCATTGCTGCTTTATCTCCGTGGCATGACAAGCAAGGCTTGGCAATGAGAAGAGGTTTGTAGAAGCGGTATCCATCTTGAAGCGATTGGATGTATGAAGCTGGATAGCTCCCCGTGCGCTTAAACTCTTGGGTAAAGAACTCAAGAGCCTTTAATTCCATTTCGTCGGGGGTGTTATGAGGATTGCGCACCTGGGTTGTCGCCCGTTTGACCTTGAGGCCTTGAGGAAGAGTCGCTTTGACTTTCTTGGTAATGGCTGGAACCTCCGTGTTGCAAAATGAGACAGCATGCATCACGCCTCCTTCCTTCATTGCGCCCTGGAGTGAAGACATGAATGTTTGAAGGATAGTTCCAGCTGCTTTACCACCAAGTGATGCCACTTGCTCTTGAGTCGGTGACTTCGTTTCAGCTTGAGCAGTGAGAGTTAGTGAAGACGACAAAAGAAAGAGAAGTGAAAAGAGAGAAACTTGTGAGCGGAACATGAAAAAATCTCCAGACATCAAAGGTATACCAATCTTGAGACCGCTCGGGCTAGAGGAGTGTCGTGCCTTACGAGTCCAAGCGGGCTACTCCTATAATATATCGTAATATTGCGATATTACAATATATAAGAAGAGAAAAAATATCTATGGATATTAGCGTGTTATAGAAAGTGAATCTTCTTGGGGTAGTGAGTGGAAAAGAAAACGTTGTTAGAAGAGGTTAGGCTTCTCGGATAGTGGCCTTTAGGAAATCAAGCACCTCTTTAGGGTGAAGAGGTGGTTTGACCTTATCAAAGATCTTGATGATCTTTTTGTTTTTGTCGAGCACGAATGTTGTACGAGAAATGCCTTGAAACGTTTTGCCCATAAACTTTTTTGGGCCGTAGACTTTGTATTTTTTGGATACCGCAAAGTCGGTATCTGAAAGCATGAGCGTTTTGAGTTTTTGTTTTTCACAAAACTTTGTCTTTGATTTCTCATCGCCTCCAGAGATTCCAATTACAGTGGCACCGAGTTTTTCGAAGCTTTTGATATGTTTGGAAAAACCTCGTGATTCTATCGTACACCCTGGCGTGTTATCTTTTGGGTAGAAAAAGAGGACAATAAACTCGGACTCCATACTGTTGAGTCGGTGCTTTTCACCATCTTTATCGGGGAGGTTAAATGCTGGAGCTTTCTTGCCTTCTTGGGTATCCATTATGTCTCATCCTTACATGTGTCTTTTTCAGATGAAGTTTTTGACTTCTCGTCCCAAGGCTCATCGCCAGGAATATGATATACGTGCTGATCGGCTTTGAGCACGGTTTCCATCTCTGCTTCTTGGTCCATCGCTTCGCAGATCTGATCGAGAACATGTTTGATGCGTTTTCCGCTTTTTTCGACGAGTTGCGCTGCTTCTCGTTGTTCAGGGGATGCTTCTGAACTGTGTTCAATGAGATATGCTGCGCCAAGTACAGCACCAAGCGGATTGTTGATCTCATGGCGAAGAGTGCCAATGTGTGTTCGGACCATGTCGATTACGGTGTTTTTGACTTTCGTGAGGGTGAGTTCTTTTTGGATTTTGTTGCGATCGATAACACCGCGAACAAGTGGCTCAAAGAGAGGCTCAGAGATGGATTTTTTACTGAGAAAGTATGTGGCTCCTGCTTTGAGTGCTTTACCGGGTATCTCAGGTGCGTCATCGGAGCTAACTGAGAGCACAGCTAAGTCAGTAAACCATTCTTCTTCGAGCAGATCTGTGCCACGTCCGTCAGGTAAGTGTTCGTCGAGAAAGATCAGATCTGGAGAGCCTTCTCCATTTGCACTTAAACTTGAAAAGTGTGCTCTTGCAGAGGTGAGATCTCCAAACTCGGTAAACTGGGGCTCAGAGAGAAACGACTTTAATTTGAGTTTGACAAGCTTTCGAAAGCTTGTGTCGTCATCAATGAGAAAGATACGAAGAGTCATACACCCTCGAAGGTAGAGAGAGCCTTGTTTGACTCTCCAAAAGCTCCACGATCATACGTTGGATCCCGTACGAGCTCAAGTATCTCTTGCCATGTTTACTCTGGGAGGGGCGAAATATATATAAAAGCAGAAATCTCATTGAGGCACTGTAAGCGCTTGGATTTTGTTCGGTGTCGAGGAAGGAGAGTTTTTTCGAGCGGAGACGTACGTATGGTACATCGAGCACGAAAAAACTCTCCTGACGAAGCCTTTTGCGTAGTTTTTCAAACAGAAAAACGGCAAGCAGAAGGTCGCGGAGATCGTCGTGGGAACCACGACGATTGGAGCGAAGACCGGGCAAAAGCTAAGCGCTTACTCTGGGAGGGTGGCTGAGAGGGATTTCTCTGTCTGCTTCGCACGAAAGGCTACCAGCTTCTCGTGGAGCTCAGAATCTGTGGTCGCCATCATTTGCACAGCCATAAGAGCTGCGTTTTTTGCCCCACTTGAACCAATTGCTACTGTAGCAACAGGGATTCCTGAGGGCATCTGTACAATAGAGAGAAGAGAGTCTAGTCCACCGAGGCTTTTGGTCTGCACGGGAACTCCGATTACAGGAAGAGTCGTTTGCCCAGCGATGACACCAGGAAGGTGAGCTGCTCCACCAGCGCCTGCGATAAAAGCCTTTACTCCTCTCTCTTTGGCTGTTGTCGCTATTTCAGTCACCTTGTGTGGCGCGCGGTGCGCTGAAGCAACGAGATATTCGTGAGGAATATTGAATTCTCGGAGGACTTCACGAGCTGGGCTCATTGTTTCGTGGTCTGATGCAGATCCCATAATGATAATGACTTGTGGGTTTTCAGATTGGCTCATTGTCTTTATCTCCTCTCAGGGTGGCAGTCATATCTGATGGCAAAGTTATAACGAGACTTGGTGGGAGAGGCAACAACACCTGAAAAATTTATACTATTTTTTTCGAGGGGTTAGCTTGGTTAGTACTTGAAATTGTGTTAATCAGTCTTACTACCTTATAATAACATCCTTTATTACGACCTTTTCGGCATACTTAGGAGACGTTCGATGCCAATTTATGAATATGAAAGAGAAGACGGAACTCGATTTGAAAAGCTCCACCGTGTAGGTGACGAAATGCTTACTGAGTGCCCTGAAACTGGTCAAAAAGTACGTCGACTAATATCTTCAAGTGCATTTCATCTCAAAGGAAGTGGTTGGTATAAGACTGATTATGCAAGTTCTTCCTCTTCATCGTCCTCGTCTTCTTCGAGTAGTTCAGAGAAAAGTACTTCCTCAGATACTTCATGTACTGGTACCGGACCTTCCGGAGGGTGTAAGGCCTGCTCTGATTAATCTGTTGCCTTAAGCAACACCCTGAAAGCACTTCTTCATAATACTATAGTCCTCTAACCCTAGAAGTGGGGAGTACCCCTTGTGATTGGGAGCGTGGGTTTGTTGTGGGGGATGTGTAGAAGGATTCATGAAGCACTAACGTAATTCTATGGACATACATCAAAGCAATGGGCGAGTGCCGGAGCCCCAAGTCATTCGAAAACATATTCGGATCTTATCCGCCGAGCAAAACGACGCTCCAGAGTGTATATTGGAGACGAAGCCCGTTGAGGGCTTAGATCATCTCCAGATAATGTTTCAAGCATTACATGATCTGATTGAGAAAGGAGTGGATGTTGAAGACCTTGTAGGTTGTACGGTTGAGACCTATCGAACAGGGAGGTCGATGGTACCCTGGACTATTCATGAGAGCGAGATTCCTGCTCTCAAAAGTGTAGAGAGTAATGTTCGTGCTGGCCTTAAGCCCGCAGACCCTAATTTCGAAGCGAAAGTCAGAGAAGTGCTTCGGCTGAGCCGATCTGATTAACCTGCCGCAAGTTTGTTTGTCTTCCCAAAATCTTGGTCCTCGATTTGATTGGTGCAGAGCTCGATGGTCGTAGCGTAAGTATAGAGGCGCTCATATGCCTCTTCTTCATCTGTGCTCTCACACAGATGAGTTGAAAGTGTATGATGAATTTCTTCTTCGTTTCGAAACAGGAGTTGAGTAAGCGGCGAAGCATCTTGGGAGAGAGATTCACGGCGGTGAATGAGAGGCGTTTCTGAATCCGGCTTAAAATCCCCACTACTGTAAGGTACGTATCGACAGAAAAGGCCGAGGTGCCACGGAAGAAAGTTGTTTATTCTTCTTAGGCCAAGTTCATCATCACCAAAGTGTTCTTTTAAGTACTGCGTAAAGCGAAAGAGTACGCCTATCCGCTCTTGTTCGTTTGGCTGCCATTCTTTCTCTTCTTTAATTTCTGAGAAGAGCCAGGGCTTAATAAGAGCTCCTCGCCCGAGCATGAGTGATGAAATGTGATGGTGTGTACGGTGATACTTTGCTTCCTCATAGAAAATAATATCTCCATTTCCAATTATTGGAATGTGACGTTCCTTTTGTATCTCTGACATGATCTGCCAATCAGCAGCCTTTGAGTATCGCTGTTCTTTTGTCCGTCCATGGATGGCAAGAGCAGCTGCCCCTGATTCCTCAATCATACGGGCGATCTCGGGAGCGTTGACTTTGCTCTGTTTGATTCCAGTACGAATCTTTACGGTGACAGGGATAGAAAGTTTCGAAGAGAGTGTTTCTACAATGGTGGCAATAGACCTTGGTTTTTGCAATAGGGAGGCCCCGAGTCCTCGGCGAGTTGTCTCGTAAATAGGACAACCGCAGTTGAGATCGATAAAATCAGCTCCAGAGTCTTCTACAATCTTACCTGCTTCAAGCGCTTCGTCAGGTTTTCTAGCAGCAATTTGTACGCCGTAAACTTTCTCTGAGGCATGCCGACGTAAGAGTGCTGTCTCTTTTCTGTCTCGCTTAATGAGCTTTCGTGCAAAAGCCATCTCAGAGAAGGTGATATCAGCACCAAAATCAACGCACAATCTGCGAAAAGGTAAGTTTCCTCCCTTGGTAAGCGGGGCAAGGATAAGGGAGCCGTCTATAATCTGCTGGAGGGATTCTTTCTTCATTTGAGTATGGTATAACTTTGCCCACTTAAATAGCAAAAGTGAGAGAAAAATGTCCACGAGTTCTGTAGTAAAAGAATCTTCCCAAAGCCCTTGTCCAAACAAGGAAGTCTGTGGATCGTGTAAATGGTCCCATATCCCTTACGAAAAGCAGCTTGCGCAAAAACTCTCAGATATAAATGGCTCGCTCAAGCTCAAAGGTCTTCCCAGCTATTGCAGCGAGATAACCCCTGCCCCAAGGCAAGAGCACTACCGTAATCGAATGGATTTTACCATTAATTATCAAGGCAAGGTGGGGCTGCGCGAAAAGGGAAAATGGTGGAGTGTTATCGATAATCACTGCTGTTTTATCTCAGATGAGCGCATCGAATCTCTTTTTCATCACGTGCGTGAGTGGACGGCTTCAGCGGGTCTTTCCTTTTTTGATAGGAAAGCGCACACCGGTTTTCTTCGGTATGCCGTCATCCGCGCATCGCTTACGGGAGAGACCCTCCTCACTCTTATCACCAGTGCACCTACTGAGGATGAGAGCTTGGCGGAAGAAAAGATGATGGAGCTCGGAGCACTTGATGAGCTCACAAGTGTTGTCTGGTCAATCAATCACACCGTGAGTGATGTCTCTGTTGGTGATGAAGATCGCGTCTTAAAAGGCGATGGGTATATTACTGACGAGGTCGGTGGTTTTCGTTACAGAATTTCACCGTATGATTTCTTTCAGTCAAACTCCGAGGGTGCTGGAATCTTACTCGATCGAGTTGTTGATTATGCGACGCGCGCAGGAGGCAAACGACTCGTTGATCTCTATTGTGGAGCAGGCTTTTTTACTATTCCATTGGCCAAAAAGTTTGAGAGTGTTTTCGGAGTAGAGCTCGTTGAAGAAGCTATCTCAATGGCTCGAATCAATGCGGCGGAAAATGGCATTGAAGCTCAGTTTTTTGCCGAAAAGAGTGAAGATCACGGATGGGAGTCGCTTCAGCCTGATACAATCTTGGTTGACCCTCCACGTAGTGGAATGCACGATCGTGCGCTTCAAAAGCTTCTTGCCTATGAGCCGAAAAATCTCATTCATGTATCGTGTAATTACAAGCAGCTCGCGCGTGAGCTCAGTATTCTTCAAGAGAAATATGCGGTTGAGGAGATGACAGCGATAGATATGTTTCCCCACACACCACACGTTGAAGTTGTGACTCGTCTAGTCAGATCCTGACCTTAATCTTGACCTTGACCTAATATTCATATGTGCCCATATGTAAGGCATTGCTTAAGGCTTATAGGTCAAGGTCAAGATTAAGGTCAGGGTTAGGACTCTCTACTCCTCTTGATCTAATAGTATCGCTTGCTACAATAACCCCCATGACACAACCAATCCAAATAGATGAATGGGCCTGGGGACGAGAGCAAATTATTTGGGGCTATGAGCCACATCATCAATACACTTGTAAGATCTTAGAACCAAAAAAAGGCCGACAAGGTTGTTTGAGTCTTCAGTATCATCACCAAAAAAGTGAATCCTGGATTGTTTATCGTGGCGTTGCCTGGGCGGTGATCGCTGTTGATGGAAAGGTGTGCACCCGTATTTTACGAAATGGCGACGTTCAGAATCTCCCAGCTGGCTCTCTTCACCGGCTTATGGGAATAAGTGGTGATGTTCAGGTTATTGAGCCATCAACGCCAGATGCCCACGCGGCTGATAAGTCTGTTGAAAAAGACGTTGTTCGACTCCACTGTGTGTTCGGACGAGAGTGTGCTGAACCTCGTTCAGAAGAAGAAGCAAGTTTAGTAAAAGAGTGCGTTCACTATACTGAAGAAGCTATCACCTGTATTGAACGTGGAGAGGAGCCACCTGAGTATAACCAAGAATGGCTTAAAACAAGGGGTGCGTTTTCTATCCTACACTCCTCGTAGTTTTACGCTGAATAAGAGAAGGTCACAGGGGTTTCAATCTCATTTTTCAGTGACTGATGTACTGGGCAGCTTTTAGCTGCGAGTTCAAGTGTTTCGCGTTTATTTTCAGGTACGTTCTTTGGGAAGTTTATTGTCACATCGAGTCGACCAATCCGACGAGGATTGCCTGACATGTGTTTTTGGATAGAGAACGTAGTTCCAGCCAGATCGACTTCATTGGCGTCAGCCCAGAGAGAAGCAATGGTCACCATACAGGTCACCAGTGAGCCGGCGCAGAGATCCGTAGGGGAAAATGAACTCCCATCGCCGTTGTTATCGACAGGTGCCGCGGTGTGAATTGCTGCCCCACTTGGCTCGTGAATGAGTAAGCATTTTTTTGCCTCTGCCAGTGAGCCGCTAAGTGTAACTGCCATAGGGAGTCTCCAAAGAAAGTCATTTCGTACAGGTACTTTTTAGCATAGCCTAGAGGAAGTTGGAAAAACCTTACCTTTCGATGGCCATGAAACAGATAATCTTTCTTCTCGTTGCTGCTCTTTTTCCACTTGGCGAACTCGCGGCACTTCCTGCGCTTCATCAGAGTGGAGTTATTCTTAACCGTATTGGGAAACAAGAGAGCGCTAAGGATGCAACGTGTTGGACAACTGCTCGCATGATGGAGCAGTTTTATTCTCAGCTTCCTCTTTCAGAAGAAGCGGCATTGCTTAAGATTGAAATCCTTAAAGGTTTAGCAAGCCAACTTTGGAATGAGGCTGCTGCTCGACGTTCGTCGTGTCGAATCTCAAAAGAAGATATGCAGGGAGTATTAGCACCTTACATTTCTCTTGTTGAAGAGACCTTTTCCTCCCCAGAAGGTCTGCAAGCTCGATTAGAATATGCACGAATAACTGAAAATTGGCGCATTCTCTTATCCCTCTTTTTTCAACCTGACATAACAAACAAGAAAGTCCTTGCACCTGAAGCCCTTGAGATTTTTGGAACGACACTTACTGATATTACTCTTCTTTTCTTACGATTGAGCTCGGAAGAAGCAAAAGCTGTAGGGCACAGAGAGGTTGAGCCAATAGACATGAAAATGGCTCTCGGCAAGCTTCCTCAGCGTAGCTCATCTCTTCCCTCGACAAAGACACCTCCTTCGTGTCCCTCACTTATGCTCTCAAATGATGAACTGCTTGAGCTTACTCAGAAAAACATGAGCCAGAAAATCTCATCGCTTCAAGCTTGGAACAAACGTGCCTGGAAAAGTGAGCTCGAAAGAAAACGTCGAGAACATGACATAGCACTCGAGTTTCTCGCAAAAGTAAGCCCTGTCGCACTGACTCCTCAGGCGCAATCGTACGTCCTTGATGTCGTTACGAGGGCCGTGCGCTACATCTCGAAGGGGTATTATCCCGATCGATCTAACCTCATGTATGAACCTTCGACTCTCTTTAATTATCATCCCGTACGTAAGCGGGATGCGAAAGGTATGCCAAGTATCTTACAAAGCGATCATGTCTTTAACGTGACGCAAGAGCTCTATCCACGGATTACTGATATACGAGGTGATGTGCATCTTAGATTGAGGGAAAAAGAGGGGAAGAGCCGAAAAGAAGAAAAAATCCTTTTGGAAGGCACTTACCTTGATGCAATCCGAGATACAACGCTCCATTGGTGGATTCTCGATAAAGTTTGGAGGGAAGAGGGGGCTCTTCCTCTTGAGCCTCTTGCTGCTGAGCTCTTAGCGGAGCGAACCTCTGAAATGATAGGAGCTTATCTCCAAATTGCAGAGCACGGAGCCACAAAGAATGCAAAGACCTTAAATACCTTTGATGTCCAACTACGAGTCCACCGTTTTCGACTCCTCTCACCTAAGCGCCAGCAGAGTGAAACCTTTGCATGGAAAGATGGAATGTCTACGAGAGAAGAGCTGCAGTACTTTAGAAACAAAACGTCTCAGACGGTCTTCTCACAACTTGATTGCAACCCCCTTTCACGTAACGCCGCGGCCGTTCTTCAAACTGGAGAATTTCCAGATCTTTCTATACAACTTCACTCTGGTTCTGGACTGGCGGTGGGGGATATCAATAGAGATGGATTTCCCGATCTTTTTATTGGTGGAACTGAGTGCAACCGATTGCTCTTGAATAAAGGTAATTTTGTATTTGAAGATGTCTCAGAACAATTGCCGAACCGCTCAGATCTCAAATCTCCACGCCATGCACTTTTTTCGGATCTCAATGGAGACGCGCTGCTCGATCTTCTTGTAGTGCAAAGTCAGCATGAAAGCAAAGTTTGGTACCAGTTAAAAGAAGGAGGGTTTCAAGACGTAACAAAAAGAAGTCGAATTCGTACGAATATAGGTGCCCACTTTGCAAGTGCACTTGATTATGATCGAGATGGAGATCTCGATCTGTTTCTAGGGCATTACGGGAAAGGGAACAAGCCAACCATTGACGGGAAAAATGGAGTCGCAAGCCAGCTATACAGAAATACTGGTGATGGCGTATTTGAAGATGTGACGGCTCAATCGGGTCTCCATACCACCGCGTGGTCTCTTGCTGGTGTTTCAGCAGACATGAATGGAGACGGGTGGGGGGACATCTTTCTTGCAAATGATTTTGGCTTCGACGAACTTTTTATCAATAATCGCGATGGGACCTTTACAGACATTGCTCATGCGTATGGCGTGGCTGATCGTGGTAACGGAATGAGCGCTACTCTTGGTGATCTTAATCATGATCGTTTTCCAGAGCTCTTCGTATCAGTCATTGATATGTTTAATAAGAATATTGGATTTGTCCTTCCCGTTCCTTCTACCGTAGTAGATCTCAACGATCGAATAATGAAGTCTTCCTTTTCTCTTGCCGGAAATAAATATTATCAAAACGCAGGAGGAAAGCACTTTCTTCCTGTTATGGAACAGCTTTTCCCCCCTATTGATTACGGCTGGGATTGGGGAGCGTTACTTTTTGATGTTGATAACGATGGGGATCAAGATTTTTATGTAACCAACGGTTGGCTTGATGGAACGAATGTTGAAAGCCAACAAAACCACCTTCTTATCTTTGAAGATGGTAAGTTTCGCCACTCATATGACAAGGCCTCACAATTTTATGGAATGAGCCGGGCTGTGACATCAGCTGACTTAGATAACGATGGACGTCTCGATCTCCTCGTCTCGAATCTCTTTGGACCACCTACAGTTTTAGAAAATAATCTAAGGACGAAAAACAACTGGATTTCCTTTGACGTCTTCGATGACAAACGACTTCCTCTTGGAGCAACAGTGCAAATTGAAGTAGATGGCAACAAAAAAGGTATGCAGGTTCTTACAGCTGGATCAAACTATCTTACCCAAGTACCCGATAGACTTCATTTCGGATTAGGAGGGGATACCGAAGTTACTGCTCTCGAGATTCTATGGCCAGATGGAAAGCAAGAGCGTCGCTCTGGAAGGTGGAAAGCTGGAAAGTCCTATCGCATTGAGAGATAAACGAATCTTATGCTCTACTATTTTGTAAAACTTATCATATCAGCTCTCATCATCGTCCTTATCTCTGAGGTCTCAAAACGAAGCTCCTTTGTTGGTGCTTTGCTCGCCTCGCTTCCTCTCGTATCTGTACTAGGAATGATCTGGCTCTATGTTGATACGAAAGATGTCGAGAAGGTAAGTACACTAGCAACGAGTATCTTTTGGTTGGTCCTTCCCTCGCTTGCTCTTTTTATAGCGCTCCCACTTTTGCTTAAGCAGGGAGTCTCGTTCTCCCTCAGTATGGCGCTCTCAATCATGCTAACGATTCTTTGCTATGGTGTGATGGTTGGGTTGCTCTCTTTCTTTGGAGTAAAGCTTTAGAGCAAGAGACTTACGAAAGGGGCCGAAGCAGGCCCCTTTCGATGTCGACTCGTTAGAGTGTCCCCACGAGAAAGTCGCTTAAGTCTGGCAGTACGACAATGACTTCATCATTTTTTAGGAGTGAAGGTACGGCTCCTTGCGTTCCAGATTGAGCAAGATCGACATCACAAGAACCCTTCTTTGCTTGAAAGATCCCTTTCTTCTCACGGAGATCCACTTTGTAGTGGGCCTGAGTACTTTTGCTACTGTTATCAAGCACAGGATAACACTGAGCAAGAAGAGAATCTCCTCTGAAAATGTAGACAGTAAGTTGAAGCTCGGAAGCATCGTTAAGATTGCTTAGAGATGGTTGGTCACTTGGAAGGGGAATAGTCACTTTTACTTTGAATCGCTCAGTGCTTTTCCCGTTCTTGGCCTTTGATATCAGTTTCACCCAGCCTCTCGCTGAAGTTTCTACTCCTTGAGCTGCCGCGAACTTCGTTCGTAAGCGTGTGCGTTTTTTTGTGCTCTTTGAATTACTTGATTGTTTGTTCGACTGCTTAATGGATTGTGATTTGCAGGTCGACTTACTTCCAGCAGGTTCTACCTCATGAAGAGAGCCATTACGAATATCAAGTTTTACAAAGTCGCCGAGGGAGAAAGCTGAAAACGTAAGTGAATAGTCTCCGCTTTTACTTTCAAACTCAGTGTTTTGCGTGACAGTGTATATCTGTGAGTTGACGGTTAGCGTTGAATCTGTAAGCGCAGTAATTTTTCCGCAGACACGTTCACGGTTTTCGTTTCCTCCAGATCCGCTATCATCACTATTGTCGTCATCATCGTCGTCGTCATCGCCTCCCGAGGAGTCGCCACCAAAACCGCCACCGCAATTTGATTCGTCTTCTTTTTCGAGTTGATCAACCTTTCCATTACGAATACGTAGTTCAATGAGCTCACCAACGGAGAAGTCGTTTAAACTAATGTTTGAACCATCACTGTCTTCATATTCCGTATTATTCTCTAGGGGATAAGAAACTCCATTGAGTGTCACTTGTGAAGAGTCAATACTTTCAATAACGCCGCAGATCTCAATGTCCCCATCCTTGGCATAGAGTGGGGAAGAGAGAAAGAGAAGTGAGCACACAATGAAGGTGCAATAAATCATCCGGTTAAGCATGGTGTTATCCTCCAATACGTTCAGTTTTAAATTAATCTTCTATTCTAATCCTTTCTGCTATGAGGGTGCCGTTCTGGCATTCCCCTCGAACATCTACAAAGTCACCAACAGCAAGGTCAGAAAGAGTAATATCATCACCTTCTTCGTCTTCTATCTCGGTCTCAGAGGTGATTTGATAAGTGATGTTCTTTACGGTCACACTTTGGCTTGTCAGTTGAGTTATGACTCCTTCAGAGTCTTCCTCATGACAACTTTGCTCATTTCCATTTTGATCTGAGTCGTCGTCATCTGAGCTATTATCGTCAGAATCATCATCAGAGTCGTCGTCTGAAGATCCCTGGCCGCTGTTGTCGTCAAAATCATCATCGCTATCATCATCGAAAACGTCTGAGTCATCAGAATCATCGTCTGAATCACCATCATCATCTGAATCATTTCCAGATCCTGAGCTATCTGAATCATCATCGCTTTCGTCAATATCATCATCGTCGCCTGAGGGTCCTGACGAGCCAGAAGATGAATCATCGGTACTATCGGAATTATCTGACGAAGAGCTACTATTGTTTTCGATAATCTCAACTTCAGAGATATTTCCAGAGTTTGACTCCTCTTCCACTTCAATCGAAACCCGAACCGTACTCGTTGAAGATGGAATGTCAGTCAGTACAACTTGAGTTTGTATCGTTTCATCCTCGAGAAGGAGGGTGGCCTCTGCAAGAAGGTTAGTTGTAAGAGCAAATGCCCCGGTTGCATCAGTTGTCGTTGAATCTCCAGTTTCAAGCACGGTCACGCCCACGTTGGCTCGAGCGGTTCCTCCAGTGGTTAGGATTCGTCCCTCGATAGAGATTCCTCCTGTTCCTTGTGTGTTTCCCCCACAACTTGTGAGAAAGCAACACAGAGCAACAAGTGAGAGCAGAGAAAGAATCAGTTTGGATGCGTTCATTGTATGAGCTCTCCATGTGAGGTTTGGTTTTCGCTCATGCTAAAGGTTCCAAGAGAAATTCGTCCTGTAGGTTGATCCATATTTTTTGATAGAGCTAGCGATGTATCGAGATCGAGTGTGCTTAAATAGCTTCTGACCCGTTTATGAAATGCGCTTCCCTCTTCAAGAAGCCACCGTTTGGCTTCATTGAGTTTTGTGAGAGGAATTCTATCAAATTCTGTGCGTAGGTGAAGGTTTTTATGCTCCGTTTCAGTAAACAGATTCTCTTCTACGGCGCTTATGAGATCATCAGAGTCATGTACAAGTACTTGTAATCCTGCGTTAATATCTTCGCTGTGGACTATGTCTCGAGCAAGAAGCTTTACTTTTTTACCTCGTTTTTCAATATATCCAGCGCGCTCAAGTTCATAGAGAATCGAATAACTGCTCACATCAAGCCCGTTGACAGATGCAACAAGCTTGGCAAATTCACTAAACTTTCCTTCGCAATTGAGCACACGAGGTTTCCCTGCTTTTGTTGTAAAGCTTGGGTGGCATTGCCATTGGGCAACAATTTTAGCGATAGGATTTATAGGGCGTTGGTATGGTTCGCCGCTACCTTCTAGCCGAGTAATATCTTTGCGATGTACGCCCGTCATGACACTTATTTTACTTGCGCTCGTGGATTGCCCATCACGTAACAGCTCCTCTTTGGCAACTTGCACAAGCATTACCTTTACCATCTCAACGAGTTCTTGGAGCTTGACTGAGTGTCGTATGCACAACCGCAATATTGGTTTAAGGAGAAACCGAATTGCTGTAAGGATGTGTTCATTTTTCTCAGGCACGGGATAAGGTTGTTTGTAAGCTATAATGGGAAAATATCACATTATTATGATGCTGTCAATGACAAGGGGGGAGCAGTAGATAATAGTAAGTAATATCAGCATGCTATGTGTAGCTCGAGAGAGTATGAGTATGACTTCTCTTGAAATTCTTACTTAAGAAGACAGGATCTGCCCCCACGGAGTCTTCTTCTTTTGAAGTGTGTTTGGAGCTCCCCGATGGATGATTTTACCGCCGTTTTCTCCGGGACCAGGCCCAAGTTCAATAATATGATCGCTGGCAAGTAGCATGTCTCTATCATGCTCAATGAGAAAGACGGAATTGCCTTGAGCCACGAGGCTTTGAAGGACGTTAATGAGGAGCGACACATCTTTACGATGAAGCCCGACAGTAGGTTCATCGAGTATATAGAGTGTATGACCACGAGGAGCACGAGAAAGCTCAGAGACAAGTTTAATCCGCTGGCTTTCACCTCCCGAGAGAGTGACTGAGCTTTGGCCGAGTTGCAAATAGCCGAGTCCAAGCTCACAGGCGTGGTGAAAAATTCGGTGAATTTTTTTGTGATTGGCAAAGTGGTCTTTTGCTTCTTCAAAAGTCATTGAGAGGACTTCAAAGACATTCTTTCCAAGGTAATCGATTGAGAGTGCTTCGTCGGTAAAACGTTTACCACCACAGTATTCACATACAACAAACGCCTCAGAGAGAAAGCTCATCTCTAATTTGATTCTACCAAGGCCTTTACACTCCGAGCACTTGCCGTCACCGGAGTTATAGGAAAAGTAGCTTGCCGTCCAGCCGTGTGAACGTGCTTCAACAGTCTGTGCGTAAAGTTTTCGGATCTCATCCCATACTTTTAAGTAAGAGGCTGGAGTGGATCGAGAGTTTTTACCGATTGGTTGCTGGTCTACCATAAGTACACGGTCGATGTCGCACGTTGAAGTGACGTTCCCAAAGCGGGAGTTCCACTCGCGAAGATTATCGTAATCTTTTCCAAGTATGCTCTCGAGGATAATGCCGTGAAGAAGGGAGCTTTTGCCTGCTCCAGAGACCCCAGCAAAGGTCACGAGTTGGTGCAGTGGAATATCTACGGAGAGGTCTTTAATGTTATTCCGTGTTCCTGAGGTGAGAGAAAGCTTCTCAGCTGACTTGTGAATACTTTTCTTCTTCGTTGTTGTCTTGCCAGCATGAACGCCAGAAAAGTTACTTTGTGGCCCCTCGAATGTGATTGTACCACCAAATTTTCCAGCACCTGGGCCAACTTCAACAACGTAGTCAGCGCTTTCAATGCTTTCTTCGTCATGCTCAATGAGCATCACCGTATTTCTAGCATCGCGAAGCTGCTGAAATTTCGAAAGTATACGGTGGTTGTCTTGTGGATGAAGCCCTGCACTTGGTTCATCAAAGATATACATCGCACCTGAAAGTGGAGTCCCAAGGGCAGCCGCGAGACGTAACCGTTGGAGTTCGCCCTGTGACATGGCGTGACAGCTGCGGTTGAGCGGTAAGTAATCAAGGCCCAGTTCACACAGTGTCGAAAGCCGTGAGGTAATCTCTCTCAGTACTGGTTGTGCAACATGTTCTTCGTTGTCTGACCAAGAAAGCTCCGTGAAGTGTTGTTGAGCTTCTTCAGCAGTAAACCGAGTAAGTACACCTATCTCAAGACCTCCAACACGAACACTTCTACCAAATGGTTTGAGACGTGTTCCGTCACATGCTGGGCAAGTCGAGCCGTCTTTGGTCACTCCTTCCCCAGAACATGTTTCACATCGCCCTCGTTTGGAGTGAAATGAGAGATCTTCTGGATCGGGCCGGTATACTCCACGGCTACATACAGGACATGCACGTTCCCGACTAAAAAGAGTCTCGGCATCTTTAGTGTGAACAATGACAACACCACCACCGAGGGCAAAAATTTCTTCAATGCCTTCTTGTAAGAGCTCGAGAGGAACACGAGAGGGAACAACCTTACCCCATACGTAGTCAATCGTATGGGTTTTGGCTCGTTCAAGTCCCTCGAGGTAATCCGATGGGGAGCCAAAGGAGCCGTCAACACGTACCTCATTCATCTCGGATTGAATAGCACGCTGAAAAACTGTCTTATGTAACCCCTTTCGCCCTTTGATAATAGGAGCAAGGAGGCGAACCTCTTCGTTACCGAGAGCTTGGATATGTTGCGCAATCTCCTTTGCTGAGAGTGCGCTGACTCTCTCTTCGAGGTGATCGGGGCAATATTGCTCGCCTAGCTTCGCATACAGAAGTCTTAAGAAAGAATAAACCTCTGACATCGTACCAAGCGTTGAAAGTTTTCCTGGTTGGAACGTATGTTGGTAAACGCAAATTGTAGGGCGGAGATTGCTAATCTCATCAATGTCCGGTTTTTCAAGTTCACGAATAAACTGACGTGCATAAGGGGAAAGGCAGTCGAGGTAACGCCTTTGCCCCTCAGAGTAGATGATGTCCTTGGCGATCGTAGATTTTCCTGAGCCGGAGACCCCGGTGAGTGCGATTACTTTGTTATGTGGGAGAGTAAGAGAGACATTTTTTAAATTGTGCTCTCTCGCGCCTCGAAGAGCGAGTGGTTGAGGACCGTTATGTGCGGCCTTCTTTTTTGATGTGAATTTCTTCTTTTTTCCACGATCCGTTCGATTTTGATTGAAGTAGCCCTGTAGGTAGTTGGCTGTATAAGAAATCTTCTTGTTATTTTCGGAGAGGAAAGTTTTTGGTGGTCCTTCAAGGAGGAGTTCCCCACCTTTTGCACCACCTTCGGGACCAAGATCGATGATCCAATCAGAGGAGAGGATAAGCTCTTGGTTGTGTTCGATACACACAACAGTATGCCCTAAAAGTGTTAAATCTTGTAACACTCCAAGGAGTCGTCTGACATCATCGAGGTGGAGTCCGGTAGTAGGCTCATCGAAGAGAAGAAGAGAGTTTCCTTTTTGGCTTTTTTGAATAAACGGTACAAGTTTAAGCCGTTGCGCTTCCCCGCCAGAGAGGTCACTCAGAGAGTGACCGAGCCGTAAGTGCCCTAAGCCAAGCCTTGAGAGCGTCTCGGCTGCATCACGTACCTTAGGGACGGAGTGTAAGAGAGTGGAACACTCATCTACCGTTGTTTCAAGCCACTCATGTGCGTTTCTTCCGTGAAAAGTTACCTCGAGAGGAACGGCTTGAAAACGTTTTCCAAGACAATCTTCGCACATGACATAGACATCGCTTAAGAACTGCATGTCTTCACGGATGTGTCCCGCTCCTTTACAAGTCGGGCATCGCCCACCATCTACGTTAAAAGAGAAGGACGATTTTGTCAGTGCGCGAGCTTGTGCTTCGTCAGTTGAGGCGAGATCCTTTCGGATTTGATCCCAGATGCCTGAGTACGTTGCAATATTGGCGCGGGGACTTTTTGCAAGACCACTTTGATCGACGAGAAGAACTTGCTCAAAATACTCAAAGCCATTGACGAGATTATGCTCGTGTCGCTCAATACCTGCTGCGAAATCACGGTGGGCTTCGAGGATAACTTGAGAAACAAGAGAGCTCTTCCCACTTCCAGAGACTCCGGTAATAGTCGTAAAATATCCTACCGGAAGACGGACAGAGATGTCTTTCAGGTTCCTTTCTTTCGCGTGATGTACTTCAAGGTATGAACTGTGTTTTTTGGGTATGGTGCGTGGTTGGACAATATCGAATTGAGAAATAAGTCCTTTCCACTTTGAAGTTGAACCGTGAAACGTAACTTTTCCACCATCAGCACCAGCTTTTGGGCCTAATTCAAGAATGTTGTCCGCTGCTTCAAGACAATCTTGGTCATGTTCGACAACAAGGAGGCTGTTACCCCGTGAGCAAAGCTCCTGGAGTGCGGAGATTAGTTGGTCAGTATCACGAGGGTGTAAGCCGACCGATGGCTCATCGAGCACAAAATGAGTTGAGATAAGATCGCTTCCAAGGGCTCCAGTGAGGTTTACCCGTTGAGTTTCTCCACCAGAGAGCGTGCGCGACTGGCGGCCTAGAGTCAAGTACGGTAAGCCGAGCTGGTGTAACGTAGTGAGGCGAGTTTTGAGCCTTTCAAAGACTTCTGTCAGATCACGTGACTCAGCGAAGTCTTTGCTCCGCGCGCCCTCGATTGTATTTGCCCAGGTAAGTAGCTCTTCTATAGGAGTGTCCATCACTTGACCGAGATCGAGTTCTCCAAGTCGAAAGAGAAGAGCTGCAGGATTAAGTCTCCCACCGTTACACACCGTACAGTTTACTTGCGAACGGTATTTTGCGAGAAAAACTCGAACGTGCATTTTATAGAGTTTTCGTTCAAGGGATTCAAAGAAAGGAAAGATCCCGCGATAGCTACGAGAGCGAGTATGAAGAATAGCCTCTTGTGCATCGGGGGGGAGTTTATGCCAGGCGACGTCTGTAGCGATTTTTTCTTCTTTACAGAAGCGGAGGAGAGATCGTTTGTGAGTCTTCGTCTTAGGACCATTCCAAGGGTGAAGGGCACCTTCCTCAAGCGAAAGATTTGGGAGCGGAACGACTTTTAGGATGTCTATGGTGAGCGTTTTTCCAAATCCCTTACACTCTGTACAGGCACCAAGTGGGCTATTGGGATCAAAGAGAGCAGGTCGCGGAGCGGGAACCTCGAATTCAAGAGGAGGATCGTCTGGGTTTGAGCTGGTATATCCAGCTGGATAGGTTTGTACCTTAGCGAAATCTTCAGTTGGGGAAAAAACGAGTGTGCAGTTATCGCGTGAGAGAGCAAAAGCATGTTCAATCGATTCTTGTGCGCTCTCAGTGTTAAGTTTTTCACAGCGCACGCGATCGAGGACGACAAACAAAGATCGCATTGCTTTCGGATCTGGCTTGGAATCTTCAAAGCGTAAAATCTCATTCGTGTCGCTTTTATAGTATCTGCTATATCCGAGAATTTCGAGTCGATCGATCTCTTGCTTAGCAAGCTTAGGAGCTTTTGAAAGGGGTATACGTGAACAGATGAGAACAGTTTGACTGTTGTACTCCTGAGCACTCTTTTGAAGGTCCTCGAGCACCATTTCGGGGGTCCAACGTATAAGCTCTGCACCGCTGTGAGGAGAGTGAGGGACGGCGAGATTTGCCCAAAGGATCTTTAGGAGATCGAAGAGGTTCGTCATTGAGCCCACTGTTGACCGTGAACTTGTTACCCGTGTACGTTGCTGGATGGCAAGGGCTGGGCGAACGTGCTCGAGTGAGAGAACATCAGGCTTTTTCACCTTATCGAAGAATTGTCTTGTGTAGGGAGAGAATGTTTCGATGTAGCGGCGTTGCCCTTCTGCATAGACAGTTGAAAATGCGAGAGAAGACTTTCCTGAGCCTGAAAGCCCGGTAACGGCGGTGTAGCAATCGTGTTCTAACTCAAGAGAGATGTCTTGAAGATTATTCTCACGTGCTCCGGTTATACGAAGAGAGTGTTTCGACATACCTACTCAGTGCTTAAGAGATCTTGCTTTTCAACAAGCCGTTTATAGAGCCCCTCTTGAGATAGGAGAGTCTGATGGTTGCCACGTTCTACGATCTTACCATCTTGAAGGACAACGATTTGATCGGCGTTTTGAATGGTAGACAATCTATGCGCAATGACCAATGAGGTGCGACTTTTCATGAGCTCTTGAAGAGCTTGTTGAATAAGGTGCTCGCTTTCGCTGTCGAGAGCGCTCGTGGCTTCATCAAGAATGAGGAGAGCTGGATTGCGGAGTAAGGCGCGAGCGATAGCGATACGTTGTTTTTGACCGCCGCTCAACTGTACGCCACGTTCTCCAGAATACGTCTCAAAGCCGTCTGGTAATGATTCTATAAAGTCTAAAATATTTGCTTCAAGACAAGCTTTTTCGAGTTCTGCTTGTGTGGCATCGGGTTTTCCGTAGCGGAGATTTTCGGCGAGTGTGACAGCAAAGAGTTGAGGATCTTGAGGCACAAGCGCACTATGAGAGCGGATTGTTCTAGGGGAATAGAGGTCACTTGATTTTCCGTTAAAAAGGAGTTCTCCCTCAGACGGTTCATAAAAACGAAGCAGCATGTTTACGATAGTAGATTTTCCTGATCCACTTGGCCCTACAAGTGCTGTTGTGGTTCCGGGCTCTAGAGTAAATGAAAGATCTTTGAGGGCTTTTGTGTCCTGACGGCTCGGATATGAAAAACTTATCTTCTTGAATTCTATAGAGAGAGGTGGGGTAAGGGAATGTTCATTACCGGTGGTGGAGATTTCAAATTCTTTTTCCCGATCAAGCAGCTCGAAAATACGCTCAGCCGCACCAAGTGCTTGCACGAATTCGCCATAGCCACCTGCAAGAAAAGCAAATGAGACCGCCACAATTACTCCGTAGAGCATAAAAGCCGTAAGGTCACCAATGCTTAAGCTTTCCTGGTTCACGAGAAAAATTCCGTACATGAGCACGAAAATAATGCTGGCGTTCATCAAGAAGCTGACAAATGAAGAAAAGAAAGCAGACACACGTGTTCGCGAGAGCCCCGCAAAAAGAACCTGATCAATAGAGTTATGAAATCGGTTTGACTCTGTGCCGGTTCGATTGAAAGCTTTAACAATCCGAACCCCGCCAATCGTTTCTTCGGCAATAGTAGTAGCATTTCCTAGCTCTGTTTGTTGGCGCTTACTCCACTTCCGTAATTGTTTGGCTAGAACGACCGAGAGCCCAATAAGGATTGGTAAAACAATCAGAATAAGTACCGTCAATCGAAGTGAGAGGAACACCATGAGCAAGATACCGACGGCAACTTGCAGCGCGTAGCGAATAAAAACTGAAATTTTGATACTTACCGCATCTTGTACCATTAACGTATCCGCACTAATGCGTGAAACAAGGTCTCCGATGCGGTGCGTATCAAAAAAGGAGATTGGTTGGGCAATAATTGCATCGTACAGTTTTTTTCGAAGATCGTTGACGACTTTTTGTCCTACAGCTCCAAAGAGGTAGGAGCGAAAGTAGAAACAGATTCCTTGTAAGGCAAAAAGTCCGAGAAGAAAGCCACCGACGAGCACTGGAGAAGATTGTAGGAGGTCGAGCTTTTGCTCATTGAGAAAGTGACGGATGACTTCTGGGAGTAAGAGGTTCACCCCGGTTCCTCCAGCAAGAGCAATGAGTCCGAGTATAAGCGCGCCACGATAAGGTAATGCGAGTCGAAGGAGTCGGGCGAGCTCCGATGATTTAAAAGAAGGTCGTTGTGAGCCGGAGGTTTTTGTCATTTCTGAGCTTTTGCTTCGTGGAGTTAGAGTCGTGAGTATAGCTTGATCTGTGCAAGTGCTCAATGAAGAGGTTCGGTACTTTCTCTGATGAGTATAACAAGAAAAAGTGTAGTACGAGAGCCGTAAAGGTCACCGATAGAAGCTGTGACCGTACATCGAAAGAGTGATTGTCTCGAAATGAGCTTCTCGGTAGGATGGCAAGTGACCTGTTGAAACATGTATGGAATACACTCAATGCCATTCTCAGAAGAACAGTGGGAAAAAAAGTATGCTGAAGCGCTTGAGATGCCAATTGTTCAGGCGGCACTCAAGAGGCTCGAAGAAGAGCTCCCCTCTCACTTTTTCTACCATTCAATAGACCACACAAGAGATGTTTTGCGAGAAGTGCTCTTTCTTGGGCTTCATGACGGACTAACCGAGCGAGAATTGGAATTGCTTGTTGTTGGTGCTGCCTATCATGATCTTGGATTTATTGCTAAGCCTGTTGATAACGAGTGGACAGGAGCTCGTTTTGCTCGTGAAGCGATGCTGAGTTTTGGTGGATATAAAGAAGGGGAGATGCAAAGCGTAGAGGACATGATTCTCGACACGCAACTTGTTGAGACAGCGCTTGGTGCAACGCAACTTCCGACAGACAAATTAGCAAAATACCTGCTTGATGCAGATCTCGGTAATCTTGGGAGAGAGGATTTTTTCCACTGTACGACGCTCCTTCAAAAAGAGTTAGGGCTCGAACGCTCGCTCCTGTTTCGTGAAGCGCTGCGCCTGATGAAAGGGCACCGCTGGCTTACCCCCGCGGCTCAACATCATCGTGCGTCTGGACAAGAACGAAATATTGTTCAGCTTGAAGAGTCCATTCGTACCGGGAAAGATCCCGAGGCTCTCTTGTATGAAGGAAGCTCGTCTAGCTCGGGGATGGATCTCAGCCGACTCTATTTTCTTGCAAAGCTTCCTCTCATGCTCAATTCATCGCTACATCTCCCTGAGGTGTGTGAGACCGCCATGGAGCATCTCGTCAGTATGGCTTCAGCGCAAGCGGCTACGATCTTTTTACTTGATCCTTCTGGATCTGAGCTTTCTTTTTGGGCACTCACCGGTAATGCTGAAGAGAATCTCAAAAATAAAAAAATGCCCGCCGATAAGGGGATTGTGGGCTGGGTTCTTGAACATCAAGAATCAGTCAATAGTGAAGATGCTTCTTCTGATCCACGTTTTTTCTCTTCCATCAATGAAAATACTTCTTTCCAAACACATAACATGCTCTGTGTGCCTCTTACTGTACGTGGGGCAAAGAAGTTAGGAGCGCTCCAAGTGCTCAATAAAAAAGGTGGTGCTTGTTTTAGTGCTGAAGATCTCTTCTTCGTTGAGCAGTTTTCACACCAGCTTGTTCTTGCTCTCGACAATGCAACGCTCTTTGAGGAGTCAGAGAAGATGCGTAGGATGCTTGAAACTCTCGATAGACGAAAAGCGGAGATGATCACTGTTTTGACCCATGAGTTTAAAACCCCTCTGAGTGTCGTACAGACCTCAGCTGATCTCCTCGCCTCTGGAGAGGTCGGCTCAGAGGCGCTCCAACAAAAAATGTCTGAGACTCTTTTAAATGGTGTCTCACGACTGACCAAACTCGTCTCGCAACTTACGGGGCTTTCGCGGATTCAAGGCGAAGCTATTCAACTCATTCAAGAGCACCTTGATGCGTATGTCTTGTGTGAAGACGTTTATCGATCCTTTCTTGAGCCTGCCAAGGAACGAAATGTTTCTCTAGAATTCAGTGGGCAGCCTGGTGTGCGGGTTGAAGGAGATGCTGGCCTTCTTTCTATTGTACTGTCCAATCTGCTGTCGAATGCTATTCGGTTTACACCCGATGGAGGAACGATCTCATTTAGGCTAGAACTCGAACATGAGCTTGCTCATTTTATTGTTCAAGATACCGGTGTTGGTATTCCTGATTCCGAACATGCTCTTATCTTTGAAAAGTTTTATGAAGTTGGGGATGCAAAACACCACAGCTCTGGTACTTTTGAGTTTCAGTCAGGTGGACTTGGTCTTGGTTTAGCAACAGCCTCTGCAATTGTTCAAGAGCATGGTGCTCACTTGGACTTAGTGAGTGAAGAGGGGAAAGGGAGTACTTTTTCCTTCCGACTACCTTCTATTCGTCTGTAACAATACCGGCTTCGTCGAGTGTGAGTGATGCTACAACAAGTGGCTCAAGATTTTCTGCGTGCGCTAAGGCTTCTCTTGGGGTTCGTTTAATTGCTTTGCGTAACATTTTTGCTGCCTCTGCAGCATCAACATCACTATCAATCTGTTCGACAATACCGACCATGGCGATGGCTGTTGAGCGAGCCAGAAGGGCATGCTCGTAGAGTAGGTCTGTGGCGCCATCAAGCGCATTGA
Source organism: bacterium (assembly GCA_030428205.1). Lineage (GTDB taxonomy): Bacteria > Bdellovibrionota_C > UBA2361 > UBA2361 > RFPC01 > JAUIBK01. Next base: position 95,876 of record JAUIBK010000002.1, read on the forward strand.
TGTTTGCAGAAATTTGCCCATGAAGAGCGTAAAGATCATCTAAAACTGCTTGTGCATCTGCTTGTCGTGTGATGCTTCGCTGGAGATCAAAGAGATCTTTGGTGAAATGAACAGCTTTAGGAAGCCCGCTTCCGGCTGGAAGCTTTGTGTCTTCTGCTTTGATCTCTCTGCTGGCGAGGCGTTCTTCCTCATCGAGGACGACGAATTGATCGAGCATTTTTTGTACAGCAGGAGATTCCTGAGAGTCGAGACCTATGGTTTTAAAAGTCTCTTGTAGACCACTTTTTGTTAAATACTTCGTTTCACCAACCTCAGCACCTTGCTCAATGTTGCGAAACTCCCTTCCAAGATCTCCAAATCGTTGATTGAGACGCATCCTTCGTTGTGTGCTGGTGTATGGCTTAGCAGCTTCCTCGGTGAGTTCAATCATTTCACTGGTGAGGGATTGCATCTGTGTAAGATCAGAGTGTGCAAAGTTCACGAGTGATGCAGCAAAATTAATCCCACTGAGTGCTTTTGTGTATGCCTGTGCACCAAAACGAAAACTTGATTGAATCTTTGATTCTGAAGAGCCCCCCTTGAGTGCCTGAGTGAGTGCTTGCCCTCCACGTTTTTCCCCACGGGAGAGACCGGTGAGACGGTCAACATAATTGGCATCGATATATTGGCTAATAGCTACCATGCGACACGTCCATGCAGTTAATCACAAAACTCACCTGCTCTTTGACTTCGCAGGGGGTTCAACCAATCTCCTTTGCTGTTCTGGCTGTGACCATGGGGGAGAATTGATTCTCTTCATGTTGGGATGCAGCGACTGAGGAGAAGGTTAGTTGAGTCCCTAAGCGCTTGATATTATTGCGTTTAATCTTGGAGCTAGTGAGCAAGGAGAGGGCCCTTTGGGAGGTTCGATTTGATTAACAGCAGTTGTAACGTATCATGTTTGCTGCTCTTCTCGCTCATTTTATTCTCCTTCTTTTTGTAGATGTTTTGTTCTTCCTCTCTTCTTTCACACACGGGTGGGTGAAAGAAGAGAGGAGTTTCACACACAAAGGTACACAACAAAGGCTCGGAGTCATTCGAGATTGGAGGTTTTGGCATGAACGACATAGAGCTCAGGAGCGATCCTGAACCTATCTGGAATCTCATCGAAACCTACCAGTTTGATGAGCCTGGAGCAGCAAATCCGTTTTCACGGCGGCTTTCCTGGACGATGCGTGGCTGGAGTAAGCAGTATGCGGCGCGAGTTCTCTTCGAGTATAAGCGCTTTATCTGTCTTGCAGCTGTGTCACCAACTTCGGTGACACCAAGTGAGGCTGTGGATCAGGCCTGGCATCTTCACATGATCTATTCGAGAAATTATGCAGATTTCTGCAACAGTACTCTAGGATGGATGCTCCATCACGGTCCTTCTGCAGGTGGAGTGCAAGAAGCTCACCGGTACAAAGAGCAGTACGAACATACGCTCAATCTGTATCGGCAGATTTTCAATGAAGATCCTCCTGCTGATATTTGGCCAAATGGTCAAGACCGCTGGGAGAAGGGTATCCCACAGGTGCTTCACCCCGAAGACTTCATCATTCTTCGAAAGAACGGGTTCGTCTTACTCGGACTGATCGGATTGTATCTGACAAGTATTCTGGCCGCACACCTCATTCTCTCGAGGCTGTTCGGTTAGTTCGCGGCACACACACAGACCAAGGAGATTCCCCATGCTCACGATTTTCATCCTGATCGCCTTCATCGTCGACCTCGTGCTCGGTGGCATTATTGGTTACCGTGCATTGAACGACCTCGCCATCGGCCCTGGTCTCTGGTGGGGCCTGGGTATCGACAGCGTTGTCCTGATCTGCCTCTTCCTCTTGAAAGCGGGAGGAGCTGGCGGTATCGGCGAAGGCCTGGCTGAACTAGCCACAGAACTCGCAGATGCTGCCGGTGATATCGGTGGTGGTGATGGCGGAGGCTGTGGCGGTGGTGGATGCGGTGGCGGTGGATGTGGAAGCTGACCGCCACCTCGCATCTCTCAAAGGAGGTTTTACAGCTGTGAAATCTCCTTTAATTTTTTTGTATATTGAGATGATGCTGTTTGCCATACTCGTAGAGTGCAATGGAGGCAGCAATACTGACATTTAAACTGTCGACATCCCCAAACTGTTCAATCGAGAGAGGAGTGACGTTGGAATCGCTCAAGATTTCCCCGCGCACTCCAAATTCTTCATGCCCCAATATAAATGCTGAGCGTTGAGGGAGCTTCGTTTGGGAGAGGTGTTGAGATGCATTTGGGCAAAGGGCAAAAAGGCAATAGTGTTGATCTTGAAGGTGAGTGACACACTCTTGCCAGTTTTCATGAAAGTGAGCAGGAACCCATTTAAATGATCCGACAGCTGGGCTTGGATCGAAGTGTTCGATACCAATCAGGTGAATATCATGGGCGCCAAAGGCGTGAGCACTTCGAAAAATTTTACCAATATTAAAATCAGGCTTGAGGTGGTCGAGAACGAGTGAAACGGGAAAGCATCCAGGCTCTGCTTGAAGATTATGCCTCCTTTGACGTTCAAACTTCCAGAGAGCATGCTCTTCCGCCGTTCGCTTTGCTTTTCTTCTATGCCGGAGGCCCATAAGTATTATATAACGAGAAGGATTTCCCCACCCATCCGAATGAGGGGGTCTATGTTCACTTTATTAGAGATTGATAGCGAGTTCAATGAGCTTGCGAAGCATCACCGAGAGCTTATTACTTCTTTCATGAAAGAAGTCTCTATCGTATGTGAAGAGGTCACACTCCCGAGCGAGAGTGATGTTTACGGTGGAACGCCAAAGTCACAGGGATATCTCTATCTCCTCAAACAAGGTCGTCTGAGCTATCAACTACATGACCGTACTCTTTTTTTCTACGAGGAAGGAGACCTTGTTGGGCTTGATTCCTGCCTTTCAGCTGAAAGTGGAAAGCTTAAAACGGATTTCGCTGTTATTGCTGATAAGATGAGAGCCGAAGATCTTCTGACGACGATCTCTAAGAACGAATCTCTTTTACGTTCTTGGATTGCACTTCAAGAATCACACAGCGCTTGTTTAAAATTTCTGATGGAACGATTTTTACAGAATCAGTCAGATTTTCACCCTGAGGTGACTCACTATGAGGCTGGGGATGAGATTTTGAAGGAAGGCGATACTGGAGGTGACGTCTATACTCTTGCTGAAGGGCACGCTGATGTCACTATCGAAGGTGTCAAAGTTGGTGAAGTACTTGCTGATGAAATCTTTGGGGCGATTGCTTCGCTTACTGGCAGTACGCGAAGTGCAACAGTCACAGCGACTCAGCGTAGTGTTGTTCTCTCTCTGCCTGGTGATCAGTTTGTTGAGCTTATTCAGAGTCGTCCTCATACCGTCCAAAAACTTGTTGAGGGGATGGCTCGTAAAATATTGGATCTTAATAAGCAGGTTATGGGAAAGGGTTGATTGTTCTTTTGAGATCCCCCTCATCCTGCACCTATCTCATTTTCCTTTAAAACCTCACAGAAAAGTTATGAACTGACTGCATACAACATGCTTGCAGTAGGATGAGGAGAAGGACAAAGAGGACTATGACCCTTCAGGCAAAGCATCCCAGAGATCTAACTCTTGAAACTGCTCGCAGTAGTCAGGAAAGTACCGCTTTGCTCGTGCTATGCGTACAGTATTACCGTGATACTTCCACACCGTTTCCTTCTCTGGAGTAACCTCGAGAATACGCGGCCCGAGATCTTCGGATATAAGAGTATTGCCGTTCGGCAGTCGCTGCATTGCCCCTTGAACGCGGCTATAAAATTTGCTGCCCACATCATAAACCCATGCAAGCTCATCAGTCGTTGGGTCAACTTCAAGAATAAGTGATTCGAGTCTCTCTGTTCCATTGTCAAAGATCAGTATGTTTCCCGCGCCAGGAAGGCCTTTTTCGATCATTTGAGCTTCGTGGGCATATTGGAGTCCCCCCCTATAATCGCCGGTGTAGGTCCAAAGTACCTTACCGCTATCTTTTTCGATCAGAAAGACTGTCGACATGTTACGAACAACGGTCAAAATGTTTCCTGGTTGAAACCGTGTGTCTCCCTGATCGTACCATTTGTTCTCCGGAAGAGTTGACGCTGTATTCGTATGGGTCCAATCAAAAGGTTTTTTGCCGTTTTTGATAGACTTTCGTAATTTCTTTGGGCAGGCAGACTTGCCACAAGAATTTGGATCGAGGTGTTCGTGAGCTTTCCAAGACCAGACAATCTCTTTGTCTCGATTGACCTCAAAGATTTCGTCGGAGCGAATTTGGAGGCCTTGAAGCCGAGGATTCGTCAGTGTGGTGCTGTACTCAAGAGGGAGATCAAGACGGTGAAGAGAGAGAAAGTTTCCGTTAGGGAGCACTTCAAGATCGTGATGAATGCGTCCGGGAAGTCTAAATTCCCAAACAAGGTTTCCATCCCAGTCATATTCACGAATGACATTTTGAAGGTCTCGCCATGGTTGTACGGTAAGTCCCCACTTCGAGCCGTGAAGAACAGCGAGGTGTCCGTTAGGAAGTAAGCGAGCACGGTCGGCATCCATACTCCAAGTGTGAACAGTTGTGCCACTCATGTTGACGAGCCTTACGAGGCCTGAGCCGACCTCTGGGACGAGGGTAAATCCAGGGTACACTTTGTCTCGCTGAGATGGTGAGAGGCTGTGGGCGTCAGGTATTGATTCAGGAGTGACTCCTGATTGAGTAGGTGCTGAGGTCAGGAGTTCGTCCTGAGGGGTGGTGCGAGTAGAGGCCGTAAGACTGCCCTCAGTGCCTTGTTGTACGAAGTAGCTCAACGCCCCGGCGATCGCAAAAAAGAAGAGAATTTCGTAAAAGAGTTTCACTTTGTACTTCATATTATTGAGATTTGTACCACAGACTGTTTTTCCCCTCAATATGACCAGCTTGCTGACTTCTAAATGAGCGGTATAAGATTCTTGTTAAGGAGGCGTTACCTATGAACATCGCTCAGCATACGCTCTACTCTCTTGTGGTTCTTCTTGTGCTAACAAGTTGTGCACCGAAAAATTCCCCAGAGCAGAGAACTCCAGCGGAGGCTCTACAGACTCAGAAGGTGCGTACTGGAGCCAAAAACTCCATCAGTCAAGTCTCGAAGAAGACAAACACAAAAGGTTCAAGTAACTGGGAATCGATCGCGAAGCGACATGTTCACAACGGCGAGTTCCATAAAGCTGTCGGAGCCTATGAGAAAGCTCTCAAATTACGTAAAGGAAGCCCTGAGATTATGGGGGGTCTTGGAGGCGTGTACTTTCAACTTGGTGATTACGAGAAAGCCTCACAACTTTTTTCTCAATTACGACGTCGTTTTCCTCAAGATGGAAAGACCCTTTACAATCTTGGAGCGGTTCGAGGAAGGCAGGGAAAATACCGAGAAGCGATATCGTTGCATACACGTGCTATTGAGCTTGGACTCCGGACACCAGCAGTGTATCACAACCTAGGGTTAGCTTATGTTGGACTTGGGCGGCCCGATTCTGCAGTCTCAGTCTGGAAGAAAGCTGTTAGCTTAAAACTCTCGTCAGCTGAAATTTACTCTAGCCTCGGTCTCGCAGCCCTTGATGAAGGCAAACTGCAAGAGGCGCGTTCCCGTTTTCAATCGGCGCTCAAACTCGATTCACGTTCTTCAGATGCGCACAATGGTCTCGCGCATTACTATCTCCGTCTTGGAAAACTTTCTGAGGCAATGGGTGAATGGAGCAAGGCGCTGAACGGGATGCGTAGAGGATCTAGATCAATCGAAAAAGGATTTGTTCCTGGCTCAACCGGAAGAGTTGCTGGAGAAGATGAGCGCATTTCGACTGTGATTGGTATTGCACCGACAATGGGTGACAAGCTCTATCAAACGGCTTGGGAGCTACTACAAGACGGGAGTTATGATGCCGCTTTGAGAGAGTTTCATAAGTTGCAAAAACTCCACCCTGATGATCCTCAAGTAGCCGTGAACCTTGGCTACCTGTATGCCCAAAAGGGAGATGTCGCATCTGCTCGTGAACAGTGGGAAAATGCTGTCGAGGATAAGATAAATGGAGGAGTGGCGCTCAATAACCTTGGTGTATCAGCACTTGCACAAGGAGATACGACTTCAGCGATTCAATACCTACAGACGGCTCTACGGGTGTCCCCCCGACTTGCTGATGCACACAGTAACCTTGCATCTGTTTATGCCGAAACTGGGGATCTGCAGCAAGCCGCAAATCTGTATCAAAAGGCAATTCATCTTGATCCCACCCTCTCGCGTGCGCGAAATAATCTTGGGCTTATTTTTGAAGCGCAAGGAAAAGAGCAAGCCGCCATGAAGCAGTATGAAAAAGCGATTGAATATAATGCACACTTAACCAATCCTCACTACAATCTTGGGCTCATGCAGATTCGGCAAGGAAAGCTTCAAGCTGCAAAGGATACGTTTACTCAGCTCGTAAAAATGAGTCCTCGAGACGCTGAAGCGCATATTAACCTTGGTTATGCTACTGGCACGCTTGGTGATGTTTCGGGCGCTACAAAATCTTTTCGTCGGGCTCTTGAGCTTGCCCCTTCCTCCTCATTGGCCAACAACAACATGGGTGTAGCGCTCTTTGTTCAAGGGAAACAACAAGCGTCACTCGCATATTATGATAAAGCTATCGATATCGATCCAACTCTTGCTCCTGCGTACAATAATCTAGCTGCTTCTTATGTCGAGCTTGGAAGAGTTGATCAGGCTATTAAGGCGTATGAGGAAGCGGTGGCTAGAAATCCTGCTGACCGTGAGGCAAGAAGGAATCTTGGTCACCTCTTTCTTCTCAAGAATGAGCCACAACTTGCCGTTGAGCATCTTCAGTTAGCCCTTGCGATGGATGCTGGGGACCCTGATACTCTCTTTAACCTTGGGGTCGCGTATCAGATGCTAAAGCAATCTAAAGAAGCGATTACCTTTTATGAGGCATTCTTAAGAGTGGCCGGGGACGATCCTGCAAGAAATGCGTCAGTAGTTAAAGCAGAGCAAGCTATTCAGGAACTCAAATATCCCTATTAGGAAACCTTATGAGCCCGACAAAAAATTCAGAGACGCCGAGCACGCACCAAAAAGCACTCGAGATTAATCTTGATGCGGGAAAGTATGGAGCAATAGCTGAGATTGGAGCAGGTCAAGAGGTTGCCCGGTGGTTTTTCCGTGTTGGTGCAGCTGCTGGAACGGTAGCAAAAACAATGTCAGCGTATGACATGAAAGTAAGTGATGCTATCTACGGGAAAAGCAGTCGTTATGTCTCACGAGATCGTGTCGTTTCGATGCTTGATCATGAGTGGGCTCTCCTTTTGGAGCGCTTGGATAAAGAGCGTGGGAAAGACACAAGCTTCTTTGTTTTTGCTGATACCATCTCAGCTCGAAATTATCACGGCACGAATATCTGTCACGGCTGGTTAGGGGTACGTTATCAACTCACCCCACGAAGTGAACCTATTACTGTTTGTCTTCATGTGAACATGAGAGATGACTCAAATATCCTCCAGCAGCAAGCTGTAGGTGTTCTTGGTATAAATTTGATTTATGGAGTCTATGAGTATCAGGCAAGTCTTGATACTTTTGTTCGCTCATTACTTGATAATCTGACGCTGGATCAAATTGACATAGACTTTCTTTCTGTTTCTGGTCCTGCATTCAATGGCGCCTGTGAAAGAAACCTCCTTGTTGCGCTACTCAAGAATGAGGTAACACCTGCAATCGGTTTTTCGGCTTCTGGTAAGCCAAGTGTCCCAATGGATTTCTTATATAAGTCGCCAGTGATCCTTGAGCGGGGTAATTTTCGTAAAGTTGGAAAGATTCATGAAGATCTCTTGATAAAAGCACGTGCTCATTATGAGAAAGAGTGTGTCGAGTGCAAGAGAGATGCTGTTGAAGTCTTAGAGATTACAACAAATGATGCTAATCCAGAAAACTCCACAGATTTTGATGAAATCACTGAGCGTCTCGATAAGCTTCATTCCATCGCACGACCTGTGCTTGTTACGTCATACGCAGAAGGGTATCACTTAACGAGGTTTTTACGTCGCTACACCCCAGAACCTATTCGTTTCAGCATGGGGATAGCGCACCTAACGCAGGTTCTTGATGAAAGACACTATGAGCACCTCGCTGGGGGACTCGTTGAAGGTGTTGCAAGGCTTATTGGAGCAGGGGTGAAGATCTACGTGTATCCAATGGATAGTGCTGATTTGGCGCAGAGTCTAAAGGATTCGAGTGATGAGGTTTGGGTTTTCCCCCAAGAAGGACCAGCTACGTTAGCCAATGTTCACCCAGTAAATGCGACTCGTCACCTTTATTCTTATCTCTTTGAGACAGGAGCGTTATTGCCGATTTCTTTGGGAAGTGCGGGGGGCTGATATGCCCCGTGAAACAGTACGACAAACCTACGTTCATTGAGTATAGAAGATGCGAAGCATTTTAGAGCCGTCCTCTGGGACGGCGCACGGGAAATATGCTGCGCTAGCAGCGTATTTCTCTGGGGAAGACAAATACACGCCACAAACATTCAGAGGGCACGACAGACCTGATCTCACGGAGTATATCTTCAGCAGGCAGTCTCGCTCTTTCTCTTCATCTTGCTTCTGCTCCAAAATCTTCATCCTTATCAAGAAAAGATATGAAGTGCCTCAAAGGATCAAGGGGGAAATGATTATGAGAAGAGAGAGCAAGAGCAGGAGCAAGATGAGGAGTAAGAGTGGTCTATGCTGACTATGGTATGTTCCTCTTAACTTGGGTAAATCCACCGCCATACATAAAGTACTTCGCCAGAGATTACGCTAAAGAGCCAGAGCGTGATGAAGATAAGAGTGAGTTTTTTGCGTTCTTTGAAGAAAAATTTTCCCTTTTTGAAATCAAGGAAAGCGAGCGAACAAAGAATGGTGAGCATGATAAAGACAAGTAGCGAGATCGAACCGTGAATCGCCATGAACGCAACCATAAATCCACTTACAGCAGGTTCTGTTGTAGTAGCAACTTCAGAGGTGGCTTCGTTGAGTCGATGGATCATGTAGAGCATGTTTACCGAGAACTCAAAGAGAATGACGGTTAGCGCAAGTTTCCAAGGAAAGCCTTTTCCCCTGTAGTTTTGTGACACGACGTAAAGCACGCCTGCGGTAACGAAAAGCTCAGAGATAGCGGAGAATGTACTAAAGGAAGGAATTTCCATAATTTCCTTTCAAAAAAAACACCAGCACAGGGTACTCCCGTGCTGGTGTCGTGTAAAGTATGTGTGTTGTTTGTTGTTAGAAGTCTAGCTGAACTCCCGCGTAAACGCTTCTCTCTGGTTGTAGCCTCGGAAAGAAAGGTTCCTCGTAGCTACGATCAAAGAGGTTGTGGATACCAAAGATAAGAGAGGCATCCCCAAGCGTGGTTTCAGAGAGATCGAGATTCATATTAAGATCCACGACAGTGAACGATCCTGCGTCATATGTATCTCTTCCACCTCCAGCGGTTGTTGTTCTATCTTCCGATTCGAGTACGGATCGAAAGTTGAGGCTGGTAACAAGCTCTTGGAAGATTCCTTCGTAGATTGGAACGGCCAAGTTTATACCATAATTAAATGCCCAGTTAAGAACGTCGATTTTTGTTTCATCTTTGGTCCATGTGCGGTTGATGTTGGCATAGATGCTGAGAGAGTCGTGTATGTCGAGCTCACCACCCATCTCTCCGCCGTAAAGTGTGACGGACCCAAGGTTGTTGTAGACGTCAGTAGCAAAACCATCAACAAAGCCGAGGGCCTCCGTGCCAATGTAGTCTTTAATCTCATTGACATAAGCAGCAGCCTCGAATTGGAAGTTGTTGCATCGTTGTTTCCAGCCAGTCTCGGCTGTCCATGAACGCTCTGGATCGAGGTCTTCTTTTCCAAGAACGACGGATGGAACACCAAGGTTGACGATCCCACGCTGGAAGCGTTCGCCTAGGTCAGGCGCACGGTAGCCAGTAGCAAGGGTGAGGTACGCAGAGCGGTTTTCATCTACATGGTACACTGTTCCAAGAGATCCGCTTGCCCCAACTTCGCTATCGTCGTATCCAGAAATATCGTTATCAACGCTGTACACATCAACACGAACTCCAGGGGTGATTTCAAACGGAGCGAGATCCCAGGTATCTTGTGCGTATACACCAACGCGGAGCTGACTTGCATCAACGCGTTTACGAGATGATGATGTCGATGGAATGCCCATCACAGGGCCAACACCCGCTACAGCGAGGGTCGTAATGGTTTCATTCTCTGACTGATCAGCTACGTCCATTCCGAGGTCTAGACCGAATACGAGGGAGTGATCACCAATCGTTTTGCGAGCTTGTGTTTGCCACTCGATGGTATCAATCGTGTCGTCCGTATCGACTGAAGCGGAATCAAGCGTTGCTGATGGATCAAAGAAAAGTGGAGGACCTGCAAACCCTGGGCTCCCCATTGGATAAAACGCAGAGGTGCGGTGGAACTCACGGTAGATCTGTTGCCAGTACACACCAGTTTTAAACGAATCCCATCCCCCAGAGAGGTTTGCCATCTCTAGTTCAGCACCGGCCATGTAGCGTCCATACTCTGGAAAGGAAAAGAGGAGTGGCGCTGGTACCATGGCAGAAGAGCCTGGAGGTGGGAACGTTGCAATCGGAAAAGGCGTTATGTAGTCGGCAACAAGAACATCTTCGTTGTTGTTGTTGTTGAGAAGAACCCGAAAGGTAGTGTCGTTATCCACGTAAAACTCAGCTTTTCCCCAGAGGCCTAAGTTTTTGTAAGAGCCACCTGTTGGATCTTCGTCGTCTGGAAGATTTGGGAGGTTGAAATCTCCCCAACTTGAACCAAAAACAACACCGAAGTCTTCGTCACCAAAGTCAAAGTAACCACCTACGCGATTTGAATCATATGAGGAATCAAATTCGTAGCGTATACCTCCATTTGCGCCAGCTTCAGTGCGGCGTTTTGGGTTGCGTGTAATAATGTTTAAAACCCCACCGAAAGCGTCTGTTCCGTAAAGTACAGATGCGGGCCCTTTGAGAATCTCAATTCGTTCTACGCTCATTGGATCGTAGAGGCTTAAGTTGCCACCACCATATCCAATTCCTTGACCAGCCTGGCGAATACCATCAGTGAGTGTGAGGACACGTTGAGCGCCAAGACCACGAATCGAGAATCCTTCTTGCCAGTAATTGGGATTACCTTCTGCAGGTGCGAGGGAAACACCAGGGACACGGCGGATTGCGTCATCGAGATCTTTGACAACTCCAGAAGCGAGCTCCTCTTTGCTGATAGAAGTAACGCTTTGTGGAACGCTAAGAGGGTCTTGCGCAACACCCCGACTGGCCGTCACAACAACTTGAATAGAATCATTCGAAGAAGTGTTTTGCTCCGTTTGAGTGTTCTCCTCAGTGAATGCCCCAGTGGGCACAAGAAGACAGAGTGATACTGCTGCTACTTGTAGCGTGTGTGGTATCCTTTGCCATCGTATTCTTTTGTACATACAACATCCTTTATTATGTTGGGTGGAGCCTACTCCACTGACAGATATACCTTGCACATTTGCAAATTGAGGGTGAAGAGATCAAGGATTACGTGAAACGCTACGTGCGGCTAAGTAGCTTAAATAATGATGAAAGTAACTTCGGAGAGGTTGAAAAAGCACATATTAACCTTGGAAGTGACAATTAGGTGACAATGCTCTCGACTGAAGTAGGTGTCCTCAAGAACGCTCTCTTTTCAAACACTACATGTGGTGATGGTGGTAGAGTATTATGACTTTTTTTCAAAATGCACAAAGTCAATCAGAAAAACTCCGGCAAAGAGGAGAGCCTTGTCTTTGGTATCAAGATCTTTGGGAAACTCTACTCCAAAGTTGTCAGCATCCGTGTGTATCTCTTTGAGAGCGCCGCTCCACTGTTTGCGAATTTTCCCGAGCTCAGTTGAGTCGCGTTTAATGAGAAAGGTCCAGGGTTTGAGTATCGGACCAACAAGTGAATAGCATTCGCGCCCTTGAGCATCGAAGACTTTGTAGAGTCGGTGAGCGACTGAGTATTGTCGGACGACCGTACCAAGGAGAGCTCCTTGAGGATCGAATACTTCTATTTGGTGAAAATAGAAAGTAAACTTACGCTTAATGATAAGTTGTAGTACGCCCGTGCCTGTGGCGACATGAATAGTAAAGGGTCGACGAGGACCGAAAAATTGTCGAGAGAAATACCCTTTTGATTCTTCTACTGCAAGACAGACGAGTTGTCCTGAGTCGTCAAAGACTTGATATCGATTTGCACTCTCGATGTTTGAGAAGACCTCAGTGAACTCATGCTGTTGTTTCACAAGAAGTGTACTGTACGGGGAGAGAAGTTCCATTTATAGCTCCTGCTTTTGAGAGTTTCCGAAGACCCTTCGCCGAATATAACTTCGATCCTTTGCGTTAAAGAGAAAGAAATAGCAGATCAGAAGAAAGACAAGTAGGCTTATCGCGTTGTGGAAAATAAATGAAGGCCAAGTTTTTGAGCCGAAGTATTGAGATAATGTGAGTACAACACCGAAATGTATTGCTCCGAGTGGGAGCAATTTGCCGAGAGACTCCCAGAGGTATCGAAAGAGAGAAATGCCGGTCATTTGACAAACAGTAACGGGTAAAAGAGTAGCAGAAAAAATCACTGCTGGAATAACCGTACCAAGAGCTACGCCAACCATTCCATAGTGCCCAACGAGGTAGAGTGAAAGCAGCACATTTGCTACAGCCTCAAGTACAAGCAGCTTGGCGCTCAGGTAATGTTTGGCGTGAGCAAGGAGGTAGTTGTGAAAGACGAGTGAAGGCACGGTAAAAAAGAAGGGAAGAGTAAGAAGCTGTAAGAGTACGCCTGAGTCATTGTATTCTTGGCCAATCCACAAGAGGAGAAAGTCTTTCCCGCAAACGAGCAGTGGTACGCCGACACTTATACTTAAAAGGTGGCTATATCGAATCCACTTAAGAAGAAGTAGTCGAGTCGTTTCACTGTCTTTATCTGCTTGTAGAGAGCTTAGTCGGGGAGTAAGCACTGTTCCCGATGATTGCAAAAGCAGCCTGAAGTAGTCGATTACAAGCAGTGTGACTCCGTAGACTGCAACATCTTGTGGAGTCAGAGCGAGGCCGACAACTAGTGTATCTATGTGAGCAATGGCGCGAGTGGCAAGTGCTATAAGACACACGCCCATACCGTAGTGAGCTACTTGTTTGAGGTCTTTGCGATTGCTCAGAGAAAATGAGAGGCGCAGAAAAGGGAGTTGCTTTTTGGTGTTGAGCACGAGGAGATAACGCTGCAACCCGCGCGAGGCAAGCGTGGCTAGTGCTAATCCAACGAGCCCACCACCGAGCGAGAGCACAACGACTGCTAGCAGTGCATGGAGGAGTAGTCGGGTAACGTTGATTCCTTGCACCAGATCGTATCGTTCGCAACCAAGGAGTGTGCCGTGGTAAAGTCCAAAGAGGAGTTCGAGTCCAGCATCAAGAGCGAGAATAAAGAGTGCCAATGCTGCAATGTCTGCAAGGCTTTGAGGAACAGAAAAAAGATCGTCAAAGAAAGGTACAAGAGCGAGTAAGAGTAAAAAAGCCGCAGCTCCGCTAAGAAGGAGAACGGTACGGCATGAAGAAACAAAAGCACACAAGCCCTCTTGGTTGTCTTTCGTAAGAAACTGTGCCACAAATCGAACAAGTGTATGTCGAACCCCAAAATCAAGCACGATGAGTTGTGCCGCAAGAGAAGCGATAATGGTCCATACACCATATCTTTCAGGACCTAGTGTCCGAACAATATATGGAGAGAGAAAGAAGCCAATCAGAATAGCAAGAGCAAGGCCAACCCAGTTAGAAAGATAGCTTCGAAAGAGGGATTTTTGCATTGTCTCCAGTCTGTGTCGTGGTGGTTCTTTCAATTTTGCACTATCACGCTTTCTAAGAAAAGCTCTTCTCTGCTACTATCAAGAATAGATCACACCGTATTTTATGGCTATTATTTGTGTTTGAACATCTCCAAACGCCTCCAGAAGGGGAAGAGCTTCTTACAGAGCATCTTGCTACGATATGTGAGCGGCTGAAAAATTCGGGCTTGCCAGTTGAACATATCATTCTGATAGGAAGCTACGGAAGAGGAGAGGGGGCTTTCATACGAAACGGTACAGATCTATGTCCTGTGAATGATTACGATCTTCTTGTCATCTCTGAACAACCTTTTTCATACTCCGACCGTCGAACGTTGCGCAAACTTTCAAACGATTTAGCTGAGCAGCTTGGAGTTTGGCACGTTGATCTCATTGCGATGACTCACAATGAGCTCTGTTCACCAGAGCCGTCCATGGTGAGATACGATGCAAAATTTGCAGGAAAAGTGATTGTAGGAGGTGATGATCTTCTTAGCCTCATTCCATTTTCTTCAGACAGTCCACTTCCCAACAGTCAGTATCTTGACCTTCTCTGTAATAGACTCGTAACTATTCTTGAAGCGTACCCTGGTATTGACGTCGCAGGGGTTCATACCGAAGAATTGCTGAGCCACCGAGCACGCCAACTTGCAAAGGTATATTTTGCGCTTGTTGACTCCCTGATTGGAAGAGCAGGCGGCCATAAGAGTTACTACCGAGAGAAGTTGGCTCTTCTTCAAGAGGACACGAGTGAACTTGGAAGAGCGCTTTGGAAGCACCAAGCTTGGATGATTGAAGCATGGAATCGCCAACAAGTCGGAGAAGGAGGTGAGTATGTCGGTCTTTGGAAAGAAATAGCGAACCTCTTTTGCGAAGAAATCAGGTTTCGTACGTCGCAAGAGGTTGAAATCCCAATCATAGAAAATGTTACTTGTCTTTCGAATTGGCGAGGAAAGACAGAGCTTCCTTCTTTTCGCTTGGCGCTTCGAAAACTTCTTGGAGCACTTTTCTCGCGTTCGTACCGTTTTGATGTCGAAAAAGAGCTTTTCCTCTCTATTAATTACCTGTATACAGATAAACCTTCAAAAGAAGTATGTGATCAGATATCCACAGCGGTTGCTTCTTGGTATCGGTCCTATACCTAGCCCGGACATTTCACCAGAAATCTGCTACGGGAAGCGATAGCACTGTTTTTTCGGGCCTTCAAACTTCGATCCGACCTTGTTGTGTTTCAACACACCGTCGTCCGGATCGAATCTCGAAAACCCGAAAAAACAGCACTCTCACTCCCCTCGCGACGAAGTCTGGTGAAATGTCCGGGCTAGGTGAAGAGGGACAAAGGAGTCTGGGGGGTGAATAGCCATTTCCTTGAACTTTTTCCTCCGTGGCACAGTCCATCGGTGATAGACCGAGCTTTTGCCACGGAGGAACAAGTTCAAGGAAATGGTAACGATATGGAGGTGTACTTAGAGATTATTTCCTTGTTTCTTCGTACCAATCTCCTGCTGACCGCTCCTCAAGCGATCGCTCGAGCAATTCAGAGATCTCTTCATTGTTCACGTAGAGTTTAAATTCTTCCTCAAGGTGCAAAAACTTAAGCGGTGCATCTTGAGCGAGCCTCTCTGGAACAAGGATGTACTCAGAGAAGGCTTCGGCAAAGTCTTCCCACGGGCTTGTCTTCGCATACCACCGACTACTGAAATCAGCATCAGGATTATATGAAGTGAGGATGTCATAATCAGCTCGGTATAAGAGAACCATTCGTTCGCCGTTGTGTTCGATTGGAGTTTCGAGAGGAACTTCTACGCCGTCAAGCATGATGGTTCCGGGTGTTGTCCCTGGTTCATAACGATCGCGGTGAATCATCTGCCAATCTGAGAGTTCAATCCACTCATCAAAATCGTGTAAACTTGCTCCTTCTCCAAAATAGAAATTTCCTTCGTTATCAATATATATTCCACTTGGTCCATCGGAGATCTGAATACCGTGTCCTATTTCGTGTGCAAGTACGACGGCAAGTGAGCTTCGCCCTTCATACTGTTCAGCGATACTTGTAAGTCCAATTGAGATCTGAGCTATTTTAATTGTTCCCGTGGTATAGCGTGCGCCAAGGACGCCGTATCCAAGCGATGGAACAAGCTCGATGGTGTTCAGAAGTGGAGTCATGTGTAGGTCTGACTCCGGGAGGGAGGTGAGCACTGATTCAATCTCGCGAAGGTCATCGAGTGTCCACGTAAGAGGCGCTGCTGAAGCGAGTTCCTGTGGAAGATCTACCCCAAATTCATCAGCAGAGCAGATATCAATATCGGCATCAGCCACACGTGAGAGATAGTCCGAAGCGCCTGTGGTAAGGTGTACACCGTAGGTGACCTCAAGCTCAATAATTTTACTATACCGCTGGAGTACAGATTGAAGCTCGTCTGGTGAAGTCGCTTGATTCATTTCCTGTTCAAAAGAAGTGAGTGTGCCAGCGAGTGCACGTGAGAGTTCATACACATAATCAGAATTGAGTAATTCCGAATGCCCTTCGAGTGTTTGAGCTATCTCGGTGACGGCGTCATATATGGCTTGAGAGCTTTGTGCTAAACTTTCTTGTGAAGTTTCAATTGTATCTATACCTGGAAGTGGTACTTGGCTTAGGAGCGGGTGTAGCTCAGCAAGTGCAACATAGTTATTTACTTCCCGGTCACCCAGGGCGAGTAATGAGGCGCTGTCTGCGTATTTGACTACTTGCCGAAGATCGTCAATGGATCGGCTGGCACGTAATACCTGCTCTGTTTGAATACTTGCTAGGTCTGATGGTGCGCTGAGAACAACAGAACAGAGCAGCTCCCCCCGCTCTTGTGGTGAGGTATAGTAGAGGAGGTTGTCGAGCTTATCGGCAAGCGTTTCAAAAATAGCCCGTTCTTGTCCAGCACGCTCAAGTAATGAGGAAAGGAGTGTGAGTCTGTTATCTGTAGAGAGGTGTGCGAGCACACCAGCTCTTTCTTTTACTGTTCTTTCTGGAGCGGTGTAGTATTCACGCAATGATTCGTTGGTAAGAGTTTCTGCGAGTTTTTTAAGGGCATCATCGAGTGTTGAGCCAGTCAGCGGCCTATCTGAAAGCACGAATGATTCAATGACTGATGCAGCTTCTTGATCGCTTTGAGCTTGGAGCACTGCTTGAAACACAGGATCGTCTGTCAGCGCTTTTCCGCGAAGAGCTGGAGATATTGTTTCATCGTCGAGCTGTATTTGTTCAACAATTTGTACTGATGGAAGTTGAAGTTCTTGAAGTAGTTGAATGTAGAGATCGGCCTGATCTGCATCGAAATCAATCATGTATGTCCCCTTTAAAAAACCGAGTGCTGTACCACCACACTCCAAACCAGCCCCTACAATGTGTTATTCCAAAGCATCACCTGCTCTTTGACTTCGACTTCGATCTAGACCCAGATTGTCTTACACTTGTCTAGAGAGAAGAGCTCTTTGTCGTCAAAGAGCAAACGAATTCTGTTAACACTTCGCAAAAGCGTTTACGTAATAGATTGTTACTTCCAGATGGGAGATTGAGATGGGTATCAGCAGCACACAAGGTGACGTGTAACTACACGGATAAAGATGTTCCCATTTACAAGAAGTCTTCAAACAGGACGCTACATTTTCTCTCTGAATGGTTAAGCCACTGTAATCAGCAACTAAAATAATCGTTCTGTTGATAGGAAATCGAATACTTCTGAGGGGGTTCCAGAGAAGATGATCCGCTCTCGTGATGATTCGATATGACGAATGTAGTGTCTGTCATAGTAATCTTTTAAGAGGAAGGAGACCCAATTCCTATGAACGGTAGGATCCTTATGCAGACCATAGTCAGTCATTGCTTTTTCAATTTCGCTGAGAACCTGTTGCGTTCGTTCGCCCCCGAGTTTTCTAGAAATTTTGAGAACAGATCGTTTGAGATAGTCGGTTAAGTAAGTGTCCGACTCTTGTGTGTCACCGAGCTCTGTAAGTTGTGGGAGCGCTGTCACGTAGTCTTCGATGATAGAATCGACCCGCTCCGTAAAGGGAATCTCTATTTCAACAACTGGGCGCTGTCTTGAAGTCGTAAAGAACGGATCGGGTATTCGTACTTTACCGATCATACGGCTTTCATCTTCTATGAGAATTGGTTGAGTTGGAGAGCTTTCAAGCGCGAGGAGTTTTTGTGCTAATGCGTTTTCAAAGGTAGCTTGAGAGGGCTGCTTGCCATACACATCACCAAAAGCAGAGCCTCTGTGTTTTGCGAGCCCCTCAAGGTCGAGGATAGGGTAGTTCTTGGCTACATTATGGAGAAAGTGTGTTTTGCCTGAACCGGTTTTGCCAGTTACGATCAAAAAACGATCCTTACCTGGGAGCTCTTCGAGTGTTTGGAGAAAGAGTTGACGGAGAACTTTGTATCCACCTCGAACTCGAGGCAGGAACAGGCCTGCATCTTCAAGCCACTGTTGAGAGATCTCTGAGCGAAGGCCACCACGCGCGCAATAGAGCGCTTGGCAGGCGTGTACTTTGCTTATCTCAATCCAACGGCTTATGCGTGTCTCTTTCGTCTCTCCGCAAACAAGCCTATGACCAAGGGCTATGGCAGCTTGTTGCCCCTCTTCTTTATAAGTAATACCAACTTGTTCGCGTTCTTCGTTATTGAGTAGAGGAGTGTTTTGGGCATAGGGTGCAGCACCTTGGAGAAACTCTACAGGTGCTCGCATATCAAGGAGTGGAGCTCCTCGTGTGAGCAGAGATTTGAGCTCTCCTGGTTCAATAAAGTGAGAAGATAGGGGCATAAGCAGTAACTATACTCTCAGTGGGCAAATTTGCAATTTTAGCGGTAGCCTCATTGGCATTTGATAGCTCTCGTTGTACTCTTACGCTCTTATGGATGAACTATTTCAAAATTTTCTCTCCTCTGAGCTCCTACAACCTGAGTATCTCTCACTCTGGGCGCTCCCTGTTATCGGTGCAATTATTGGGTGGCTGACCAATTATATTGCAGTAAAAATGCTCTTTCATCCGCGTCGTCCACTACGGCTTTTATTCTTCTCTGTACAAGGGGTATTTCCCAAAAGACAAAAGGCGCTCGCGCATAAGCTCGGGAAGATTGTTTCTGATGAACTTATCTCCGTTGGAGAAATTACCGAAAAGCTTAAAGGAAAGGCGACCTCTGAAGATGTTCTTCAGACGGTCGCAGATAGAATTGAAAAGGTCCTCACTCAGCGTCTACCGGTTATCATTCCGATGGTATCAATGGTGCTTACTCCAGATCTTATTCAACTTGTAAAAAACGCTTTCATGGACGATCTCCGTGAGATGATTAGTGAAGTGATCGAAAAGCTTTCTCATGAGCTCGAATCTGAACTTGATGTGCATGAGATGGTGGAAGAAAAGGTAGCCAATTTTTCGAGTGATAAGCTCGAAGCGATTCTTTTTACCATCATGAAGAAAGAATTTCGCTTTATTGAGCTTGTCGGGGCTGTGCTTGGATTTCTTATTGGGCTTGTTCAGGTCGGCTGGCTCCTCTCCTCAGGAACAATTGCTTAGCAATAAACCCCCATCTTTATAGATACTTATTGTCAGTATGTCAGTTTCGAGCTGTTTGTTTAGCACCAGCATTCCGAGTACAATAGAAATGGGTTAGTGGTAAAAAATGGGTGCATTATTTTTGTATCTTCAAGAGACGTTTCTTGTCTCATTCTCCTGTACTACCCCCAAAAATCTTTGTTCTTTTACATTCTTAACTTTGTAGAATCTATTGGACTGCTTGCTACAAGGGGAGAGCATTCTCTTTCGTTGTAGCAAGCTCGGTATTTCATTAAAGGTTTTGTCTTCCTTGGGAAGTAAAAAGCTGTATTCCTTAAACACCATTTATCGGGTGTTAAAGGAATGCAGCTTTTTCGAAAAAGAGCTGAGGATTCATCTCGTCAACTCACAATCACCACACCCCATACCAAGGAGGAACCCATGAGCGAGGAAACCCCTGCTCCCACCACCCCTGCGGCGAATACTTCGTCCCCTGCTCCTGTGCCTACTGAGACGCCGACTGACAAGAAGCCCGCCAAGGGCAGCAAGGACTACGGTAACCCCTTCAAGGGGTTCGCTGGGTACATCAACCTGCTCCAAGCTATCTGGGTCGCGCTCTGGAACCCGTTTGGGCTCCTTAGCTACTTCGAAGCTAAGAGCATCGTGAAGAACCAGTATGGTGTCGCCATCTCGCGCGGCAAGATCATGTACATGATGCCTGCGGCGATGATGACGTTCTACTGTCTGATCGCCTACTGGCTTGGCGCTCCGGCCACTGTCATTGGTCCCACCTGGTGGTTCACCGTTGCAGTGTGTATCTACACCACTGCGAGTGACATCGAGACCAAGTGGGTGGCTGTCCCGGTCGGCATCATCATCTCGCTTACGATCGTCATCCCGGTGCTTATCACCAGTGGTATGCTCGATCTCACGGGAGTACTCGGCACGGTCTTTGAGTTTATGTCGCTCGAGTTTCCGATCCGTGGAGCAATCTTCCTGGCCGTCTTGATCGTGCTCTGGAACTTCGCGGATCTTGCGGTGAGTCGCGTGACTGACATCATGCGGCTGATCAACAACAACTACGACCGGGGGCGCCTGTCCAAGGATGGCGATTACCCGGCCGGCGAGCACCGCACCCACAGCCACATCACCGATTGGCTGGAGTGGGGCATGACTTTCGCTGGTTCGATCGGCCTCAAGTCGGTCTACGGCGATCGTCAAGAGCGTGAAGACGACAAGCTCGACACGGCTGTCGTCCACCTGCGCAACGTTCCCATGGCGGGAATCATGAAGCGGGCCTTCTCGTATGCCACTTCCTCGGCTGCTGTCGAGCGTCGCGGCTAGTACGGGTTGGTAAGACAAGACGCGGGGCGAAGGCACACACCTTCGCCCCGCTCTTTCTTCTTCCTCAGAGGTTTTCCTCTCAATGTTGAGCAATACCGAGCTGCTCACTTTTTTCATCGATATGTATATGGGACTAGACCTTCCCTCAGATACCAAGCAGCACCAAGATGCAGAGCCCCAAGCGCCCGTCCGTTTTCCGCTGCTCCGCTCTCAAGATCACGAAAGTTTTCGGCAAGAATTAGATCCCATGGAAGAGGCTGCACAGTGGGCCTCACGTTATGCTGAAACAATCTTTTCCTGGGAGGGATCAACCGCGGAGCTTAATGCTCACCTTGGAGAAGTTAATCAGCAGTTTATCTCTGAGATGGTGTCTCTGCTCAACGGAGATCATCGTCCAAAGCTCTTACATGCACTACACCAACATTCGCTTGAAGCATTTGTGGGGACACGGGAAAAGCTCTTTGAAGAGGTGCAGAGGGCAGACCAAGTTTTTCGTGAAGATGTTGAATTGTTGGTCAACAACATGGGAGAAGAGGTTGGCATTTTACGTGGACGACAAGGGAACTTCTCTGCTATTGCTCAAAGAAGAGAGGAGTTCTCAAAGCTTGCACCAGAAATTATTGCTCACCTTACACGCCAAATCCTTGATGGGCACCCCTCTTCTGTCAAACAACACGCTCAGATTGAGACACGAATGTCTTTGACTCTTGAGGATATATGGCAAAAAGCAGAACGACGAGGAGAGGAGCGTGTACTTGCGGCCGAAGAGATGGCTCATACTTTACGCCAATCGGTCTCTCCTTCACGAAAGAACAGAGAGCAAATCTATAAAACTCTTTTCCCTCTTCCTGAAGACGATGTAAAACTTGTTGCCCATATTTATGAACACCGCTATGGAGAGCCTCTTCTTACTACGATAGAGCGAGCACATAACAGTGTTGTTGCTAAAGTAAAAAACTTCTTTCAATTTCCTGCCCTGCGCTCAGCGCTTCAAGATCAGTACGGAATCGGAGCTGGGCTCTTATCAACGTGGCGCGTGTTTGTTCCAAAACTACGTGATTTTAAGTCGTATCCTGAGCGTGTAGGCGACTTTATCCATCGCTTACGGGATAAGGTTGCAAGTCCTGACAAGCACCGTGTTGCATCACTTCTTAGTGGTGAGCGAATAAAAGTCGCCTCAGATACTATTTACATGGCCATTTTATATAATGATGACGCTGTAGCAACGATATCTACTACACTGAAAGGGCTCGATGCTACTGATACCAAGTGTATGTTACGCGATTTCAAAAAGCGCTATGCAAGTCGATTGCGCGTGAACGGCCTCCAAGAAGCAATTGAGCAGCGTTTTGAGGGGGACGAAAGAAGGCTTCTGTTGGCTTACCTAGCTGTTGATGATCTTCGTGGAGCGTCAATTGTTTTTCACGATAGCTTGGATGAGAGAAGTAGCGATAGGGTTCAAGCGCTCTTAGAGCTTCATATGCTCACTCTCCATGAACTCTCTGAGGTGCGAACAAGATACACTGAAGAGTACGGGCAAGAGCCGACTCGTGAGTATCTACAAACGTTCCTCAAGGGACCTTTGCTCGATTGGGCAGATGCTCTGCTTCAAGGAGATCTGGTGACAGCTTCTGCAGCTCGTCTTGAAGCTTCTCTGAGAGGTATTTCTGACGAGTGGCCTGGAGTCGTATTTTATAATCACTCAAAAGAGGCGGACTATGCCGTCATTGACACGTATGAAAAGCTCTATAAGAAAAATTTCTTTGAAGTCCTCAAGAAAAAACGTGGGAATGATCGCTCTGAAATCATGGAAGCCTTTGTTGAGGAGTCTCACCTAACAACTGCTGAACAGCTTCGTCACTGTCTTGTAGGAGCAGGAGATGCGACTGGCATCACTCAGTGTCTGAGAAGGTTAACGAAAGAGCAGCAAGATAAAGTTGTTCGAGAGTATGCCTATCGTTACGACGAGCAAGCTGGTGGTTTTCAAGTGAGACGAAAATCTTTTCTCCATGCTCTAAGGCAAGTCGCTCGGCAAGAATCGTGGCGTGAAAAGCTTAGGGGGCTTCGAGCTTTTCGCAAATATATGCGAGAGTTTGCCACCTGTCCAAGGGATCTCGATCGGGACCTCAAACGTAAGTTTTGTGGGCATAAATACTTTGATATGCAGCTTCTCAGAGAGGGGTATACAGATGATCCAAAGGTTCTCTTTGGACAACTCGAACGGCGATTTCGTCACGAGACGCACCACTCACTTTCATTCCTGAGTGTTCTTGCTGAACGTGAGCACAAGAAAAAATTTCTTGGTATCTGGAAGCGGAAGCCTCGTCACGAGGTTATTTGTATGCATCAAGCAGTCGCAGAAGCAAAGAAATTTTATCAGCAGCGTATCCTTGGCAGTACACCAACGGAAGATGATAAGCGAAAAGCTGCACTTCTCTGTCGCATCGCCCAACGCTCTCTTGATGATTACCGTGAGTATAATCGCAAAAGAGCAATTATGGCCGCGAACATAGGTTCGTTTGCTACGACAACCGCTGCTTTGGGAGGATTGGCTTTTTTCAACCTTCATTATGCTCCCTTAGCCATCTCTATTGGTGTGGCTAGTTATATTGGAAGACACTGGTTTAAGCAGAAGTATCAAGGTGACGGATATGGCGCTCGGGAGAAGGGGTTTGATGTGTTTCTGTCATCTGTTGATGGAGCATCGTTAGCTTTAGGGAAATGGATTAAAATGGCCAGCACACTGCGTGTACTTGGTTCGGGTGGATCGCTTGGCCGTGGTGTCTTAAGTGCTGGAACAAAATATATATTTAAAAAAGGCTTGCAGAAAGTTGGAAATGGGCCAATCGCTTCCATCCTTTTTTCTGACCAAACGTCTGAACACGTTGTTCACTTAAGTCACAAAGAACGTCAAGAGCTTCTTGCTGAGGTCGGTAGTGTGCTTCACGGAGAAGCCGACAGGGGATACGTACGCCGAGATCGGCTCTTTCATAGAACGCCAGATATAAAGCGAGTTTTTACCAGAATTGGAAGAGAGATTGCGGCGGAAGCTTCATCCAGAAATGAAGCTCACTGATTTCACGATTGTCTTTTAACGCGAAGAACGCGATGTACGCGAAGAGAAAAGAGCATCGCGTTAAAAATTCTCTGGGTTAGACTGAAACGAGTGGTGGAACTGGGCATCCAAGCGCATCGCCCACCGTGCGTAAAATCTCAGCTTCTTCTTGAGTGACTTTCCCGTCAGAGTTGATAGTGGTGACTGCGGCTCGTATTGTTCGTTCTTTAATCCCCTCATCAGCAGACCAGAGTGTGCGAAGTGCTTCATCGAGAGCATCAAGTGAAGGTTCTTGTGGGGTATGTGAGTGTTGTCCTTCTACTTTGAGTTTGAAGAGGCCTTTCTCAAAGGCTTCTTGTTGTGTTTGAGAAGAATCGTGCCCCACAAAGGCAAGCATTGAGATAATCTCAGCTGCGGCGTGCGCTTGTTGGCTCAAAGAGCTTCGCTTATAAGAGAGTGGATTTGCTTGGTGTGTTACATGGCGCTCTAAGATGTGGTGTAGCATGTATTCAAAGAGGCTCAGTGCTTGATCGGTTTCGACAAGCACTTTTAAGTGGCGTTGAAAAGTAGCAATGTCGTTTTGAGAGAGCTGTTTGAGTGCTGGTAGGCAAAGATCTATGAGTGGAAGCCGCAAGGATGTATCGAGTGAAAGGATAGAGCCCTCGAGCTCTTTCAAGCGAGTTGTGAATTCGTTTGAAAGATTCTCTAGGAGATACTCGCGTTGCGTGTTTTGTACGTCCTGAACGTCTTTATCAAAGAGCAAAAGATAAATAATTACTTGTGCACCTGTGGTGGAACGGAGTTCTTGGTAAATGCGCAAGGGAAGTGAGGCAATGAGATCTTGGGCATATGCTAGATGTGATGCGCTCATAGTGCCAATTGATTGTGTAAATGTATCTTCATCAATTTTCATCGAGATACTTTCTGGCGCGTTCTTTATTGCTTGTCCTGTGTGGAGTCCCAGGCTCTGCTCCCCAGTGCTGTGT
This sequence comes from bacterium, assembly GCA_030428205.1. Taxonomy (GTDB): domain Bacteria; phylum Bdellovibrionota_C; class UBA2361; order UBA2361; family RFPC01; genus JAUIBK01. The sequence goes on from JAUIBK010000002.1 coordinate 120,701, forward strand.
TGTTGTGCGGTGAGTTCAGCTACTCTTTCGTCTGTTATCTGTTGATACTCACCCTTAAATGTAGGATCGATACGTGCAATTCTCGTTGAGAGTGGAGGATGAGTGGCTAGGAGTCCACCGAGGAAGTGTTTTACTCCCTCTGCAAAAAGCATATGACTTACTTCTTCAGCTTTGGGATTCGTCAGACGAGAACCACGTACAAAGCCACCAATTTTCTTTAGTGCTCCGCTTATTCCACTTGGATCGCGTGTAAATTGCACTGCTGATGCATCAGCGAGAAATTCACGCTGCCTTGAGACAGCCGCTTTAATCAGATTTCCAAAAAAGACACCGATATACCCTATGACAAGAAGTGCAACGCCAAATGCGAGTGCGCCGCCTTTGTTGTTCTTAGAGTTTGAAGAGCGTCTATATACACGACGCCCAGCAGATCCTCGAAGAATTGAGTATCCAATCAGTGCAATCAGCAAGATGCCGTGTAAAATTCCAATAAGACGGATATTAAGCCGCATATCGCCGTGGATAATATGGCTAAATTCGTGTGCGATAACACCTTGAAGCTCAGCGCGGTTCAGTAGGTTCATACAACCGCGTGTGACACCAATGACTGCATCGTCAAGGTGATACCCAGCAGCAAATGCATTTATGCCGTCTTCATCAATAAGGTACACTGGAGGAACAGATGTTCCTGATGCAATTGCTATCTCTTCGACGATGTTTAAAAGTTGTCGTTCGGCTGGATCAGTTGTTGAGGGATCAATTTGCTGACCACCAAGTGATTCTGCAACAACAGCACCACCGCCACGGAGGAGAAAAATCTTATAAAGACTCCCTAAAAGAATCACAAGTAAGGTAAGTGCCGCGACGGCAAGGAAGATCTCTGGGTTCCACAGAGTAGGGAGTGCTCCAGAGCTTGTTCCCTGAGACATCCCGAGCAGCACAACGCCGTAGATCGCAAGGATGATACTTACAATGGCGCACAAGAAATAGACAACGAGAAGTTTAGTCTTTCTCTTGGCGGCAATTTGATTCTCAAAAAAAGTCATCTTTCAGGTTGTCGTCTGAAGGGAAAGAAAACGAAAGCTCTCCCAAGAGCCTACGTTTTTGCCCACCAGTGCGCACCCGAAAAAAGCTCGTATTCTTATTGATTTTTGATATAGAAATATACTAGAACATATTTGAGAGAGAGTCAACGAAGCTCTCTCTGTGTTCTTCGCGTTACAATGAGTATGACGAGCTATCACTCAATATTGATTCAAGAGTGTGACTACGATGCGTAGATTAATCGGTCACCTTGATGCTGACTGTTTCTACGTTTCTTGTGAGCGTGTACGCCAGAGTTCGCTTCGTGGCAAGGCTGTAGGAGTGCTCGGTAACCAAGGCGCATGTGTGATTGCAAAGAGCTATGAGATGAAAGCTGCCGGAGTGAAAACGGGTGTGCCTATCTGGGAGGCAGTAGATCTCTGTCCGAACGGAATATTTATCAAGCGTGATTTTCGTTGGTATGAAGTTCTCTCGCGCATGATGTTTGAAATTATGCAGTCAGTGAGCCCGCAGGTTGAATACTACTCTATTGATGAATTCTTTTTTGATTGCTCGATGCTTACACAGGTTTTTCGCACAGACTTAGAAGAGTGTGCACACCTTTTGCAAGAACGAATTATGAAAGAGGTTGGTGTACCAGTAAGTCTTGGGATATCACGCACGAAACTCTTAGCTAAACTCGCCTCGGATGCTGAGAAGCCATTTGGTTACAAAGTGCTTCTCTCTGACGATCAGATACGTGAGTATTTAGCTAAGCAGCCTGTTGAAGAGCTTTGGGGAATCGGTCGGCAAAATACGAAAAAACTCCACCAGTACGGTATCCGCACCTGTTTGCAGTTGGCCGAATCTCCCCCAAAGCTCATCCGTAAGTTGCTCACGATTGTGGGAGAAAGAATTCTCCATGAGATAAATGGTTGCTCTGTGCTGCCTATCATCACAGAGCGTGCGATGCATAAAAACGTAGCGCGTGGTGGGAGTATCGGTGGGGCAAGTCGTGATCCAAAGAAAGTATATGCGTGGCTTGTGCGTAATATTGAACGTTTAATTGAGGCGCTTGATACCTATTCATATGTGTGCGGGAAAATTAGCTTTATTTTATCTTTTGCACGCGAGCGCTTTAGAGGAGGAAGAGAAGGGCCTTCGTGGTTCCAGGCAAAAACAACACTACCACAACAAACAGCCAGTAGTAAGATCTTGCTTCCTGCCTTTGAAATGTTGCTCTACCAGGCACGGCTCGATCGGCCCGTAACACATATGCACCTTATTGCAAGTGATCTAGCGATGAACGGTCGAGAGCAGCTTCCGCTCTTTCCTTTTCAGGGAGAGGGGAGTGCGACTGCTCGAGAAGCATTTTGGAACTCTGGTGGATCGCTTGATCACGATGCTTTAAAAAAAATCATTAACACCAAATTTGGCCGTTTTGCTCTGCGTAACGCTGAAACATTGCAGCTCAAAGAGATGTATCACGACTCAGCGCATTCATACGATATCTGTGACATTTACGGGAAGAGTTGCTTTTAAGGACAAAAAGTATGTGTCAGGGAGTATCGATAGATTGGAGAGAGTTTCTCGATTGGCATATTGAGCGCTACCGTCTTGCGTGGCGTTCGCTTACTCGTATGGAACAAGCTGAGCGAGAGTATCTCTTTTTATATAAACAACACCCACGAGAGCTTCCGGTGTGGTGTGACGGTGAGTTGATTATTGCTGAGTGGGGAGCCAAGAATAGAGCCACACGTCTGCCCTCTTCTGGGTGGTGCCCACAAGAGGTGCTTGAAAGTGGTGTATGGGGAGAATGGCGTCCTCTCCTAGGGGAAATTCCAGCTATGTATGCTTATGACGGCAACGTCTGGTTTCAGGTACCCAAAGGGATTCGAGCTGTCGTACTTTGCGATCAAAAAAACGGAAAACATGTTTATGTACTCACACAACCATCAACCCATTACTACGAGGTGATGACGAGGCAGGATCGTATGCCGGTGTTTATTGGTGAGCAGATATAAGTCAATGGAGTATAGCGTTAATCATACCTGACCTGATTTGTGCCGATCAGATAGGCGATGACGAGTGGCGTCGTACAGCTCGAAGGAACCACTGGTACGGTACTAATTCTGAGTCGCCAGTGATCGTCAATTTTTGGCCCACTAAATTTATAGACAGTGCTTACACCGATTTTATAAAGTGAATTTTCAAGTGCTTTGAGGACTGGATGAGAAAAAACTCCATTATTCTGGTGTGACATGCTCATGTAGATAGAGGCATTATTCGTGTATGGATCGTATGCAATCGAGAGAGCAAACGGACCTGCCTTGTCGTAGAGGTTTTGGAGAATGTCTTTTGTTGCATCTTGAACATCGGATCTTTGAACTGATTCTCCTTGTGTGATTTCTAGGAGGAGTTCATCAGAGTGAAGAAAATTACTCATCAATTCCTGACGCTCATTTTCATCTTCAAGACTCATATTCTGAGAGCGAAAGCCAAAATTTGGTAACTTCGGTAACTTGGGTCGCTTAAAGTGGAAATGACTTCCACTAATAGGAGACTCAGGGTGTAGGATCGCTTCTGTCGCATCTGCTTGAGATCCTGTCAGTCCAAGCTGATCGGTAACTTTACCAAGTCCTTTAACGAAGGTTGCAACAGACTCAATAGAGCTGTGAGGGCCGAGGAGGTGCATGGTGAAATAAAATTGCTTGCTCTGACAAAAGGTAAAGTTTTGCTGAGGCAACCAAAATGTCTGAGTCCAAACCGGGATGTCGTTTCCTGGTCCAACTCTTCCGAATAAGTAATACCCTCTTCCTACCCGTTGCAGTCCACACCCTTCCATAGGACGAATAGCGTCTTGAGTAAGAGAGCTAATAGCATAGGCGACAGCGTTTGTTCCAAGTTTACAGACTTCGTTCAAGATTTGGCTTGTGCTCACCCGGGTTGTTGAAACATGAGAATTTGTCTTCGTAGCAGTCACAATAAACTGCGATGGACTGTGTTCGTATACTGAACCATCTTTAAGGGAAGAGCCGTTATCGACGTGTTTCTCATATTCTTGGTTCTCCTCTCCTACACCTTCTAACTGATCGGAGCCATTGAAGGTGAGATCCATTTGAGTGAGAAGTTCAAGGCTTCCGTCGTCAAGACGGTTGCTGACGGTAATATGGATTTCGCTCTCAGAAGTTCCATATCCTTCAAAAAAGAACTGTCCAAGTTCTCCAGAGAGCTGCTTTCCTTGGACTACCAAGGGAACATTTTCAACGAGCCCCTCTTCGACACTAGGTTCAAGGGCAAGATGTTCAGCGGTTGGAATAAGGCGAAACTGCCATGTGCCTTCGAGTGATTTTGGAAGATCAACGGCGTTTCCCCCCCCGCTATTACATCCACTGACTGTGCCGAGGAGTAAAAGAACTGCCAAGAAAAAAAGCTTGTTCATGGAAATGCTCCGGTGTTTAGACTCACATGTGAGATGGTCTAAGAGCGTTGGAGGTGGCAAGCTTTTATGAGACGCCGTTTGTAAGGATGTGGGCTGACTATATGAGAGAAGACGAGGTGAGAGATAGAAGAACTAGTGCTATGACCAAAAACTTTTTTGTCGGAACACTAGTGACAGAAAAAAACCGACCATTTGATTGCTCAAATGGCCGGCATGGGCGTTTGCACCATCGTAACAGATACCCTCGGGAAGCGTATCAATTGGGGACATGACTATAGGCTGCGTTCCAAGTGTGGAAGGGAAAAACCACAACTGGAAGATACGTATGTTTCACTCCGTTACCTCGATTCATTCTTGTTTCTCTCGCTCCTTTCTCGCGCCAGGTATTGTTGAAGTAAAGCAAGCACAGTGCCAAGCTAAGGTATTGAAAAGAGGTGAGAGATCGGGCGAGGGGCTGTAAAAGAAAGAGACACGTGTCGAAAAAACACACAGAATAAAGAGTTGGGCAGATGGTAATCATGCGTACCTTCGTATGAACGAACCCCAGTAAGAACATCGCGACTATCCAAACCAAAAAGCCAAGGGAGGGACCCACGAGTGTCCCTCCCTGGCCGGAGGGGGAGAAAGGTTTCAAAAAGGGGCGGCGAAGCTTTCGTTCGCCACCCCCGAGAGAGGTGTGCCATCCTGGGGTAGTCAAAAAGACAGACCTAGGTGATATGTGTGCACACACCAAAAGAGGAGGTCAATCAAAGGCAGGACAGCGCGGTGGCGCGCTGTCCTACCGAGGAGGAGAGAGACCAGCTTGAAACAATTCATTGGATAGGGCGGTCAAACCCTATGAGATGCATGATTACCATAGCCAACAGGGATTCTTGAGGAGTTGCAAATACCTGTTGGCTACAGAAAATCTAATCTTCTACTCGGAACAGCCCAAACAGTGGAGTTGGGTATGGTGAAAATCATGTAAAAGAACGGGCTGAATAAAAGACTAAGGGGCTCAAAGAGGCAAAGTAAAGAAAAAAATGTCGTGAGAGAGACAAGTAGCTAAAATTGAGACGTTGTTTGCACGATTTCTTCTTAAGAATGTATCGATAACATGTCGATCATAATCATAATATAGACACGGTATATTTCTTCAGGGCCCATGACAGATAAACAAGCTTTTCACATCATCTCTCCCTTTGACTCCGAGCGCTACATTGGCAGGGTCTATCAAGTTGGTCCATCGCGTGTGCAAGTACTTATGCCACCGATTAAAGATACGGGAGAAGAAAAAGAGATTGCACGTCATACGACACAATTGGCCAATGCACATGTTGGTGCATATGTCGTAGTTGGGTGCGGAGAGTATGCGATTTTTGGACAGCTGCAAGATGTACAGGTCAGAAACCAAACGAGTGTCGATCTCCATAAAGCAGGTCGAGAGATCCAGCCTGTAGGAGTCATAGAGCTCTTTACAAGCATTCACATTGAGAAAGCTAGAGTCGTACCAGGAGTTATTCAATCACCTCAGATTGGAGACCTTGTCTATAGCCCCTCACCGAGCTTTGTTCAGTTTGTTGTTTCAGGTGCTACTGGAGACGTTTCGCGTGAACCGGTCATGCTTGAGTTTGCGCAACTCCCTGATGAGCGGGATACACCGATTAATATCTCACCAGAAAAGTTTTTCGGAAGACACTGCGCGATTCTTGGCGCGACTGGCGGAGGAAAGAGTTGGAGCTTAGCACGACTCATGGAGGAGAGCGGGCGACATAAGAGTAAGGTTATTCTGATTGATGCCACAGGTGAATACCGAGATCTTGATAGGCACACGACACATTTACACTTTGGAGAAGATCCTGATAAGAACCCTTCTTCTGTAGAAGTGGTGTTGCCATATTATCATCTCACGGAGCAGGACCTTTTTGCTATTTTTCGACCACATGGAGCAAGTCAAGGTCCAAAGCTTCGAGCCGCTATGAAAAGTTTGAAACTTGCAAAGGTGTCAAGCTCTGTCGGTATTGAAGGCCTTATCATTAAGGCGCATAAACCTAAAAAACAGTATGAACGTTCATACAAGAATCACCAAAAAGAGATTGATTCCCCTTATGCTGATTTTGATATGGGGTATTTGACCCGGCAGATAGAAAACGAATGTGTCGATCCGCAGCGCAGTAGCACTGAGCCAGATGTGTGGGGTGGTATCAATGCGGTTGATCTTGCTAACTGCATGCCATTAGTTGCGCGAATACACGATATACTTCAGTCCCCAAACCTTGCTCCTATCTTTAAGCCGCGTAAGAAAAAATCGCTCTTAAAGGAAATGCATAGGTTTATTCGCGATGACGAAAAGCGGATTTTGCGGATTAACGTTCAGTATCTCTCCTTTGCTTATAATGCGCGAGAAATAATTGCCAATGCTCTTGGGCGTCACCTCTTCGAATTGGCACAAAAAGGTGCGTTTCGAAAGCATCCTCTCTTGTTGGTCCTTGACGAGGCGCATCAGTTTCTCAATCCAAAGCTTATTGATGATGAAAATGATTTTCCACTTGAAGCGTTCTCCCTCATTGCAAAGGAGGGTCGAAAATATGCACTCAACATTGTGATTGCCACTCAACGCCCTCGTGATATTCCTGAAGATGTACTCAGCCAAATGGGGACAATGATAGTTCACCGCCTCATCAATGATAACGATCGCGCGATCGTTGAGCGAGGTTGCGGAGAAGTTGACCGCACGTCATTGCAGATTATACCGACACTTGCACCGGGTGAAGCCGTGCTTGCTGGCGTTGATTTCCCCGTACCGCTTCATATCCGTGTGATTCCGCCAGATTGTAGGCCGCACTCCGAAGGGGCGGACTATCAAAAGTATTGGAATAGCAAACGCTAGAGGGAAATACTCAAAAAGCTCAGGCTTGTCGTCAGATAAAACTGTACTTGCGGGGTATATTCAGCTCTCGCATTTCACTGCAATCCTCGCTATGATTGGGGCGTTCTCACAAACGTTACTCAAACTTCTAAAAGGTCTGCTTCCATGGCAAAAACACCATCCAATATGATCGCGCTTGGTACCCAAGCCCCAACTTTTTCACTCCCTGATACCGTCTCTGGCGAGACGATGACATTCGAGAATGTGCGTGGCTCACAGGGAACAGTTGTCATGTTTATTTGTAATCACTGCCCATTTGTAATCCATATTCAAGATGAGCTCGTTGCCTTTGCAAAAGAGTATATGGATAAAGGTGTTGGTGTCGTTGCGATAAGTTCAAATGATGTCACGACGTATCCTGATGACTCTCCGGAGAAGATGAAAGAAAGAGCCCAAGCTGAAGGATATCCTTTTCCGTATCTCTATGATGAATCACAAGAAGTTGCCAAGAGCTACGAGGCGGCGTGTACACCAGACTTTTATTTCTTTGATAGCAATGATGCGTTGATCTACCGTGGGCAATTCGATGCCTCTCGGCCTGGTGGTGGTGTACCGGTCACAGGTGAAGATCTGCGAGCCGCATGTGATGCGCACCTTGCTGGAAAACCTATGCCGGAGGACCAAAAGCCAAGCCTTGGTTGTAACATTAAGTGGCGGTAGACGGTAACGTTTATGCCCATAACTCGTGTTTTCCTTGGTTGGGACAGGCCTTTTCTCCATTCGCTCGCTTCGTACTGCTTCGAGCATTTTGTCGAGGATGGAGAGTTGCGCTTGCATGGAAAAACTTTCTGCTTTCCTGTGAGCCGCGCTGGTAGGCGATTTATTGAGATCCTTGTTGAGCGCGCAGGGCAAGAGGGATTAAGGCTTTTACCCCCAAGCACGATTACTTCTGGAATGTTGCCAGAGTTTCTTGTGCGAAATCTTCGACCACACGCACCGTTTTTTGTTCGGATGCACTCGTGGATTGATGCTCTTGAGACTCTCCCGGATACGTCTCGAAATCTCCTGGTATCAGAAGAAGCAGCTCAAGAAATTGAACTCTTGTCGTTTGCTGAACAGATGGAGTCGCTCTACAGAGAACTTGCTGGAGCGCAAATCTGTGCTGGAGACGTGAGTGTTGCAGCAGGGGAGTGCGGCTCTGAGCTTTCACAAAAAAGGTGGGAGGTTATCAGCGAGCTCTTTTCCTCGTATGAATCCTTGCTTCAAGAGCAAGGATACTTTGATCGCTATAAGCAGCGGCGTGATCTGCTCTCCAGCCTTGATGTGTGCTGGAATACAACATCAGATATTTTCCTTGCTGGAGTAGCAGATCTCAACCAATCCTCAAAAAGTATTGTTGCAAAGTTTCCGTGCGAAGTGCTCTCGTTTGTATTTGCGCCAGAAGATGAGGCTACGCATTTCGATGAAACCGGGAGTCTGCTGGCGGAGTATTGGGCGGAGCGAGCACTTCCGCTGACTCAAGATCAGTGTCACCGTGCCGAAGATGCTTCACACCAAGCCGAGAGCGTATACCAGTACGTAGCCTCGGTCGGAGAGCGAACGGTTGAAGAGATTACTTTTGGTTTAACCGATGAGGCGCTCGCTCCTTATGTAGAGGAGCGTTTTACTGTTGATGGAGTGGTGTGTCGCCATTCAAGTGGTAAGGCGCTGCAAGAGAGTCGGCCCGTCAAGCTTGTACAAGCCGCCCTTCGATACCTTGACTCTCGACAGTATCAAGATTTTACGCAGTTTGTCCGGCACGTTGATGTGCAGCGTGCACTTACTCAGTGTGAAACACATGAGGGTATACCCAAAGATATTCTTTCGTTTCTTGATTCATACCACAATGTGCATCTTCCGTCCGTGCTCCAGCAGCCGTTTGTAGGAAATGATCAGGAGAAAAAATCGTTTGGCGCTCTTTATGATGCTGTACACCATCTACTTGGTGAGCTCACTGGAGCAAAGCGTTCGCTTCTTCGCTGGCAAGAACCTCTCCTGACCTTTTTACGTAATATCTATAGCAACTGTGTTTTTCATGATCACTCGCTCCATGACCGCATGGTGGTAGAGGCGTGTCAGAAAGTGAAAAACCAGTTTTTAACTTTTGAGTCACAAGCGCTCCACCGTTTTGAGAACCTTTCAGCCTCACAGGCACTGAAACTTCTTCTAAGAGGTATCCGTCGTGAAATTGTTTCCCCCGAGCCAAAAGAAGAAGCGATAGAGATGCTCGGCTGGCTTGAACTGCCACTTGATGATGCACCGATTGTGGCTGTTATCGGTTGTGCTGAAGGGCATTTGCCCGAAAGCGTGAACTCAGACCCCTTTTTACCAAATACACTTCGAGCCAAACTCGGTCTTCTTGATAATCGAATGCGTGCTGCCAGAGACACGTACGCCCTTACCACGCTGCTTCATAGCCGGGAATCTGTGCATCTGTTTTATGCCGCGACACATCCGCGTGGAGAGTTTCTTCCCCCGAGTCGACTCTTTTTTCAAGTCGATCAGAGTCTCCTAGCGGATCGAGCACTTCAGCTCTATCTCGAACAGCAGGTCCCCAAAACACTCTCTTCTCTTGAGCGAAAATCTGCCGGAGAGCTATCACACTTATCAATTCCTCGTCCGCAGAAGAGTGAGCAGCCTCTTGAGAGAATGAGTGTGACAAGTTTTCGTTCGTACCTCCGTTGTCCTTACCGTTTTTACTTGCAGCATGTACGAAAACTCCAAAAGCTTGATGATACTGCTCTCGAGCTTGATGCTCCAGCCTTTGGAAACCTCGTCCACGATGTCTTAAAGGGGTTCTTTACTTCTCAGGCACGAGCGAGCACAGAAGAAGAAGTTATCCGAGAAGCTCTCCTTGCGGAGCTTACTCGATTGTCGAACAAGCTCTTTGGCTCGTTTCCACTTCCCGCCGTGTTAGTCCAGATAGAACAGGTCAAGCACCGTTTGCGACAGTTTGCTTCGTGGCAGGCCGAGTGGCGTGCCACAGGCTGGCTCATGGAACATGCTGAGTATGATATTGGTGATGAAGAGTGTTATCTCGAACATGAAGCAGGTCGCACGATGCTCTCTGGGCGCATTGATCGCATTGATCGCAATGAGAAAACGGGAGATATCGCTGTCTTTGACTATAAAACGGGCGAAAAGGGTCAAGATCTCTTTCAAGCGTGCTCGAAAGATGGGCTTGAGTGGTATGACTTACAACTTCCTCTCTATGAGCACGCCTTGCGACAGAAAGGATACAGTGAAGAAATACAGTTAGGACATATTACGCTAGCACGTTCAGAGAAAAATATTGGGCACCACTTTGCTGATTGGAGTCTTGAGCACCGCGAAGCAGCCATTCAAACAGCTAGAGATGTAGCTGCGGCAGTGTATCGCCAGGAGTTTTGGCCACCAACAGATGATATTTTCGCGTTTGATGATTTTGCTGCGATCTGTGGGATGGAGCAGTATCAACACGATGATTGGCAGGAGGCCTAGCGTGAGCACTTCTTTTCCTCCTCAATTAATACGTGCAAGTGCTGGTACGGGCAAAACGTATCAGTTGACGAACCGTTACTTACGTTTACTTTTTGCTGGAGAATCCCCAGATAGAATTCTGGCAACAACTTTTACACGCAAGGCTGCTCAAGAGATCTATGTGCGAGTTATTCAACGTCTTGCTCGGGCAGCACAAAGCGACGAGCAAGCAGCGGAGTTATGCTCAGACCTTGAGGTATCAACGTGCACCACTTCAATGGCGCAAGATGTGCTCCGACGCGTTGTACAAGAACAACACCGCTTACGCATCCTCACCCTCGATAGTTTCTGTATTCAACTTGCTCGCTCATTCCCTACAGAGCTCCAGATGGAGCCGGGATGGTCGCTTCTTCACGAAGACAGAGCCAAGGCGCTTCGAGTTGAAGCTATTCGCCGAATATGTTCTGAGGGAGACGCTGATGAGTTAAGCGCTTTAGTTCAACTTCTTTCAAAAGGAGATTTTGGTCGTTCAATTCACGACAAGCTGGAGCGTGATATTGTAACGCTCTATGAACTCTTTCGTGAATCTTCTGATGCAGCATGGAGCTGGATGAGGGTGCCTGAGGCGCTTTCGGCGAAGAAGCTCTCTCAAGTGATTGATCAGTTGCGTGTTGTTGAGCTCCCTCTTACAAAAGCAGGCGAACCAAATAAAAATTATGTGAAAGCGCATGCCAATACTCTTGCCGCGATTGATGAGCAAGAGTGGGAAGATGTTATCAAACAAGGCATTGGAAAGGCTGTTGTCCGTGGTGAGAGTACATTTTCGCGAGGAGAGATTCCTCAAGAGCTTGTAGATGCCTATCGAGCCCTCTTGCCGCATGTTCGTCATATCCTCTTATCAAAATTACGAGAACAAACACTTGCCTCTCTCGATCTATTGCACCGTTTTGAAGATCAGTATGAAGGAGAAAAAAAGAATGTGAGTTCATATTCGTTCTCTGATGTGAAGCACATTCTCGCCAAATCAGCGTTCCTTGGTGAGATCGATGAAATCTTTTTTCGACTCGATTCAAAGTTACCTCATATTCTCTTTGATGAGTTTCAAGATACCTCACGCAGTGAGTGGCAGGTGCTGGAGCCTCTTGTCGCTGAGACGCTCTCTCATGCAACAGAGGAAAAGAGCTTTTTTTGTGTGGGCGACGTCAAACAAGCTATTTACGGATGGCGTGGTGGTGTTTCAGAGATCTTTGATACGCTCAAGGAGAAATGGCCGCACCTTGCTGAAGATCCAATGACGAAGAGTTATCGCTCTTCACCTATTGTCCTTGATGTGGTGAACAGAGTATTTTCTTTTGTCTCTTCAGGCGAAGGGCTCTGTGAGCATCAACACGTTGCCCAGAAATGGAGAGCGATGTTTCAAGAGCACTCTTCGGCGCGCACGGAGCTACCAGGCTACGTTGAGCTACGCAGAGTAGATCTTGGGCAAGACCCTCTCGATGATGTGTTTGAGGCGGCTATTGAACAGATCCAAGAGTTGCACGAAGCAAACCCGGCCATAAGCATCGGAGTGCTCGTGCGGAGAAATCGTCACGTTGCACAGTTAATTTTTGAACTCCGTAGTCGTGGAATACCTGCAAGTGAAGAGGGGGGCAACCCGCTAACAGACTCTCAAGGTGTTTCACTTATTCTTTCACTCCTGCGATGGATTGATCACCCGGGAGACACACTTTCGCTCTTTCATGTTGCACACTCTCCGCTTGGAAAGTCTCTCGGCCTAACTCATCCCATCTCACAAGAGCGATGCTTGGAACGAAATAATTCCTTGCGCCAAGAACTTGCCAACCTTGGCTACGATGGCCTTGTGTTGCAGTGGGCGCACATATTGGCACCGCAAGGCTCGAGGAGAGAAGCACGGAGATTATATCAACTCGTAGAGCTCGCACATGCCTTCGAGCTACCTGCAAGTGATCGTACACGAGCATTCATTGACTTTATCCATCACACAAAAGTTGATGATCCAGAGCATGTCTCTGTACGGGTGATGACAGTTCACCAATCAAAGGGGTTAGAATTTGATGCTGTTGTGCTCCCAGAGCTTGATAAATCAATGCTCAAAACACCCCAGTCACAAGTCTTGTCATTTCGGAAAGATCCCCTTGAACCTCCCGCTCGAATCTGTCGCTCTGCAAATCAAACTATTCGCTCGCTCGATCCGCTCCTCGAGGAGATGTATGAGAACTCACAACAGCAGCTCCTCCATGAGGAATTATGTGTCTTCTATGTTGCGTTGACGAGAGCAAAACACGCTCTCTATCTCTTTGTGCAGCCTAAGAGCAGGGCCTCTCTCTCGTACGCATCGCTTCTTACATCAGCGCTCGCTGAGAAAGGAGCTGAAGGTGTTCTTTTTTGTGCTGGTGATAAAGAATGGTACAGCTCGCTGGATATACAAGAAGAAACTTTCGTCGTCTCCGATCCTCAAACAGTAACGCTTCGACCAGTTCTTGAGCGCTCTCGAGCGCTTTCCCGAAAAAAGCCTTCCGCTCTTGAGGGTGGGCAAACGCATGAGCTTACACGTGAGCTCCAACCTATGAGCCACCGCGCAGCTCTTACCGGAACAGTTATTCACAAACTCTTTGAGATGGTTTCTTGGCTTGAAGACGGAGTTCCGTCGGATGAGGAGCTCTTTCTCGCTGTTGCTTCCTTATCTCACGATGATCACTTGCTCACAGAGCAAATAACACGCTTTCGAACGTACATCGAGCAAGAGCAAATCGCAGCACTCTTTTCACGAAAGGGATATGGAGACAATAGTAGACTCTTTCCTGAGTATTCTTTTGTGTATCGACAAGAGAGCCACCTTGTTACTGGAACCATTGATAGACTTGTTCTCTTCGATGATGAGAGTGGCCGTCAGCGTGCTGAGATTATCGATTTTAAAAGTGACTTGCTCCGAGGAGAAGAGCAGTATGAGGAGAAGTTATCTTTCTATCAGCCACAACTTGAAGCCTACCAAGAAGCGATTATGCATCTCTATGGACTAGCCCCTTCTGCGGTATCACTGAAACTTGCTTTTGTTCAACACGGTAAGGTACATAGCGTTTCATAATGAATGACGAAGCCCCAATTATTATTCCCTATCAGGAGCTTTCAGCTGAAGTACTTCGCGGTGTGATTGAAGCATTTGTGCTCGAAGAGGGAACAGATTATGGGCACTCTGATTATTCTCTTGAAGATAAGGTAAAGCAAGTTCGCCAACAGCTTGAGCAGGGGAGAGTGTGGATTGCGTACGATCCAGTAGAAGAGACATGTACGATTCTTTCCTCGTAACAGAGAGACGTGCCTCTTAGTGTGGCTCATTGCCTAACCGGCAAAAATGAAGTTGTCTCCACACTAGTCATTTGAACTTGAAGATTGCGAATTTGAGCGGCTGACAATTGTGCGCTGGTGGTTAATCACCTTCAGTAACTCTGAGGGGAGGTTTATGTTTCTTAGTTCAACCTCAAATTGATCAGTAGAGGCGGTCCCAATTTGAATAGTGCCGAAGTGAAAGAGCCTTCCTAACAGTGATTGCTCAACGCGAATTTCTCGGATATCAGTAAATCGAATATTGGAGACTCTGTAGTTTGTAGAGAGTCTTCCGTAGTGCGCAGCGATTCTCCGTTTTGAGAATGAATAGATGTTATTGTAGTAGCGACGGGCTAACTCAAGGAGAAGCATAGCACGTAAGAATCGAGAGAGATGCAAGAGTGTAACGTCAGCATGTTCCAATCCTAGTTCTGAGAGGTAAGCTGTGAGTGGCCTGAGGAGAACGTAGAGGAAAGAAAAGAGGATAAAAAACGGAAGAAGTTGTAGCGACAACGCACGTAGAGAGGGGCGTATACGAAAAGGAATCTTACGTAACGGAACTGCGGGGGTCGGATCGTGAGCAACACCTGGAGCTGACAGTTCCGTTTGCCCAATGTTCGCAACACCTGACTTCATAAACTCTCCAAATTTCGACCCCACGTATACCCCACCATTATGATGGAAAAACGATTTTTAAGATGCCTTTCAACTGAGAAAATATGTCTAATGAAATGGGCATTCTAGAGGAATTCACCTTCCCGACGCTCTTTTAACACTTACGTAACGCATTAGAGAAGATTGTTGATAGAGAGCGTGCGCTACCGTAATGTAGTGCGAGAATGCACATGGCTACATAGGAGTGAGTTATGTTTGGAAAATTACGAGAGTATTTTGCTGGTGAGCAAACGTCTCTTGATGTCGATAAAACGGGAATGGCCACGGCTCATGATCTTCATGTTGCAACTGTGGTTGTTCTCATTGAGATGGCAGGAGCGGACAAAGAAGTTGCTCGTCCTGAGGCCGAGGCTATTTGTGTATCGATGCAAGACCACTTCGGGTTAGGTGAAGATGAGGTGCCTGAGCTTGTTGAGATTGCACTCAGTGCAAAGAGCGAGAAGGGCAAGATAGATGAATTTGTAAAAGCTATTAACGAAAATTTTAATCCTAAGCAACGTCAAGAGATACTTACTATGGTTTGGAAAGTTGTGCTTGCTGATGGAAAAATCGATAAGTTTGAAGAGCGTTTTGCCGTACAGATGAAAACTCGCTTCCAATTATCAGATGAGCAGGCAGCCGAGGCACAAGCGGCAGCACGAAGCTAATGTTCTTCTGATTATGCAAAAAATACTTTCTCGCGAATCCTCCAATACTTTCCTTGCTTTCGTGCAATAACAAAGAGTGGTAGCCGAAACTCACCCTGTTTCGTGAGCGCATCTTCAAGTGTTTGAACGTTCGCTTGTTTGCCAGGAAGTCGGGTGTGCATGCGGCAGAAGTTATAGTGAAAGACTTTGTGCGCTTGCTCGGTGTCAAAGAAGTAAACTTCGCTTAGGTGTTGTGCGTCCGCATCGTAGTAGCGGACTTCGAGGCGTTCTCTGCCTTTTTTATCCTGTTTTCGCTCAAAGGTCATAGAGTCTGGGCGCATGACGTGGCAGTCAGATGATGCGCGTGCATGAGCGAGTTTTTCTTTATCATTGAGAAGCGTTTTGCCGCACCGTGAGCAGTTTGAAGCACTAAAATCATTTTCTTCATTACACGACTCGCACACCGTAAACCGGTAGCGGTATCCACAGGGAAGGACCTCTCCAGAATCAGGCGAGACAATCGCCCCCTCGCATTTTTTCCCAAAATGCTCGAAGAGCTCCCCAGCCTCATCTTCAACTCCCCAAAAATCGTTTTCGTGTTTACACTTCGGGCACGGCACTTTTACGGCTACGGCATCAGCTCGTGGTTTTCGTTCCCCAATTTCTGGATGAAAGATGTCGTGTGGCACGCCTGTATAATCGAGCACAAGACAGTCCTTCTTCCCCTCGAAGAGCCTTAAGCCACGTCCCACGATCTGTTGATACAAACTAATAGATTCTGTTGGTCGTAAGATGGCAACGATATCAACGTGTGGTGCGTCAAAGCCGGTGGTAAGTACTGAGACATTGACAAGATATTTAATCTCTTGCTGTTTGAATCGTTCCACGAGGATATCTCTCTCCTCGTTGTGAGTTTCGCCAATGACAAGTGCTGATTCATGGGGTGGAAGAAGTGAGAGTACCTGTTTTGCGTGTTGTACTGTCGAGGTGAATATGAGTACGCCCTTTCGGTTATGTGCAAGCTCACAGATGTTACCTACAATTCCAGGGGTGACTCGCGCCTGGTCACTTAAGAGCTTCTCGATAGCTTCGAGCTTGTAGGATTGTTGCCCTGGTGGGAGCTCTAGTGAAGAGAAATCATAGCTTGCAACAGGAGTATCAATCTGGACAGGGGGTGTCAGATATCCTTCGGATATCATTGTTTTGAGCGTTACCTCATACACACATCGCTTAAAGAATTTCGGTTCGGTTGATTTTATGAGGCCGTCATTGTGAGCTTCATAGATCCAGCCAGAATCAAGGCGGTAGGGTGTAGCGGTAAGTCCGAGAATACAGAGGTTGGGGTTTTGATTGAGAAGTGTTTGGATGACTTCTGTATATTGCGCACCCCCGATTCCAGAAACTCTGTGGCACTCATCAATAACAACGAGCGAGAATTCATTCAAAAATGAGGCCTTGGCGCGAGCTACAGATTGAATGCTACCGAAAATGACTTTCTGCGAGGTGTCTTTCCTCTCTAAACCTGCAGAATAAATCCCAGCTTCAAGGCCGTAGTGCTTAAACTTTGAGTAGTTCTGTTCAACAAGTTCTTTGACATGTGCGAGTACCAGTACACGCCCACGAGCAAGCCGAGCAAGTTCAGCAATAATCAGACTTTTCCCAGCACCAGTAGGGAGTACAAGTACGGCGGGATCTCGTGATCTCCGGAAGTGACGGAGGGTGCTATCAACTGCGGCTTGTTGGTAGGGGCGAAGAGTGAACATAGTTCCTTTGATAGTTGTTTATCTTTTTGCCTCTTGAAGGTTGGGAGTATAAGTAAATCGGCTCGTCAGTTTGGAAAGTAGTTTCTTCCAAAGAGGAAGATGTTCCTCTGGTTGTAAAACGTGAGCCGCTACAGTTCGTTGTGTATCTGTTTCTTGAGTTTGTTTAGAGAGAGAGTTTAGTGCGAGAGAATCCAAAGGGCTTACCTTTGCGGCACCATGCTCTGCAACGTGGGTATAGATCATAGTTGTTTGAATATTATCATGACCGAGTAATTGTTGCACCGTGCGTATGTCTTTCCCGTCTTCAAGGAGGTGTGTAGCAAACGAGTGTCTGAACGTGTGTGCGGTGAGTCTCTTGCTTATTCCAGCTGTATCTGCTGCTGCTCGAATATGACGGATAAGGTATGACTGGTGCTTGTGATGACGCCGAATGGTACCACTTCTCGGATCTTTCGAATATTTATACGAGGGAAAGATAAATTTCCAGTACCAGCTATATTTTGCATTTGGATATTTTCTAGAGAGCGCTTCAGGGATGTAAACTTCTCCAAGCCCATCCTTCATATCTGTTTCATGAATTTTTTTCACAGAGCTTAAGTGCAGTCGTAGTTGATCTTGAATTAATCGAGGAAAAGGTACAACGCGATCTTTCTTTCCTTTGCTTTGGCGGATAAAGATAAGATTTCGTTTGAAATCGATGTCTTTTACACGCAACCTTAAAACTTCGTGCAGTCGTAGCCCAGCACCGTAAAGGAGTGCTGTCATGAGAAATGGAACTCCCTCAAGGTTATGAAGAATAGCTATCACTTCGTCTTTTGATAGAACAATCGGTAAAAGTTTGGGCTTTTTAGCCCGTGCGAATGAGCTGAAATCGCCGAGATCTATATCTAATACTTGTCGGTAGAGGAAGACGATAGCGTTTAAGGCTTGGTTTTGAGTGCTTGCGGAGACTTTCTTCATGTTAGCAAGATGAGTGAGGAACTCGATAATCTCCTGTTCTTTCATTTCGCTTGGATGACGATAGTTGTGGAATCGAATAAACCGCTTTATCCAGTGAACATAGTTTTTCTCAGTCTGAAGACTGAATTGCTTAAAACGGATCGTATGAACTACTTTCGGGATTAACTTCATTTTTCTTTCTCGACTATTTTGATATAGAACTATAATAGAAAAAGCCGAAAATCAACATGTTGATAATAAGTATTTATACTTACTTCTATTGTTCCTCGAGTTATTGGGAACAACAGCATAGCCTGTGATACCAATCCTAGAAATATTGATACCAAGCAGGATTTTTAATTTGACCAGTTAATCCATGGGGTTATAGTGATGGTAGTATTGATACCAAGCCAATACCTAATTTGGCTGAAGTTATTTACTCAACTGTTATCCATCAAGACTTAAAGTGTAAGGATGCTGTGAAAGCAGGACTCATTATTCCAATAGCTGCTGCAGCATCCTTTGGCCTTTATCCCGCAGCATCACAGCTAGCCTATCAAGAAGGCGCGAATGCGATTTTCGTTATCCTGTTCACTACCTTCCTGAGAGCGGCTTCCCTTGTGGGTTTTTGTGTTCTGTCTGGCAAGCCCTTATTAGAGAAAGGGGTGAATTGGAGGCCATTTTTTGCTGGAGGATTTCTACAAGCGGCATCAATTTTTGGAATCATTGGCTCACTTGTTTATATCTCGGGACCGGTAACTATCACGATCGTATTCACTCACACTACAATGCTGCTCTTGTTTATGGCTGCTAAAGGTGAGGTGCGACTAGATCGAGTAGCTATTCTCACAACTCTAATAGCGCTATTCGGCGTGAGCTTGGTAGTAGATGTATTCGGAAATCTAGGTAATTTAAAATGGATTGGCATTGGACTAGCTTCCCTCGCTGCCGTAGTTACAATGGGAAGACTTTACGTCTTTGGACAAGAGTTGAAGTCGATCGATCCAGCTGTTGTCGGGGCACGAATGTTCTCAATCGCACTTCTGTTTTTGCTAGCTCTTGTATTATTCGATGCGCCGGTTCCTCCCAATAGTGGACTAGGGTACCTGGGAGTTGCCCTGAGTTCACTCTCACTTGTGCTTGGAACCTTTGGAATGTTCTATGGAATTGCTCTCATAGGCGCGTTTCAGTTTAGTCTTCTGGTGAAGCTTGAGCCGGTATTTACCGCTCTATTCTCGTGGTTCGTTCTTAGTGAGATTCTAAACCCCTCACAGTACTTTGGGATGCTTCTTGTGGTTGGAAGTTTGATAGTTTATTCGTACTATGAAGCAAAAAGTCAGGGAACCTTGGATGGATAACAAATCGAGTGAAAGGGACCGAAAACCGCTGGCTTTTTCGGGCACTTCGAGAGGCTTTCCAACGGTTTTCGGCCCCTCCTCGTAAACGTTACCTTTGCTTGCTTAGTGGTGCTTTGAAGCTAAACTATAAGCATGCAAAAGATTGAACGGACAGCATCAATTGGTGCGCTTTGCTTGGCTCTCGCTACCTTTGGTGGCTGTTCGAAGGAAAGTGACTCTTCCACAAAAACACAGAGCGAAAATCCGACAAGCTCGGTTGAAATCAACCCGAGAGGGTACGTAGAGGTCTCTGATTCCACGTATCTCATTCCGGGTCGTGGAGGCTCCTCCCTCGAAAGTCAGGTTCAGTTTGCCCAGGCGATTTCTAACTTATTAGGCGATACGACTACGAGGATTATAGATGTCTTTAGACTTGATTCTCACTACTCAAATGGCTTTACGGATGGTGCCTCCATCTTAGATGGAGTAGCGCTTCGGGTTGCATCCGTCGATTCATCTACTCAAACGCCCGATGAGGATCGTATCTCTGACAGAGGTTATCGGGTCTTCCCTAACGGAGTTGTGTTAGTGCCAGCTCAAAACGGCACCTCGGTAGAGGCACAAGCTCAGATAGCCAAAGGTCTTGATAACGCCCTAAATGATTTCGCGGGGTATTCTGTAGAGCAGCGAGTCCCTGTTGATTTGGACTACTCCCATGGCTTTACTGACAGCCTTGGATATACCGACGGTCTGATACTGGTTCTTGGTTCCAAAAAATAGCAAAGGTAACAATGCGTTTTAACAGATTTTCTCGCCTTCGGCTCTAAAACTGTTAAACTAGACGTTATGTGGCCTGTTCGAGGGGTAAGAATTGAATGAGGTTTAGCCTTTTTTACAGAGGGCCATTGAAGTCGAGTGGCAATGCGAAAGAGAAGCACAATCTTCGTAAGCATTTTCATAGACAGCTTAAAGAGTACTGGCCCAATTGCCAGCTTCAACGTTACCAGAAAGTACTTGAGCCAAATCCAATAGGCAGAGAGGTCTCTATTATCAAGCAGGTGGGTGCATTCAACTTTGCTTCAATAGTCTCTTCCCGCCTTAAAATGGTCGCCGAGCTTTCGTTGCAGATTCTAAGACCCCAGATCCCCGGACATATCGTATCGCATGGGGGCGATCTGGATAATCGTCTAAAAACTCTCTTAGATGCACTCAAAACTCCAGAAAATGAGGGAGCTCTCCCGAATGGCGCTCAGCCGGATCAATGCGAGTCTCCGTTTTTCTGTTTACTCGAAGATGACGCACTAATTACCAAGCTTGACGTAGATACAGATCAACTTTTCGATCCAACAGCAGATAAATCTGATGTAGTCTTAGTCCTCAAGGTGCATACTTACCCTTCGAAGGTCGAGATCGGTAACGTTGAATTACTCGGGTAATATGCCACATAACAATCAAGCTCAGCGGAGCTTCGCCCGCTGGCTTACAACGTTATGTGCCTAGCGTAACTAAGAGCTGATATGGCAAAGAAACGTGTATTCTCTATCCAATTTGAACCCCCCGGTGATGCGGCAGAAGAATTGTCCTTTGAATCCGGCAGATCCTTGCTTGATGCGGACATTATCATCTTTAAACCTACTGTGTCGCCTTACTACGATGATACATATCAGGGCAAACCGAGCCTTAGCGACGATAGATCCGTGTCGTTACTGGAGGATGCAGATCACTGGAGGCGAGAAATTTCGGATGCTCTGGCCACCGGGAAGACTGTTTTCGTTATCGCCAGTGCCCTTCAAGAGTATTATGTAGGTACTGGAGGGCGAACCTATTCCGGCACAGGGAGGAATCGTCAAGTCACTAGACAAGTGACCGGATGGAATAACTACCAAAGTCTACCGATTGAACTTGATCCCGTGGCGTCCAAGGGACAAGGGATGACTCTCACAGCGGATGGTCAGGTCCTGGGTCCGCTATGGAAGGAGTTTAAACAGTACTTTGAATATGAAGTCTATTTCACTGCCGATGGACTGAAGCCGTATGTACTCACTACACACGGAGCTCGAAAGTTAGGAGGTTTGTTCGAGTCCAAGAGCCAAACTGGGTCCCTAATTATCCTTCCGAACATTGATTTTGATGTTGAGGAACTCGTGGAAACACGGGCCGATGAGGACGGGGAAGAAGCAAATTTTTGGACTAATGAAGCGTTGGCCATCGGCCAACGCTTCATTAATAGCCTTATCGAAACCGACAAGGTTATTCGTGGTGATCGTGCTATTACTCCCGCGCCAGGCTGGTCTTCAGCTAGTACGTACGAACTTGAATCTGAACGGGAAATTCGTCGTAACTTGTTGAAACTAGATTCACAGCTTACAGAGCTTGCGGCAGAGAAGCAGACTCTCAAGAGTCAGCTTGTTCAGGAAGGGCGGTTCCGCGGACTTCTATATGAAAAAGGTGACGCACTAGAAGACGCCATAATTGCGGCGCTTAAATGTCTAGGATTTGAGGCGTCGGGTTATCGTGACTCAAATTCTGAGTTCGACGTGGTTTTTGAATCGCCCGAAGGTCGCATGATTGGGGAAGCGGAGGGACGTGACGAAAAACAAGTGGGTATCGGCAAACTTCGGCAGCTTGAAATGAATCTTTTGGAGGATTTTGACCGAGAAGAAGTTGAGGAAATGGCAAAAGGCGCGTTATTCGGAAATGCTCAACGACTTGCGTCCCCTGAGTCTCGCGGTCAATTTTTTACAGATAAATGTCTCACTGCGGCTAAAAGAACCGGAACTGCCTTGGTGTGTACTCCTGATTTGTTTTCTTGCGCGAAGTACTTAGTTGAGAATCCTGATCTCAAGTACGCGAAGGAATGTAGAGAAACCCTTTTATCTTGCGAGGGAGGTATAGTTAAGTTCCCGGTGCCGCCTCGCCTCAAGATTGAGAAAGAGGTTACGCAGACGGACAAGACAGAAGAAACTTTATCAAATAAGGCACATAACAAATCGAGGGAGCGGATCGCCAAAGGCGACCGCTCCTCGTAGCCGTTATCCCTTCTCAGTCGTCTCTACCACTAAGCTTACAGCTGCCGCCTTGCTTAGAGGTGATTGCCATCCCTTGATTAGTCTTTTTGTCTCTTGTAACCTGAAGTCCGGATGATATCTTGAAGAGGTATAAGTGATGTTAGAACAAGATCAACGACGAGCTCAATTGCTACAAGAGCAGCCTGATCTGACTTTTTCAGCTGCTAGTCTCAACCGCCACCCTGAGACTCGAGATTTGCCCTGGGATAGCTCTGCTTCTCTCAATCGACTTCATGCCAAGGGGTTGGTTACGCGATACGAATCAACTGCCACCGACCACGGCAGGCCTGAATACCGATATCAATGGGCTAAAGGAGCAACCTTAAGAACAGGTCAGTCAGAGTCTGATGGATAACAAAAAAAGTTTGCCGAGCCTATCGGCCGGTAACTTCAAACGTTATACCTCTAAGACTTAAATCGTATCCGGGCCGATAAAGGCCAGTGGTCAGAGCCCACATGGTTCTCAACCTCAAGTTCTTCGACAGAGAAATCTTGTGTAACAAGTATGTGATCACAGGGTAGCCCGCTTGTTCTGGTGCGCGCCAACTCCTAGAAAAGGATTAGAAGAAATTTTTCAAATATCATCGTACTCAGTAGGAAGAAAGAGTCGAGCGTGCTGGTCTGAGGAATAAGGTGAAAATAGAGAGTCAAATCGAGCTAGAAGGCTCTGCAAGAGAGTTTTTGTGAGGTGTTAGATACACGACTCCAAACAAGACAGATACTATCTTTAACAATCAAAGTAATTAGCAGTAGGCGGCACACAAGGAAGAAGCGCTCCAGGGGGCCAATCCACAGTAAAATCACCCCGTTTCCACCTGTCATAACAATGAGAACAAGCCCTACAAAACTCAGTGTACTCTTCTAACATCTGAATTCGAATATCTTTCACAATAGAGTACACATAGATCCGAACCGAATCTCTTTTCGGAGCGTGCTCAAGGCTTATAGCTTCTTCCTTAAGCCTTCTAGCCCCCTTCACTTTCCACCCCTTGAGAGTCCTTTTGATGCGAGCTTCGTACTCAAACTCTCTAAGCCTCTCAACGATACGGGTATTGATCTCCTCAATCTCAGACTCTTCCTTAACACCAAACACCGCAAACCATGCATTAGGACGGAGAGTAAGAGAGTGGTATGCTTTTGCTTTATTACATAACTTCTTTGTGTAAGCCCTATCTTGAGCCTCAGTGAGAGAGCGGCTTGGAAGCTTCGATATATACGGAGCTCTAATCCAGGGGATGTTTGATGAGTACTCTGCCAAGGCAGAGGCTAGAGTCTCCCGAAAGGCTCGCCAAGAATTGAGCCCTGGATACCGCTCTATACAGTCAACAAGGTTGGCATTGGCTGGATTGGCATATAGGTATGCAATGCGTTCCACGATAGTATCTACATCACGGTAACGGATAACGGAGGTACCATTCTTCTTCCATAAATTGAGGTGCTTAAAGCCCAGGAGTCTTTTGAGAGCATCTGTTAGTTGCTTTTGAAGTTCCCCATAAAAGCGTACACACTGAGCCGTATCGTTGACTACTATGATGATATGGGCGTGGTTTCCCATCCAGACAAAATGGCACAGCGTTACCTTCTCATCACGTTGTACACGAGCCATGACGCTTTCCATGATGGTCTTGAGTGTCTTATTACACACAAAGGGGAGCCCCCGCGCTGTGCGCATACAGATTTCGTACACCTCGCGGGAGTATATTTGGCGTCTTGGTCTTGCCATAGCACTAGAGAATCGTCGATTGGGGAGAAAAGTTGCGTGATTGATGAGTTTTTTTACGCCGCCTGTAGGTAGGGGTGAGTTGGCAGGGGTGAGTTGGCACCCACCAGACTCCCGGGGGGGGCCCAATGAGGTCAATCAAATGCCTAATGGCCATGAGCTTTGTGCGATTGCTAGAACACAACTTGGACTATTCTCCAACGAGCGGGAGGATAAGCGGCTTATACAATTGCTAAAAGCAAGCCTTCCCGGCTAGCAGACTTGCGATTTAACAATACACGTTATGTTACAGTAGCACGAATTTGCACTATAACTTCCTAAGGGAGTTGCGCATGTCGGATGCAGAGGTTGATGTAGAGAATGGGGGAGAGCTAGTCCGCCGTTACCGAGATCTTGCTGACCTGCGGGGTGTCCCGAGTCCAATGCCACTCGATGCTCAGTCCCTCTTCCTAGGAAAACCAGCTGATACCGTCTGGGGAGAGTTCCACGCCCCCAATCCATTAGTCTTAGCCCACCGTGATGAGTGGGTTCGCGAAGCTGTTGAGCAGGGTGCTCTTAAAGTTAACGTATTCGGGAGCTTTTACCGCGGATTGTATGTCCTCGATAATCTCGCTCGTCTTGAGAACGGTCGCAATGATATCGCGGTAGTGACTGGTCTTTGTACTGATGGGGTCGAATCAGACTCCGCTAAAGTCTCCGTGAATCGTCGCGTTTGGCAATTCATTCCCGAAGATGATCGAGAAAACTATGTACGACAACTCATGAATCTCGCCCTCGATCGAGGTATCCCAGTCTTTACAGGGAAGGTCAAAAGCCAGGCATTTCGTGAGCACATACTTCCGCAGATCTTTTCTCCTGATGTCATCTTCATGTCGACCTTTGGGCAACTCATTGATGCTCCAATTTTTGAAGCCCCCTCTCATGGAATGTATAATTTTCATCCGTCAGACCTAGCCCATGGAAAGTTTCCAGGGCCAAATCCTTTTTCTGACCTCTTGGAAGCAGGAGAAAGCTCAACCCGAATGACTATACATTGGGTTGATGCTGGATTTGATACAGGCAAGGTTGTCGGCTTCTCCCCTGAAATTTGTGTGGAACTAGAATCCCCTAACAAGTGGACGAAAGAGGAACATATTATTGCAATGCACATACGGACCTCTCAGGTAGCAGGACTCATGGCCCGTCGATTACTATTCGAAATCAAAGAAACAGGAGGTAGAGTTGAGAGCCTAGACCTAGAAACCTATCTTGCTGACGAGTGTCTTGAGCCTGAGTCCCTCCGCTCTTTGCAAGCTCCTATACCTGGAACTCCACAAGATTACTTTTCCCACCGTGTTTTAAAGATTTTCGAGTAAACTGTAATATAACAACGAGTCTGTGCCGAGCCTTATATGGTTGGCAATAGTGACAGTTTTATTGTACCGGTCATGTGGAGCACTATCTTGATGTGGAAATCGAAACTCAATAGTTGGCCTCTCTTACTACTTGGGGCACTCTTTTTTCTTGTTCTCACGGTCGGATTGACCCCACTATGTCCTGTTTCATTCTCGCGCCAACTTCCCCCCGCTTTTGTCGTTGGTCTTGTTACTGTGCCGTTTTTCTTCTTCGCATTTTATTCCCTGGGAGAGTTTGGATCGCAATGCAAGTCAGCGCCTGCTCGTCTCCTACTCTTTATAATCACTTGTATAGCTCTACTTACATTTGCCTCGGCTTACATAGCTTCCTCACCAGAAAGCGAATGCCTCATTAATCAAGATCATATGAGAGAAATTCAGACAAATAGAGATGAAAACGAGTAGTATGGAGGAGAGTAGTCAAGTTGAGTGGGAGCTCAATGCTTCACACGCTCACGTACAAAGTTACTCTCTGTTCCCTCGAGGAAAGATTGGCTTCTATACTCTTCTTTGAATATGACAAGAAAATGTTGCACACACGTTGAGGTGAATTGAAAGATAGCTATACAATGCCCAAGGCTCATCCTCTCTACTGAAAAGCTTCCATGTCAAGCAGGGGGAATTGAGCCCAATGCTGGTTCGGCTCACCTATGTCACTGGGCACTGCACGAACTCTGAGAGACAAAAGGAACAACACACAATCAATTTTATTGACGTACCTGAATCCTGAATGCTATCGGTGGTGGATGAATAGAATGTTTGTATACCGCTTCTTGCTCCCATCTCTTTTATCGTTGTCGATTCTCTGGCCTGCCATTATCTTCGCTGATGACTCGTTCTGTTCTCAATCTCCCAGAGATATTCTTGCCTCGCTTGATGGCACATGGACTTTGAAACAGGGAAGCGGCTTTGCCGTTGCTGCCGGCCCCTCAGGAAATATGGCATTTCCAATAGGGGGCATGGCTATACCACTTCCGCCTCATGCTCCGCAGAAAGTGTTGCTCAGATTTGATGCTAGTAAGCACTTTGCAACCTTATCTGGTGCAGAGGAAGACATGGCAATGATTGCTACAACAGAAGCTGACCTCAGCGCAGTTTCCAAATATCTTCGCTCAGAAAAAATTTCCAAGCTACTAGACAAAGGCTCGGGGTGTAATTGGGATTCCTTGCCGATGATCATAGGGAGTTCAGACTATGTTCTCGATACTGGCTTGCGAATACACTATATGCGCTTGAATAAAGTACCGCTCCTTTCAGGAAAGGTACTTTGCCTAGATGAGCGTGGAATGATCACAGGTGTGAAGGATGAAGATCGATGGGACATTGATCCTTGTAAGAAGATTCCTCGAGTAAAGGTCAAAACATCTGAGATGAAGATGACAGTTATCTTAAAGTTTCAAACTCCAAACAAGGGCAGCGGAGTATTGTTATTTGAAGGTGAGCAAGAAGGTTACAAATTCTCCGCGACCGCTCCTTTGAGTATGAATCGCTAGTGGTCTCAATCGACGAGTAAATTCATATTAAGATTCAGGGA
This sequence comes from bacterium, assembly GCA_030428205.1. Taxonomy (GTDB): domain Bacteria; phylum Bdellovibrionota_C; class UBA2361; order UBA2361; family RFPC01; genus JAUIBK01. The sequence goes on from JAUIBK010000002.1 coordinate 147,913, forward strand.
ACGGTCCCCTTTCATTGAGGTGGCGTGCTCTTCACAAACCCGTCCAGCAGAGGTTTGGAAAAACGTATACTACCGACTAGCCTACACCTTCCTCTTACCAAGCACCCTTGATGAATGATGGGTCTGCGGCACATAGGAGTTGGTCGTCAATAACTTGTTTGAGCATGAGGATAGCTTGGTATCCTGCTCTTCCCGATTCCAAGGCCATAAGATAAGGGACTGCCTTAGAAACTACTACTGTGATCATCGGGATCTTCAACTGTACCGTCTCATGTGTGTGGGGTGATAGTGACTTTTCAATTCTGAGCGATTGTTCTGTCATGAATCTGTGTGCGATTGACAGTCAATCCTATGCTGGAGAACATTTCGAAATTATTCTCTGCATAATTGGAGTAGTTGGAGTGAGTAGGGTAAGGTGAACATGCGATGTATGTGTGACACCCTCATGCTGAGGCGTTGTCTTTCTATGAGATAACTTTTTTGCATATGCTTGATAGACGAGAAGATGCTTCACAGATTGACTGGCAAGACGAGTTTGACCGATGGGCAGTTGGCCAAGGTTATGGCTTAACATACGATCGATCTCTCGCTGAAACTCAGCTGCACTCGGAGGTGTTCAGTTTGGTGCAACAGGTTGCACCGATACAAGCTGAAGACACCATACTCGACTTAGCTTGTGGAAGTGGACTTGCGGGAACACCTTTCATAGATGCTGGTTGCATTCTTTCAGGGATCGATTTTTCACCAAAAATGCTGGAGCTCGCTCGGGGAAGAGGCTACACTTCAACGGATGTTGTGAACCTCAAAGAGCGTACGGATCCACTTGAAGGAGTTTATGACTTCGTTTTGGCCATTGGAGTTGCAGAAGATTATGTTTCGGTCTCTCACCTTGTTCACTTGGCGAGTGAGAGTATCGGCCAAGGCGCACTGTTTGTGGTGAGCTGTCCTGGTGAGAGAAATCTCTCTGAACTGTTGGCCGACTCCGGTATGAGTCCAATCGTTAGTTCTCATTTTGATTTCGCAGCTAAAGGTGCAGTAAATCAACAGCTTGAACTTGTTGTTTCCAAGAGAGAAGACTTGTAAAGAAGAGCAATGAGGTTGAGTTGCGAGCAGTGGTTACCTACTACCAATTTTTTCTGAGCAACGGAGAGTCGCTCGTAGGTTTTCCTGGTCTGCAGGCGTATTATTGTGCCAATATGAGCGACAAAGCAGAGCGAGCCCCATTGATTTTCTGACTAAAACGCTACAACGCTCTTTCGTCCTATATTACTGAGGTTAGAGAGTATTTTTAAAGCTTCACATTACCTCTCTAGGAGATACACTACTATGATGGCAAGACAAGGTTATGTTCATGATGCCGATACTGGGTGCGGTGCACCGGCGGAAGAGATGGTGACACTTAACGCAAGCAAGCAAGTGGCTGCTACTCCAACCTCGTATGATGCTGACATTGATGTCGATGGATTTGGTCCGCTATGCCAACTGATCGCTCGACCTGCCGGGACACTTTCCAGAGATGAGGAGCCGTATGTCCGAGACGACGAGGTCGGATCGGGTTCTCCAAGCTCACAGTTAAAGGGACGGGCTTTCTAAGTAGAGATGAGAGTTTTTTGATCAGACTGGCTCAGTGGAGCTCTGTCGATAGGCCTACGCTGTTATACCTCTGATTGTTTTTTTTGGAGATGCGAATTGGAATTAGAAACAAGAGCTAAGAAACTTCTTCGCGTCAGTGAGTATATTAATATAGCGACAGCATCACTAGACGGTGAACCTTGGAATACTCCCGCTACCGGAGTGCACGATTTACAGCTCAATTTCTATTGGTCTTCTTGGAAAGCAGCACACCATTCGAAAAATATTCAACAGAACCCAAGGGTCTTCTTGACTCTTTACGACTCTACTCGAAAACGGGGCGACAACCACCGAAGGTGTCTCTATATCCAAGCGAACGCAAAGGAATTAGAGAATCTTGACGAGATTTCACTTGCTATGAGTTTGCTCTACGGAAGGTCTGGGGATCGAAAGCCTACAGACTTTCTTGGAGAGGCGCAGCGTCGAATGTATCAAGCTGTACCGATTTCACTGTGGCTTAATGATGTATCGGAACGCGAGCTAACCAACGAAACGGTCAAAATGCGCGCTGAGGTTTCGATAAATGCTTTAAAAGCATTGCTTTAGGGTATGATTATAAGCGCAGAGTTCCTCGCCGTGTGAGTTTCGCCTCCTTCTTGCCAGTTTTTACTATGCAAGCAATTTTTTTTAATTTGTTGTTGGTATAGTCAGAGAAATAAATCCCTTATCTCCCCCACTCTTGTCATACAAAACGAACATCTCAAGGTGTTATAGAGAAGCTAAGCAAAAACTTAAGGAGTTGAATGTATTATGGCAGGCGCTCTTCGTCGATTTTAGGTGAGGTTTGGTGTATATTAAGAAGCGTCTCGGGGTCTTTTATTGGCGACGATCTCGTCCTGTGGTCACAGCTGAGGCTTGAAAGCGTTTTATGGCCCATAATGAATCTCTATAAGGATGAGTATGAATTGGGTAATCCTGGCGCTCATAAGCGCATTCTTCTACGGGGCGTATAACTTTTTCATTAAGCTGACCTCTGATTCCACTCATCAAATCCTTGGCGCGGTCATACTTCAAGCTAGCGCACTGTCGGTGGGCTTGGTCATCTTGTTTTATCTCTGGCGACAAAATGAAACTTTCCCGGTCACGTCTAAGGGAGTCTCTTTTGCGATTTTGGCTGGCATTACGGCTGGGCTTGCCGAGATTGTTTCTTTCTATGTTTTCTCTCAGGGAATTTCAGCTTCTCGTGGTATACCTGTCATCATTGGGGGATCCGTTGTGGCAGGATCGTTGCTTGGTTTATTGTTTCTGCGTGAATCTATCGGTTTTCGAGAACTCCTTGGTGTCGCCCTTGTTGTTGGAGGGATTTGGATGCTAACAGGCGCAGAAAAAACAGGCATATAACAACGCCGCCGGATTACTCTATTCTGTTCGAAGGTATGTAACTGATGCAACCCGAGGAAATTTCCAGACCTCGTAGGGAGCAAGTCATTCTAGCTGTTGCCCGCCAGTTGGAGCGAATTCAGCAAGATTATGGTTCTCCCCGAGTGCTCCTCACATGGGGAGTGAACTCTGACGACCCTGATGACTGGCCACCTATCGCTAAGTTTCTTGAGTATCCAATTACAGGTTACGATCATGAGGGTGATTCAAAGGAAGCTGCACTAACGAGAGCCCTTGAGGAGCTTCCTGATTACCTCATTTCGTGCTCCGAGCACGGTGCAGAGGAGAGAGGGGATGATCTTTCTAGTGAAGACGATGAATTTGAACAACTTTGGAAGATAGCAACTCCACTTGATGAGAATCGTGTTGCTGAGGCGCTGGGAGAATGGGCTGCATGTGCTACATTTTTAGATATTCGAGACTCAGGATCAAGGCATATTCCACCAGCTGTCGCACAGCAGTGGGTTGATGAGTTCTCTAAGCTTGAATTTGATGGCCCACCCAGAGAAACATGGGAGGATAGTGACTATGCGGATGATGAGGACTGAAAATCAACGTCTAGTGTTCCTACTTTGATTTTCATCAGTCTTTAGAAACCTGTGAGATAGCTCCGCTCGGATAATCTAATGAGGATGATGCAACTACTGAACAATGCGGAGTCTCCATTGCTAACGCTATCAGAAACGATTTTTGGATTTTGTAGTATAAAGAGATTCTGCTCATCAGTTTACTGATAGCGTTCATTTTTCTCTGTAGATGAAAGATATTATTTTTTTGGATAGAGAATAGAGATATGGCAAAAAATATTGAAATCAAAGCACGTGCAAGTAATCCTACTCGCCAGTTCATGCTTGCTGAGCAAATATCTGATAGACCGACTGAGATCATACATCAAGAAGATGTTTTCTTTAACGTTTCCGATGGAAGATTGAAGTTGCGAGTGCTCTCTGAGGATTGGGGTATACTCATCTTTTACAGGCGTTCTGACCAAAAGGGGCCAAAAACTTCTGAGTACTTTCTCTCAGAAACACAAAATCCTCGATCGCTTATCACTGTTCTCGAGAGAGCTTATGGAATACGCAATCAAGTGATCAAAACCCGCACCCTACATATGGCAGGTCGGACTAGAATACATTCAGACAAGGTTGAATCGTTAGGGGACTTTCTAGAGCTGGAGGTGGTTCTCAATGATCATGAGAGTGAGGCTGATGGAGAAGTTGAAGCACGACTCTTGATGCAGCAGCTTGAAATCTCCCAAGAGGACCTCATAGAGTGTGCCTATGTAGACTTATTGGAGGCCCAAGGCGGGTAGGTAATCTAGGAGCAAGAGGCTGGTTTCGAGGTTCCATACTCGTAGTTGTTGTGTTTGTATTTACCGTTCGCTCCAGTAGTATGATAGGACTCAGGAAACATTATTGCGACCTACGTTATAATCTTCTTGGATGGAGTGTGAAGCTGCATGACTTCATCTATGGAATGTAGTATCGAATTCGATTAACAATATTATTCTAGAATATGTAACACTATGCCTAAACCTATTACCCCTTTTGTCGGATGTGATGTGTTTCTTGTGGATAAAGCAGGAGTATTATCTCCTGAAAGTATAATTCTTCATTATATCTTAGATTTGTTGTTTGTATATGCCCCGTAAGATCAGGCTTATCGTACTTTCTTGATAAATTCGCTGGGTAGTGAGAGTGCTTCAAGGCTTTAAGGTCTGTATTGAGGTTCTACGCCCCATCGTCCCCTAGTATGTTCCTCTTGGTGTATCTCTAGATGAGTTAGGTATGGCTCTTTGTTGTAGCCACCTTTTATAGTACAAATCGTATCATTCACTTATTGATATGTATTCTTTTTCATGTATTAGGAACAGTGGAAAACCAAGAGCAATATATTTCAGCCTTAATCGAGCTGCATTGTGGTCTGCAGAGGCTTGGACCGGGTGATGTGGAATTTTCATCAAATATTCTTCAGTCACTTCCAAAGCTACCTCCAAATCCGAGAATAGCCGATATTGGATGTGGCACAGGTGCTGGTGCGTTACTTCTTGCAAGGCACTTCCAATCAAAAGTTATTGCAGTAGATTTTGCGAAAGTTTTTCTCGATCAGATGATGGAGACGGCAGCTCAGGAAGGAATAGGTGAGCTTATTGTCCCCTTGCAAGCTGATATGGGTGACCTAGACTGGGAGCCTGAATCGATAGATTTTTTATGGTCAGAGAGTGCAGCATACAGTGTGACCTTTGAGGGAGCTCTTCGAGCTTGGAAGCCTTTTCTTAGGCCTGGTGGACTCGCTGTTGTCTCAGAGATGAACTACTTTTCCACTCATCCATCAACTGCTCTTGTTGAAGCCATGAAGCGCATGTATCCCACGATACAATCCGAACCTGAGAATAGAGAGCTCCTTGCATCTTTAGGTTTTCATATTAGTGAAGATGTACGATTACCTTCCGTATTTTGGTGGAAGAATTACTACGAGCCCCTACGAGGCGCGATAGCACGTTTACAAAACGGTGCGGATGAGGTCATGCAGAGCGTTATTCATGAAGTGCTGGGTGAGATGAAGCTCTTTGAGGACTTTCATGAAGAGTATGGTTACACCTACTACACTCTTTCTGTATAAAAGCTGAAAAACAAGTAGAAAATTTGTTGCCCCTCTACTTTCTCTTTTTGTACCTCTTTTTTTAGAGAGAAAAGAGAGGGTGTATTTTTCCCGGATATTTCCCCTTTTACTATCATTTTTCCTCCTTCTTCGTTAGGATCCTCTCTAGGTGATGAGAGATGGAGATTCGTGATATGGCTCTTGTTTCTGAAGCAACTTTAGAAACGTTTCATAATAGCTTTGAGAGGTGTATCAGCTGCCCGGAGTTTTTTGATATCTTTTATGAGCGTTTTTTTGCATCCTCTGATGAGATTGTTTCCTTTTTTGAAGGAAAGGATTTGCCTCGTATCCTCAAGATGGTCAAAGATGCCCTTTTTCTTATTTTGATGGCATCAGATAAGTCTTCCTTTGCGACAAAGAAGATCGAGAGTTTAGCAAGCTTTCATGCTGGACTAGGGGTCCAGCCAGCTCACTACGATTTTTGGCTGAGTGCGCTCTTATGTACGGTAGAAGAGAACGATCCTCAGTTTGATCAAGACGTCGCCGATGCTTGGTCAGAGGTTCTCAGCCATGGTCTTGCGATTATGAAAGCAGCTTGCCTAGAATCATCCCCGTCTTTATCCTCTTGAACCACGTGGTGTACTTTATGAAATTTCAATCTGTATTTTTTCTTATCCTTTTTGTTGCGCTTTTTTTCTTTCTTCTGTTTGGTCCTCTTCAGGCTGATTCAGATATTGAAGGCGCCAAAGCAGCCCTTAAAGATGGTGCACTTCTGATCGATGTTCGAACGAAGGCGGAGTATGATAATGGGCACGCAAAAGAAGCTGTCCATATTCCTTACGATCAGCTCGCCGATCGACTTGAGGAACTTCAAAGATACAAAGATAAAGGTATTGTTGTTTACTGTCGAAGTGGTCGTCGAAGTGGCATTGCCAAACAGACTCTTCTTTCTGCTGGATATGAGAATGTGATTAATGCTGGTGGTCTCAAGGAAATGGAGTCTGTTTCGTGTATACAGTGTTAAGGTGAGAATATGGAGATCGAAGAGAAGCTTCTTGAACTCAATGCTGCTGCGCTGACACCATGGAGTATTGTGGATGGAAAGCTCAGTAATGAATTCACTTTCTCAGACTTTATTCATGCTTTTGGGTTTATGAGCTCAGTTGCCCTTTGTGCTGAAAAGCTTAACCACCATCCCGAGTGGTCTAATGCTTATCATAAGGTGCATGTCTCGCTTGTGACTCATGATGTTGGTGGTATTACTGGTAAAGATTTTGAGTTAGCATACGCTATCGAAGCAATACTCAAGCAGTAAGTCGCAAAGATACTCTTTTCTTTTAGGAGTGCCTCAATGAGTTTCCACAACGTTTTCCTTTTTTTCAGCTTCCTTATACCTTGTGCTCTCTTTGCGCAGTCAGATGTTGGTGTTATTCTTCCGCTTACCGGTGATTTTGCGCGCTACGGTCAAAAAATTCAAAAAATACTCCAAGAAGAGAAGGATGAGAATATAGCTCTTCATTTTGACGATGAAGCGTGCAATGCTAAAAGTGCGCTAACAGCCTATCAGAAACTTAGCAAAATAGATGGTGTGAAGCTCTTCTTAGGCCCTTGGTGTGGAACGCCCCAGACCATTATTGCTCCGCTACTAGCTACGGGAAAACAGCTTGCTATTCTTGGTTCAAGCGCTCCACAAGCAGTGTTTGAAGCTTCCAAGGGGAGAATGTTCTCCACGCAACACTCTATTGAACAAGAATCGACGTATAACGCTGAGGTCGCCTACAAGATGGGTGCACGTACGGCGGCTATTGTTTTCTTTGATAACGATTTTAGCCGTGCCCATGAGAAAGCTTTTCGAGCTGCGTTTAAAGGAGAGGTTCTCAAAACACTTACCTACACATCTCTTGACTCATCAATTCTCAAATCTCTTGCTCTCTCTCTGAAAAAATTAAACCCTGATGCGCTCTACGTTCCTGATGCATTTCCTCTTATGCATGGGCTCTTAAAAGAGCTTGGTACTCTTGGCTATAAAAGCAAAGTGACGCTTTCTGTTTACTCAGCACAATCTGAAGACGTGCTTCTCGCCGTTGGAGAGTATGGTGAGGGGCTTCTCTACTCCTATCCTAAAATTGGGCAACAGGAGGCGCTTGAGTATTTTCCTCGTCGAGCTGTTGAGATAGTAAACTCCGTGGTGCAAAAGTGTGGGAGTAAGCAAGTTGAGTGTGCTCGCAAGCTGTTAGAGACGCAGTATGACTTTGATAGTTCTGGAGTGCTTGAGGGAAGCATCGGCTTAAAAGCCATTCAAGATGGTAAGTTTGTATGGCATACACCGGCATGAGAGGCTTCTGAAAGCTCTGTTGTTCACGTGCTCTCTTTGCAACAGAGGACGTCGAGTTTGGCCAAGTTCTGTTTGTGTCAGGCAACCTGTCCAAAGCTTGAGAACACTCACGCTACGTGTCTTATAGTCTGAAGGACTTTGAAGGGTGTTTCTTCGTTACTCCCCTTTGTTGTTATCCTCTGAGCCTTTTATTTGGGCTCGAATAAAGAGATAGATAAAGACAGGAATAATAAGTAAAACGAGTAGAGTAAAGATTGAAGCCAGATTCATAGATACTCCTGATAGAGATGAGCTCGATACGCCACATTATATACCTATACTACTATTTGTGCCCTAGAAAAAATCTAAAATTTCACTTTAAGCACCTACTCGAATAAGCTATTCAAGAATATGCAAAGAAATTGCGTCACCAAGAGGATGTTGAGATTGGGAATTGGCCATGTTGTTTAGTGGAGTGACTCAAAGCTATCACTGCCAAAAGTGTGAAAAAGTTTATTCTCATTTCTTACCGACTTCATTTTTCCCGATCGCTGCGGTTGTGATCTTCTCATCTGTGATATGGGGGAGTGTTTTTCAGGCTTTGTGGCCTAGTCGATTGATTGCATTGTTGTTGGGTTTTGTGTGTGGAGGGGCGACTTTTGCAGGTGTCTATATACTCATTGATTACCTCTTTGGTCGAAGCTGTCGAAATGAAGTCTGTTGTGAGTGTGGTGCTAAGTTAGAGAGAGTGGGGGGAGGGTTTATTGATGGAGGAACTCCCAGTATGAAAGAGCTTCTTATATATTTTTTGAGCCTGACATTTCCAATTGTAGTCTCCGTACTCATTTCTACTACAACTCTTCACGCAACTGAACCACCAACTATAGGTGTGATGAGTGGTCTGACAGGAGCAGCAGCGAAGTGGAACCGGTTTCAGAATATGGGAATCGAACTTGCCAGAGAAGAGCTCAAAGAAAATGGTTTTGATCTGAACCTTATATACGAGGATTCAGCAACCGAAGCTCCCAAGGTTATCTCCGCCTATACTAAGCTTTTTGATTTTGACCAAGTTGACGCTGTTATTGCGAATGATTTTGGATATGCGGTTGCACCCTTATTGCCACTTGTAGCACGCCAGAAA
>JAUIBK010000050.1 GCA_030428205.1 bacterium
TTTAGGATGCAAGCCTACGAGATTCTGCCATAACGTAAGTAGTGTAGGTTTTTGTTCGCAATCTGTCCTAATGCAACGAGTCGGGATAAGGGAGCGCAAAAAAGGTATGAGGAGAAAGGCAAACAGTGATGCTGCCCAAACAGAATATTCGAAAGGTTAAGCGCAAGCGTAAGTCAAATTCGCAACGAGCGAAATCTCGTCCACCAGTACAATTTCAAGACGAAGCTCCCCAGGTAGATGCGTATCCCTTGCAGAGTCCATCGACGGAGGACGATGAAGTGCGCCTCGATTTCCAATCACAACAAGAATCTCAAGAAGATGAGATAAAAATTCAGTCTTCAGGAGAAGGGCTTGGAGTTGTCAACGATCATTTTGTCTCTGACTTTGTTGTAGAAACTCCTGGATTTCATAACATTGGAACCCCACCGGAGTTAATTGAAAAGCTCGATCAAGTGGGATATCAGTGTCTTCCGTTTCTCGCTGTTCAGTTAAGTTTACTACTTGCGGCTCCCACAGCAAAGATTCGCTCTCTCTTACTCGAAGGTCCCTCGGGTTGTGGTAAGAGTTTTATGGCAAAATCTCTTGCGAAGATAACAGGAGCTGAGTTGATGTGTCTCAGCTGCTATAAGGGGATGCCGACACAAAATCTCATAGAGTCTCCCTCTACACTTGGTATGGCCAAGGCGATGGCAGGACAGTCTGGTGATGCCGAGATTATGAATCTTGGGATTCTCTCTCGTGCCTATTTAAAGTCTCAGGAAAAGCCGGTTATTCTCCTTATTGATGAGCTTGATAAGCCGGACTCGGCTATCGACACGTTTTTCCTTGGACCTATTCAAGATTCTCGAATCTGGTTAGAATCACGTGATCCAATTGATGCAAACCCTCATAATCTCCTGCTTATCTTTACGAAAAACTTTAACCGCAAACTTGATGATGCGCTACTGCGTCGGTGTCATCCTATTACGATGACGTATCTCGACTCGACACTTGAGCGTAAGATCCTCTCACCACACTGTGATGCTCAGCTCGTGTCGAATCTTGTTGGGATTGCTGATCGTATGAGAAATAGTGATGGCTCATACCAGTTCGAACGACCACCAGCTCCTGAAGAGCTGCTTTCGACAGGTCATTATATTACACAACTGCTCGATTGGGGGCTCCAGGATTTCTCTTTTATCGGAAAGAGTATCTGGAACATCCTCTCAAAATCTGAGCACGACCGCGCTGTTCTTGAACATATGTTCCGATTCCATCCTGATTTTATGGATCCTCTGGAGCCAGACGGTAGAAATGCACCGATCGAGTCCGTCTATGCACGGCTTGGTCGAGAGGTTCTCAAAGAGATTATCGCCGATCCCGAGGAACAGCGGCGTAAAGAAGCCTGGAAAAACCTGGAATATAACTAAGAATTGTCCCTTTGAGTATTATCCGTTAGTGATTGAGCTTCGAGTGCTTCTTCGGAGCTTCGCTCAATATCGAGTTGATCCTTGAGTCTGAGGAGATACGCGTCCGATGGTCGTTGTGAAAGCGCTGTATCAAGCTGAGCCGCTGCCTGTTTGAGCTTTCCATTGGCAAGCCTTGATCGAATGGAGAGAACTTCTACTTGTTGCTTTTCTTCGGTTCCAAGATCTGATTGTGCAGTGAGTTTTTCAAGAAGTTCATCGACTGATGAGAGAGTCTTTTTCTCTCGTTTTCGATCTGGATTCGTCAGGAGTGCCTTAGCATAAGCGATTTGAACTACTGGTTCAGCCGTATCAATCGTTGACTTTTTCTTCGCAAAGAGAGCAAGAGCTTCTTCACGTTTACCGGACTGCAGCAGAAGATCGGTGAGTGGTACAAGTGACTGCTCACTGGGAGCGCCTTGCTTTAATGCGTTCTGAAGGGATGCGAGTGCTTCTTCATCCTGTCCGAGTTCTTTATGGATCAGGGAGAGTCGGTGATATGTCTCAGCCGCGGAGAACGAGTGATAGCGCTGAAACCAGATAGCTTCATGAAGAGAGCGAATCGCAAGCTCAGATTTGCCGTTTTGAAACTGAGCGATTCCTAAGTAGGAGAGGGCGTCAGAGTTTCTTGCGCGGTAGCTCAGTGATTTGAGAAGGAAACGCTCGGCCTTTTGGTACTGTTTAAGCTCTAGTGAGATTCTCCCGAGCAGTTCGAAGGCAAAATCTTTCTCACTATCACGGAGTTGCTTCAATGAACGAGAGATTTTCTTTTCGGCCTCTAAAAAGTTGCCATCAACAAAAAGTTGATTTCCAGCAACAAGTTGTGTGGGAATGGGGCGAACTTGCGTTGCTGAATCTGGTTGGTCTGCAGGAGCCTTAGGAGTGGCAGAGAGTGATATGGGGGTTGTGAGGAAAGTAAGCAGGAGCAGTGTTGTGATGCGCATAGAATTGACGTCTCAAAGAAGGAAATACGCATTGAGTATAGCTATGAGCTTCAAAACCATCAATTCTTACTATCGTGATGTACGCAAATGTACCATCATAGCTTCTGTTTGAATGGTATAGACAGGAACCTTAGTATTCTTAGAGGGTTATCGAGTGTGGGTTATTTGTACAAAAGTGTTCAAAGAATGGCACTGTTTCGTACATGCTTGCATCATAAAAAAGGTGAGAGTTTTTTGTCTTCGATTCGTTTGAGCTTACAGCTCTGTTTCTTTGGGAAGTATATATGAAAAAGGTTCTTGTAGTTGATGATGAGCCGGGGATTCGTGATTCATTACGGCTTCTCCTCAAGGCTCACTTTGATGTTCTCACCGCCGAGGATGGCGAGCAGGCCTTGGAGATTATCAGAGACCAGACTCCTGATATCGCACTGCTTGACGTCATGATGCCCAAGCTTGATGGCATCGAAACACTGAAAAGTTTACGTGAGTCCCACACCGAGATCCCAGTCATCATGCTTACGGCAGCTAACACTGTCCGGACAGCCGTTCAAGCTATGAAGTACGGTGCTGTTGATTATCTCAATAAGCCATTTGATGTTGAAGAGCTTACAAGCTTAATTGTCAATACACTCGAGGAGACCCCATCTCTCTCTGCCACTCCAAAACAAGCGACAGCACCAGTCGAAGGGATTCCTGCGGATTTTGGAACGATGGTGGGCCAATCGGCTATGATGAAGGATCTTTTTGAGAAGGTTGATCAGGTAGCATCTCGTGACACTACCGTGCTTGTGACAGGAGAGTCAGGGACAGGAAAAGAGCTTATCGCTCGTCAGATTCACGAAAGAAGTGAGCGCGCCTCCGAGGCTTTTATTGCCATTAACTGTGCTGCAATACCAGAAACTCTCATTGAGTCGGAGCTCTTTGGGCATGAGAAGGGGGCATTTACGAGTGCTGTTGAGAAGAGAATCGGTCACTTTGAGCTTGCAGATGGAGGAACGCTCTTTCTCGATGAGATCGGAGAGCTGAGCATGCCTGTTCAGGTGAAGATGCTCCGTTTTCTTCAGGAGCAAGAGTTCTATCGTGTTGGACAGTCTACGCCGATTCGAGTTGATGTACGAGTTATAGCTGCGACAAATAAAAATTTAGAAGAACTCATAAAGGAAAAGAAGTTTCGACAAGATCTCTTTTACCGCATTAACGTGATTAACCTACAGATCCCACCCTTGCGAGATCGTTTTGAAGATATAGGGCCAATGGCCCAGCATTTCGTAAAGAAGCTAGGAGCTCAGTATGGCGAACGCAATGTCACATTCACTCCGGAAGCAATGGACGTACTGCGAGACTACCAATGGCCCGGAAATGTTCGTGAGCTAGAGAACGTCATTGAGAGTATTCTTGCACTATCGCCTGAGGACGTTATTACCCCTGAGATTCTGCCACCAAAATTGCAAGAGAGAGGATCGGTTGCTCCTGTGCAATTCCAAGTTTTTGAAGGGGACCTTAATTTTGAAGAGGCTGAGCGTCGATTTGAATCAGAGATGATCATCAAGGCTCTCAAGCGAACCAATTATGTGCAAACCCGTGCGGCAGAGTTACTCGGAATTAGCCGTAGGATCCTTAAGTATAAAATGGACAAGCTTGGGATTAGCGAAGAGATGCACGAGGCGAGTTCAACGGGTGATTCTTAAGAGAAGAGGTCGTCAAGTTTTTTGAGAGCCTCGTCTTTCTCCGTGTTTCCGGTAGCCTTGTCATCGGAAGATAGCTGGAAAAAATCACAGAAGTTGGAACGCTCCTTGTCGACAACTCGTTCAGCTTGAGATTCTCGACACTCATTATAGGAGCCGGGGTCATAGTGTGCACAGTTGAGACAGACGTGGAGATCGGCACTACAGGAAGGACACTCCTCACGTCGACCAATTGTATCTCGACTGGAATATTCGAGCTCTGCTCCACAGTGGTGGCAGGTGTATGACATAGCGATCCTTTGGTGAGAATAACTCCGGGGTGTCGTTTATCCTGATTTCAGTCTATGGTATCCATGGTTCTGTGTCTATTGAAGTCTCGTTAAAGTGAGAAGTATGATAACAACACATCAATGCGCTAATGGCCTAGCTGTAGTGGTCGAAGAGATCGAGCACGTAGCGTCTGCTGCATATAGTTTTCACATCCCAGGTGGTATTTTACACGACCACGAAGAGAGAGTCGGCGAAGCGCATATCCTGACTGAGCTTACAAGTAGAGGAGCTGGAGTACTTGATTCACGTGCACTCTCTGATTCTTTTGACGAACTCGGCATTCGACACAGTGAATCAGCTGCACATAATAGGTTTGTCTATCGCGGCTCACTTCTTGCTGAGCATCTACCGCGTGCATTAGAGCTTGTTGCTTCAATGGCGCTTAAGCCAACGTTTCCGCAAGCAGAGCTTGAGAGTATTCGTAGCCTCTATCTCCAAGACGTATACTCTCTCAAGGATAATCCCGGTCGCTGGGCTATGACTGAGCTCACTCAGCGGTATTACCCCGAGCCGTATAACCGTCCTTCGATAGGAACAGAAGAGGGGCTTCAAGGGGCAAGTATTGAGAGTCTCAGAGACTTGTGGGCAAGATGTTATAGTCCAGTTGGGTCAGTTTTATCTGTAGCTGGTAACGTGTCTGCTCAAGAGGTTATTGCTCAAGTCGAGAGCGTATTCTCAGGTTGGAAGGGAGATGAGCTCTCGGTGCCGGAGTTTTCCGCTTGTCATGATGGTCAACGTCATCACATTAATTCCGATTCTGCGCAAGAACAGATCGTACTTGCCTTTCCTGCACCCAAATTTCTTGATGAGCTTTATTATCCTGCTAAGGTCGCTAACAGTATCCTTTCAGGGGGGATGTTTGGTCGACTCTTTATTGAGGTAAGGGAAAAACGGGGCCTTTGTTATACCGTGTATTCCAGGCACTCAGCGAATAACGATTATGGAACCACTGTTGCGTACGCAGGCACTACTCCTGAGCGCGCTCACGAAACACTTGAGGTAATGCTTGAGCAGTTGGGTTCCGTCGAAGGGCTTACAGAAGAAGAGCTCGGTCGTGCGAAAGCGAATCTTCTCTCATCTATTGTGATTGGGGAAGAGTCCGTCGCTTCCAGGTGTGGATCAAATGCATCGGACTGGTGGCTTCTCAAACGTATTCGCGGGGTCGATGAGATATCAGCAGCGCTACAAGCTGTTACTTCCGAGCAGGTCTATGAGGTGTTTCAGCAGTTTCCTGCTTCTCGTTACAGTCTCCTTACTCTCGGTCAGAGAGATCTTGCGGATAAGGTGGGGGCATGAGGTATATCTTAATAGAGTCTTATCGGTCAATTACTTAAAGAGAGAAGATCACGAAAATGGGACAGGGAAAGCAACATCAAGCAGTACTCTCGAATGGGCTACAAGTTATTGGAGAGACTTCAGAAGATAACAAGAGCTGTGCAATCGGTTTTTTCGTGAATACGGGATCTCGAGATGAGAGTGAGCCAGAAGCTGGAATCTCGCACTTTCTTGAGCACATGATGTTCAAGGGAACAAAGAAGCGGTCTGCGCTTGAGGTTACATACCACCTTGGAAATATCGGCGCTCAGGCTAACGCGTACACCTCTGACGAGAATACCGTTTACTATGCGGCAATAATTCCAGAGTATTTTGAAGATATGCAAGAACTTCTCAGTGACATGCTGCGTCCGTCACTTGTTCAAGAGGAGTTTGATACTGAAAAGAACGTCATTCTCGAGGAGATCGCACTCTACCAAGATAGACCACATTTTTACCTCTTTGAGAATGCAATCAGTGAGTATTTCGCTGGTCACCCCTCGGGGAATTCTGTCTTAGGAACAACAAAGTCTGTAAGTGCTATTACTCGAGATCAGATGGCAGACTATTTTGAGCGACGTTATTGCCCCTCAAATATAACTCTCGTTGCTACAGGTAAGTATGATTGGGATTCCTTTCTTCAACGAGCCGAGAACCACTGTGCGCGCTGGAAAGATCTGGAAACATCTCGTACTACAGAGAGATTCTCGCCAGACTCTCGACATAAAACATTCACGAAGAAGAATATAACGCAAAGTCACGTCGTCTTGATGTGCGACGGGGCGAGTGCTCAAGATGAATCACGTTATGAGCTCGCTCTTCTTGCTACGATTATGGGTGATGTTACTGGTTCTCGCTTGTACTGGTCGCTTGTCGATACTGGTGTCGCTGAATCTGCTGGCGCAGATAACGATGCCAAAGATGGAACTGGTTGTTTTATGGCATACGCTTCTTGTCAGCCTGAAAATCTGGATAAAGTGGTAGATACCTTGCGTACTACTTTGGAGACTCCGTTAGACTTCACTGAGAAAGATCTCGAGCAGGCGAAAAACAAACTCCTCTCGCGAATGGTGCTTGAAGGAGAGATGCCTCTTGGAAGACTTATGTCTCTCGGCCTTGAGTGGAATTATCGAAAAGTACTCCACTCACTTGAAGGCGAGATTCAACGGGTGAAAGAGGTTTCAGTGGATTCGATTCGCAAAGCGCTCAGCGAAAGGCCTCTTTCTGGAGTGTGTGAGTATACGTTGGTTTCTGAATAGGTTTTCGATCTCTTGCTGTAGATGACACTTTCTTTCATATAACGCGAACGACACGAAGAGCGCGAAGAAAGATGAGCTTTGCGCGCTCCCCGTAGCAGATTTCTGGTGGAATGTCCGGGTTAGTACTCGTCGTCGTCGTACTCGTCGTATTCCTCTTCCTCGAGCTCTTCTAGGCTATCTTCTTCGTATTCGGCATCGTCTTCGTAGTCGCCATCATCATCTTCTTCGACATCTTCTTCTTCCTCTTCCTCAGAGGCAAAGACGTCAGGGTCGATCTCTTCGATGGCATCTGTAACCGTTGAAACTGCGGTTGCAAGTTCTTCCGTGCTTAGGTCCTCAGCGTCGATCACGGCTTCGATGGTAGCACGGATTTCAGTCACAAGTGCTGCGTCTATCTCAAGTGAAACCTCTGAGGATGAACGAGTGTTTCCGAATTCATCTTCATCTTCTGAGCCAAACTCTTCTTCGATTCTTTCTCTCAGCTCAAGAAAACCATCCATGAAAAGAGAGAGGCCCTCGATCAGTTTTTCTGCTGCGCTCGTTGTCATGAGATGTCTACACTCCAAGAAAACAAAAAATACATCTCTTCTATTGAAGAGAGTGTGGGTTATCAAATGGTTCCTTCATCTTAAGGGAAATTAAGCAAGGTATTGGATAAATGCAAGTGTAAATCTGATGCTACCTCGTGTGAGTGTGTGCGGAAATGTGGTGGCGAGGGTATTTTCTCATAATCTCCTAAAATGCTCGGAATTTCAGGTGATTGAGCTGTCCTATGATCAGAAATAGAGTAATGGCTAAAGGCGTAACTTTGGGCTACCTAGATTCCTCCAAGTCGTATAGCCTAGTGAGTGATTCAAAAGGAGTTCTATTCGTTATGGAGCGGAGGTTCAGTGTCTCATAGTAGGCGGAAGACAACGAGCAGGAGTAGGGGCGCTACAAAGAATCGTGGTTCCGCACGACGTGCGCCAAAGAAGCGTGCTGGTTCGAGCCGGGCATCCAGTTCGCTCATCTTTCCACACTGGCTCAATGAGGCCTTTGCCCTTCTTATTGGAGCTCTCGCGCTCTATCTCTGTGTGAGTGTCTTATCTCATCAACTTATTGGAATACGCTCTCATCTCCCTCCTGAATTGGGGGAGTATAATACTGGTTGGAATTTCATGGGCCCTGTGGGACATGTAACTGCCACCCTCTTTACAGGATTTATGGGATGGTCTTCGCTTGTGCCTGTAGCGTGGCTCTTTTGGCTCTCTTACTATCTCTGGGGGCTTGATACTGCTGAGCCTCGACAGTTTCAGTACCCCTGGTATGCCATTCCGGCCGGACTTTTTGGTGTACTTTTTTTCTCTTGTACACTAGGGGCTGTCCTCCTTGGTGAATTTGGCGGTGGCTCTCTTGGGCTTGTCTTAGGTGGCCCTCTTCGTAAGCTATTCGGCCTTGGAGGGGGAAGTATTACTGCGGGAACACTCCTGTACCTCTCGCTAGCTCTCGCCTCTCAGGTCTCCCTTGGTGTACTTACCAGCAGCATATTCCAGCTTTCACTCAAGACACTTACTTTTTCACTGTGGACGATGCCGCGGGCTGTACTCTTGTGGTGTTACGAGTCGTTCCTCTTTGTCTATGACTGGTCCCTCTATTTCTGGGATGAATACATCTCCTACTACCTCAGTAGTTGGTTTGAGTCCCTCGGGGCTCTTGTAAGTCGTGTATTTTTAAAAGAAGAAGAGGATTCTTCTCAGAAGCTAAAGGTCACACCTACAAGTAGAAAAAGGGAACTTTCTGAACCAAAACAAGATATTGGACCAGAGCTAGAAGAAGTCGAGGCTAATGTAGTAGTTAGTCGGCACACAGATGCTCGTAGAGCAACCCCACAAGACATTAAGAACGCGAAGAAGCGAGCACTCGAAATCCTCCAGAAAGACAAGAATCTTGCCGAGGCGTTTAAAGACTATGTTCCTCCTGATCTTAAGCTGCTCAGTAAGAGTGAACACAATGTGAGCACAGAAGATGATGAGCTTCTCCGTAAGAAATCACGAATTATCGAATCGAAGCTTCGAGATTTTAACATCAAAGGAAACGTAACTCACGTTCATCCAGGGCCAGTAATTACTCTCTTTGAGTTTGAGCCAGCGCCAGGTGTGAAGGTCGGTAAGATTGCAGCACTTCAAGATGATTTGGCGATGAGTCTTCGGGCCCCAGCCATCCGAATTATCGCTCCTATTCCAAGGAGAGGTACTGTCGGAATTGAGATTCCAAACAAGCAGCACGAGACGGTAAGGCTCCGAGAATTGCTGGAGAGTAAGAAGTTTATTGAAGCAGAGCATCTTCTTACGATACCCATCGGGAAAGATACGTATGGTAATCCCGTAATGGGAGACGTGGCAAAAATGCCTCATCTTCTGATGGCCGGAGCCACTGGGACAGGTAAGTCAGTCTCTATTAACGCTTTTCTCTTGAGCCTACTCTATCGCAGTACTCCAGCTGAACTTGGTCTCATTTTGATTGATCCAAAAGTTCTGGAGTTGAGTATTTATGATGGGATTCCGCACCTTCGTGTTCCTGTTGTCACCGATGCTCGAAAAGCAAAAGCAGTCCTTCAGTGGGGAGTCAACGAAATGGAGCGCAGGTATAAGATGCTCCAACAGTACGGCGTGAGAAGTATCGATGCATACAACAGACTTGTCGCCGGCGAAAAGCTCCAAGACGAAGATGAAGAAGATGATGTAATAGAAATTGACGAAACAGAAGAGATTGTAACAGGAGAGGAGTCCGCTGAAGCTGTTGGTGGAGAGCACGTTCAGCAAAAACTAGTAGAAGAAAAACTCCAGCCGCTGCCAAAAATTGTTATCGTCATTGACGAGCTGGCAGATCTCATGTTGAGTGTTGGGCGAGAGGTTGAGGAGCTCATCACAAGACTGGCTCAAAAAGCTCGAGCAGCTGGTATTCACCTGATTGTCGCTACTCAAAGACCTTCCGTCGATGTCATCACTGGATTGATAAAGGCAAACTTTCCAGCAAGGCTCTCTTTTCGTGTCACGAGTCGAGTAGATTCGAGGACCATTTTAGATGGGATGGGTGCTGAACGACTCCTTGGCAGAGGAGATATGCTCTTTATGCGTCCGGGGGCACTCGCCTTGCAAAGGATTCATGGTGCATTTGTTTCCGACTCTGAAGTCAAACGCGTTGTCACGTTCCTCAAAAAGAAATGTAAACCTCAATATGACGAGAAAATTCTTGCGATGTGCGAGAAGGCGCTCGAAGAAGATGGTGCCTCAAGCGGTTCTGCGCATGACGGAGATGAGCACGATCCGCTCTACGATCGTGCGCTCGCACTTGTTGTTGAACAAGGGCGAGCTTCAACGAGTATGGTGCAGCGAGCTTTTCGTATCGGCTATAATAGAGCAGCTCGTATTATTGATGCCTTGGAGAGAGATGGTATCGTTGGACCCATGGATGGCGCAAAGCCGCGTGAGGTCCTTATAAATCAGCTTGGCGAGATGGAAGGCGAGTAACGTTTGCCAACCTATTGTAGCTACGATTCGTCATTAGAGTGTGAATCTTCTGCTCAGAAGATTGCGTATGTCCTTGTAACTACGTACAATCCGTACCTATGAGATATCTCTTTTGTTTCTTAATCGTCTTTTTACCGTTGGTTGTATCTGCTGATTCGTTTCGTTGCGTCAGCCCGATTGTCAGCGATACGGAGAGTTTTATTTATCGAGCTCAGTCTGCGTATGCCAAGGTATCTACGGTAAAAGCTCGATTTATGCAGGAGTCATATCTGGCTTCCCTCGACATCTCTGAGTTGAGCACAGGATTGATGTGGTTCGATCGTAGTGGAAAAATGAAGTGGCACTACGACCAGCCAGAAGAGCAGGTTTTCCTTCTTGAAAATAACACTGTACGACTCTATCAGGTGCCTGATAAGCAGGTCATTATCCAATCGTTCTCTGATGTTTTTCTTTCAGATCTACCTGTATCCTTTCTCCTGGGTGTAGGCAATCTTTCACAGAGCTTCTCTCTTGAAAAGGCATGTAAAACGACAGTGGGAACTCTCCTTTTTTTGCGTCCTCTCGCTACGACTTCAACTGAAGGACAAGAGTTGTCCTCGTTTGAATTGCTCGTTGATAACGAGTTCTTTGAGCCTCTCGGGGCCCGTATTCTTGATATCTCAGGCAACGTCACAAAGTTACTCCTGAGTGAACGTGAGAGAAATATCGTACTTTCTGACACTCAGTTTGCTCTCAATTACCCTCCTGGTACAGATATCCAAGACCGCAGAGAGGAAGTTGCTCAATGAAAGGATCACTCCCCATACTCCAAGAAGACGCAGCAGGTTCATGTGGACCTGTTCAAATGAACATCTCTTCAAGCAGTGAGCAGCCAGAAGCGTTTGGTGGTAATGCTGCTTGTATAACGCTTGGATGTGCAAAGAATCAGGTTGATTCCGAGGTTATGATAGGCGTTCTCCGTAATGCTGGTTACGCCATTACCTCGAATGTGGAAGAGGCTGATGTAGCTATCGTAAATACCTGTGGTTTTCTACAAAGCGCTGTAGAAGAGAGTATTGATTGTATTCTCGACATCTCGGAGCTCAAGAAGAGTGGGCGATTGAGGACTCTGATTGTCTCTGGGTGTATGGTAGAGCGATACAAGGGGGACCTTAAGAGCGAACTTCCAGAGGTCGATACCTTTCTGACAACCGACCAGGTTCTTGAGGTTGCCAATGCTACTGACGCAACCCACCCATTAAGCGATCTTCTACAATCATCCCAACGCCCTTACTTTTTGTACGATGAATCTACTCCGAGGATTCTCTCTTCGAGCACATTCACAGCTTATGTGAAGATCTCCGAAGGGTGCGACAGGCCGTGTTCCTTCTGTATCATCCCACAACTACGTGGTGCAATGAGGAGTCGAACTGTTGATTCCGTTGTTCATGAGGTACAACAGCTCGCTCAGCAGGGGGTTCATGAAGTTAATCTTATCGGTCAAGACTTAACGGCCTTTGGTGCGGATCGGAAGACACAAGAGCTGAGCACGCTTCTCTCAAGGCTTGATACGGACACTGACATATCCTGGGTTAGGCTGCTCTATGCATATCCGCTCGGAATTGACGAGCAACTTCTTCAAACGATAGCTTCGCATCCGAGTATCTGTACTTATCTCGATTTCCCACTCCAACATGCAAGCCTCTCTGTACTCCGAGCTATGAAGCGACCACTTGGAAAGTATGCACCAAAAGAAATAGTTTCCTTTGTTCGCTCTCATGTGCCTCAGATGGAACTTCGAACCACATTTATTGTTGGATTTCCTGGCGAAACCGAAGACGACATCACGGAGCTTGAGCAGTTCATTCGAGATAGTCATTTCACAAGTGTTGGTATCTTCGAATTTAGCCCCGAGGAAGGTACAGACGCAGCCACACTGCCGAATCAGATTCCGCCTGAAGAGAGGACGAAAAGACGCGACTATCTCATGAAGGTACAACAGGAGTGTGTTTTTGCGTCCAATAATCGGCGGATTGGAGAGAAGTACGATGTTTTGCTTGAGGGCCAACACGAAGAGAGCGATCTATTGCTCTCAGGTAGAGCACACTATCAAGCCCCAGAGGTCGATGGACAGATAATTATCAATGATATTGAAGGGGACTACGTGCCTGTTCGAGGAGATATGGTACGAGTTGAAATCACTGAAACAGCTGGGTATGATCTTATAGGTAAGATTATCGCCACAGAAATCTAAGCGAGAGAGTATGTCAGACAAGAAATCCCCACGTATCGGAATTTTTATTATCTCCTATAACGCGGTAAATCACCTTATCGAGACGATCTCTCGTATCCCCAAAGACGTTTATGATGAGGTCGAAGAGATCTTTGTTATTGATGACGCGAGCTCAGATAACACGTATTACGCTGCACTCGGTTATAAACATGAACAAAATATCGAAAAATTGACAGTACACCGTAATGAAGAAAACCAAGGTTATGGTGGAAATCAGAAGGTTGGTTATCGGTATGCGATCGATCGTGGTTTTGATGTTGTCGCGCTTATCCACGGTGATGGTCAGTATGCTCCTGAGGCACTGACAGATCTGCTAGAGCCTTTTCGTCAACATGAAGCTGATATGGTGTTTGGTTCGCGTATGTCCGAAGGGTTCTCAGCGCTTAAAGGAGGAATGCCTCTTTATAAGTTTCTCGGTAATCGCATTTTGACGTTTATGCAGAACCGAATGAGCGGTTTAAAACTGAGTGAGTATCACTCTGGATACAGGCTTTATGCCACCGAAGCGTTAAAAAGGATTCCGTTCGAATCATTTACTGATACTTGGCACTTTGATACTCAGATTATTCTTGCTCTCGCCGAGCGAGAGATGCGGATAGTTGAGCGACCTATCCCGACCTATTACGGTGATGAGATTTGTCACGTAAATGGAATGCTCTATGCGCTCAATTGTATGATCACAACGTATCGTTATTCTCAGAACAGGAAAAAGAATATAACTTCCTATCCAGGTCCTGCGGATGTGCCGCTGATAAAAGTCAAGCAAGAGCGCGGCCACGAAGTTTAGGATTCTCTTCTATCGGTCCCTAATCCTTGCTCGTGATCATCAGATCCACGGATAAGGGGCAGCCTCATCGAAAACGCTGATACCACGGTGAATTTTATAACGCGAAGTACGCGAGGGACGCGAAGAGGGAAAAAACAACTTCGCGCACCTCGCGTACTTCGCGTTATAAATTTGTAATCAGTCGGAGCCAGACCAAGAAGGATAAGCTCAATTTAGGGTAGAGCTCCGCTCTTATCTCCTCGGCTGTACGATTCCACCATGGAGAGGAATGACTTTTGACTCTTGAGGTTGTTGGGAAGAGGACACGAAGGCCTCATAGGCGGGCGATTGTTCAAGTTCCTCTTTGAGAAGGTAGTGGATGTTACTTGTAATGTGAACTTGGGCCTTGAGATCTGGAAAAGAGATAGGGTTGCTTGATTGACGACGGTTCTTGATTGCTGGTCTTACGCGAAGTGGTTTTCTTCTTGAAATCATACAAACTCCTACTTATCTGAGGTAACTGCAAGAATGCATAGCGACCTTAGATAGACATCTTTTCCATTGTACTGAAAAAAACCTAGCGACAGAACTGAAGCTTGATGAACCGAGAAAAAATCAAAACGGGGACTAACTCCTAGCCCTATTATGGCAGACTTCGACGGAGTGTATCAAAAAAAGTGGTGAATTTGTATCGAAAGCGCCTTCATTGAGCTAACTACCTGAAAACACGCAGGGCGACGGAGGAAATCTTTGTTGTGAAAATCTCAGAATACCATAATACTGTTCAGCGATTAATGAACCCCCACAAAGGTTGAATTTCATGGGCAAAAATAAGCAGTTAGTGGCTTTAGGTGAATGTGGACAGAGCATTTGGTACGACAATCTATCTTTCGATGTCTTACGTTCGGGGAAGCTCCAAAACTACATTGATCTCGGCGTTACGGGTTTAACGAGTAACCCTACCATCTTTAAGAAGGCTATCGCTGATACCTGTGACTATGATGAGAGGATAGTTGCATTTGCGGCTGATGGAATCGAGACCGAGCAGTTGTGTGAAAAGTTGATGATTGAGGACGTTGCGCGTGCAGCCGATCTTCTTTTACCCCTCTATAACTCAACATCGGCTCACGATGGCTACGCGAGCATTGAAGTCTCTCCGCTTCTTGCGCGCGACACCCAGCAGACTATCGAGTCGGCAAAGAGTATTTGGGCAGCGCTCGATCGACCAAACATCATGATTAAAATCCCGGCCACTAAGGAAGGTTTACCGGCTATTGAGGAGGTCATAGCAGAAGGTATTAACGTGAATGTCACCCTTATCTTCTCAGTAAAGCGGTATAAGGAAGTTATTCAAGCCTTTCTCAAAGGGCTCACTCGTCGTATGGATGCCGGTCAAAGCGTCTCAAAGATTGCCTCGGTAGCGAGCTTCTTTGTCTCTCGAGTTGATGCGATCGTAGAGAAGGAGCTGGCTTCTCTCTCAATAAGTGAAGATGCGCAAAAAGAGTTTGTTGGCCATGTTGGCATAGCAAACTCTAAGGCGGCTTACGAGCTGTATCAGCAGATGTTTGAGGGTGAGTCGTTTACCAGACTTTGTGAAGCGGGTGCTCAAAAGCAACGACCACTCTGGGCAAGTACAAGTACAAAAAACCCTGCGTTTCCACCGCTTCTTTATGTTGAGTCACTCGTCGGCGATAACACAGTGAATACCATCCCACCGGCAACCCTCGATGCACTTCTTGAGGGAGGGAGTATTACATCCACAATCTCAACAAACCTCGATCAAGCGAAAAAGGCATTGGCGAATCTTGTTGATGTTGGGGTTCCTTTTGAAGAGCTTCTCGTGAAGCTCGAAGAAGATGGGGTCGATTCGTTTTGCACCTCTTATGAGGAGCTTCTCGCTGCTATTGAACAGAAGCGAGCTGCCCTGACCGATTCGTAAGAGAGAACTATGGATAACCCATTCGAGGAGGGAGAGAACCGGTTACTACGCCCACCATCAACGGCGATGGTTATCTTTGGTGCTACAGGCGATCTCACCCAACGAAAGCTCCTTCCAGCACTCTATAATTTGGCCTACGACGGTTTTCTCCCGACTGATTTTATCGTGATGGGAGCTTCGCGAACAAAGCTCAGTGATGAGGCTTTTCGCGAGAGGAGCAGGGAGTCTGTGGAAGCCCACTCGCGGAGACCTGTCGAGGAAAAAGTCTGGCAAGATTTTGCAAAACGTATCTTTTATCAACCTCTAGATGCGACCAAGAAGAGTGACTTTGAGGTCTTACGTGACCGTCTTGAGGACATCTCACTTGGAGGTATTGAGAACTTTCATTTTCTTTTTTACCTCGCAACCTCCCCAAGTTTCTTTGGTCATATTGCTGCGAACCTCAAGAGCGTAGACCTTGTTATTGACCCAGAACTTGATGAGCGACGAACGATTCTTATTGTTGAGAAGCCATTTGGCAACGATCTTGAGTCAGCAGCTGAGCTCAATAAGACGCTGCAAAGTCATCTTGATGAGAAACAGATCTATCGTATCGACCACTACCTTGGCAAAGAGACCGTTCAAAATATCCTCGTCTTTCGCTTTTCTAATGGCATATTTGAGCCACTCTGGAATAGAAGATACGTAGACCACATTCAGATTTCAGTGTGTGAGAGTATCGGCGTTGGTTCTCGAGCGAAGTATTTTGACCAAACCGGTATATTAAGAGACATCATACAAAATCACCTACTCCAGGTACTCTCTCTGCTCTGTATCGAACCCCCAAATTCACTCAGCGATCCTGACAGTATTCGAGATGAAAAGGTTAAGGTCTTACGGGCTCTAAAGCGTTTCTCTTTATCTGATATCTCAGAAAGAACCGTACGAGGCCAGTACACAAGCGGTTTTATCTCTGGAGATCCTGTTATTGGATATCGCCAAGAGTCCAATATTGATAGCGGTTCTCAAACCGAAACGTTTGCAGCTCTTACGCTTGAGATTGAAAATTGGAGGTGGGCAGGTGTTCCAATTTATGTCCGAGCAGGAAAACGATTGCCAAAAAGAATTACAGAGATTTCTGTCTCATTTAAACCTGTCCCACATTCGCTCTTTCGTGGTCGTGATATGCCTAATATTTTACCGAACCTGCTTACTATTCAGATTCAACCACGTGAAGGTATTTCGTTTCGGGTGAACTCTAAGCCTCCAGGACCAAGGATGCGCGCCAATCCTGTCGTGATGGACTTTCTCTATAACGACTCATATGGTGTGCGCTCTCCGGAGGCATATGAGCGGCTGCTGCTCGATGCAATGAAGGGAGACGCCACACTCTTTACCCGTAATGACGAAATCGAGGAATCGTGGTCCTTTCTCGAGCCACTCTTGAATCACTGGTCTGCTGATGAAGAGCAGCAAGTCTTTCCGTATGAAGCAGGGTCTTGGGGGCCCTCAAAAGCTTCTGAGCTGCTTGCTCCACTGGGACACCGGTGGAGGAGGTTGTAGTGACCGTTATGAATACTCAAAACTACACCCTCTCTTCAACGGATATCGCCCCAGCTCAAATTACAGCTGAATTCGATTCTCTTTTAGAGAGGCTCGATCAGAAGCACACCGGTGATATCTTTCATCGCTCGGATACATCAAATTTTATGATCTGTGTTGCACGAACAGATTTGAATTCTGAACGTGAGGAGCTCATCTCATTAATCTGTCGACTAGTTGCTGGTAGAGTGTTCGTTGTTTGTATTGATGATGAGAGCTCAGATCTCTTCGGTGTGAATATAAGCGCGCAGTGCCACCAAACAAGTGATGGGGAGTTTCTCTGTGCTGAACTTGTTGAGATCACTGCTGGTCGGAAAGCTCTCGAGAGAGTGCCGAGCATTGTTCATGCCCATGCACTTGTAGGTTTTCCGATTGATGTACTTTTTCTCGGCGATAGAATCCCTTCGATCTGTTTTGAGCATTTTCTTCCGTTTGCAGAAAAGGTATTTTTTCACGGGGCACAGCTCGCCGGGCGTAGTACTCAGCAAAGACACCTCCTTGAGCACACAGATCAACTCATTGATCTACTCTGGGTCCAGTTAGCGGGATGGAGAGGTGAACTTAAAGAAGTTTTTGGTTCACAACGGATGGTTCAACTGCTCACCGAAGTGGGTAAGATTGAGATTTCTTTCGGTTCACGTGGTAATTATGGAGAACTCAGCTCGTATTATATTGCCGGATGGATACTCGATAGACTTCAGCTCAATGTAGTGGCGGTGGGGGCGAGAGGCTTTGAGTGCCAGATGCCTTGTGGGAGTTCGGTCGACCTCATATGCGAACACCGTTCTGATCGAACTCTCGATCTCGTATCTTTTCAGTTCGGAGTCCAAGGGGATGAATACGTTCGTATTTCCTCTGGGAAGTATTTTGAGACCCAGGTTTCACTTGCTGGAATCACAAGGACGACACACAATGAGCAAGATGCTCTTTCAGTAACTCATTGTCTCGAAAACTATTTTCTCGTTGGTGAGTCAGTGGTAAATTATCGTGGGGCAATTGAGCGTGCGCTTGAGCTCCAATCCCTTCGTAGTGGCTTTCAAGGAATTGAGTGATTCTGTCCACTTCATGTCGTGTGAGGTGAACAGAGGTATAGGTAAAGCTATGACAGATGTAAGTATAGAAATCGTTTCACAAAAAGAACTCGCGTCGCTTGTATGTGAGGAGCTTGTGGCTTCTATTCAAGAAGTATTGTCGACAAAAGATCGGTGCTCTCTTGTTCTCTCAGGTGGCCGTACCCCAGGAGCTGTGTACCGGATGCTCTCAAGACCCCCTATGGTGAGTGAAATCGAGTGGGATAAAGTTGATCTCTTTTGGGGGGATGAGCGTTTTGTGGCTGCTGATAATGATCAGAGTAACTACCACCTCGTTCAAGAAACACTGCTCTCCAATCTGCAAGATGTAAAACCAAAGGTGTATCCAGTGGATACCTCGCTTGCCTCTGCTAATGATGCCGCAAAAGCGTACGAACAGACAATCCAGCAGGCAGGTTATCACACGGATGGTACGGGTAATCCTCCCTTTGATATTGTCATGCTTGGTATGGGGGCAGATGGGCACACAGCATCACTTTTTCCTGGAGACGAGTCTGTTGGTGAGACCGCACGTGTGGTGGTCTCCACTCGCGAACCTCATCAGGGTATGGATAGGGTAAGTATGAGTCCGAAAGCACTCTTTTCTGCCCCACGAGTGTTTTTTGTTCTCTTTGGTGAGAACAAAGCTCCCGTTCTCAAACGTGTGCTCGAGTCAGACGAGAGTCCTACGAATCTCCCAGCAAGGCTCTACACACAAGCTGAAGGTCGAGTTTTCTGGTTTATTGATCAGGCTGCCGCAAAAGAGCTCTCGCAGAAGGAGGTCTAGCTTGCTCCGCTTATCACTTGGCGAACACGCAGAATCATTTCGGCTCGAATTTCGAGATTGGTTGGAAAAGAATCCTGCTCCAAAGGTTGAGCACGACTCTTCTTTAGAGTCTTTTCAAGAGATTGGCCGAAGTTGGCAACGTCAGCTTGCCCAAGGCGGGTGGATGGCGGTGCATTGGCCAAAAGAAGTTGGCGGAAGAGGACTCTCGCTGATCGAAGAAGCCATTGTGCAAGAAGAACTTGTGCGTGCACATTCACCACAGGTGCTTGGGCTGTTTGGACTTACTATGGTTGGTCCTGTCCTTATTCAACACGGAACGCCGGAGCAACAACAACGTTACCTACCAAAAATCCTCGATGCTTCTGAAGTGTGGTGTCAAGGATTCTCCGAGCCAGGAGCTGGTAGCGATCTTGCGGCAATGAAAACAAAAGCTGAGCCTTGCGAAGGTGGCTTTCGAGTTACTGGTCAGAAAGTATGGACAAGCTTCGCTCATGTAGCTGACTGGTGTTTTGCGCTCTGTCGCACCAGTGCTGAAGGAAAAAAGCACGAGGGGTTAACCTATCTCCTTATTGATATGAAAGAAGAGGGGATTACGACACGTCCACTCAAGCAAATTACTGGTGATGATGAGTTTAATGAGGTCTTCTTTGATGAAGTGTTCGTTCCCAAAGAGAATGTCGTTGGCCAGGTTGGTGAAGGATGGAAGATAGCAATCTCAACCCTTATGTTTGAGCGGGTCATTCTTACCTTTGCCCGTCAGCTCCAGTCTGAGGTTGCATTACGCTCCCTCCTATCAAATGAGAGTATTCGCAAAAATCCGAAATGGAAGCACGAACTTGCCGAGCATATTGCAACCGCTTGCTCCGTAAGAGCGTTGGCGTATTCTCATCTTCTTGAGTATGCCCAAGGCAAAACACCAGGACCAGAAGGCTCTCTTGATAAGCTGCTCTGGTCAGAATCGTTCCAACGTATTGCATCATTTGCGCTCCGTACTGGAGGCGTACAGCTCGCTGCTGGTGAAGATGGAGCGTGTGGGAACGAGGTCCATCGTTATCTCTATTCAAGGGGACGTACGATTGCAGCTGGTAGCTCCGAGATTCAACGGAGCATTATCGCCGAACGTGTCTTAGGGTTGCCGCGACTCTCTTATCGAGCAAAATGAACCGTTTTGTTCTCCTGTTACTATGCGTTATTGCTTGCCTCTTGCGGTTGTGGCAGATCGATCTTCGGCCACTGCACAATGATGAGGGGGTGAATTTCTATTTTCTCGAGAAAATCTCTTCGCTTGGGTACTATCCTTATTCACATGAAAATTATCATGGTCCGCTCTATTTTTACGTGACGTATGGATTCACAAGCCTACTTGGTGACTCTGTATTGGCGCTTCGTAGCTCTGCAATCGTGAGCAGTCTTGTGTTGTGTATTGTTCCGTTTTTCTGGCTCTTCAGAGAGAAAAGGGCAGGGCTTGGCGCAGCTCTTCTCCTTTTCGTCTCTCCCTCACTTGTTTTTTATGGAAGGTATGCGATCCATGAAACACTCTTTTTGCTTTGTGTTGTGCTCTTTGCTCTCTCGCTTTTTCAAGCTGCCGTAGAAGAGAAAAAGATTTCTCTTTTGGTCCCGACCCTAGCGCTTGTCGGCATGATAACAACGAAAGAGACCTGGATCATCTCTTTCGCTGCAGTAGGAGTGGCGCTTTTTTTTTCGCTCTTGGGAACCCAGTTTCAAGAATTAAAAAGTAAGATTGACTGGAGTCGCTCATCTTGGGCCCTGTTACTCAGCGGCATATTGCTCGTAGCGATTTTTACCGGGGGATTTCGCTGGATGTCTGGTCTCAGAGAGGCTCTGCTTGCGCTACCGCAATGGATAAGTCGTAACGAGGTCGATGTTGGGCATCATAAACCTCTTATCTACTACGTTTCTCTTATCGCACGTACTGAACCTTGGCTGTTCGTGCTCCCGCTACTACTCGTCTATGGAGCATTCTTTCGTCGAGAAATAGTGAGCCAGAGGATTGTCATTTTTTTAAGTACCTGGACTCTTGTAACATACCTTATCTATTCGTTTGTCTCGTACAAAACCCCTTGGCTTGTTATCTCATTTACTGTGCCTGCGACACTGACACTCTCTGTGCTTCTCTGGAAGTTTTTTGCCGACTCGCGAGTGGCTCGACACTGCATTTTTGCGTGCCTTATTCTCGCTTCGATCTGCAGCTCAATTACGTACACATTTTTATTGCCGTATGGAAAGAAGAACCCGTACTCGTATACGCACACATCTAAAGGAATGCTTCAGTTCGTCGAGCTTATAGAGAAAATGTGGGAGAAGAACCCACAAGCACGGGTGCTTATTGGAACTGGCCACTACTGGCCACTGCCATATTACCTCCGTGAACACGCATCGCTTGTTGATTACCGTAAGAGTGGGAAAAAAGACCTTCCTTGTTTGATACGGCCTCGGGGAATCCCTCAGAATACAATCGCAAACTGCCGCTCGCCTCTTTACGATCTTGTGGTGGTTGACTCCAAGTATCAAAGAGATTTTTCTGGTTGGCGTACGAAGTATTTTCGTTTGAGCGATGTGCAAGAGGCGGCGGTGTTTGTGCGACTATAGGCTATACAGATCTCTGGCGAGTTTCTCTGCAACCGGAGTTTTCACGTCATATGTTCGTGCGATCTCAAGAAATCGTCCTAATATATATGGAAGTTCAGTTTGTTTCTTTTGCTCGATATCAATCAGGGTTGAGTTTCGATTATCACGATGATTTTCTAGTGCTATCAGGAAGCGTTCTATGGTGAGCTCAGGAAAGAGAAATCCTTCTGCTGCGGCAACGGTTTTTGCTTCAAGAAAAAGCTGTTTGGCTTGCTGCTGAAAAACATCGTCAGTTAAAAGAACACTATTATTCTTCCTGGCTAAGGTGGCTAATCCATTGACTACAATATTTGTAATTGCTTTTTGCCATTCAGCGGTCGCTATGTCCTTCGCTCGGCTCGTTTGAAAGCCAGATTTTTGCAAAGAGTACTCTATTGAGGATAGGTGCTGATTGAAGTCTGGATACGTTGCAAGAAGGGCTTGTGGTTCGCCTGATAAGCAAACTGAATGCTCTGAAGTCCTACGAGCACCGTAAGAAAAAAGGGCGCGTACGGTTGGTATGGTACGCTTAACAGCGAGGCTTGCTTGCATAGCAATCCCAAGGCCATTCATCGCGAGAATAAGAGTGTGTGAGTAGGTGAGCTTATCGGTCAAAATCTCTAGCGTGGTATCAAGGTCGTATGCCTTCATGCAAAGCCAGATATCGGCGCAGTCTGGTAGTTTAAGCGTCTTGTTCCAGACGGAGTAAGCTATGGGCTGGCTTGTGAAGCTCTTTGATCCCTCGAGCGATATTCTGATTTTTGAAGTCTGATTGCTTCGGCCAACAATGTTGATGTCGCTTGAATGGTCGCCTTGAGCGAGAAGCGCTGCGAGTGATAGTCCTATAGCACCAGCGCCAATAATCAACTGCGGGCGGGTTTCGCTGTTTGTTTGAGGGGTTACGTCTTCGATGGGAGGTCCTCTACGGTTTCTTCTTGTTGTGAAAAACTCCACCGTCGACAGTGGGGTTGTACTTGGTTACTGTGAGTGAATCTGAGCGTTTTTTCAACCTATGAGGAACAATCATGCTGCAGCGAGTCATCTTTGCTCTCTTTCTTTTCTTTCCTAGTGTCGTTTTTGCTGGTGGTGGCCCCGGAGACCTCGTTCTTGAGATGATTTCTAAGCTCAAGGAAACACGACAAGCTTCTGTCATTCTAGAGTACATCCATTGGGGGAAGGCTTTTGAGTCATTTCCTGCGAGAGACAAGGCTCGGATTCGAGTGAATTCTCCTGAGGAGATGAAAGATTATTTTGAGACCTTCTTCCGTGATCCTGGTAGTTTTCTCAAGCGTGAGATGGAGCAACAGCTCACTTCTCTTGATCCTGCACAAGCTGATATGGCACGTGCAAACATGGAACGAATGGTAAAGACCGTCGAGCAAAAGCAGCTCGAGATGCAGCAGAAGATGTCAGAGGCGGAGTATTCACTTGGTGAGGTTTCGGTACAAGGTAATGCAGCTACGGTTGAGCTTATCTCCCAGCTCGATGGTGAGAAGAAATCGAGGAAGCTTCCTCTCGAGAAGGTCGATGGTAGGTGGTATTTGCCTGGAATGACTTTTATTCAAGAGAAGCAAACGAGTTAGGCTTATAATGCGATTTGCAGTTCTCGCGAGTGGTAGTCGTGCCAATTGTACCTTTGTTGATACTGGTCATGTCCGCTTTCTCGTTGATTGTGGCTTGTCTGGCAAAGAAACCGCAAAACGGCTTGATGCTTTAGGCGTTGATATTGAAACGATTGATGCGCTTATCGTTACCCACGAGCACCGCGATCACCTTCACGGTATTCCCATACTCAGCCGCAGATTGAAAGTTCCTGTCTACGCCAATGAGCAGACAGCAGAATCACTCGAAAAGCTCTTTGGACTCGAACTCTTTGAGACGGGAGAATCGTTCGATCTGCTTGGAGTTGAGGTTGAACCCTTTCGAATCGTTCATGATGCAAGGGACCCTGTAGCCTTCACCTTTTGTTATAATGGAGTAAAGCTCGGGCATCTGACAGATATTGGTCGCTCTACAACCCTTGTAAGGCAAGCGCTTGAGGGGTGCCACGCTCTTGTACTTGAATCAAACCACGATGAAGAGTTGTTGCAGATCTGTGATTATCCTTGGGAGCTCAAACAAAGAATAGCCTCTTCACACGGCCACTTAAGCAACTCCGCGGCAGTTGAGCTTCTCAATGATGTCTGGCACTCGGATCTATCACACGTTGTGCTTGCTCACTTAAGCGAAAATAGCAACACCGAAGAGCATGCCATGGAAGCGATGCATGAAGGGATTGAGCACGCTCAGTTGAGAACACTTGTTTGTGGCAAGCCTTCGATGCCGAGTGGGATTATTGATATTCAAGGGAAAGGGGTGTTTTCCCGGGTGGCTTAGTGCCCCTAAAGAGACATGCTCCCAGCAATCTCCTCCTCACCTACTTGAACCTTTCCCACTCTTTGTCTAGAGTGTGCACTGAAAAAAACACTCGATTCTCAGCAGTTATCAAATCTATAAGGCTCCGCTATGATTCCACGTTACTCCCGTCCAGAGATGGCAGAAATTTGGGGAGATCAATCTCGATACTCAATTTGGCTCGAAGTTGAAACACTCGCTCTTGAGGCGATGGCTCAGAGGGGAGATGTGCCAGCTGAAGCTGTT
>JAUIBK010000078.1 GCA_030428205.1 bacterium
TTGAATTGATAATTATAAAAGGTGTGTTTGTTCGAAAGGGTCTTCATTTTGCCTCCTAATTACAATTTAGGAGGTGTCCACTTTTTGGGGGGAGGTTCACTCAATTCAACCTGTTTGTTATGCGTAGGTCTTGGAGCGAGGGTTAATCTGACCCTCGCGGCCTAACAGTTAATACGGACTCGCGCGTCCTGTAAAAAGCTCATAATGCTGGCCATCGAGGTGGTGCAATCCGGGGAACATCGGTCAAAATTAAAATCGACACCATAGCTTCCGAGAATTCTAATCCAATTATTACCTTCTGGAACACTGAGCAAGACCTCTCCATCATTCAATGAATAGCCATTATCAAATGGCGAAGCTTTTGTTTCGGTTCTCTCGAGTTGACCTCCTCCTGTCCAATCGTAGACTGCCGTAACACTTGAAGCATTCACGCTCAATTGATCATCCCAACGAATAAACACCTCATTGTAACAAGCACATTCCCCGTAACTCCCAGTTCGAAATTCAAAAGAGGCAGAGACCTCTGAAGCTTTACACTCACAAATGGTCCCATTCTCAACTTCTGCAACACAGGAAATGTAACTTGGAAGTAGCGCCTCTAAGGTTTGAATATGAGCGTCAATAACCTCGAGAAACTCGTCACGCGTCATACTACGCTTGATCCGATTAAACTCTGATCTTAAGGTTTTATTTCTTTTGATCGCACGATTGACTCTTTTCACTCTCTTTTTTATTTTCTTTCCCGCTTTTCCAACGGTTACCCATTTACTGTTTCGAGAGCCAATGCTTTGAGCTCGTTCGAGAGACTTGCTCAACTTGTTCGTATCTCGAACCAACTTATTAACTATCTTCTTGACTTGTTTGTCCGGAAGCATCTGCGGAGGGTTTTTGATATCACCGCAAAACAGTCCCGCACCCATGAAAGGACAAGCACCGGCCTGGGCTCTAGCTTGGTCAGCTGTCCAACAAGCAAAAAGGAGCAATAAAGCCACAGTCAGAAAAAGCCTATTCATGTGGTAAATCCTTCTATCAATAAGAGTTTGCATTATAGCTAGCGGGCCAAAGATCCGCTGTGCTCTTTGGTTCAATTGCAGTTTATACAGATTTGACCCAAAAACTATAGTTTTCTGAGAGATCTTTTGCCCCTATGCGCTGCCACAACTTATTACTGCGATCTGCTGTGTTGTGCGTTGCCCAGACCATACGCCCTGCTCCCCCAATAGAAGCCTGTTCAAAGAGCTCATCTCGTAGAGCTATGATTGTTCGTCCACCTCGATACTCTGGCTCTATATACATCTGAGAGACCCACAATATTGGTCCATCTGAGGCCCAATACGTAAATGAAAAGAAGGCCATCCCTACCCGTTTCCCTTGATGTTCGGCTAGAACAACAAAAGCTTTTGGGGTATCTGTAAAAAGATCTCGGCGCAAAACTTCTTCAGTTAATTTCGAACGCTCGCCTTCGATCTCACGATTAGCGTGAATGACATATGCAATATCTGACTCTTCCGCTTTGCGAGTCTCTATCTTTATTCGTGTTTGATTTTTCTTCTCGGGCTCTAACATAAAAAGTTGGAATGCAATGTAGCGTTTACGAAGAGGGTCCAAAATCCGTTGGAAAACCACTCGATGTGGCCGAAAAGGCCAGTGGCTTTCGGTCCCTCTCAATCGAATTGTTAAATAGCCGTTTGATGCTCACCACAAACCTGGTGGGAGATCGTCCGGTTCACATTCTGAATAGGCCTTCCCGTCGTTAGCTATGAGGCAAGAGCAGGTTTCTACTCCGGGATGCCAAGACTCTCCAGGTCGGAACGATTTGCCACGCCACCAACACAGAGAAGGATCCTTTGTAGGTTGTGCAACAGGCTGTATCTCTCGATTCGTGCTGGGTATGGATCTCTCTGATATGGCTCCTGGAACAACCTTAAACTTTGGTGAGCCATTCCCTCGTGAGTCCTGCTCTTTGCAACTTGAAGAGAGAAACAAGGAGCCACAAACCATTAATACCAACAGTACGCGCATAGATCTAATTGAGTCTTTGATAGCTATATAACAGTTGGGCTCAGCCGCGGGCGGTCACACCAGAATTTCAAATTAACAATATCTTACCACGGCCGCCCGTCGGGTGCAGCCAATTGTTAGCCTGCATTCTCTTAAGGAACACTGCATTTGGCTTCGACATAATTCTCAACCGCCAAGCAGTTTTCATGTTCAGAACTATTGCATATCTTTGAGAATGGACTCAGAAAGCGACAAAGCTGGGGAACAGTGGCATACCCATCACACGCCGAGACCGCTCGTTCTCCTAATGCCGCCTGTTCAGGAGTAAGTTTTCGACAGCGCTGCTCGCATTCTTGCTGGACAAGCCTCGACTCGGAAGGTCTAGTGACTGCGGCGGGTTTTGTGGAGCATAGTTGCCGGCAAGTTATTTGAGCTGTTAGGAGTTCTGGCATAAGTCGTCCAACCGCCTGACAATCTTCCATGGAGCTGTCGCTTCGTGATACGAGTTCTCTAATCTCATTCGCACGATCAGCGAGTATTTCTGATTCTCGCTGGATTGCGAGCTTCTGGGCGGCAGAAAGAGAAGGTCCCGAGACACAATTGCCTCTCGCTGAACTCTGGTCATAAAGCTCAAAACACCAAAACATCTGTTTGAGATTGGGCGTCTCAGTGCCTGCGTTTATTCCAAAAGAGAGTTGATACACTTGTTCGCTGAACGAATACTCATATTTCACTGGCCTCTTAGGTGACGGGTGCACACCTAGTGATTTAGACTTCAATGGCAATCTTATAAGCCCGCCGTCACCATTAAGTCCGACCCAATGAAGAGAAGAAGCTCTCATCGAGAAAGGCTTATAAAAACGAACGTGCAGAACGACTTCCAGAGAGATTTCTGGTGGAGAACTCGGAGGTGGGAGGAAGAACTGAAGGTTTTCAATCTCAAGCGGGTATCCCGTCGTGATATCTTTCGAGAGAAGGTTACTGGTGTCGACACCTTTAGACCGCTGAGCGAAATTGATGGCTTTCTTGTCGTAAGCAACGTTGCGCAAATCCTCACGCAGCTCAAGGGCATATGAGAAGTTGGCGAATCCTAGAATTATAGCTAACACTATTGCCATTACATATCTCATCTTCCGTTGTCTTCTTCCTCTAAGAGTTGTTGCGCCATTTGCTGGCTAACGGTGTAGCGCAGCGGCGGGCGATTTACGCCAGCAGTTCGACCGTCCTGATCTTCCCCCCAATCTGCGTACACCTCACGCTGCCCTCAAATGGTACTCCACCGGGGTAGTGTAATTCAAGCTCGAGTGAATTCGTTTGTGATTATAGAAGGTAATGTAATCCATAATGAATGCTGTCGCTTCGACAATACTGGCGAACTTCTGGAAGTAGACCATCTCAGTCTTGAGTGTATGGAAGAAGGATTCCGTCCATGCGTTGTCCCAGCAGTGTCCTTTTCGGCTCATGCTAGGAGTGATTCCATAGCTCTTTACTAGCTGCTGGTACGTGCTCACGGTGTACTCAATTCCTTGATCGGAATGGAAGATAGTATCTTTCCCTGGAGAAGAGATTCTTACCGCCATCGAAAGTGCTTCTTTAACAAGATCGAACTTCCGAGAGGGCCCATAGGCCCAGCCCAGAATCTTTCTTGTGTAGAGATCCATCACCACCGCTAGGTATGACCATTTGCCGTTTGCGCGGATGTAGGTAACGTCTCCGACCCACGTCTCATTCTTTTTTGTCGGCATGCCACGCTTGAGAAGCACGTTGGGTACTTGGGTGTAGAACAGGTAGTTCTGCTTTCTCGGCTTGAATCGCTTGGTGACCTTCGAGACGATTCCATGTACCCGCATCAGGCGTTCTACGCGCTTGATGTTGTACTGGTACCCTCGCTCCTTAAGCACAGCGTGAATTCGAGGTGAGCCGTAGAGTTCTCTGTGCTCCTTATGAATAGCTCGAATGAGCTCTGTCAGAGCCTCATTCTCGATAGTGCGCTTACTCTTTGAGCGACTCAACCAGGAGTAATACCCACTTCTTGATACACCAAGCTTTCGGCACATAAGTGCCACTGAACACCTATGACTGTGATCTCGAATGAACCGAAAGCTCTCTACTTTTTTCCAGGAAAAAGCCTCTCCGCTTTCTTGAGGATGACGTTCTCTTCCCGAAGACGCTTATTCTCCGCCTCTAACTTACGGATCTTTCTCTGTGCCTCTTCCAGGTTCCGTTTCGAACGTGTCTCTTTTCCGTTATCTGACAGCTTTCCTTCTCGCATCTCCTGCTTCCATCGGTAAAGCATGATTGGGTGAATATCCAGGGCCTCCGCTACGCTCCGGCCCTGGATATCTGGATGATTCGCTAGTGTAACAGCTGTCCACTTGAATTGATAATTATAAAAGGTGTGTTTGTTCGAAAGGGTCTTCATTTTGCCTCCTAATTACAATTTAGGAGGTGTCCACTTTTTGGGGGGAGGTTCATCCCTCTCA
>JAUIBK010000051.1 GCA_030428205.1 bacterium
AGTGAAAATGTGGAAAAGAGTTACCTTCAATCTAAAGTACTCGAGCAAGAAGCTCTTGCAGAGGAAGTAGCAAAAGGTTTAGAGCAGGGGGGGCATCCTCACGCACCAGAAATAGTATTACACCAACATCTTTATAATTTTTTTGATGAAACCTTACCAGGACTTCAAGCATTGAACGGAGACCGACTTGTGCAGCTCATCGCTGATACACGTGAAAGCACACGGCAGCGAGTCTCTGCCATGCAGAAAACGTTATCATCGTCGACTAGAGTTCTCCTCGCTATTGGGCCAGAATCAGGTTGGACGCCCACAGAGGTAGGCCGTTTCCTCTCGGAAGGATTTTCCTCTCTTTGGTTGAGTGAATCTCAATTGCGAGTAGAAACAGCACTTTCGGTTGCTTTGGGACAAGTAGAACTCTTTTTGCCTAGGAGATCTTCATGAACCCGCGATTAAAGACACCTGCGTGGTTTTTTCGACTAAGAGTTGTGGCTGCTCTTTTGATGGCGTCTCTTGTTTTCTGGGATTCGTTTCCTGAGATTGGGCCTACTTTTTGGACGGTTTTCTTTCTTTTGCTTGTCGGCCTTCCGCTAACACATTTCGTCTCGCAGTACACGAAAGTTGTTCGATGGGGTTCTCATTTCCTCCTTCTTTCCGACACTCTCATCCTTACTCTTGTGTTAAGTTTCACTGGTGGACCAGCAAATCCTTTTAGTATTGTGTATCTTGTATATGTTGTGCTCGCTGCACTCTTGCTTGGAAAATGGTGGACTTGGGGGCTTGCGGCTCTTACTTCAAGTTGTTTTTGCTCGCTTTTTTTCTTTATAGAAAGCGACAGCTCGGGTCACCATTCGCACGGTCACCACGGAGGTGAGGCACTCTCATTACACCTGTACGGCATGCTCTTTTCGTATGTATTTGTCGCCTTTCTTGTCGCTTTTTTCGTCAGTAAAATTATTGATGAGCTGCGAAAGCGTGAGTTTGCTTTAACCGATCTCCGCTCATCTCAAGATAAACTCCTCTCTCTCACGACCTTGTCTGCACATGCAGCGCACGAGCTTGGGAGTCCTCTGGGAACGATAGAGGTTATTACCCACGAGATGTTAGAGAGCATGAAGCATGACGAGAGTCCACAGGGCTTTGGCGAAGACTTGGCTCTTCTCTCAAGGGAGGTGCAAAGGTGCAAAAAAATTATTCAACAGCTCTGTAATCAATCCGGTGCCGTAACAGGTGAAATGCCACGTGAGTGTACACTCGAAGAGTTGCGAAGAAATATCCAAAGAGAGCTTCCCTCGCAAAGTATTGAATGGCACATATCCAATCCAGAGCAGTCCTTTTGCCAACCTCTTACGCCACTCCTTGCTGCACTGAAAGGACTTTTGATGAATGCTCTGGAGGAAGGTGAACACGTTGAATGTACACTTTCTATTGAGAATACTTCTTTTCAGTGTATCATTTGTGACTCTGGCGGAGGCATGACGAAAGAAACCCTAAGCCATCTTGGTGAACCATTCTTTTCCTCAAAAGAAGGAGGGATGGGGCTGGGGGTTCATATTGCACAGCTCGTTGCAAAACAACTTCGAGGCCACCTCTCTTTTGAGAGCTCTCCCGCCCAAGGCACCGTTGTTACCTTCTCGGTTCCTGCTCATACAGATGTTTTTCAGAGGCACGTTGCATGAGTATGAAAACTTCTCTGTTACTTGTAGATGATGACCAGATCCTTCGCCAACGGATGGCGCAAGCGTTTGAGCGTCGAGGTTATCTTGTCGACCAAGCTCAGAGTGTGAGCGAAGCTCGAACATTACTTTCTTCCAGATCCTACCCTCTCGCTGTAATTGATTTATCACTGGGGGACGGAAGCGGGTTAGAGGTGTTGTCCTCTGTACTGGAAGCTTCCAAGCTTGCTCGAGCTGTCATTCTCACTGGATACGGAACTATTGCGACCTCCGTTGAAGCGATACAAATGGGAGCGGTACATTACCTCACGAAACCAACTCACGTTGATAGTATTCTTGTTGCACTACAAGAAAAAGAAGCCTCCGAGCCTGATTCCCCTACGGAGGTTCCTTCCCTTTCTCAGGTTGAG
Source organism: bacterium (assembly GCA_030428205.1). Lineage (GTDB taxonomy): Bacteria > Bdellovibrionota_C > UBA2361 > UBA2361 > RFPC01 > JAUIBK01. Next base: position 2,084 of record JAUIBK010000051.1, read on the forward strand.
TGGGAGCATATGCAACGAGTGCTCAACGATTGCGATGGAAATATAACACGCGCAGCGAAGCTCTTAGGCATGCATCGTCGATCATTACAACGAAAACTCCAGAAGGTGCCAGTAAAGCTGAGGTGACGTACCGGCCGTTCTTTCATTCAAAGAAAATCTATTTTGAAATAACACGAGTAGTTTGGGACAGATCTTCTGAGTGGTGTGGCTCAACTTTTTCTCCTACGCGGTCGTAGAGGTCATTGAGTCTCTGTTGAAAAACATCAAACGTATATTTTTGTTCTGCAAGCGCTCTCCCTCTGGCACCAATCTCTTCGCGCTTTTGTTTGCTTTCAAAGAGCTCCCGAAGTGCTTCACCAAAGGCATCTTTACGAGCATCAGCAAGTTGAGCAACGTTGACGTCGAGTACCTGTGTGTGTGTGGGAAGCTTAGTGGCAACGATTGGCTTTCCGGAGTGAAGGTAGGAATAGATCTTCATCGGGGTGTTGTTCCCCAAAGTTCTCGGAGAAAGTAGTATGTCTGCTTGCATCAGGTAGTGATTCAAGTGAGAAACTGGGCGAGGGCCAGTGAAGTGCACCCGCTCAGTGACACCGAGTGATTTTGCTAGTGCGGCATAGGAGGCGATGTGTTTTTCAATCCCGCCAATAATAATAACGTGAGCATGGGGGACTGTTTGAGCAATATGAGCAAAAGAATACAGTAAGAGGTCTATTCCTTGATACGATTCAAGATTGCCGATATAGAGCGCAGTAACATCATCATCTTTTAGGGAGAGTTCTTGTCGTAAATTCGAAGGTAAATCTAGTTCCGTTGATTGGTCACCTTCCATATCGAGCAATGAAATATCACGTAGAATATGTGTGTCTTGAGAGCCATGACGATCAGCAATCACTGCAAGTGCGTCGCACACGGGAACAACGGCCATACTTCCTTTGACTGCACGTCGCTCCATGAACTCAAAAAGGCCGCGCAAGGGAGAAAGGAATGGGAGTTTTTCAACCATCTGTAAAGAGAGCGAAGAGTCCATATCATAAATATAGGGCACACCAAAGAATGGCTTGAGAAAGAGAGAGATAAACACGGACTCTTCAACGGCGTGAATGAGATCGAACTGATCGTGACGGTTATTCCAGAGCAGTTTCAAGACAGAGAAGAAGAAAATGACGTCGAGAAGAAGCTTTTTCCATGAAAGCCCAGGCCCCACGTGAGAGAGAAAAGAGGGGGCAGATATCCTTTGATGGGTTGTGTGAGGAATTTGAGCGTTACTCCCTTCATGGTAGGTGAGCAGGTGAACACGGTCGTCTTTTCTGGCCGCAAGAACTTTTACCGCAAGGCGAACGGCAATCGGGGTCCCTCTCTCTTGAAAAAAGGGCTGAGGTGCGAGGAAGAGGATTTTCATATCTTGGTAAAATTATTTTCTCTTTGTCTTACGAATACCATTAGAGAGATCGTGAGTATACTTGCCGAGATTTAATGAGTATTATCAGGTATTTGAATGGGTCATGGCATTGATGCTACTCAAGTCTTCGAAGGAAACCAGATTACTATAAACATAGAAGGGAGTTGTGCCGATCAGTGCAATACTAGATAATTCATTTTTAAGGGTTTTTTCCTTGGCAAACTGAACGAGATTCTATGGCTGAAGAAGACGAAGAAGGACAAGAAGAGGCGCAAGAGGAAGGTGAAGGGAAGAAGAGCAGTAAAATGCTCTTTATCATCATTGCTGTTGTTGTGCTCTTAGTCGGCGGTGGTGGGGCTGCGTTCTTCCTGATGGGAGGTGATCCTCCGCCTGCAGATGGTGAAGAGATCGAAGAGCCAGACGTTTCCTATGCGCATCTAAAGCTCGATACCATTATTGTCAATCTTTCTGAGCATACGAGCTTTCTCAAAACAAAGCTTCTTCTTGAGTATGATCCTAGTCTTCTCGGAGCTGATTCGGACTTTGTCGCTGATGAGACTGGTGAGGCCGTTGAGACTCCTCAGATTTTCAAGTCTCGTGAGCCCATGATGAATGACGCTATCATCACTGTGCTTTCGTCAAAAACCTCGACCGAGCTCTTAACTCTTGAAGGAAAAGAGTCTTTGAAAGAAGAGCTCCTTGAAGCGGTTAACGACGCCATTGGTCTTGATGAGGCGCCGGTAGTAAACATTTTCTTTGTCCAGTTTATCGTACAGTAGTCAGTATCTCTTTGAGCCGTTCAAACTTCGGTTCCTCAAGCAAGATGCTTTGCTTGTCTCTTTTCAGGCACCCTTGAAGGCTGTCAGGAGTCTCAGGTGCTATGCCAATGGCACCCTCTACTGCTGAAGCAAACTTAGCCGGGTGAGCTGTTTCGAGAAAGACAGCACCGTTTTGTACGCGTTCTTGTGAAGTCAAGGAACGTTGTAGTCCGAGCAGTCCTACGGCACCATGAGGATCGAGTATATAGCCACATCGCTCATGGACATCCTTCATGCAGGCTAGTGTTTCATTGTCGGTAAAGCTCTTTCCTTCCAGGAGAGCTTGAAACTCTTCGAGGTCGTTGTGAAAGAACGTTTGGAGTCTTTCGAAATTGCTCGGTGCGCCAACATCCATCGCGTTTGATAGAGTGTGTTTGGAAGGTCGTGGGGAATACACTCCCGTGTCCAAATAGTTGGGAACAATGTCATTGGCATTTGTTGAAGCAATAAAACGTTTTATGGGGGCTCCCATTTCTCTTGCAAAAAGACCGGCAGAGAGATTGCCGAAGTTTCCACTTGGTACAGAAATAATCGCAGGCAGAAGTGAGGGCGAGAGTTGTCCGCAGGCAGTAAAATAATAGAAAGACTGTGGAATAAGACGAGCAATATTAATTGAATTTGCCGAGGAGAGTCTTCGTTGTGCTAAGAGTTCTTGGTCTGAAAAAGCTTCTTTGACAAGTCGTTGGCAATCATCGAAAGTTCCCAATACTTCAACCGCCTGTATATTCTGACCACATGTTGTTAGCTGTTGTTCTTGGATCTGGCTCACTTTTCCTTTCGGGTAGAGTAACACGACAGATATTCCCTCTACTCCAAGAAAACCGTGAGCTACAGCACTACCGGTATCTCCAGATGTAGCAACCAGAATAGTAAGCTCCGCATTCTCGTTGCGATTATACCAACTCATCAGTCGCGCCATAAACCGAGCACCAAAATCTTTAAAGGCACATGTCGGGCCGTGGAAGAGCTCAAGTGTCGAAATCGAACTATCATCGGCGAGCTGAAGAGGAACGAGAGGAGCGGGAAACGAGAGTGCCTCTGTGACTAACGTATTGAGCGTATCGGAGCTAATATCTTCAAAGAAGTGTCGGGAGACTTCGAAGCCTACCTCGGAGAGAGAGCGCCTGGAGAGATCTTGTAGAAATGATGAGTCGAGTTTGGGGAGTTCTTCAGGAAGAAAAAGTCCTCCATCGGGCGCAAGTCCAGAGAGTACAGCTTGTCGAGCAGTATAGGTCTCTGACCTTGTTCGTGTGCTTCGATACTTCATGAGAGAACTCTTGCTCCAGTAGATGGGATTTTTGTAACGAGAGTTTTTGTAGAGATCTGAGAGTTTGAATATATTGTCTGCAGAGCGACCTCACATTGCCGAGCGACCTCTTCCCCCTGACAAAGTGCAAGGAGAGATGGTCCTGCTCCTGAAATACCACAACCGAGCGCACCTGCTTTCAGAGCAGCTGATTTTGCTTCATCAAAACGGGGGATAAGTGAGCTTCTGTATGGTTCGGTCATATAGTCATGGAGCGATGCTTTAATAAGTCCATAATCTGACTCATAGAGCCCCGTAATAAATCCGGCAACTGACGATACCTGTTGAATCATCTGGGAGAAGGGAAGAGCGCTTGGCAATACTTTGCGCGCCTCAGAAGTGAGAAGCGAGAAGTCAGGGTGAACCACTGTGGCAAAGAGTTGCTCTGGTACAGGCAAAGAGCGTGTGCCGTGCTCGCTTGTGGTAAGTGTGATTCCACCAAACAAACAAGGTGCAACGTTATCAGGGTGCGCTGAGCCGCACGCCATTTCCTCGCCTAAAAGGGCATATTCTAGGAGCTCTTGCTTTGAAAGGTTGAGCTCTAAGAGAGTATTGGCAGCAACGAGCGCTGCAACACTGCTGGCAGAAGAGGAGCCGAGACCGCTCCCAATTGGAAGACCTTTCGATAAGCTAACCGAGACGCCACGAGTAATTCCTTTATCCCTTATGAGGTGACCGATAAGAGCGGAAGCCACATTTTTTTCTGGATCTCTTGGCAGGAAGCCTTTGTCTCCTTTAACTTCGATAAGAGAAACTTTAGGAGCATCTTGAAAGGTAACGCTCACGGTATCACCCCATGTATCAAGGCAGAGACCAAGTACGTCATACCCAACAAGAATATTTCCAACGGTTGCAGGTGCAAAAGCAGAGACGGAGTGAACCATTAAAAAGCTCCCCGTTCTTCAATCGCGGTAAGGAGATCTGCGAAAACTCCTGATGCAGTAAGTTCAGGCCCAGCTCCGGCACCCCGTATCACGAGTGGTGTATCGATATACCTTTTCGTTGTAATAGCTACTACATTATCGGTCCCAGAGAGCGAGAAAAATGGACTCTCTGGAGAGACGCTTTGTAGGCCAATATTTGCTCGCTCTTCATGAAAAGAAGCAATATAGTGGAGTTTTTCGCCTGCTTCCTCAGCCGCTCGAACCTTCTGTGAAAGTTGATGAGAGCCCTGTTTAAGGTTCTCAAAGAAAGACTCAATGCAGTCGGCTTGCATACACGTATCATCGATAAATGGTTCAAGACGAATATCATCCATTTCAAGCAAAAACCCTGACTCTCTTACCAGAATTAACAGTTTTCTTGCGACATCCATTCCCCCAAGATCTTCTCTCGGATCTGGTTCGGTATAACCAAGTTGCTTTGCTTGCTTTACGAGCTCGCAAAACTCAACTCCAGGTTTGTAGTGATTAAAGAGGTAGCTCAGAGTGCCAGAGAGTACTCCCTCAATTTTGAGAATAGTATCTCCGGTCTGTCGGAGCATCTGGATAGTGCGAACTAATGGAAGCGCGGCACCTACACTTGTCTCATACAGAAAAGGTGAGCGGTGCTTCACCGCCAATTGATGTAGAGATGAATACGAATCAGCACTTCCCGTTTGAACTTTCTTGTTTGAAGTAATCACAGGAATACGTTTATTGAGACAACGAGCGTAGAGCTCATCCATCTCATCAGAAGCTGTAGTATCTAAGAAGAAGAGGTGTGGCAAGGGAAGAGTCAGAAGATCGCGGCTTCTTTCTTCTACTGAAGAGTAAGGTGTTCCTCGTTCACGGAGATTTTGTACCGCACTTTGAAATGAGAGGCCGTTTTTCTCGGTGAGAGCTTTGGAGCTGTTCATCACGCCAACAAGCTTTATCTCAAGGCCTCGTTCTTCTTTCAGTCTTTCCGCCTCACGTTCGATTTGAGCAAGGAGTGCTTGTCCGACCTGACCAGGCCCGGCGAGAAGAAGGTTTACTGAGCGAACTTGCCGTAGGAAACGGCTATGAATCGATCTCAGTGCTGCTCCTTCGTCTTTTTGAGCAATAGCAAAAGAGATATTCAACTCGGATGAGCCTTGAGCGATAGCGACTATGTTGACTCGAGCTGCTGCAAGTGCCTCGAATACAGACGCTGCAACCCCTACGCTCTGCCGCATATTCTCACCAACAAGGGAGAGGATTGAGAGACCCTCTTCAATCACAAGCGGATCGATTCGTCCTGTTTCTTGTTCGAGTTCAAATTCACGTTCGATTGCCTGCTGTGCAATGGTGACTTGTTCAGGAAAAACAGCAAAACATATCGAATGTTCGGAGGAGGCCTGGCTTATCAGGATCACGCTGACCTCTTGTTCGGCAAGGGTTCCAAAGAGACGCCTTGAGATTCCAGGGATGCCAATCATGCCGGAACCTTGAAGGGTAAGGAGTGCAATATTTGATATGGAGGAGAGGCCCGTGGCGGGCCGTGCTTGACCACTCGTTTCCTTTGATATGCAAGTGCCTTGGCAGGAAGGATTGTACGAATTTCTAATATAGATTGGTATCTCGTTTTCTCGAGCTGGTTGAATAGTAGGAGGATGAAGAACCTTCGCTCCAAAATGAGAGAGCTCCATAGCTTCCTCATAGCTCATTTGATCAAGAAGGAACGCGTCAGCGACTTTTCGGGGATCGGCTGAGAGAACTCCATCAACGTCGGTCCAAATATGAATGCTTGTCGCGCCCAGTGCTGCCCCGAGAAGTGAGGCGGAGTAGTCAGAGCCACCACGGCCGAGTGTGGTGGTATCTCCAAGATCATTTGCACCAATAAATCCAGTCATGATTTGAAGACTTGGGTGTGTAAGAAAGTAACTGCTGATGAGCTCCTTTGTCTCTGAATGCTTCACACGTGCATACTCGTAACGAGAATCTGTGCGAATGAGTTTTCTTGCATCGAGATATTCAGTTGGAATTTCTCGGCTCAAAAAGGCCTGGGCGACAAGCTGTGCTGAAAGGCGCTCACCGAAACTGACAATCGTAGCTTTTGTTTTTTCTGAAAGATCTTGGAGAAGTGAAACTCCTCGGAGAATCTCTTCAAGCTCAGAAAAAGACTCTTCAATAAATGACGGTGTAGCAATTCCTAGTTGGCTGGCCGTCTCAGAGTGCCTCAGATGGAGCTCTGTGAGTTGTTTCTCAAAAGATATGCTTTGGGTAGCACTTGCAGCCAGTGAGAGCAGGCAGTCGGTCGTGCCACCAAGTGCAGAGACAACAATTACCTGAGGTCTCTCCGTGGGGTCTTGTGAGAGATAGATATCACAAAGGGTTGAAATTCGTTCACTATCGGCAACGGAGGTTCCGCCAAACTTCCATATAATCATGACTAAGGTAGTTGCAAAATGAATACTGTGTATTCATTTCCTACCACAGAAAAATGAAAGAGTCATTAGAGAGACGCTTTACGCTGCCTCGGGTTGCTTCTCTTGTTCCTCGGCTCCTTGAGTTTCTTGCTCCTCTTCGTCGTCGTCGTGAAGACTTAAGCCGTGGGAGGCTTCTCCCTCTCCATGAAGCTCAGAAACAGAAGTCTCACCATTGGCGCTATCAGAGGCCTCAGCGAGTTTAATTTTGAGTTTAAGATCAGTAACACTGTCTGCGTTTTTAAGCGCTTCTTCTAGCGTAATGCGACCATCACGGTAAAGAGTAAAGATGGCTTGATCAAAAGTCTGCATCCCTTCGTTCGTTCCTTTATCCATTGCTTCTTTTATCGCTTCAACGTCTCCTTGCTTGATTAACTCACGGATTCGAGAATTTCCTAGGAGTATCTCTACCGCAGCAGCCCTACCCCCATTACTCGTACGTAGAAGTCGTTGGCTAATAATTGCCTTAAGATTGAGACTTAACTGAAGGTAGACTTGGTGCTGGCGTTCAGGCGGAAAGAAATTGAGAATCCGCTCCATGGCCTGGTTGGCGTTATTGGAGTGGAGGGTAGCCAGACAGAGATGCCCGGTTTCAGCAAAGTTAATAGCATACTCCATTGTTTCTTCGTCGCGAATCTCACCAAGCAGTATGACTGTTGGTGCTTGGCGTAGAGTGTTCTTGAGAGCCGCCTTAAAGGAAACAGTATCAACGCCAACTTCGCGCTGCGATATAACGCATTTCTTGTGCTCGTGTACAAATTCAACTGGGTCTTCAATGGTAATAATATGACCGGCTTCATTTCTATTTCGATGATCGATCATTGCAGCCAAAGAAGTAGACTTTCCCGATCCTGTCGCTCCGACCACGAGTACGAGTCCACGTGTAGTCATAGAAACGTCCTTTAAGATGTTTGGTAACTTGAGATCGTCTAGAGTAAGGATCTCTGTTTCAATTTTGCGAATGACCATCGCAATGCACTTTTTTTGGTAATAGGCATTGAGGCGAAATCGACCGATTTCAGGATATTCGAGTGCAAGATTCTGTTCACGCTTTTCTAAAAATTCTTCCCACTCATGATCTGCCATACAGCTACGAGCAAGCTCTTCGGTGTGTTCTGGAGCAAGAATATTCTTTCCCGCAGATTTTACTTCACCTGAAATTTTATATGCAGGTGCTTTTCCGACAACGAGATAGAGATCGGATGAATCGTGTTGCTTCATAAACTGAAGCAGTTGGTGCATTGTGAACATGTCTTCTTCCCTTTTGTGTCCTCCCCTGGATAAGGGGATTTCCGCTTAACTGAAAGCACCACTGCTGTTCTTCGATCTACACCTCAACGAGGAAAGAATAAGCAAGAGGCAAGCAACACAACCAGCTAACAAACATCACCAACAATAATCGAGAGAAATCGAACCAAGCTTTAGAGTCGAGCGCACTCTTTTAACTACCGAATAATACTAGAAAATCTAACCTATCCGAGTGTGAACCCCGGAATAACTCGACTTACGACAGGCTCTATATCAAGGGGATCAAGGAAATCTTTCTTAAACCCTTTCATACGCTGCTCATACGCGTCTGGAGGGAGGTTTTCACTCTTAATGTCCTCGAGCTCTTTGAGCATCTCCCCGACATGAGCGCGAACATTTATTAAGGCTGCAGTCGCTTCTTCAAACGATTTGCGTACCTTTACAGGAAAGATAGCGTGGGTAGAAAGAATGCTATCAAGTTGTTGAGCAAGGTGTTGCGTAGCATCAATACGGACTTCGTTGTTACGGGCAACGTGAATTTTCAGTCTTTCGATTCCAATACAAGCTGAGTGAAGCTCCCAGAGGAGCTGGATGTGATTCACTGCTTGTTTCGCTCTTCGGCGATCGGGATAAATTCTCCTTGATTCGGAGCCAAGTGTTTCTCCCGCTGGAATGCCGTGTAAGGCTGCTATAAGTTTCTCTTTTTCTAATTCGATTGCATGAGCAAATGAACGCGATGGACGAAGTCGAGCATTTTTGATTGGATTCAATCTGTCAACTCCCAATCGCGAGATAAAGCGAGTCGCAAGTGTGTCAAGTCTCCTCGGATCCTTGTCATTCGTATGTTGAAAGAGTCTTGTTTGAAAGAGCAGCACAAGAGGGCTTCGTTCTCCTCTCGCTTCTAACCACCCTCGTACTGCTCGAAAAGCATCTTCTGCAGGGGCAATATTTTCTGTTAGGAGGAGACGATCTGCTTCATTTTTCTCTTGCATGCTCCGTGCACGAGCAAGTCGCATATCAAGTTGGCGTACTGCACTGCTAATCTTATATTTGATCGCATGAGGATTGAGTTGCCCCCGATGATCACAGAGTCCACGAGACGTTTCTAGGAGTTCAACGGTACGTCTTTTTCTATAATCATGAACACCACGTAGAGCCTCTAGAGAGCGCTCAATAAGATTGTCTGCATCTTCAACTATTGCTTGCTTTACTCCGTGAGGTGTGTTCGTCGACCACTGATCGAGGTGTTCATAGAGATCATCAAGGCATTGGCGCATAATTCCGAGCTCTTGCATCTCCTGATCATGAAAACGTTGCTCATAGAGAACTTTACGATATGCCCCGTAGGCGTTATCAAAGTACTGATATCCCATCTCCCCACTACTAGCGTTTCGATGTGAATACAGTAAAGAGCCTCGAACGCCTCGTTCTCGTTCCTGGGGCCTTCCGTACTCCTCCACGAGTGATGCTGCAGGTGTTTCAAGTCTGACAAACCGATAGTCTTGTCTTCCCTTGCTTTGATGAGAAGCTTTTCCTGCAAAGTTAAGAGGCACCCCCATCTCACAAACCATTTTAAATTCATTGAGTAGATCGGGGTCTGCTTTACGAATGTAGAGCTCGGTAGGGGAGAGCTGTTTTATGTCTTTGAGTATACCTAAGGATTCTAAGAGTTCAGCAGATACTCTTTCAGGGTTAATGAGAGTTCCGCGTAGGGAGAATCGGAAGGGGCTTTCCTTAAAAAAAATCCGAAGGCCGTCAGAAGCTCTTCCTCCTCTCTCTACGGCAAAAGGAGGAACAACATAATTGGTCGGATCGCAAAAAGCTTCTTGAAATCTCTTTAGTGGGGAGTTGGGCAGAGCTTTCCAAATTCTTCTTTGAAGAGCAGTGCCACGTTCAGGAAGCGTAGGATGCTCTTTGAGATCTCCTAATTTTCTGTGGTGCTCTCTCCAGGTAGCTCCAAAATGTTCTATCTGTCTCTCAGGGCTTTGGGCAGCATTCTCGAGTTGGGTTTGCTCGCGAATAAGCTGTTGGACCTCTCCAAAGCTCTCTGGGGCCTCATCAAGAGAGAGGCGTCTTTGTTCAGTTAGGTTTTGAGCAAGGAGCTTACTCACCGTTGTTTGTGTGCCCATCCGGGCTCAATGTATCAGGAGAATACAGCTTAATCAAAAGTCTCGCTCCCTTCACATGATGGATGTGAGGTACGTGACTATCTGAGGAAAAGCGCCAGTACCTTGAAACATACGGTAAATCTGGCACGTAAATGAGGAGGGTATTTAAGCAGTTTGAACGAGTTCGAGGCCATCTGGGTTCAAAGGGATCTTTTCACACATCTCGGGCGTGACAAAATTGCCAGCTCGCATAAACGAAGAGGCCTGTACCGGTCGAATATATCCGACATAGTCGATATCAATAGTCTCAGTTGGAATGAGTTGTTGAGACTCGAACCCGAAGAAGTCTGTTCTCACAGGGACTCTCACTGTGAAATCAGTCTTCATGAATCCGTTTCGTTGCATCGAGCGAATGCCGGAGGAGTTTGCTATGGGTCCATGCCTGATATGCATTCCGACAAAGGCACATTTTTGATAGCAAAGCTCGGGCATCAATTCGAGCATCAAGTGCGCAGCAATAAATCTCCCTCGATACCGCTCTGCTACCGCGACGGAACGCACAAAGGCCATCTTTCCAAGATGACCATACTGCTCATTGAGCCCATGTGAATAACTCATCAATCCGGAACCAAGTCTCACAATCAGATATCCAATAATGGTATTCCCATCGAGAGCAACTGCGACAAGGCTACTTGGAGGAGTCTCATTGATTCCTTTAAGTGGATCTGTAGGTGGGAAGATCAGCCCGTTGGCTGATGCATCTTCAATGGGCCCCTTCCAGAGTGCCATCTGTCCGATTGATAAAATGGAACTCTCAGCTCGTTGAAGAAATACATCTCCAAGCCGTTGGGTAACACGTACGAAACGCAACTGGTCGGCAACTGTCATGACTGTCCCTTCCTTCTAGAAAACCTCAAACTACGATCACACGGCGTGTCGTTTGACGAGAAGCGAAATTCACCTCTCGTCAAACAACAACATCCGAAGGGTGTATGGAAACCTTACAGGTAGACACTTTTTCTCAGATATGTCTTTAGATTGTCTTCTACTGAGCTAAGAGGGAAATGAACACGGAATGTCGAACATAATAAGATATGAATAGTACCGAAATCAAGCAGGGCCCATTGCATATGTGTACAAGGCGTCTTCAGGCACAAAGAGCTGACGGCAATGGAGGGGAGCAATTACAGCGCTTCGTAAAAACTCTTTTCCCCCTCTGCTCGCGCGATGATTCCTTGTACAGGAGCAAATCGAGGGCCACACTCCTTTTCAAGGTGTTGGAGTCTTGAGAGAATTTCTTTTGCGCCGAGAGAATTGGCATAAGCAAGGAGGCCGCCCCGAAAGGGAGGAAAGCCCATTCCCATAACTGTACCAAGATCGATTTGATCCGCAGCTTCTTTCCCTGGAGTCCCAGCTACACCTTGATCGAGGCATAAGGTGGCTTCGTTAATCAGTGAGAGTATGAGCCTATTAACAACAAGATTTTTATCTCCCACCTCACGTTTTTTCTCTAACTGTAAGATCGACTTTGCTTCGGTACTTGGAGTCTCTTCCGTAGCTTCATAGTCATAAAAACCACCACCTGATTTTTTTCCCTTCCTTCCAGCTTCGAGCAGGCTCGTGACAAGGCCAGGTCCTTTCATCCGATCGCCATACCCAGCAATCATGACTTCAGACACGTGGTTGGCAACATCAAGTCCAACTTCATCAAGTAGGCGAATAGGGCCCATGGGCATACCAAAGCGAGAAGCTTCTCTATCAATGTCTTCGATGGAATATCCATCATGTAAGAGGAATCCTGCTTCATTGAGATATGGTGTGAGGATTCTATTTACGAGAAATCCAGGAACATCTTCTACGACAACAGGAAATTTTCCAAGTCTCGTTGCGAGTGCTGCAACAATGACAACTGATTTATCGTTCGTTGCATTTCCCCGGACAATTTCTACAAGCGGCATTTTTTCAACTGGATTGAAGAAATGCATACCTATCACACGCTCAGGCCGATCAATAGCCTCGGCGATCTTTGAAACAGAAAGTGAAGAGGTGTTTGTTGCGATAATGGCATCATCAGGGAGTTTCTGTGAGAGATCTCCGAGCACCTTCTTTTTGAGTTGAAGATCTTCGAAAATTGCCTCAATGGCGAACTGAGCATTTCCAAGATTCGCAGAGTCTCGAGTCGTTGCCTCTACTCGATTAAGAATGAAGCTTCGTTCCGTTTCGGAGAGGTAACGTAATTTTCCAAGCGCTCTCTTGATGTGTGAAATACCTCTTTCAAGCCCCTCTTCAGAAGTATCTTTTAAGATCACCTGAGATTTATTTTTTGCCAGAATTCCTGCAATACCTGCTCCCATCACACCAGCACCAACAACGACAGCCTGTAAGTGATCAAGTTCGTTACGGACATCTTTGCCAATGGCTTTTGATGCTTCAGTGAGAAAAAACAGCCTTACAAGGGCTTTACTCTCAGGAGTTACAAGAAGCCTGCCAAGCTCAGCGGCTTCATGCCTGAGTCCTTCTTCCATGCCCTTCTCGAGACCGTAAACACAGGCTTTGAGTGCTGCAGGTGGGGCAGGGTAGTGCCCCTTCGTCTGCTTTTGTACTTTGGCGCCAGCTTTGGATTGCACAATCGATCGGCCAATTCCGGTGAACGTTAAAAAACGATCCATTAACGTGAGCTTTGATTCACGTACTTTTTGTTTCTTTAGAGCGACCTGTTGCGCTGTGGCAAGAAGATGCTCATAGGAAACGATCTTGTTCACTAAACCAGCTTTGAGAGCCTGTTTCGGCCGGAGCGTTTTTCCTGCGAGAATAACATCAAGGGCACGTGGTAAACCGATTAATCTCGGCAAGCGTTGAGATCCGCCAAATCCTGGTAAGATGCCTAACTTCGTTTCAGGAAGTCCAATAATACTTTGAGACTCATCTGTGATAATTCGGTAACGACAAGCAAGAGAGAGCTCGCAGCCTCCCCCAACACACGGACCACTAATGGCTGCAACAGTTACACAGGGGAGCTTTTCGATGAGCCCGAAGACTTCCTGACCTTCCTTGGCAAGCTCTTCTGCGACAACAGGGTCTTTGACCTCACGAATCGCATTGATATCAGCACCAACAGTGAACATCGACTTAGATGGGCCAGTAATCACAAGCCCTTTTGGAGGGTCTGCTTGGAGATCTTCAATAGCTTCCCGCAGCGAAGACATCCTTTCACGAGTCAGAGAAACTGTCTTTTCGGTGCTTGGTCCCAGCCAAAGCACAGCAGCACCAGATTCTAAGCGCTCAAGGTGAGCCCTCCCTACCAAGAGGTCTGTAGGTGAAATCGAATTCGAAGGGGAGGGAGATTCACTAGGAGTTTCAGTCTGCATCTTTCATTAGTTCAAATAAATACAATAAGTAGTCGATTTTTACCTCTCAAAGAAGATGAAAGATAGGGGAAAAAAGCTTCGAATCGGGGCAGAGGAAGTGAAAAGCTGGTGGCTATCAAAATTCAGAATTAAATACCGCGTGAGTGAGAATTATATCGCCTCTATCCTAAGGCTTTGATATAAAACAAAAACTCATCTTCTTAGGTCTACCATCTCTGTCGTAAATCTTTACGAAGAGTCCCAAAGTCATCCAACCTAAGAATGTGAAAATACCGCTGAGATAAAGAAATGAAAAGACTTTCTCTAAAAACCTATTGATAACACCAGCTCTCTATGAAGAGATTTATCTTCGCTGATATGTGTACAGTTTAGTCTATGGGGATGTGCTACTCAATTAATCCGAACTGTGGTTCTAGTCTACATTTTTCTTAAGGTAATAAGCTAGTTATATCAATATCTTACATTCTTAAGAGGCCTCAACTATACGCTACAAAAATTTGCATGAATTGTCCCAATACGATAGATATCTGGGGTTGGAATTCCTCGATGGAAGCCCTTCTTCTTTTTCAAACTGAAACACAGTTATGTAATACTCGCTCAAATGAATTTTGAGTTCGGGTAGCTCGGCTGTGTAATGATATTCTTAGGAGTAGTTCAGCCGTGAACGATTTTATGAATCAGATCTCTAATTTTTCTGATCCGGGACAGGTCATTAACGTAACTCAAATTTCTGTTTGTCTTGGCCTCGCATTTCTCCTTGCTGTCGTTGTCGCAAAGACATACCAGATCACTTACCGGGGTGTTTCATTCTCTCCTGCGTTCATGGTTACGCTCGTAATCTGTACGATGGTTATTGGCGCGGTTATGCTCATCATCGGGAGTAACATCGCACGTGCCTTTAGCCTTGTTGGTGCTCTTTCTATCATTCGTTTTCGTAATGCTGTTAAGGATCCACGTGATGTGGCTTTTATCTTCCTGTGTATGGGAATTGGAATGGCGTGTGGTACTGGGTTTTATTCCGTTGCAATATCGCTGACGGCGATCACTTGTGCAGCTACGCTTCTCCTCTCATTTGTGAACTTCGGTGAGCACGGTCTCACAGAGCGCATTGTTCGCGTACAAACACCCCTTACGGACAACTTTGAAACGATCTTTGATGATACGTTTGCAATTCACGCTGAGCAATTCAACCTTGTTTCTGCTGAGACTACTCGAATGGGCACCGAGCTTGAACTTACTTTTTCTATTCGTGTTCCGAAGAAGTTTAGCGCGGAAAGCTTGATTACGGATCTTGGCAAGCTCAACGAGAACTTGAAAGTACAGGTGATCGGAAGTAACCACGTTCTTGATCTCTAAAGTCTTTCTCTATTGAGGTTCCAGACGCTCTCTAAGAGAGTGTCTGGTTTTCCGAGTGAGTTCATGGCGAAAATAAAGCGAAAAAATACATTCAGACACGAGCTCAAGTATGAAATGGATCTTGAAGCTGCCAATAGCTTCTTTGATGATATCCAACCTTACTGTGAGCTTGATAAGCATGCGAGTCAGACGAAGTCGTATGAGATAGCGAGCATATATTACGACACAGCTGACTTGCGTTTTTACCTCGATCGTGAGGAGTCTGTCGGTTACCGTCGAAAGATTCGTCTCCGCTCATATAATACTGAAGGCAAATCAACGGCACTCTTTATTGAGATTAAGGAGAAGCATAAACACTTCGTCTCAAAGAAGCGTATTAACCTACGTGACGGTTCAATTCTTGAGCAAGGCATCCCGCACCACCGCATTCCACTGGACCTTGTTATTGAACACCTTGAAGACTCAGCTGAAGCTCGTGAGATTGCGTATCTTCAAAAGAGACTAAAGCTTTATCCTGTTGTAAACATTCGCTACCATCGCAAAGCGTATATCCCTATGTACGAAGATGATATGCGGATCACGCTTGATACGCGTATAACAGCAGGTGGTTCTTCGCTCCCGCAGTATGATGCAAACGAGGAGAAGCCAATTATCGTCCCTCACAAAGGTGTTCTTGAGGTTAAAACGAATCACCGCGTACCAATTTGGCTCCAATCTGCACTCACTCGGTACCAAATGACTCAAGTGCGATACTCAAAGTACTGCCTTGGAGTTGATATGGTCTACGGTCGTACTGGTCAGATGTGGGTACCAAATGAGGAT
Source organism: bacterium (assembly GCA_030428205.1). GTDB lineage: Bacteria > Bdellovibrionota_C > UBA2361 > UBA2361 > RFPC01 > JAUIBK01. The sequence goes on from JAUIBK010000051.1 coordinate 17,873, forward strand.
TATCACACTGGGATCGCCCCTGAGCACCAGGATCAAGCCACTCCTGAGCAAATGCAACAACGCCAAGTGGCGAATCAATAGAATTTTTAAGAAATTTTTTTCTTCATCGCGACTAAGGAAGAAGCGATCCTTTTTGCTTCTGTTCTAGTAAGAGCACCGTTTTCTAATGGAAATTCTGCGGCGATGCGGTTCGTGTTGTGATTCACATCAAGGTACACCGCTCCGAGTGCAAAAATTTGGATGGCTTCCTCTTCGATCTGTTTTGGAACGGAAGTCGACGTTTGAGTATCAATCTCAGCACGAAAGTTAAGAGAAGGAGGTAGATCGATCTCTACCGTAATATATTCTTCTGAATACTGCTCAACAGTAAAAGGATTGCCAGCTACAGTATCCTTCCACCCTGTAAACTGCTGTTGAGGGCTCTGTTGTTGGGGAGTTTGGTAGTCTTTGAGTGAGGGGGGGGCAATCTCTTTAGCGCGAAACATTGGAATAAGCAGGAGGAGAAAAAGGTAGTACCAATAGTCCTCAAAATGAAAATCTGAGATACCAAATTTATTCAAAAAATCCTCTAGAGCAGAAGACCCATTTGTGGAAGAAGTAGGTGAGCTTACAGGGGGCTCTTGAGAAGGAGCCTTCTTTGCTTTCTGTGAATCTACTGTTTTAGAGAAACCAGAGAGAATGGTGAAGGAGCGAAAGCCGCTCGACCGAGTGGCTCCCTTGAGAGCTTTACAGTAGACTCCAACTTTGTAGTCCCCAGGTGGAAGGTCGTGAGGAATACGAGTCTCTATGACTGTTGGAGACCACGAAAGGACCTCGAGGGTATTCATTCCGCCACGGTTAATCACTGGAATCTTACGTCCTTGAGATGGCCCCCAGGTTCCATAGAGAACGAGCTGAGAGCCAGGTTGACCTTCGGTGTGGCTTAACTCTTTAAGGGAGATCCGACACTCATCATCTAGCTGTGCGAAAAGCGTTAAAGGAGTAAGCAGGAAGAAGAAAAAGAGTTTACGCATCATGAATAATGAACTCAAGGAATACCTTTCTTCTTGTTTTACTGCTAGTGTTCCCTCATGACAACGAGAAATGACAATTTACGAAACATCGCTATTATTGCCCACGTTGACCATGGGAAAACCACACTGGTTGACCACCTCTTTCAACAGAGTGGGGTTATCCGAGAAGGTGCTCAACCAGTCGATCGAGTCATGGACAGCATGGACCTTGAGCGTGAGAGAGGGATTACGATATCCGCCAAAAACTGCTCAGTGGATTGGAACGGAAAGAAGATTAATATTCTTGATACTCCTGGTCACGCCGATTTTGGTGGTGAGGTAGAGCGCTCACTCATGATGGTTGATGGTGTCATTTTGCTTGTTGATGCCGCCGAAGGTCCTCTTCCTCAAACCCGGTTTGTGCTCAAGAAAGCCCTTGAGCTTCGTTTAGAAATCATCGTGTGCCTCAATAAGATCGATCGCTCAGATGCACGCCCCAAAGAAGTACTTGATGAGATCTACGATCTCTTTATTGATCTTGATGCAAACGACGATCAGATTGAGTTCCCTGTGCTATATCTCATTGCGAAAGACGGAGTCTCCAAAAAAGCTCCCGATGATGATCCCTCTGATCTGAGCCTCCTGTTCGACCTTATTCTTGAGAAGATTCCTGGTCCAGAATATGACGAGTCAAAACCATTTCAGATGTTGGTGGCTAATCTCGATTACTCTGACTATCTCGGAAGGCTTGCTATTGGAAAGATCTTTCACGGTGAAGTCAAAGGCCGAGACTCTCTTTGTCGTATAGGTGAGAATGGAGTACCAAAGCCACTGAAAGTTACCAAACTCCAGGCTTATCACGGACTTGAAGTCCAAGAGGTCGAGTCTGCTTCTCCTGGAGATATCATTCTTATTTCTGGTCTTGAGGAGGTTGAGATTGGAGATACCATCTGTTCGGTTGATGACCCTGTTGCACTCGAGCGTATCTATGTTGATGAGCCAACGGTTGGAATGCTCTTTACCGTCAATTCTTCCCCGTATTCTGGAAGAGAAGGAAAGATAGTTCAAGGCCAGAAGATTCGCGAACGCCTTCACAAGGAAACTTTGTTTAATGTTGGTCTTCAAGTTCAAGACGTAGCTGGAAGTGATTCTTTTATTGTAAAAGGACGTGGGGAGCTCCAACTTGCTATTTTGATTGAAACGATGCGCCGTGAGGGATTTGAGCTCTCTGTCGGTAGACCTGAAGTTCTCTATAAGGAAGAAGATGGTGTCCGTAAGGAGCCCATCGAGCATGTCTTTATTGACTGTGAAGAGGTTTACCTTGGAGTCGTTACGGAAAAGCTCTCTCTCCGGAAGGGGCGTATGGTGAACATGGTAAACCACGGTACGGGACGTGTGCGTGTTGAGTTCTCAATACCGTCTCGTGGGCTGATAGGCTACCGTAGCCAATTTCTTACCGACACCCGTGGAACAGGATTGATGAACTCCTACTTGGAGGGATTTGAGAAATACCGTGGTGATTTTCCATCTCGAACGACAGGATCTTTGGTGGCGGATCGTATGGGAGATGCTGTTGCATACGGCCTCTTCAATCTCGAGCCTCGCGGAAGACTTTTTATCGTTCCGGGGGATCCCGTCTATGAAGGGCTTATCATCGGGGAACACTCTCGAGATAGAGACCTCAACGTTAATCCCTGTAAGACAAAGAAGCTTACGAACGTAAGAGCCTCGGGGAAAGATGAAAATGTTCAACTTACTCCTATTACAAAACCAACTCTGGAAGAAGCGATTGAGTTTATTCGTGAAGATGAGATGATCGAGGTTACCCCTGAAAGTATTCGTATTCGGAAGACTCATCTTAAGGCAGAGGATCGTCGGGATCGGCTCTAGGATTCTCAATTCTACGTGCAGAGAAGGGCTGAGGCTTTTTTACAGTTTGAGGTTGAGGGTGATGGAGGCACAGTACGCGTGGAAACCCACTGTGCCTCGTAGACAGGCTACGCTCAGTCCTTCTCAGACAGAGCCAAACCTCCAAGCCCCACCGCTACCGTCAAACCGGCAACAAGCAAGAGCATCGCGCCCTCAACTTGCATCATCACAGTGAAGTCCCATTGAACCTCATGTCTTACGGTGTTCATCGCACCGGTAACGTACGCAAGCCCCGCGAGAGGACCAAGCACGCCGATTGCCACGTTCATTGCCCGTTGCAATCGCGGAATGTTGACACCGCAAGCGAAGAAGACTCCAAACAAGCTCAGGCAAGAGACGAGAATCGCCTGTTTGCCGAGCGGGCTGAAGTAATTCCCACCGAGAGCGTACACCTTGAGCTCGAGAGCCAAGGCGGCAAAGACGAACATCATCACCATCCCGTAGGTGTGGCGGATGTTCGTGTCACTATCACTCGCTTCTCTCATCAGTTTCCTCTAAGTAAAGGCCTCTTCTCTTTGAACCTTGATGGTATGTACCTCCATCATTTAAGACACTTGAAAAAATGCCTTAAAAGAAGAAGGTAAGAGCTCTTTGTGTGTTTTATCTAAAAAGAGAAGTTATGAGCGAAGGAGCGGTTCGTGAAAACCACAAACGTGCTCTCTATCTACGAGGAAGAAGCGACCAACTATCCGCTTATTGCACAAGAGAACGTGACGCCAATGTGGTGAATGAAACCGACAGTAATGTGTCGTCGAGCTAGAAGTCATGTTCATGTCACCTAAAAAGAGAGGATTATGGTGCCTAGTGTAACTACAACCATGAAGTTAGGCAAATAAATGATAGGGTGCGAGCCGCTAAGCATGAAGGGGCTTAAGCGTTCACAGCTAGTGTGGATTCAGTTAGTTATACCCGTCGACTTGTGGTGCTGCGCCTAGGTTTCGTAGGCGCAGCTATAACGTAGCAAACACCCGGGTTACGACCTTATTCTTCTGTTTTCTCAGGAAAAACTCGTTTCCAGACCATATGTCCAACAAGCTCTGTACCGTCCCCCATCGCTTCACGATCGAAGTACTCTAGCCTCATGCGAGGATCGCCATCAGTAAGTTCTGTTTGAAAGTAAAATCTCTCATATCGACTCGTAAGCCCAGGAAAACTAGGTGACACTTTTTCTTTAAATGGTTTATCAAAGAGATCTATCTCAGAAGGCGCGAAGGTAATATGCAGCTCCTCCTCGCACCCTCGGATCATCGCATCTGCAGGTGTTTCGCCAGGACGCATAATCTCAGAACATGACGTATCTAGATTTCGCTCAACCCTACGTCCAGGGAGAGCATGTTTTTCAAGGTCTGCTTGAGTGTTGATTTCTACACCTTCAGGGACATACGTCTGGCACCGCTCGAGGAGTTTAAATCTCTCGGGTTTTCCAGTATCAGGGTTTTTTCCATCTCGGTATATATTGATCGCAGCAACACGAATCTCACGAATTAGCTTTTCTCCATCGTGAAGAAGCACAACCTCTCCTTCTTGAAGAGAGGCATAGAAAGCCTCAACTGGCTTGGCTTTCCCTGTACCCCATTCTTCAAGCGGAATGCCGTTTTCTCGTAGAACTTCTTTGAGGTGTTCTAAAGAGGTGATTTCGATAGGGCGTGAGGTGTTTTGTGGTTGGCGTAGACCGCCCGGTGATTGGTCCTCGTGGATCTCCATACATTCTCCTTCATCAATCTACGTCCACCAATCCCATCCCCTAGACATATTATAGAAGTTTTTCTTCTTAAGTAACTTTGGGGGCGGATTTTCTATAATTTTTTCGTCATATATGTGAGTTAAGGCTCTAACGGCTCAAGATCTTCTCGGTTGATAAAAGTATTGAGCTCAGGGATGTTAGAAAAGCGCTTAAGCGCCATTATCTGCTGTTGTAAGAGAGCCAACTCTTTGGAAGCGGCCTCAAGTTGAGAGAGCAACTCTTTGTCTTTGAGTGAGTTGCTTTGAAGGGATTTCTCAATAGATGCGAGGTAACTGAGTCGCTCAAGGTTGCTTGCAAAGCGTTGAGCGAGTGTTTGAGCAATAATCATGAACGTTCTCGGGTGTGTATTATGAAATTGAGGTAAGTCATCAGGGGTCAAGCGAAAGATAGCAGTCTTTTGCTCGGCTACGAGATCCGCTGTTCTCTTTCCACGCAGGAAGAGAGATAGTTCCCCAAATGCCTCTCCTGGTTGAGTAATGTGCGCAATAAATTTTCCACGTACCATCACTCCAACAGCTCCACTTAAAAGCACGTAGAGAGCCTGATCCGTATCATTTTGACGACAAAGAGAAGCGTCCTT
>JAUIBK010000052.1 GCA_030428205.1 bacterium
CCAACTGGTGAGTTTTTCTGTTGTCGATTCTTCGTTTGTGTTCCAGAGGGAGGAGGGCTCATCAATCCCCCAATATTTTTTGAGGTAGGGAGAAAACCATTTGCCATACTTCTCACGAAAGTTGGGATTTTTGTGATCCTCTCCCGTGATTTTCTTTCGACAGTCAGTGCTTCCACATTCACACGGCATTTCCCATCCACGTGCAGTTTCAGACATACCGTAGTCGAGAAAGAGTTCTTCTCCTTCTTGAACTTCTTTGATTGCAATAAGGGCCCGATCGTCTCCAAAGCCAACATTTGGTGAGCAAGAGTGGTTTATATAGGCACCTCCGTGAAGTGGAGCGTCGAGTGCATAGGTATCCCAGTTAAGACGAAGAGCATTTTCGTGACCAGTTATTTGTACAAGAATCTCGATAATTTTCTCGTTCACCGTTATTCCCTGATCAAATACGAGAATCTCTCCAGGGGAGATGTTTCGTGCGGCATGCAACCCGTTGCCGTGAAGGTCCGAAGTTTTCAGTGTCACACTCGGGCTAAAAAGTGGGGTAGGGAGTGTGTTGAGCCAAGCAAGTACCTTTGAGACGTCCATTGAACAAGCTCCTTAGAAACAGCAAACATTATGTGCAATAGCTAGTTCGCTTTGCATGGGGATGACGGTTTCACAGATCAGGGCGAGTGATTGCTTAAGATCGGTTTCAGAGATGAGGTGACTTAAGCCAATACGGAGTGATTCGTCAATTTCTTCCTCCGAGAGTTTGAGGCTTTGAAGAACATGTGAACGAGAAGTAGCACTCGAACTACAGGCAGATCCAGTGGAAAAAGCGAGCATCGGAAGTTGAGCAATCAGTACATCTGAAGGGATTCCATGAAAACGTATATTGAGATTGTGAGGGATTCGAGTTTTAAGAAGAGGGCCATTGAGGGTAAAGCTGATGTTTTTTTCTTTTAGAGTGTCGAGAAAGAGGTTCTGAAGAGATTGAACATGGCTTGTCCAGCTGTTTATGTTTTTCGATGAGAGAGAAAGTGCAGTTGTAAACCCAGCTACAAGGTGGAGAGGAATAGTGCCAGGGCGAATGCCTTCTTGTTGACCTCCACCGTAAAAGAGAGGTTTCAGGGAGGAGAGGAGTTTTTCTGAGATGTAGAGTGCACCAACTCCTTTTGGGCCATACATCTTGTGTGCGGAGAAAAAAGCTATATCAGCAGGAAGATTGTCAGATGAATCGGCCCGCAGTGGAATCTTACCTGGTGCTTGAGAGTAGTCAGAGATAAGCAGGACCTCTCTCTTATGGAGCTCCTCATAGAGTTTTGAATCGGTATGGATTGTTCCAAGTTCGTTGTTTACGGCCATAAGCACAACGGCATAGGTGTCTTTCGAGATCAGTGAGAGGATCTCTTCCGTTTCATGTTTGCCGTGGGTGTGTGGGAGGTATTTGAGCTCAACTTTTCCTCTTCTTTCTAATTCTTGGAGTGGGGCTTGCACGCAAGCGTGCTCAAATGGACTAAGAAGGATGATTCTCTTGTTCGTTTGAGAGTTCTCAGAAAGGAGTCCGAAAAGCGCGAGGTTCGATGACTCTGTTGCGCCTGAAGTAAAGAACAGTTCCGAAGGGCTGATTCCTAAAAGTTTGGCGCACTCCAATTGAAAAGTGTCACGAGCTTCACTTGCCTCGTCTCCGTAGAGGTGTTCTTTTGAGCTTGGGTTGCCAAAGATCTCTGATAGGAAAGGAATCATAGACTCTTGCACTTCTTCAAGCACCGGAGTCGTTGATTGATAGTCGAGATAAAGAGAGTTCATATGGCTAACCATTGCACGGTATTACTGAAAAAGGTTGAGTAGAGCTCTGTTGGACGATGCTGAGTTGCCTCTGAAGAATATTCTCTAAGAGCACGAGCCGGAAGAAAATTCTACGAAACTCTTCGCCGTCCCGAGATGCAATAGTTCGTAGGTAGTCTAGATTGACAAGCTTGTACTTTACAAGCAGGGACTCTGGCGTCATGAGCTCTTCCATGAGTTTTTGAAAGCCACTGTACTGCTTAACACTGTTGGGTACTGGAAATCCCCTCTTTTGTCTCCAAGCAATGCGGTGAGGAACATACTTTTCAGAGACTCTCTTCCACAGCTCTTTCTCGATTGTGGGTGAAGATCGAAGAGCTCCAGGGGTAGAGAACCAGCGATGCATGAGCCTTTTGGAGCAGAGAGGATTACGCACTTCTATGCTGTAATGCATGCTGAGGAAATCCATTTGCCTGTGCTCGTATTCACAGAGATGAACGTGTGAATTGAGGATTTGAACTTGTTCAAGAACTGAGAGTCCGCAGGAGTCGTACGGCGCAAGGAGAGTGTCGAGTTTCTCGGTCACATACTGACGTGTTGAGTGGTAGGATTCACCGAGCAGTTGCTCCAAGTCAACAGCACCTCTCCTTGAGAAACGTTCAAAAAACACTTCAGTAAGAGATTGTTCGGGAACTTCGTGGAGGAGGTGTCCGAGACGATAGCCATCGAGCATCTCATCTGGACCTGTTCCCGAAAAAGCTACCCGTATTCCTCTTTCGTGCAGTTCATGAAAAATTCGGTAGAGGCAAACAGCTTCAAGAGAGCTAAAAGGCTCCTGTGCTATCGCGATCCATTTCGTAAGCCAATTTGTATATGATTCACTATCAAAAGAGATCCGTATATGTTCTAGGTCGAGCAGCTGAGCCATCTCTTCCGAGTAGGAAAACTCACTATACGCTTCTTCTCCAAATCCTAGTGATATAGCAGCGAGAGATTGACCACCTTTTTTAAGGAGAGAAGCTACAACAGAAGAGTCCACTCCTCCACTTAAGAGGACAAAGGCGTCGTGTTCGTGAGTAATAACTTCACGACATGAGAGCTCTGTTTCCTCTCTTGCGACTTCAAGAAGCTTTTCTTCCCTTTCAACAGGAGTAGGGAGAGGAACAAAGTGGTATTGGAGGGCGTGACGTTCACCATGAGGAGTTACGCGCATGACGTGCCCAGGAGGAAGCTTGTTGATCTCCTTCCAGATAGTATTGGGAGCAATATTCATTCGAAATGCGATAATTTCTCTTAAAGAGCTCTCATCAAGGCTTACTCGTGTATCGGGCACGCAAAGAAGTGTTTCAAGATCTGAGGAGAAAGCGAAAAGCTCTTCCGTATGTAGCCAAAAGAGAGGTTTTTGTCTCGTAGGATCTACGCAGAGATCGAGGCACTGCTCTTGGTCGTTCCAAAGTGCAAATGAGAACATTCCTTCAAAGAGATCACAGCACTCAACGCCGTGTTCAGCATAGGCGGCGAGCACCGTTTCTGTGTCAGATTGTGTTGCAAAAGAGGAGCGAGTGAGTTTGTCTCTCACCTCAGGATGATTATAGATCTCTCCGTTATACGAGAGAATATTTCGAGTAAGAGGATCGAAGAACGGCTGGTCTGCGTTTCTATTATGTGCATCCGTGATACGGAGTCGAGTCGCTCCGAGAATGCAGTGATTTGATGCCTCCAATGATTGTTGCTGATCTGGTCCTCGGGGAGAAAGTTTTGAGAGAGCATGTTTCATCCAAGCACGATCACCGTTGTGAAGCGGAGAATGAAAACGATAGAGGCCAACTATTCCACACATTAGAGGAGCCTCTCATGTCGAAATGCCGTGGCACATATATCAGCAAGAGGTTCAATTTGCTTAAGCGGGAGCTCGCCGAAAGCAAAGCGGAGGAAGGGGGCTTCGTCAGGCCATTTGCAGAGGTGTATGCGTGGAAAGAGAAATCCAAAACCTTCACTATCGGCAATATCGATCCCAAGCGCTCCAGCCTCGCTTAAGATTTCTAAGATGGCAGAGTGATACCGCTTTGCAGCGATGTTTGGTGATAGGCTAGCGCACTTCTCTGAAACACAAGTGATGAGACCTCCGGTATAGGGAAGGTTCTCAGCGATTTGGTGTGATGGGTGAGATTGTAGCGAAGGTGTTGTGATGTGAAGGGCGGAAGGGGCGCTGCATGATTTCTTTAGTGTATGAGCAAAGAGCGTACACGTTTGAGAGAGATTTTGTAAGCGTGAGAGTAGAAGGGGGCGGTCGACTTCAGGGAGCACCCACAAAGGTGTCTCGTGGGCAACGTACCCACCAGCTTTGCCGATCCTATTGAGTTCTGTGACAGAAGATGGTTTTCCAAGGAGAATTCCCGCTGGGTTCACATCAAAGCCAAGTTGTAGGTATTTGCTGCATGATGCAACAAGAAATACTTCAAAGGGAGATGATTCAAGATCAAAGCATGAGTACGGGTTAAAAGTGCCAGGAAGAGCAGATTCATCGAGTATGATGTAGCGCAGATCTGTAGGGGGGTCTTGAGCTAAGCGAGTGAGGATCTCCTTAACATCGATGAGCCTTAATTCGTTGAAGTTCTGCAATGACTCCATAAGCACTACTTGAGCTTTGTTTTCATGAATCGATTGGACTATCGAATCTGTTCCATGAAGGTCGAGAGTAGTTGTTGTAAAGAGCTTTTGATTTGTGAAGAGCGCAAAGCTTGTTTCAAAGTAGATCTTTCGAGGCAAGAGAAGCCTGAGAGGGAGATCTCCTTCTTGATCAAGAATATACCTCTCTAAGAGAGCAATAGCGCTCATACACGATGAAGTTAGGAGAGCATCTGCATTGTCGGTGACACCCAGTGCCTTTTGATACATGACGGCGAGCTCTTTTTGACGGTATCCCCCAGCACGATCGTAATTGAAAATATTTTGTTCGTACCCTGTTGTTTGAAGCCAAAAGAAGTAAGGAGAGAGACTTTGACCGTAGGCAGTAGAGGCCCAAGAGAGGAGGCGTACGAGAGATGAGCGGATAAGGAGATTACTTCTATAGATACCGAGTGCCGAACGGTAGAGAAGAGGGGAGAGTTCATCTTCTATGCCGTGTTGCGTAATCTTTGTGAGTTCTTCTTGATTACTCTCTAAGAGTGATAGCTGTTGCTGTGCGCGATGAAATGTATCTTCACAGGGAAGGAGATCGTTGCGTTCGGCGTAAGACGTGAACTCATCGAGCCCAAGGCGTATGCGATTGATAATCCTCTGAGATTCGTCAGTGAGTGCTGTGATAAATTCAAGCTGCGATTGATCGCTTGGGTGAGGATCCAAAAGACGCTCCTGAGAAGAAACCACTACGAGCCATTTTTAATCCACGAATGCCCTTTTCGAGGGAGAAAGCTTTGTATCCTTTTGTTCGGAGGTATCCTGCAAGGTGGATAGACTTTTCCCCTATGGCACACACAATCAGGAGATCTTTTTCTATGGGAAAAGGCTTTCCCGAGCTTACAAGCTTTTCGAAGAGAGGGAGTGGAATGTTTACTGCCCCTTTGCAAGGAACGAGTTGGGCTGCTTTGGCGCTGCGGGTGTCGATAATCAGAGGATCGTACTTTTGTACAAACGTAGAAAAGTCTCTTCCAGCCACTGCCCAAGGAGACGTATCTCCTTCTTCGCGATATGCCGTAATAGTAGGTCCTTCCGTTTTGGAGCTAAAGATCTCAGGTGCTCGTTGCTTAACATAAGAGAGGTATGGTTCGATACGATCACAGGCAAGAAACACAGCCTTTGCTGGTTTTGTAGGAGCTCCTTCTTTTGCAAAAAAAGCTCGAACGGCAGAGAGGTTTGCTCCAGTAGAAGGCCCAGCTAACAGACCCACCTGCTTTACGAGTGTCAGAGTATCTTCAAGAGCAGATGCTTCTGTCACCTCTTCGAGAGCATCGTAGGCAGAAGAATCAAAGAGCATAGAAGCAGCGGCTGCGCTTTCGAGCTCTTCTTTTTTCATGATACCAGGAATGGTTTCGTTCTTAGCGCAGGCTACCCCGACACAGTTCAGATCGGGATTAGCCTCTTGAAGAGCTCGTTGGATACCGTAAGAAGAGCCCGTGCTACCTAAGCCTGCAAAAAGATAATCAACATGCTTGAGATCGCGAGCAATCTCAGCTCCAGTCGTCTCGTAATGTATCTTCCAGTTCTCGCTTCGATCGAATTGCCCAGCCCGGTAGAAAGCATTTGGATCTTCTTCAACAAGTTCTTTAATAAGATAGTACGGATCGTCTGGATCTTCAGCATCAAAGCAATCGCTTGCTGATTCGACTTCTTCGAGGTTTCCACCTAGGAGCTGTAGAATCTCTTTATGCTCGCTTACTTTATAGAGGCTGCTAATGATACGAGTAGAGACCCCGTAAGTGTTTGCAATACACTGAAGAGCTTTTGCGGTATTTCCGCTTGATGCCTCAATTATGGTTTTCTTGTCGTGAGCAATTGATTCGATATCCTCCCGAAGCAATCCCCACGCTGTTCTGTCTTTGAGTGAGCCAAAAGGATTGAGGTGCTCAAGCTTAGCCCAGAGCTCAAGGTTGGCTATCCCATGCACCTCTTTAGGAATGAGGAGCATGGGAGTGTTTCCGATGAGTTCTATGATGTTTTTGGCTAACATAATCGAGAGACCCTTCTACAAGAAGTTACGCAGCACAGACGTTTTGGTACCGAAACTGTTTATCAACCTGTGTCATCGGGTTCACACCAAGCCAGTCGGTAGCCCAACTCTCAGAGGCAATCTGGTGAAAACGAAGTCCGATGTCGAGGTACCGATCCCAGTCTCTCTCGATAGAATCTACAAGTGATTTAATCTTTTCGAGGACGTCAACCGTTTGAGGAGAGAGCTCTTTGACATCAAGTTTTTCTCCTCGATCGAGACGACGAATATAAGGCGAAAACTCAAGCGCTCCTAAGAAGTCATCACCAACTACGTCAGTTATGAAATGGAGATCTTCGTCGTCCATAATCTTATTCGCCACAACTTTAACACCGAGCCCAAACTGCTCAAGGTAGCGTGTTGCCTGGTGATAAACTTCGAGAGACTTCTTCGTTGGCTCAATGGCAAGAATGATTACATCATAGCGTGAAGAGAGGCCAGATGATGCAAATGGGTCTGCTCCGGCAACCATGTCTCCTACAAAGTACTCACCGTTTCCATCAAGAAGGTGGTTAAGGAAGATGCCCATAGCTGCTGTGTATTTGTGATAGCAGGTTGTGGCTGTTTCTTCGAGACTGTGTCCTCCAAGTCCAATAAATCGTAAGCTTCCCCGCTTGAGTGCAAAGTGATTGAGAACATCGTTAGACTCTTCTTGTATGTGAAAGAATTGAGAACCTTCTCCTGGAGGAGTTGTTTCGAGAATGTCAGAAGAAAGTCGAATGCCTTTGTTCGATCCACGAACGTAATCTCTGAGCATCTCCTGTTGCATACCAATCTTGGGCTGCTGAGTGAGCTCTTCCTGTGAAAAACCGAGGGCCTCTCCGAGGTGTTGATTAATATCACCGTCGAAAGCGATGACAGGAGCTTCTTGAGCCTCAAGCCATTTAGTAAAAAGAGATGAAAGAGTGGTTTTCCCACTGCCGCCTTTTCCGCAGAAAGCAATTCTCACGAGTAGTCTCTCCAATAAATAAATTGATAAAAAGAGTAATGAATTTGAAAAAAGAACAAAGCCACATAAGGTAGGGAAACAGTTAATTAATATGCATAGAGATTAACTGTTACCTATATGAAGCAATAGCACTAACAGGTGTTGTTTTACTAGATATGCTAAGGTCCAGGGTAAGTCAACAACAGGACAGGATTATTATGAATTTTGGGGAACCTTGCCCATCCAAATTAACATGCCGTTCTATATTTATGGCTTGTGTATGCTGTTCTCAAAGCTAGTCTAAGGTATAAAAACAGTAATTCTAATAGGTTGAGCTGTTTTCGAAGACGTTTACTGTCGTTGTCCTATTCTCTGCAGCAAAGTCGCTCATAGACGCATCCTAATTCCGAGTACCCGTGTCACTACGGGTGGTGTTTCTGTGCGCTCTTACTGGGTGTGGATACAGAAGATACGAAGAGAAGGCATACGATGTCAGAGATTTCAAAACTAGCTGAAATGATGCGTGAAGAGTGGAACCGTCGAGTCGATCACGACTACCGCTTTTGGATGAGTGATGGGTACTCAAGTGACGAGGCGATGTGGCAAGCAGGTGAGCGAGATTTTGGGATTATTACGAACGGCCTTACTGAGACAAACAACAAAACCATTCTTGAGCTTGGTTGTGGAGTAGGTCGTCTGCTTCACGCTGCAATTCCCACTTACCAAAAAGTTATTGGAGTTGATGTTTCTACCTCCGCTCTTGAAAAAGCGAATGAGCTTCTTGGTAATCACAGTAACTTGCAACTTGTGGCCGGAAACGGAGTAGACCTTACTGAGATCGCTTCAAACAGTATTGATGTCCTTTTTAGTTTTGCTGCGATTACGAGTGTCCCCACGGAAGTTATCGCTGGATACTTACGTGAGATGCAACGTGTGATCAAAGGTGATGGTGTTGTGCGACTCCAAGTATATCTTGGCGAAGAGCAAGTTGTCGGTCGAAACGATACGTTACATTTAAGATGTTTTGATCCAGAGAATTTTAAGAATGCAGTTGCTCTCGCTGGGCTTGAAGTCGAGTGGATTGAGGAGCTCGTTCTTCCTTTTCAGGTTTCATTTGAAGAGGCAGGAATTGAAGCCAAAATTGTCTCATTAAAGAAGACAGACGCTGTACCAGCACCCGCAGAAGTCATCTCACAGGCACTTTTGCCATCTGGTGAAGGAGAGGAGACTGACCCAATTACTGGTGTTGAAGTAGAGTATTGGATGTCACTCAATTATGCCAAAGAGCTTCTTGAAAGTGGTGATTTTGAAAAAGCAAAAGAGACTCTAGAATACGCCACCAATCACTTCCAAACGACTTCGCTCGATGTACAAGATCTTCTCGATCGAATTGTGTCAGAGATAGAAAAAGGTGAAAGAAAAGCAAAGCAACAACAAGAAACCGTTGAGGTGCCACACCTTGCTGCTGGTCACCTTGAAAGTGGAGAAGTGTATGAGAGAAATCTCAAGATCTTAGCCGACCAGTTTCCAGCAATCTATCAACAGCTTTCATCCCAAACATTTGATGATGCACACTGTGTTGAAGTGCAATCTACAGAGCAAGGGCCGGTGATCTCGTACGAAGGGCAGTGTTTGGATCACCCAACAAAGCCTGTCTCAGCAGGAGATGCTTGGGCAAAACGGACCCTTGGCGAAGGAAAAAATAGAGAGATTGAGCACCTGGTGGCCTATGGCCTTGGTGCAGGGTATCACCTCGATGCGCTCTGTGATCAAACATCTCAAGAGCTCTCAGTGATTGAGCCTTCATGGAGTGTGTTTACCGAAGCACTGAAAATTCGAAGTGCTGAAAAATGGATGCTCCGATGTAAGCATCTCTCTGTGGGGGATAATCCCGATACGTCTTTTCTTGAAGGTGAGACCGAGCTTCTCTTGCGCCCGCAAACGCAGGCTGTGTGTGGAGAAGTCTCTGCAAAAGTCCGTTCAAAATTCTACGGTGCTCGAGGCCTTGCAAAATTAAGCCCGGCAATTACCGTTTTAGGCCCAATTTCGGGTGGGACGCTCCCAATTCTTGACTATAGCCGGCGCGGACTTTCGAGTCTTCATCAACGTGTGCGCGAAGTCGATATGAGCTGTTTTGCTGGTGGTTTTAACGGCATCGAAGGACTTGTGAGCGATGATATCCGTCAACGTGTAGCTCGTGGGAAGTACACCGAGATGCTCTCTGAGCTTATTCTTGAGATAGCTGATGAGAAACCGATGGATATCCTGCTGTGTATGGCACAAGCGCCCATTACCAGCACAGCACTTACTGAGCTTAGAAAGCGTGGTGTGATAACCGTTCTCTGGTTTGTGGAAGATTACCTACGATTTCCTGTGTGGAAATATATGGCTCCCTTTTATGACTTTATCTTTACGATCCAACGTGGAGATTGCATCAATGCCATCAAGGCTGCTGGAGCAGGAGAAGTACACTACCTCCCAACAGGATGTGACCCAGTTGTTCACCGCCCACTAGAGTTGAGTCAAGAAGAGAAAGAACGGTGGGGCTCTCCGGTGTCATTTGTTGGCGCAGGGTATCACAACCGTCAGCAGATGTTTGCTACGCTCACAGACTTTCCATTTAAGATTTGGGGAACTGAGTGGCCGGAGTGTAAGCCATTTGATCAGCTTGTCCAGGAAAATGGCAGGCGCCTGACTCCAAAAGAGTATATCAAGATTTTTAATTCTACTGATATTAACCTTAACTTGCACTCCTCAATGGAGCGAGACGGTGTTGATCCTTACGGTGATTTCCTTAACCCACGAACCTTTGAATTAGCTGCTTGTGGAGCTTTTCAACTTGTTGATCCAAGAAGTCACCTCCCAGAAGTTTTTGAAGCAGGAAAAGAGGTCGTTACCTTTGATAGCCGTACGGATCTCGTCGAAAAGATCCGTTACTATCTCGCGCATCCAGAAGAACGAGAGAAGATTACTCAGGCAGCACAAGATCGTGCCCTAAAGGAGCATACCTATGCTCACCGTCTCCAAGAGATGCTCTCGGTGATCTACAGTTCCAAATTTGAACACCTCAAACGGAGAGAAGACCAATCTCCGTGGAAAAAGATGATTCGCCGTACACCGGAAGGCTCTGAGCTGCGAGAGCGGTGTGAGAAAGCTTACGCGCGCGGGGAAGAGCCGAATCTCGATGGTCTCGTAGCAGATATTGTAACTGGCGAAGGAAAGCTCACAGAGACAGAACAGAAACTAATGTTTCTCTTTCACGTACGAAAGCAGACGATCAAGATGAAACAGGAAGAGAGAGGGCACCTCTAGGGGAGTAGATTTTCATGTTGCAACACACTGGAATGAAGAAGAGACATCCACATAAGACCAATATTCTGTTGGTGAATATTACACGCCTCGGTGACATGCTCCAAGCCACACCAACGATTGCTGGCATGAAGATGGAAAATCCAGACTGCAAAGTAACAGTCTTAGTTGAAAAGCAGTTCGATAAGGTATGTCACTCTATCCCCAATATTGATGAGGTGATGAGCATTGATCTCGGAATGACGGTGCGATCGCTTGCACGAGAAGGGGAAGGGATTCTCGATGCGTATGAGAACCTCTCTGATAGTGTTGATGAACTCCGATCGAGAGATTTTGACTACGTTCTTAATATGTCCTCATCGGCGTATACGGCGCTTCTCTTACGACTTGTCAATGTGCCACGTCGTGGAGGATGGAGCTCAGACGATGAAGGGCACCGCATCATTGAATCACGGTGGGCACAACTCTTTGCTACTTCGGTTTTTCACCAAAATAGACAATTTAACTCGCTCAACCTTGTTGATGTTTTTCGGTGTTCTGCTGATGTTGAAAAGCACCCCAATAAACTTCTTATCAATGTCGAACAAGAAGATAGAGACTATGTTCACCGTCTGCTTGGGGAAGCACAATTTACGAACAAAGGCCCTCTTGTGATGCTTCAAGCTGGCGCGAGTCAATCGAAGCGCCAGTGGTCTCCTGTGAATTTTATCCGACTCGTAAAGATTCTAACCGAGCAACACGGTTGTCGGGTTGTCCTTACTGGAACTTCGAAAGAGTTGCCGATAATTGAGCCTATCAAGGCAGGAGCAAACACGAATAACGTCTTTGTTGCAGCCGGAAAAACAAATATTCCTCAGCTGACAGCAATGCTTGAAATGAGTGACATTCTTGTTACAGGTGATACTGGTCCAATGCATATCAGTGTCGCTGTTGGCACCCCAGTTGTTTCTATGTTTCTTGCTTCAGCATTTGGTTTTGAAACCGGTCCTTACAGTGAAGGCAACCTTGTACTCCAGCCTATTATTGGTTGTGGTCCGTGTAATCCAAACAAATTGTGTTCACGGCCAGATTGTCACGATACTATTTCGCCAGAGCTTATTGCTGAGCTCACCATGATGCGGCTCAAAGAGGACTTTACGAGCTTACCGGCAGACTTTCCTGGCTCAAAAGATGTCCATATTTACCGTTCGACATTTGATCAGCACGGTTTTTGTGATCTTGTTCCTCTTATGAACCACAACGATTGGTATCAGAAGTACAGAGAGGCTTACCGCAAATTGTGGTTAGAAGACCTCGGTGGTTTTCCTCAAGAGAGAGCAAAGAGTGGCGGTCTTGGAGGACTTCAAGTTGTTGATAGTGCTCTTGAGGGGATTGATCAGATAGCGGCTCTTGCAGAGCAGGGCGCTCGTTCTATTGACGAGCTCAAACGGTATATCAGTGACACTACTGTGCCTCCAGCGCTGCTTGGTGCAACCACCGAGAAGCTCGGTGAGCTCGATCGTAAGATTGAGGAAATTGGCTTTTATTATCCATACCTTGGCCCACTTTCACGGATGTTTCTCTTTGCTAAGGAGAATATTTCCGGAACGGATGCGGGCGATCTCGCATCTCAAATGGGAAGGAATTATAGTGACCTAAGTGGTCGTGCTGCGGCACTAAGTGAGTTTTATTCGACTTTATAGGTTTAACGGTTAACAAGCAGGGAATTTCGTCATGGTTTCAGTCAGAATAAATGGAGAAGACGCTCCAGTGAAATCACAAGGGGTTGGGCGCATGGCTGACCTCGTTGAGCTGATCAAATCTGTTATTGATCCAGAGCACATGATTACAAGCCTTCTTCTTGATGGCCGAGATCTCGAAGAGACTGATTGGGCGGCAAACCCCGAGCAATTTGGAACTGCTATTGTCGAAGTAGAAACAGATACTCCTGCTAACTTTGTTTCTCAACGTTTTGCGCGTTCGTCTGATATTGTTGAAGCTTGTTTCTTTGAGTTTCGTGCTGCACGTAAACAGTTTCAAACAGGTGAATCAGTCGAAGCGAATAAGAAGCTTGGACAAGCCGTAAATGCACTCCAAGCTTTTTTTGAGTGGTATGGCTCATTACTTGATCTCGTTCCTGCGGAAGAGAAGAAGCGCTACGAAATTAATGAAGAAGTGAGCGCGCTTTCAGAAGTTTGCAAAACTATCTGCCAACAACAGCTTTACCAATCTTGGTGGGCACTTGGTGAATCAATTGAAAATCAACTTGAGCCATTGCTCGACAAGTTAGAGAACAAATGTCGGCAATTTGGTTCGAAAATGGCTGCGTAGCCCTTCGCAAAGATCTAGAAAAAAGTATTATCTTCTCATGGGAAGTGTCTTCCTGACCCTGACCTTTGTCTTGACCATGACCTATAATGCTATCCAAAACCATACTCAAGATATGGGCGAGGTCTAGGGCAATCCCTCAATAGAGTTTACAGATATCATAGTTGAAATTTTAAAACGCGAAGAGCCCGAAGAAAGATGAGCTTCGCGCTCTTGGCTTTATAGTTATAGAAAGGGTCGGCTACAGAGAAATGATGCTGTCGCTATCTTGAGGAGGCACAGGTCAAGGGCAAGACAAAGGTCAGGGTCAAGAAGATCAATGCTAGAGAATGAGATGGATTCTTAATGAGTGGTGTTAGCAACCACAACCACCTTCAGCATGGACATGGCCGTGTTCAAGTTCTTCCTGTGTGGCATCTCGTATATCTTGAATGTCGAGTGTGAAATGCAATGTTTTACCAGCAAAAAAATGATTGGCATCTACGGTGATCTCCTCACCATCAATAGCGATAACCGTAAATGGAATGATTCCATCTTCTGTTTCACCTTCGAGTTGATCACCAACTGAAATTTCTTGTATTCCTTCAAACTGATTTCTCTCGAGAACATCTACGAGATCGTCATCGTAGTCACCGTAGGCTTCGTCGGGTGTAAGAGTGAGTTCTATTTTATCTCCTAAGGCCTTTCCTTCGAGAGCGTTTTCAAGGCCAGGGAGGATTCCACCAATGCCGTGGAGGTAGATAAAAGGATCATCTCCAGTGGTGTCTTCGAGAACTACGCCATCTTGGTCGGTTACTTTCATGGCTACAGTAACAACTTTTTTTGCTTCGATATTCATGGCTTATTCCTGTGTTGATAGAGAGCCGCAAGGTAGCACATGTATCTCACCGATACTACGTTCTAGGGGGTTTTCCTTGTAGGAAAAAGAACGGCTCGGGAGTGGCGGGGTTTTGGGGCGAGTTCTGAGCGTAACATGCTGAAAAAACACGCTATGCAACTTCTCACCTCACCGTCATCATAACGAAACTGCTAGGGGAAGTGCGGTTTTTTGGGAGTTTGTTTATGGATGTTGGTTGTATCTCTTGGTCTTTTCTAGCCGTTCTCTCTTGGGGGATTGCCCCGTTTCTCGATAAGATTGGCCTCTTACGTGGTAACTTGACCACCGTCATGTTTCTTCAATCATTGACGATAACAGTTTGTATCTTCGGTTGTATGGTGATCAAGGGATCCTCAACAGATAGCTTTGCTTCTTCTTTTGCAAAGTTAGACTGGATAACGATTCTTGCCATTGTTGCTTCTGGTCTTCTCGGAGGCCTGCTTGGTGAATATGCTTATCTTAAGGCAATTACAGGTCCTGATACAGCAAAAGCAGTAGCGTTAACGAGTGCATACCCTTTGGTAACAATCGTCTTGTCATATTTTCTTCTCGGAGAGCGTCTCACGCCATCAAGCGTAGGAGGTACGCTCCTTATCCTCTTTGGTGTTTATCTCTTGAGTTCGGGAGGATCGTCGGTGGCGACTCAAGAAATCGCTAGCGAACAAGTCGGCGAAGTCCAGCTCGAATTTTTGACAGCGTCGGTGAATCTTGCGCCATCTTCTCAAAATATGCTGCTCGACGCAGCAACGGCGAGTACGCAAACGGTAGAAACCTCCTTACCTGAGCCTCTTTTTGCGCTTCACGTGGAAAGGGTGTTGGAGCAAGCGGCT
The DNA here is from genome assembly GCA_030428205.1 of bacterium. GTDB lineage: Bacteria > Bdellovibrionota_C > UBA2361 > UBA2361 > RFPC01 > JAUIBK01. Next base: position 14,730 of record JAUIBK010000052.1, read on the forward strand.
CAAGAAGAATTCGCGTAATATTACTTTTTATGTTCCCTGCCTGTTGTAAGGTAAGCAAGGACTGGAGTTCGGTTTCATACAAAAGAGCTTCTTCTTTGTTTGCTTGAACTCCTGTTCTCTTGCAGAGGAGTAGGTACAGTTCCTCCGGCGTGTTAAAGAATTTGTTAGTAGAAAGAGACAGCCCCATTCTTGCCATGAGCGCATTTCGAAAAATAAGCCAATGAAGAGGGATTCCTCCCTCGGCACTCCACTCAAGGTCAAAAGCCGTAAAGCCTTCTGCGTGAGAGATTGTATTAGAAATCAGTAGGTCCACGCAGTGTGCTTCAAGTGTATCTGTCTGAGTTGAATGTTGATAGCTTGCTTTGATCCATAAAATGAAAGAGTCAAAAAGCTCCAAAAAACTATCCCAATGAGCAAAGTAGGCCAGACGCTCTAATGAGGATGTCAGCATTTCGCCGTGTGTGAGAAGAGGCTCAGAGAGTTGATTCCATGTTAAGGCAAGATGGCGTCCCTCTCTTTTTGGAGGAGAGTTTTTCAAGGGATGTTTTGATACCAAAACGGTTTCACCCTCGAGAGTAAAGATGCTTTGTATCGGTTCTTTTCGAAAAGAAGAGTAGCTCCATGCAAGAGCGTTTTGATCTCTCTCATTCTTGGTCAAAGCCTCGAGCACTTGAGAATGATTGCTCTTTGTTGCGAGTGTAAGAAACGAATTTGAGAGGTCGGCGAGAAGGCCTGCTTTTGCGACTTCAAGACATGAGAGCGTCTGAGAGAAGAGATCGAGGTGTGGTAGCGGTTGATTCCAAAATGAAGAACTTGTTGCAATCTGTGCTGCTTGTTGTGGAAACAAGCTTATCATCTCGTAGCTAAGGATAGACTTTGGTGTCTTATAATCGGGGAAAGGAAAGTATTCGCGGAGAGTGCCAGCGCCAACTCGTGAGAGGAGTTGTTGGAGCTCTTTTCGCGAGAATGTGCGGGCTGATTTTTCTGATGGATATCCGCAGATTCCATCAAAGAGAGTTCCCCGGTGGTCTTCTGCGCCTCCAGCAAAATATTTTAGACCGAGTTTGTTTTCGATGCTTAAGATAAGAACACCATCGGAAGAGAGGTGTTCAAGAGCGCGACGCACCATCCATTCAAATGGACATTCGCCATTTTTGAGAGAGATATAGAGTTCGGCGTATTCAAGTACACCAAAAAGACATACAACATCAAAGGAGGCTTTGATCTCTACATCTTGGAAGTTAGCAACTTGGCCTGACCAATTTGAAAGATCGCGAAGTCTTTCAGAGAGGCAGTCAAAACGGGCTTTTGTGCCTTCAACAACAACGAGCTCTTTGGCTTGCTCGGCGAGAAAGCGAGAGACTCCTCCCATTCCAGCACCAATTTCTAAAACCCGAAGGCCAGTGAAGTTGAGGTGACGGAGAAGGTTTGAACGCGTTGGTGTAAGGTGATACTGCGTGGACCAGTCCCCATAGAGATCGGCTGCTATGGGAGAAAGCGAGCTCAGATCTGAAGCTTCTTTGAGTAAGCGAAGAACGGTTTGTTCTTCTCGAGCGCCGTCTGAGTAGGAGATGCTCACTGCGAGTCTCCTTGTAGTGGGAAGAGAGCTCGCAGTGCTCTTTGTGGGAGAGACAGGAGCCTCTTCTTTCTTTTGCGTTGATTGTGTCCGATGACCTTTTGCTGGAGTGTGTGCTTTGCTGAGAAAGGATCGCCAAGTGCAACTTTCTCTTGAGCTGTCATGGCGTGGTAGAGCGCTCTTTCTTGCTGTTCAATGGGAGAGCCATCATCATAGAGACCAAAAGAATACTCTTTGTTAACGAGGGGGAGAGTTTTGTGAGTTTCTACAAGTCTCTTTTGGTAATCAAGAAGTAAGTTGTACAAAGGGGAGCCTTCTGTCGTCTTGCTCCGTGTTTGCTTTGGGGCAACTTGTGCGAGATTGTCTTTTGGAAGATGACTGTAGTGAAAGAGCACAAGAGGACCGTCTTCAGTTTGAAGTTGATCGTTGAGTTCACGCTGAAATGCATTCCACCATGCCATGTTATACCCCGCATGTCGCAGGATAAAAATATTTGGGCACAGAGAGGCAAAGAGAGCCGCCCAATATTGATCGACAAAATATCCTGAGCCAAATTGGTGAAGACATTTTTCTCCAAGCATCGAAGCCCACCACCGAATGACTCCCTTTGTTTCCTCCGATTTTCGAAGGGCTAAAAAACCTAAATTGAATTGGCCTACATTCAGGTAGTGCTCGACCGATGGAAAACCTCCGTCGTCATAGAGAGGCTTGGTGATATGCGGAGTGAGCACCATTTCGTGTTGCGTAAGTAGTTTAAAGAGAGGGCTCAGCGAAGCGTGTGCTTCGATGTCAGGGTCGAGGTAGAGAATGTGATCGGCGTTTTGTTCAAAAAGATGTTCGATGACAAAGGGTTTTACGGCGGTGTTACATTCAACGACGTTGTATTTGAATGCAAACTCTTTCCAGTGTTTAGGGAGTATGTCGCTTGGGCGGTAGATGGTCACATCTTTTCCGAGATCGACTTGGTCGACGATTTCATCCTTTTCACAGACGAGCAGCGCAAACTGGGCGAAAGGGGCGTGTACTCTGAGAGAATCAAAGAGAAGTTTCGCTCGGCCAAGGTAGTTGGCACTACAAACGGTAAATACTACGGTATGTACGTCTTGAGTCATCTATAGTACTTTTTCAATAATAATGCAGTACCCTCTTAGGCATAGTACACAAGAGAAAACTCCCTGACACTATGAATTTGCTCTACCGTACACAACTCGCCATCGCATCACGCTTGCTCAAAGGCAAGCAAGCCTGGAGGGCGCTTGATGACCTGGGTATCCCAGGTTTTGGTACGCACCTTTGCCGCTTTTTTTACCAGATAGAGCCTCTTCCAAAACCGCTCTGGGACAGTGCGTCAGGGGCTCATAAGAAACTTGAACATCTTTTTTCTCAGTGCTATGGGAATCGTAAAGCACTCCAAGAGCAGCTTCAAAGATCGCTCCCGGAGTTCCAAGCTGCTCTTGATGATCCTGATACGTTAGGTTCGATAATTGGGAATGAGTTTTACTCGCTCTTTGATGCGCTAGTACTTTTCACTTTCTTAAATGATTATGCTCCAAAGCAATATGTTGAGATAGGCTCTGGCATCTCAACACGCATTGCCCACCTTACGAGAAAGGCTCTTGGAAGAGATTTCTTGATTACCTCGATTGACCCATTGCCACGACAAGAGATTGATGCCTTGTGTGATACCGTTGTGCGTTCCGCGTTAGAAGAAGTAAAGGAGGATGTGCTTTCTCTTGTGAAGCCTGGTGATGTACTTTTTTATGATGGCTCACATTATGTGTTTCCAGCTAATGATGTCGTTGTTTTCTTTTTGGAGATTTTGCCGCTCCTTCCTCCTGGAGTCCTTGTTCATATTCACGATATCTATCTCCCTTATGACTATCCACCTTCTCAGATGAAGCATCTTTGGGGAGAGCAATATCTCCTTGCTGCATTTCTTTTGGGGGGAGGAAATGGGACGGAAATTGTGTTTCCAAGCCACTCTCTCCTGCAAGCCCCTGAAATCTCTTCTTTTGAGGATGCGTTGCCACCTTCAGGGGCACCTACTTCGGCTTTGTGGCTGCGCACTTAGGAGTGAGAACTGATTGCTGTCAAAATGTGTTTTATGTAGTCTTTTGCTGGAGCGTGTCCATGCTCATCGGAAATGCTAACAAATGAGTCATTACGTATGAGTGGAGTGAGCGTCATAGATTATCTGAGTGCACTTTTCTTCTTTATGCAACGAGTTTTGAAAGATATACTCAGTGACCACAGGTTTGTCGAAGAAAAACTCACTGAGTATATCAGCTGCGCAGCAGCTGCGAGGCGTCCTCGGGGACGCCGCACGGGAAATATGATGCGCAAGCATCGTATTTCCCTGGGGAAGACAAATATACCCCGTAGAGTAAGACGCGTGAAAGCGATCAGCTTTCACTCCACGATACTCAGCACCATACTCCGAGAGCACGACAAACCTAAGGTTACGGGGTATATACGAAAGCTATGAGTGATGTCAGAGTCATTATCGTCCACGGGACAGAAGGTTCACCCGAGTCCAATTGGTTTCCTTGGCTTGCATCTCAACTCAAAGAAAAACAAGTGGAAGTGATCTCTCCTCAATTTCCAACTCCTCGGGGGCAATCGCTCGATAGTTGGATGCAAATACTTCGTGAGGTAGTAGGGGAGTTAAGACCGACTGACATTGTAGTTGGTCACAGCACAGGAGTTGTTTTTCTCCTTCACGCCCTCGAACATGCATCTTGCTCTGTACGTGCTACATTCCTTGTTGCAGGCTTTACATCTTTTCTTGGTATTGAAAAATACGATCGACTTAATGAGACTTTTCTTCAGCCTCCTCTCCATTGGATGAGAATCAGAGAGAACGCTGGCGCTATCCATCTCTATGCTGGGAGTGATGATCCATATGTGCCGCGAGCTTGTGCCGTTGAGCTAGAAGATATGCTGGGTGCTTCTGTTCGCTATGTTGATTCTGGAGGTCATCTTAATAGTGACTCTGGATACACTACATTTGAAATGCTCTTTTCTGATCTTATGGCGTTTCTGTCTTAATCCTTTGATAAGCACGTCTCTTCAGTAGATTGGTGTGTCGAATGAGCATTCTTGCTATGTGTTCATTTGAATGGCCCTGTCTCTTTATAAGTCACATGAGTTCAATAATTGGGCATATAATTGTAAAATATCTACAAATAAGTTAATGGCTTCACTCCTCTTCTATGGAGAGAAAGCTCAACAAGAAAAGAGAGGGATTACATGGGTATAGCTTCAATAGCAGGTGCTCTGGCCGTCACCTGTACTACGGTACATATCTGCCTAGGATTGCCTGCGCAGATCCGCAAGAACTTCCTACGTAAATCCTGTGAAGGATTGTCTCTTTCTATGGTCGTCATGTGGCTGAGTAATTATATAAGTTGGGCCACTTATGGCTATTTTACTAGCGATCCTTTTGTTCTTCTCGCCCACCTACCGGGCACAGTTCTTATTTCAGTGCTTATTTTTCAGTTTTTTTTATACCACCAAGAGGTGTCTCGAGCTGTGGGAGTCCGTTGGATTTCTGAGAGCCTTAAATCGATCTTCTCTCGTAAGCGCAGCTGTTCAGAGCAGGCATAAGCTCATGAAGAGGATTCACGAACCTTGTGTGTGAAGCCCAGTTCTATCGCTTGCGCAACACACATACTTCCGTCTTTATGAGCGCTATTGAAATATAAAATAGTAATATTAGCAAGTTGAGTGTTCTACTATACGTGTGACTTGCAACCAAATGTATATTGCGGTACATGTGCATGCATTGATTGTTTGCAATAAGCATGTATACAGGAGGTGCACACAATGGCTCAAGAACTCAATGCTGCAACTGGTTTTAAGGTTCAACGAAGTTTCGAGCCTGTACTTTCACAAGAGGAATTTTCTCATTCGGCGTCGCTCACTCACCAAGAGAGAGTCGATGCCTTGGTGGCAAGGCTCCCTGAATATTTTGAGCCGTACATTGATAAGTATTTTCTCCGTTCTGCGGATATTCTCGAAAAAGAAGGGATGAATCCGTGGGTGCGTGCACAAGTTTTTATCCGCAAGGGGCCGGGTGAAGTTTTCGGAATAGATGAAGCCGTAGCGGCATTGAAAAAATACTCAAATATCGAAGAAGTTGGCGGAAAAATATATGCCAAACAAGATGGTGATGTATACGACGCAAAAGAAACTCTTCTCGTCATTGAAGCTCCTATTCAAGAGATTATTAAACTCGAAACGTTCTACCTTGGAGTATTAAGCGCTGAAACCACTCGCTTCAACGATCAAGTTCAAGATGTTGATCTTGATGAGGTGCGACAGAATATGCGCCAAGTTGTGGAGGCTGCAGGAGGTAGGCCGGTTACGTATTTCGGGGCACGACATTGGGAGTTTCGCCTTGATGCTGCCATTGCTCAAGCTGCATATGAAGGTGGTGCGACAGGAGCCTCAACCGATGCTGGGGCAAACACCTTTGGTAAAGACGGTGTTGGGACAATTCCTCACGCATTAGAGAATATTTATGCATTCTACAAAGGCTCGGAAGATGCGGTAGTTGAATCCACCCTCGCGTTTGACCGGCATATCGATACGTCAGTCCCGCGTATCGCTCTCATTGATTACAACAATCGTGAAATCGATGATTCGCTGGCTACGGCTAAGGCGCTTGGAGATGCGCTCTATGCTGTTCGTGTTGATACGTGTGGTGAAAACGTTCCCCAAGGGGGGCTTCGATCGGCGGATGATCCGGCAGCGACCCAGTTGCGAACTGAAGGAATCGCTCTGCCTTCAGATGATGAACGAGATGCAAAATATTGGTACGGCACGGGAGTGACTGTTTCTGGAGTGTACGCGCTTCGAAAAGCACTTGATGAGGCTGGAAGAAGTGATGTTCGCATCATGCTCACGAGCGGGTTTGGTGATGTTGAAAAGGTGCGAGCATTTCGACGAGCAGAAGAGGTGCTCGGCGTTACACTTTTTGATGCCCTTGGTGTTGGTGGAATTTATAAACCGTGTCGAGCAGCAACGATGGATATCGTTGCCGTTGGAGAAACTCCAGAAAGCTTTATTCCCATTTCCAAAGTAGGACGACCTTATCGACCAAATCCGTCACTCCCCCTTGTTGTTGGTGAAAGCACTGAATTGGGAGGTATGTGATGTTAGAGCAGAGCAGACAAGCAGTATCCAATGATAGTAGTTCTTTGCCAAGCCTTCCCCAGGTTCCTGTTCGAATCGAAGGAGGGGCAATCTCTGAAGCAGCCAAAGACGTCTCACGTCACCTTCTTCAAACAACAGAGAATACTCGTGTTGGAATTGCGCAGATCTCAACTGACCCAGGAGATATTCGAGGAAATACCGAAAAGATAGTTCGGTGTATTCACAACGCGAGAGAGCAGGGATGTGATGTCGTTGTTTTTAATGAATTGGCCGTTCCTGGTTACTGCAGTATGGATTTGCTCTTTAATAAGAGCTACCTGCAGGACAATCTCAAAGCCATTGATGTTATTCGAAAAGCGTCTGAAGGAATCACTGTTGTTGTTGGATTTGTTGATACAGATCCAGAAGTGTTCCGTTCAGGTGGGCGTCCAACGCTCTATAACTCAGCTGCTGTCATCCATGATGGTGTGCTTGTTGGAGTGCAAGATAAGACACTCCTACCTACCTATGATATCTTCTTTGAAGATCGGTATTTTGCACCACCAAGAGAATCGAAAGTATTTCAAGCGGGAGGCTTGCGCCTCGCGACGACTATTTGTGAAGACCTTTGGGCGGAAAAAGAGAACTATACCGAAGATCCAGTTGATGGACTTATTCGTCAAGGAGCAGACCTCCTCTTAAACGTTTCAGCATCTCCGTTTCAGATTGGGAAACATGAAACACGTGCTGAGTTAATTCAGCATACAGCAGGAAAGCATAACTTGCCCGTTGTGTACGCCAACCTTGTTGGTGGATTCGATGGATACGAAGGTGAGCTCATCTTTGATGGACGAAGCCTCGTAGCTTCAGCCGATGGAGCGTTGATAGGGCAAGGGGATGCTTTTCGCGAAGAGCTCTACGTTGTTGATCTCGCAAGAAACGCAGAGCTTGAAGTCCCTCAGATGAGCGAAACAGAAGAGCTCTATGAGGCTCTCACGTTAGGAATAAAAGACTATTTTCGTCGTATTGGTGGTCCTGCTGGAGAGCGGTTTGATAAGGCGATCATTGGGTTAAGCGGAGGGATTGATTCTTCTATTATTTCTGGCGTAGCCAATGAAATTAGACCGGGGATCAAAACGTTTTCTATTGGATACCAGGACTCCCCCCATTTTGATGAAACCGAATTTGCTAATATAGCGGCCAAAAG
>JAUIBK010000053.1 GCA_030428205.1 bacterium
GACCTACCTGTTGAATAGTGCTTCTGTTGGCTTTCCAGTTAGGAGCGGTATTAACCCCAAGGCGTTGGGGGGTTGTAGATTGTTGTTGCATGGTCGTATATCTCTAAAAAGTCCATTAAAGATGTACCCCTTACGCAAGCAGGACTTGCGCTGCAACGGTGTTTTATTACCATGCCTAGTGGGGCTAGTCAAAGTGTCCGTAGGACTTTAATAGAAATCTACATCAATAGTTTTTATGGGCGGTTCGCTCTCGCCTGAGGCACTTTGTGGCTTGTCTATTTCTAGATTGTTGAGGGGGTCAGCGGAAGCAAGTGTCTTGTCATCTTCTGTGTCCTCACCAAAAATGTCTCGGAGGAAGGCTTCGGTTTTGCTATCTCGGTTCTGAGGAATAAATTGAGTGAATCTTTTTTGTCCGGTGGATGTACGAAAGGATGCTCGGAGCTGAGCAAGAATATGGCTAAACATTTGGCTCACACGAGCTTCACTTGCTCCAATGATGTTCCCTATAGTTTCCATATTCAGTCCTAGGAGGTAGTAGCTTTCAATTATGATACGCTCTCTCGTTCCTAGAATCTTTAGATAATAGTTAAATGAGTCTTTTGCCTCTAGATCGCCTGAAGGGCTTTTTGATTTAGGATCGGAGATTAATGCTCCAACTGTACGGTCCGTATTATCTATATTTGAGCGAGCTTTTGCTGAGAGAGAGCCTCGCTTCACAATATGGGAATCTTTGAGGATTTTCTCAAAGTCTTGTTCCGTAAATGGTCCTCTTTCCGCTACGATTTGGGCAACTTGCTCTTCAGTGGGGTTCTTCGTGCCAGCTTTTTTGAGTATTTTCCGAGCTTTTGCTTGCTCTCTAAGGAGATGAAGATGACCAAGCTCTTCAAATAGTTCTTCTCTCGTAGGTAGATGAATATTTTTTTGGTGGAGATTTTCTCTTGCCTTGTCGAGAAGGTTTTTTCGATACCGAGTTAACCTTGGGGCCCAGTCTAACTTTCTGAGGTAATCTTTCAGGGTTCCTCGAATTCTAACCTGTACATACGATTTAAACGAAGTGCCTTTATCAGTTTTAAAACCAAGGAGCGCTTGGTGAATGCCTAAAATGCCTTCAGCGATGAGTTCTTCTTCTTCGAGAACTCCTCTTCGAAGTCGACGGAGAACGCAATCTGTTTCCCATTTGAGTAAAGGGAAGCACTTGTCCACGACAAGCTGTCTTAAATAGATATTATCACCGTATTCGCCCCCTAGAAGACCGAGCTCTTCTAGGGGCCGGTTATCAATGTCTGGTGGAAGAGCTTGTTTTGCTCTCTTTATTTGAACTTGTCTTTGCTCTTCTGTAGAGGAATCAACCTTGAGATCTTCAAAGAATCGCGCTTGATTACGATCCTCATCACCAAAAAGGAGGCTATGAAGTGTTTCTGGTGGAGTCATCAACATTGTAACAAGTTGAGATTCTGCTGGCAGTTCTGACTCTTGTTCTCTTGTTTGTCTCCAAGTAGCAACAAGCTCAAGGGTTTTCTTTAGTGCTCGTGCAGAAACTCGCTTTGCGAGCAAGATGCAGTTTTCAGCAGAGAGATCTGTTTGTTGGGATGCGAGCAAATAAGTAGAAGGATTTGCGTCATCGAGTGTTTCAAGGTGGACTCTGAGTGACTCTGGAGTTAATCGTTTCACGATAGATGCGAGCATCTCTTCTCGCTGACTTTTCTGTCTAGTTATAAACTCAGCTTCAGTATCTGGATTTAAGCGCAATTGGGAGATGTCAATTCCTTCGCTGAGTAATTGTTCATCATCTAAGGATTCTAGTGGAGGTAAACGAGACTCGTGAAGATTTTGGAGGTTGGAATCACTGCAATCACTTGGGTGACTAAGAGAGAGGTTCTCCGAGTCGTTTGCGAGTTGAGACAGTGGGGTGTGCTGCGAGTGTTCGCACATGGGGTACTACAGTGAAAGTATACTCAATTGTCCCCAGCTTTTCGCAGTATGCTTATTTCATGAATGCTAATCAATTGTTCGTGTCTGTTTTCCTCATAGCGTGGAGAATGAGGGGAGCTGAGTGATTTCAACCTGTTCGAAGACCTTTTCATTCTTGGAGACAAAGGGTAGTCTAGGTGGAGTTTCTTCTCAAAGGGTGGCAATAGATGTGCGGAATAGTTGGATATATTGGCGACAATAGCGCTTTAGATGTTGTTGTCTCTGGCCTCGAAAAACTTGAGTACCGTGGGTATGACTCTGCAGGAGTTGCGATCTATGAAGATGGTGGCATCCACGTCTATCGAGCTCTTGGCAAACTCGCTGAGCTAAAGAAGCAATTAAAGGGTGAATCGAAGGGAAAAAGTGGTGGGATTGGTATTGGCCACACCCGCTGGGCTACCCACGGCAAGCCATCAGAGAATAATGCACATCCCCATACCGCTGGTCGAGTAAGCCTCATTCACAACGGTATCGTAGAAAATTACATTGAGCTTCGAGATGAACTTAAAGCCGAGGGCTGTCAGTTTAGCTCAGAAACGGATACTGAAATAGCAGCTCATCTTCTCAATAAGTATCTTGAAGAAGGCAATGAGCCCTTTGAAGCAATTCGAATGACTTGTGATCGATTGCGTGGAAGCTATGCCTTTCTTGCAATTGACTCTCAGCACCCAGACAGAATCCTTGTTGCTAAAAATGCGACCCCCATTGTGGTTGGGATCTCTGATACGGAAGTCTTTGTTGCGAGTGATATTCCAGCTGTACTTGGTCATACCCGAGATTTTCTTATTCTTGAAGATGGCGATTTTGCAGAGGTCAAGATCGGCTCGGTTCGTATTGAAAATAATGGGGAACCAGTCGAGCGGCCTGTTGAGCATATTACGTGGGATCCGGTAACGGCTCAAAAGGGTGGTTATAAGCACTACATGCTCAAGGAGATTCATGAGCAGCCTATGGTCATTGGAGAAACGTTCCGTGGGCGTTTGAATATCGAGGAAGCTCGTATTCATCTTGGAGACGTTTCGCTCACACAAGATGATATTCAGCGTATAGATCGAATCGTACTCGCTGCGTGTGGTACTGCTTGGCATTCGTGCCTCGTTGCAAAATTTTATATTGAAATGCTTACTGGGATTCCGTGCGAGGTCGACTATGCCTCGGAATTTCGATACCGCACTCCTGTCATCACCGAAAACAGCTTGATGGCTGTTGTGTCACAGTCGGGTGAAACCGCTGATACGCTCGCAGCTCTTGAGGTCGCTTCTGGGAAATGTCACACCCTTGCTATCTGTAATGTCTTAGGCTCATCAATAGCTCGAAAAGTGGATCACTGTATTTTCACCCAGGCAGGTCCAGAAATTAGTGTAGCTTCAACGAAAGCTTTTACGACCCAGCTTGTTGGTTCTCTCCTTTTAGCACTCCATATCGGTGAACAGCGGGGAGAAGTTCCTCTTGAAAAACGCTCTAAAATTATCTCTGATCTTGTACACCTCCCGAGTGCTATAGAGGCAGCACTTGAGTCAGAGGAGCAGATAAAGCAGATAGCCAAGAAGTTTCACTCAGCCCAAGATTTTCTCTATCTTGGAAGAGGGACCTGCTATCCGATAGCTCTTGAAGGAGCTTTGAAGCTCAAGGAGATTTCCTATATTCATGCCGAAGGCTATCCTGCAGGTGAGATGAAGCATGGGCCTATTGCTCTGATTGACGAGAAAATGCCTGTCGTTGTTGTGCTTCAAAAATCAGATCTCCTCTTTGAAAAGTCTCTTTCTAATCTTCGTGAGGTTCATTCTCGTGAGGGCAGGATTATTGCCATCACAGATATCCAGGGGCACCAAGAGCTTCACGATCTCTGCGATGATGTGGTAGAGCTTCCTTATCTCTCTGAGGAGCTCAGCCCGCTCGTCTTGACCGTGCCGCTTCAACTGCTTGCCTATTATGTTGCTGTCTTAAACGGTACTGATGTGGATTTGCCGCGTAACTTGGCTAAGAGCGTGACGGTAGAATAAGCAAAAAACCTGAGTCCCATAGGTTGATTAAGATTCAAGAACCGGTACCATAGGCCACATTCCATCAGATATATCCATACCATGGGTTATATGCTGGGAACTGCTTTTTGCTGGGAAAGCATTACTTCTTTGGGGGAAGTAGCTCGACTGATTTTTTCAGTTTGAGTGTAAGAGGGAAACAGATTTACGTTTCTCTCTTTGACATTTTCTCAAAGGAGTACAACGTATGACAGATCCAGCTCATGCTGCTGAGCCACGCAGCGCTTTTCCAGAACAATCCTCAGACGAAGTATTTTCGCTTACGTTTGAAACCCTGAGCGAAGAAGAAGATTCGCAGATCGTTCTCGATGTCCTTCGAGCCGGTGTTGCTGAGCTTCAAGAACAGTACAATGACGAAATTGCGAAGATTGCAATAGGAACGTTTCAAGAGTTAATGCGCTCTTTTTCCCACCTCTCACAAGGCGACGAAAATATCTTACGAGTTTTGCCCTCCCTCCCTCAGCTTGAAAAATTTCGTAGTGCGTTTGTTTCGGATTGTCTACGAGGAATGGAACAAGTCTCAGCTGAGAGAATCGTAGAAGCATTTGAGAAGCGCAGAGATGCTTATGTGGACGAACATGAAGAAGATATGTCTACGCCGAAAGATGTTGTTGAGTACGCACTTGCCCTTGTTCGTTCAAATCAGATTCGTTTCTATGCTGGCTCAGAGGATATTCCTGCACAAACTCCCTACGGAGTTCTTCTTTATGCGATTGAACAAAATACAGCGATTGAACATATCGATGCTCAACTTCTTGATGATACTTTAGCTCAAGCGACACCTTCTACTGGTGGGAGTAGGAAGATCCTAGAAGCAGGCGAGCTCCCAGAGAAACCTTTACAAGCTCCTTTCAAAGGAAGTCAGAGTGCGTCTCTCGCGCGACTTGAAGATATAGAGCCAGAAGTAATGAAAAATCTCGGTATCCCTCGCTCACAACTTCGTCAAGCAATAGTACTTCATCATCTTTCAGAAATTGATGTTGAAACTCTTGCTGATGCTACGAGCGGCTCACCGCTTACTGGTCAACACGCCTTAGTTCTGATGAAAGAAGGACATTCTCCAGCGCAAGTACAACTCTGCGCAGCGATAGATCGCATGTTGGACACGACCGATGATGAGAAATCTGCACTTGCTCCGATTGGTATTTTAGAAATTCATGAAGGCCAAAAACGAACGGAGTCGGAACAAATAGCATTCGATGCTGATAATCGTTTGATCTCAATGAGAGTTGTCGAGAATTTTGTTGACTTCTTTGGATTTGATGGAGATCCATCAGCAAGTGATCTTGAAGACGACATCGCTCATGCACTTAGCGAAACAATTCATACGTTTGGTTCATCTCAACACTCCAATGTTGAAGAAGCGGTTCGTCGAGCCTTACGCGTTGCACAAAAAAATCAGATCACGACGTGGGGAAAGTTTCGCGAAGAGTTTATTGTTCCACGAAATGGCGAGGTTGAAGTGGATACGGAGAATGACGAATGACCGTTGCTGCAGAGCAAGCAGATAATATTCTTCAAAATCCGCTAGCTCTCTTAGGAGTATCTCGAGAAGGTGTTCAGGGATTGAGTTCAGAGCAAGTTCTTGCCCTTGCTCGAGTACTCCGAGATTTTCACGCCAAGGAACTTCGGCCCGATCTCTCCGAAACGAGCGACGCTGCCCTTTCTCGTTGGAGTGAAATTGATCAAGCCTGGAATGAGCTCTCTACTCCTCAAGGGCTTCAGCGAGCTGTTCGGGCATATCGACCTTTAGAGCCCCACAAAGAGGCTTCACTTGCCGAAAGATTAGTCCACATGGCGGAGTCAGAAACCGACAGGACGGAGTTAGCCTTGCGGAAATACTATGAAGCCAAGAATCCTATCTGGTCGCAAGGGCCGTGTACGATGCGCGTGATTGATCTTGAGCATGCACTTTCACTTTTCCCAGATGAAAATCTTGTGGTTGATGCTGTGAGCGAAGATCCAAAAGTCTTTGGTGCTAGCTTGAAAGATTTGCCGGTCAACGCAGGAGGCCTCATCCAAGATGGCAAACAGGAACGTGATATTAAAGGAATCCTCCATTTAGCATCTCCGAAGGATAGCCTTAAAGATCTGTTTATCAGACTTCGACGTGCTGGCCTACAAGCCCCTGCCGCAAATAGACTCCTTCCTCCAGGAGAAAGTGCTGGTGATATTGATCTCAGCAAAGAATATACCTCTCGAGCCTATAATTTTGAATCTATCTCCCCTGAGCAATTTGCTGAGCTCGCTCTCTATGTGTCCCCAGAGGCCAATGTCACATCTGGGGAAGAGCTTTCGCTCCTTGTCTCCGTTTGTTCGCCTCCTGAGCGCACTCCTTATTTTTGTATTGAAGGGGTGCTCATGGAGATCTTGAGGTAGCGCTCCATGTCTGATGTCTCACTTGCTTGTAAACAATTAGGTGTTCATCCATCCGTCCTTAGTGGTCTCACGATGCAAAAAGCAGCAGAGCTCCTGAGAGATACTCACCGCGTCAGAGCTCGTGCTTTGCACACCGATACAACGGCGCACAAGGGAGGAGATACATTTTTCTCAGCGCTCTCTGAAGCGAGAGCTTCACTGTTTGATGGGGAACGGGCTCTCAAAGATCTGACAAGTATTCTTGAACACAACGAGATAGGAGACAAAATTCAGTGTGCGCAAGAGGCATTCGCTGAGCAACAGGTTGCTCAGCAGCATCTCGCCACTGTTCTCGTGCGAGAAATGCTACCGCCCCAGAGGGACAACGGTATTGATATACGTCTTTTGCCCACAGGTCATTTTATCCTTTATGACTATCTCGCATGTCAGGCTCGTGATTTAGAGTGGAGAGGTAGAGACTATAGCCTTGCTGCAGATGTTGCTCGGGAAGCTTTTCGCACAGGGAAGTCTTTTGTGGATGGGCAGGGGATGGAAGTCTTTAGTTTACCAAACCGAATTCGAAAGTGTCCATTTCTAGCCCCCCGAATGGTAAGAGAGAGTCAAAGAAAAGTGCTCGGATTTCTCTATCACCACGATCTTTGGGGGGAGTTAGAAAATATCTCTTGCGCTCAAGGGAGAAGTGTTCACTCACTCTGTATGCAAGTAGCTGGAAAAGAGTCTCAGGGCCTCTTTGGTACTTTTGATACCTGTCTCTATCTTCCCGAAAATCCACAAGTCGGCATTTTTCTTTTGACTCAAAGCTTCTCGAACTCGGGAGCTCGGTATCATATAGAAGGTGAAGTCTTAAGCTTTGAAGAACAGGGGGAGTCGTGAGTGAATTTCAAAATGCCCTTGATGTCGTTGGTCTTCGGCCTGAGCTTGTTCAGCACCTCTCTACTGAACGTCTCCAATCTCTTGTCGATGCTACAGGACTTGTGCTTGCACGTGCGCATCATCCCGATCTCGGAGGAAATGAGAAACTAGCCTCACGTGTCAATCTCGCCCTAGAAGATCTTGAAGATGATGTTTCCTTGAAGATGATACGTGAAGAGTATCTTGAGGACTTAAGATTCTCCGAGCTCGTTCGAGGAGGTAGGCAAGAGGTGTTTCAAGAGCAACTCAAGCGCCATCGCGTGGGAGGTACGTTGGTAGAGATGATGCTTTCTCGCCAGGGGCAACATTTGATGGATTGGTTTCCTTGCGATATTCAGCTCTTCGAAACACGCCACTGGGCAGAGCTCGTTCAACAGGGAGTAGATACAGTAAGAGAGCTGGATCTGAAACTGGAAGAGGAATTAGAAAACCAAATAGATTCCATTGCTGCCGTGAGCGATCGGGAAGTAGAAGCCAAGTGGAAAGATAGAGAATATCTTTTTAAATTATTTGGTGAAACATTCCTAGCAGAGATTCTTGATTGGGCAGATAGCATGATGGAGCAGCACCATCCAGACTTACATCATATTGCTCAAAGGCACCGTGCGAATGATACGTTTGATGAGTGGTTGATCGATGATCCTGTTGGAAAAGAGTATGCTCACTCTGAATTAGTTTTCTTTGAACAGTTCTATGAGAGAGAATGTGTTCGTAAGCAGTACTTCCCAAGGGTGAGAAAAGCCCTTGAGGACGCTAAACGTCGTGTTGCTGAATATGAACATGGGGGGGCTCTTGAGAGCTTCAATAGTGTTTTTGACGATGCTTTTGATTCTGTCAATTCGTTTAAAGAGCACTACCGAAAGAAACGAAAGACAGAGGCAGGAATCCTCCACGTTGCCACTGATGGAACTCTTCAGTTGTCTTCTCCTGATCGTGGCAGCACTTCTCTCGACAACATTGAGCTTCTTGGAGCCTTAAAGCTGTTTGAGCCGTCAAAAGTGGCTCCTTGTCCTTGGTTCCCATTAGCATCTACGGTTGAGATAGATACAGGGAGGGAGAGTGGTGAACATGCTTCTCCGGATCTCTTTGATGACCAAGAAGAAGACCTCTCCCAAGCTTTAGGGCGAATATCTCCTTCCCATTTTCTTGAGCTTACAACGAAGGGAGATGGTCGCTTTTCTTCTTCGTTGAGGGATGTCTCAGTGTGGATAGAGGAGCAAGAGGCAGTTTTTCGTTCTCGAGAAGAAGGGGATTCAATTTTTTTGCTTGCTGCCATTCGCCGTCAGTCAGGCGAAAAACAAGTTGTTTGTCTCGGAGAGGTTATTGGAGTTACTCCAGTCTAACCCGAATTTTTCGCTCGTCTCACAAGCTGGTTTCAGCTTCATCGCTCATCTGAATACTCTGGATACAATGGTGTAAGAGGGGGGAGAGCTCTTTCCAGAACTGAACACCTACAAGATCAGAGAGAGACTCTTGAGCAGCTTTCCAGCGAGGGAGGCATTTTTGAAGCAGATCTACTCCTGTAGGAGTTAAGACAATTTTTCTCCGACGTGCAGTGTCGAGACTTGTTTGAACAAGGCCGTCTCGTTCGAGCGGTTTGAGGTTGCGTGAGAGCGTTGAAGGGGAGAGTGCGAGTTGGCGAGCAAGCTCGCTTAGCCTTGCTTTCTCTTTAAGGTAAAGGGTTGCGAGAATAATAAGCTGCGTTGAGCGGAGACCGGTGGAGGACAGTGCTTCATCGAAGATCTGAGTAGTGAGTCGAGACAGTTTTCGAAGTGAGAACGTAGCGCAGCTGTTAAGAGTTGAACGTACATCTTCTATAGTGGGAAGCGATACCGCTTGGTCTGCCATGCTACTCCTATAGGAAACAACACTTAAAAGAGCTCGAAACCGAGGTCTCAAAAAACTAACGCCTTTTTTGGTACTAGAACAAGGAGAGATTAATAAAAAAAACAATCTTTTTTTATTCCTCGAAATCAGAGGGTAAGAGGTTAAGCTCCTGAAAATACACTTAAAAAAGAGAGGGTTAACTTTAAGCTTGTTAAAATAAGCAGTTTTTTCAGGATCTTACCTCAATTTTATGGTTGACCGTTACAACCTTATGGGAGTAGTGTGTAGAAAGTGGGTGAGAGTGGGATATTTTGGGATGTCAGTTGTTGTTAGCCCCCTGACGCCTCACACACGTTTTTTTTAGGCGTGTTCAGATGACCAAAGAGCAAAACGAAGCGCAGTCTGAACCGGTCATTTCGGTTACTCAAGGAGGTTTCCCACTCTCATTCCGGGGCAACTTTATTCACACCATCGACGAGAAGGGCCGAGTGAGTCTTCCAGCAGAGTTCCGGAAGATTCTCTCTGAGAGAGGAGAGGGAAGTGTCGTTCTTACAAACTACATTTCAGACGGAGCAAGATGCCTCGAGGGTTTTGGGATTGCATCCTGGAGCGAGTTCGAGGGCAAGCTTAGAGCTAAAAGCCGATTTAGCGCCAAGCTCCAAAAATTGGAGAACTTTTATCTCAGCAGGGCAGCTGAGTGTTCGCTGGACAAGAGTGGACGAATCCTTTTGCCACAGTATCTTCGCACCTATGCAGGAGTCGAACGGGAAGTGACGTTTACTTCCTCGATTCACGGTTTTCGAGTTTGGGACACACGGGTTTGGGATCATATTTTCTCACAAACGGAGCAAGAGCTCCTCGAGGATCCTGAGCTCTTTGCAGATGTAGATATCTAATGGATACAACACGGCATGTGCCGGTCTTAGAGAGGGAAGTGTTGGAGTATATTCAAGCATCACATGGGGGCACCTTTCTCGATTGTACCCTCGGTGGCGGAGGCCACACCGAAGCGATGCTCAAAGCACACCCAGAATCAACCGTCTTTGCTATTGATAGAGATACGCGCGCTCTTGCAAGAGCGAAAGAGCGGCTCATTTCATACGGTGAGCGATTCCAAGCATTCCACGGAACCTTTGAGGATGTAGAGCAAGTAGGAAAAGGTGTTGAGTTTGATGGCGTGCTCGCTGATTTGGGTACCTCTGTAGACCAACTCTTTGAGGGGCGCGGGTTTTCTTTTCGTGACGATGGTCCACTTGATATGCGTATGGATGAAACGCAAGAGTTTTGCGCCTCTGATATTGTCAATGAATATTCTGAATCTGATTTGCGGTCTGTCTTACGTGATGGAGGTGTGGGGCAGGACACCCAGCGAGTGGTTAAAGCCATTATTACTGCTCGTCCTATTGAAACAACCAAAGAGCTTGCGCGAATCGTTGAAGAAGCCTTGCCAAGACGTGCAAGAGAAAAGGCAACACACCCTGCTACCGTAGTCTTTCAGGCACTACGAGTTGCTGTAAACAATGAGATCTCCCAGGTAGAGACACTTCTTAAGGCGACCCCGAGACTTATTCGGTCTGGGGGTCGTCTTCTTTTTATCTCCTTTCACTCACTTGAAGATAAGCTCGTGACACGAACGATGCGCAAGTGGGAAGGAGAGCGTGCGCCCGCCGTTTGGCCTGGAGCTCACGATCGGCAGTCGCTCGGAAAGCTTCTTACTCGAAAAGCTGTGGTGCCAAGTGATGAAGAAGTAAAGAGGAATCCCAAGTCAAGAAGTGCACGGCTTCGGGTTTTTGAGTTTGCAAAAGAATAATCGGGGAAAGGGATAATGGCTGTTTGTTTAGATTACCAATCGGTGTATTGCGATAGACGAGATACGCGTGTTTCTGTTCGCCGTCAAATCTATGCCGTGGTAACACTGCTTGTCGTTTTAGCTGTCAAGGTTTGGGTTCAGGTCGAAACAACGGAGCTTGGATATGCACTTGCCACAGAGCGCCAACGAACGGTTGAGTACGACATGGAGCGCCGAGATCTTGAACTACAACTCTCTGTCCTCTACCGACCAGATACCCTTGCAAGCCTTGCTCAAGAGCGATTGGGACTGACCTTTCTCGATCCAAAACAAGCCAGAAAAATTGCTTTGCCAACTGAGGGGCTCCTATGAGAAGTAGTCGAAGTCAATACATCGGAAGAGACTACTCTCGACTCTCTTCTTCTCCCTCAGCTGATGCGATGAGTGTCGACGGGAAGAAATTTCGACTATGGGCCATCCTCTTCTTTATTCTTTTGTGGGTCTCACTTCTTGTCTTTCGTCTCTATACCTTACAGGTCTCTGAATTTTCACAGTGGCGCACCTCAGCCATAAAGCAACATGTCACTACCATTGAACTTGCTTCTGAACGGGGTCCAATTTTAGATCGCAACGGCAAGCTGATGGCTGTTTCTGTCCCAGCAGGTTCGGTGTATGTGAGACCTGGTCAAGTAAGAGACAAAGAGCTCGCTATTGATCAAGTGGCACAAGCGCTTCAAATGAGTGAGTCTGCGGTACGAAAGAAATTTGAAAGTAAGAGCCCATTTGTCTGGATTAAGCGACAAGTTCCCAAGGTTCATGCCGAACAAGTCGAAGGACTTGGTATCAAAGGAGTAGGCTACCTCTTAGAGTCTCGCCGTTACTACCCATATAACCGATCTGCAAGTACACTTCTCGGGAAGGTCGGTATAGATGGGAAAGGTCTTTCTGGGATCGAAGCCGTCTATGAGAAATATCTTCAAGGAGAAGCCACTCGTGCACATGTAGCGCGTGATGGTTTTGGAAAAGAAATCGAGATTCCTGTACGTGAGGTCGCCTCACGAAGCCTTCCCAAAGGTGAGCCACTTGCGCTTACTCTCGATGCACGCCTCCAACACATTGTTGAAGAGGAGCTTGAAAAGGGAAGAGCAAATGCGAATGCTAAGCGCGCCATGTCTGTCATGCTTGATGCAGAGACGGGAGAAGTTCTTGCGCTCGCTCAATCGCCGAGCATAAATTTCAATACCGAGCGAGTACGCTCACGGGAGCAACTCAAGAATATTGTTCTTGAAACAATTTTTGAGCCAGGATCTATTATGAAACCTTTTGTGGCTGCCGTTGCTCTCGAGCAAGGAGCAGCGCGAGCGACTGATGTCATTGATTGTGAAGAGGGATCTTTCCCTGTAGGAAAGCATACGATTCATGATGTGCACCCAAGTGGTGCTATTTCATTTCACCAAGTTGTTGTGCGCTCATCGAACATCGGAATGACAAAGGTTGGTATGCGGCTTGGAAAAGAGCCTCTACATCTAGGGCTCCGTTCGTTTGGGTTTGGGCAATCAACAGGTCTCGATCTTCCCGGAGAAACGGGAGGGATTCTCCGAAAGCCTGACTCGTGGGCAAAAGTTGATGTTGCAACGCACTCATTTGGTCAGGGTATTGCTGTGACTCCACTACAGGTCGCGCGTGGTCTCTCAAGTATAGCCAATGGGGGGTATCTTCCTGAGGTAAAGATTATTCAAGATGGAGCAGCTCCAAAACTTCAACGTATCCTTTCTCCTGAAACCTCTCGAAGAGTTCGTGAGATGATGTATGGAGTTGTAGAAGATGAGCACGGTACTGGCTCAAAAGCAATGATTTCTGGTGTTCGTATTGGAGGAAAAACAGGCACGGCGCAGAGAGTTCGTGAAGATGGACGGGGGTATGAGCCGGGATCGTATACAGCATCGTTTGTTGGTTTTGTTGATGGTCAAGGTGTAACCGTCAACAGAAAGCTAAGCCTTGTTGTTGTGATTGATCAGCCAAATACTACGTCAATTTACGGAGGTACTCTCGCCGCTCCTGTTTTTCGTAAGATTATGCACCGTACGCTACATACACTCTCAACTCAGGGAGAAGAGAGTGCTCCGCAGTTTGTAAAAGATGGACCGTATCAGGCCCAAAGAGAAGAGGGAATGTTGCGGCGGGTTTCGTATCGGTCGTAGATTTTTCTAATTTCGAGGCGTATTCTTATAGCTATACATAAATTCTTGTTCTTTATCTTTATCCTCCTCCTTTTCCTCCTCTTGCACCTGCACCAAGTTCCTCCATCTCCTCCTCAATTGATTAAGATGAGGAGTTAGGTGCAGGAGAAGGATGAGGAAAAGGAGGAGAATAGAAGTGACAA
This sequence comes from bacterium, assembly GCA_030428205.1. GTDB lineage: Bacteria > Bdellovibrionota_C > UBA2361 > UBA2361 > RFPC01 > JAUIBK01. Next base: position 13,304 of record JAUIBK010000053.1, read on the forward strand.
GTGCAGTCTTCAACATGAAGTTCCTAGAAGCCTTTAAAGTGTGAGTGTGAGCTTAGATTTTTATCCATAACAGTTGCCCCCACCCCCATTTCTCGCTACCGTAACCTCATCATGGCGCAAAGTTTTACCTTATCAGAGATAGCACAATCCGTAGGCGGAAAAATTGTCAATGCTGAGAGCGATACACTCTCATGCACATCATTTTGCTTCGACTCTCGTAAAGTTGAACCAGGCTCGCTCTATATCGCTTATAAAGGTGTTGCTGTTGATGGGCATACCTTTCTTGAGCAAGCTTTTGGAGCTGGGGCTGTTGCAGCAATCGTTACTGATGAGGCGGCACTAAGTGGTCAGCCAGGAATTGTTGTAGCTGATTCACGAAGCGCACTGAGTAGACTTTCGTCCTTTTGGTACTGTCATCCTTCACAGAGTCTTGCTTGTTTTGGAGTAACAGGAACGAACGGAAAAACGAGTGTGCACTGGCTTATGCACCATGCGTTGCGCGCACTCGATCTTGGTGGCGTTCTTATTGGTACTCTTGGTATTCACTGTGATGGTCAAAAGTATCAGACTGATGCTGTGACGACTCCGTCAGCTCCACTGATTCACTCCGCGCTTCAACAATCACTTGCTCAAGGTGCAAAGAGTTGTTCGATTGAAGTCTCTTCACACAGTGTTGAGCAGTGTCGTGTTACTGATATCGCGTTTGATGTTGGACTCTTTTTGAACCTTACCCCCGACCACTTAGATTATCATGATTCGGTTGAAGACTACTTTGAGGCGAAAGTGACTTTCTTTCGCTTGCTTGCTCAGCAGAAACGAGAAGGAAGGAAGGCACCTCTAGCTGTTGTAAACGACGATTGCCCGTATGCAAAGAGAGCTGGAGAAGTCGCTCATGAAGAAGGACTTACGTGTCTTACATTTGGCTCGTCTCCTTTATGTGATGTTACTCTCGCCTCTTTTTCTCAAAATCTTGGAGGAAGTAAGCTTGAGCTCATCTATCAAGGAGAGAGCTATGAGGTAGAGAGCCAGCTTCTTGGCGATTTTAATGGCTCAAATCTCGCTGCAACATTCACGGCGCTTATCGCTTATGGGTTTTCTCCAAGTGAGGTCGCTCTCCATCTAGGATCACTTCCTATTGTTCCGGGCCGTTTAGAGCGAGTTCCAACTAGATATGGATCCGTCTTTGTTGATTACGCTCACGCCCCTGATGCTCTACGATCGGTACTCCAAACGGTACGACCTCTCGTTGAAAACCGCTTGTGGGTTGTCTTTGGTTGTGGAGGGGACCGGGATCCAAGAAGACGATCGGGAATGGGGCAAGCTGCCAACGAGGCTGCTGACTGCATTGTCCTTACCTCAGATAATCCCCGTTCAGAAGAGCCTGATGCTATTATTGATGATATCGCTCAGCACTGCCCAAAAGCTTTGCACCGTGATCGACAACGGAGAGCTGCCATTGCCTATGCTCTTTCAAAGATGGAGCAAGGAGATGTTGTTATCGTGGCAGGCCGTGGGCATGAGGTCTTCCAAGAGATCAAGGGAGAGATGATTCCGTTTTCAGATATGGCAGTCGTACGCGAAATTGTAGAAGAGCAGGGACTTGCCCCCGGTGTACAGGCCCCAGAAGTATAGGTATGAGTATCGAACTAACAAAACAACAACTGTGTGAAGTCGTAGATGGTTCGTGTACGGAGTGCTCGGATAATCCTGTCTTTAGAGGTGCTGAGTTTGATTCGAGGCAGATCTCAGGAGGAGAGCTCTTTGTGGCTCTCGCCGGAGAAACAACTCATGGTCACCAATTTATCGATAATGTTTTCTCTCGTGGCGCTTCCTTAGCACTTGTCGAAGACGGAGAGCTTCTCAAGTCTTCTGAGCACAAAGACTCCCTGATTCTTGTCTCTGATACACTTGAGGCTTGGAAAACACTTGGAAATTGGTGGCGAAATCAGTTTCACATTCCACTTCTTGGGATAACTGGCTCTGTCGGCAAAACAACCATTAAAGAGATGTCGGCAGCTATTCTCCTTGCTCACAATCTTGGAGCGTACTCAGTAAAATCGTATAACAATGAAGTAGGGCTTCCGTACTGTCTTTTAAAACTTTCCCAAGAGCACAACTGGGTTGTGCAAGAAATGGGTATGAATGCTCCTGGCGAGATGAGTGTGCTCACCGAGATCGCTCAGCCGGATGTCGCTGTGATTTCAAATATTCGACGTGCTCACGTTGAATCTTTTGCGAATATTGATGAGATTGCCGATGCCAAGCTAGAAATTCTGGAGGGGCTCTCAGAAAAGGGAATCTTAGTAATCCCAAGTGATGATGATGTGCTCCACCGTAGGCTAGAAGTATCAGGATTTGCTGGTAAGGTGGAAACATTTGGCAATGACTCTGGGAGCTCTGCTCAGGTCCGAGATTGTTCTGTAACGAATGAGGGAAGTTTGAAGTTTCTGCTTGTCCTTGATGGCCAAGAGCAAGAAATTACTATGCAGGCGCTTGGTGAGCATAATGCTCTTAATGCTGCGTGTGCTGCTTTAGCTACCAAACGACTTGTGGCTGAGCTCTCCTTAGAGAGTATCGCCCTAGGACTTCGTTCTTTTCGTGCTCCATCCAAACGGCTTGAGCTTAGACGACTCAGCGGTGGGCGGGTTATTGTTGATGACTCGTATAACGCCAACACCGCCTCAATGAAGGCAGCTTTTGGTGCTGTTGCGGCCATGCGAGGTGAGGGGCAGAAGCTGGGGCTGATCCTGGGGGACATGCTCGAGCTTGGTGACTCTGCCGGAGATGAGCACCGCCAGGTGGGCGAAGCTGCTATGAGTATCTCACCAGATTTTATTGTCGGAGTGGGGGCGCATGCAGAGCTCTTAGTGGGTTCTGCTAAAGAGGCGAACGTGCCATACTTTACCGTAGACTCTGCTGTGGCTGCTGCTCAAGTTGCCCGCAAGCTCCCATTTGATTTACTCCTTGTCAAAGCTTCTCGGGGTACCGCTCTCGATAAGACAGTTTCAAGTTTGCTCGAGTGGGAGGGGGAAGAGCTCCCTTCACAAGGGATTGCTTTCCGCATGAAGGATCAAAAGGATTAATAGTCAGTGTTATACCACCTCCTCTTTGGAATGCATGAAGACATTAGTTGGCTCAATGTCTTCCGTTATCAGACTTTTCGTGCTGGCGTAGCATTTATCTTTGCATTCATCTTTGTCCTTTTTTTTCAACCCCGTTTTATACGCTGGTTACAACGTGTAGGGGTGAAGGGACAGCCTATTCGTGAAGAGGGTCCAAAAGATCACGCAAGCAAACAGGGAACACCTACTATGGGTGGCTTGGTGATTGTTATTGCAGTCACTCTGGCGACTCTGCTCTTAGCCGATCTGACCAATCTTTATGTCTGGTTAACACTCTTTGTCCTTCTTGCCTTTGCTGCGCTCGGATTTGTTGATGATTGGCGAAAGATTACCAAGCAGAATACTGCTGGTGTAAGAGGAAAGGTGAAGCTCTTTTGGCAATCTCTTATTTCAGGTGGAGTTGCTGCCTACCTTCTCTTTGCTTTTGATTTTCCTACGACGCTCACTTTCCCGTTCTTCAAAGAGCTCGCTTTTGATCTCGGTATTCTTTTTATTCCCTTTGTTATGCTTGTCGTGGTGGGGTGCTCGAATGCCGTAAATCTCACGGATGGCCTCGATGGACTCGCGATTGGGCCTGTGATGACCGTAGCAGCCACATATGCTCTTTTTGCTTACTTAGCCGGTCATGCCGAGTTTTCATCATATCTCGGTGTTTATCCTGTTCCTGGGGTAGGGGAGCTGAGCATTATCCTGGCAGCTCTGGTTGCTGCAGGGCTTGGTTTCCTCTGGTATAATACCTTTCCTGCTCAGATTTTCATGGGTGATGTTGGTGCACTTTCCCTTGGCGGAGTGCTTGGATTTGTTGCCGTTCTGGCAAAGCATGAGATTATTCTTGCTCTTTGCGGAGGAATTTTCGTGGTCGAAGCTCTCTCGGTAATTATCCAGACGTACTCTTACAAGACCCGAGGGAAACGAGTCTTTCGTATGGCCCCCATCCACCACCACTTCGAACTCAAAGGCTGGGCCGAACCAAAAATTATTGTGCGCTTCTGGATTATCTCAATTGTCTTAGCCCTTATCTCTCTCACTACCTTAAAACTCCGCTGAGGCAGTTTTACTCCTCGTACCTGAACTTCCCTTTTGAATGGGCACCGATGGCGGGAAGTATCTTCCAGGGCAACACCACATACCTCCGAAAAGGCGGTAAGGGGGGTCCAAGATCTTTCTACGAGAAGCGTCGATGTTCATCGGGACAGGCATTTCATTTGCGAGGAGGCATAAGAAGCTCATCGAGTCGTAAAAAGAGTTGGCATATCCTTGACTAGTGTGGGTCTTGCTCTATTATATGTAATAAAATTACAAAAAAGTTTAGCTATGTTATCTCAAAGCCGTCGATATACACCGACAGAGTCGCCAGGTGGAGGACCTGTGCCTCTTCCCCTCGAGCTAGAGGATGCTCTTGTCGCTCTAGAAACGATTCATGAAACGTTTTTTCGTCCCGATGCTCCACCATACCAAAAAGTTGAATCTCCCAAAGATCTTAGTAGTAAGGAGCGTAGCGTTTTTAATGACTCCATTTCCACTTATTACTGCCCTCTCTTCTCTTATGCCATCACGAGAGTTCTCGAAGAGTGGCCCCCAAAGGACTCAATTAAAGAGAGGGAGGCGGCAAAGAGAGTCTGCGCCGTGTTGAAGGATATTCTTCCTCATGAACCACTTGTATTGCACGGATGTGTTGAAGATTGGCTACTGACAATAGGTGAGAAAGTACTTGAAAACGTCTCCTTAACAATCATCGATGGATATCGAGCTGCGCTTGAAAAGGCGAGTTTGCCAATTGGGAGTATCCCATTTGATCTTGCCAAAATAACAACAAGCCTCCTTATGGGAGGTGGCCCAACTCTTGCTGAGAAACTTAAACCCCGCTTAGACAATATCGCTCCTTACATGGATGCAGCTCAAGATCATCCCAGCATGGAGCTTTGGAATGGTGATTCTGACTACTGGAAGTATTCATTTGATATAGCCAAGCAGTGGGTAGACCTCTCAAAAGCTCATATCGATAGAGACGCTGAGGAGATTAAAGCGTCCCTGGCAACGCTAGATGAATATTGCGTTCATCTCGAGCGATTTTTTCCCGACCGCGTTTCTCAGCAGCGTGGACGTCTTGCGCTGTATATTGGAAGGGATCTTGGTTATCAGGAATTGGCCCATTGGTATCTTGAGAAGGCTCTCGAATATGAGGGAAATCTCATCAATAGAGTACTCCTGCTCGTTCCTCTTGGAGCGTGTTGTTCTCTTGAAAGAGAATCGACATGGAGAGAGTGCATGAATGAGGCGTTAGCTGTATTAGAGGTCTGCACCCAGGAGGAAGCGCGAGAACTGCACGACTCAGTACGCTTTAGTATGATTGAACTTCGAGGAGCTACCTATGGAGCTGCTATGGCAGCATCGCTTTTTGCTCAAGAGTTTGTGTATGGAGAAGGTTATGCCAATGAGTGGGGCAGGCTCAAAGGAGACTTCCCAGATGCCTTAGTCAGAAGTGTGACTCCGTATGAGAAAAATGAAGCGCTTGCTGCATTCTTTCAAGAGGACCTGCAAGGTGCGTATGTAAAGGCGAGAGCCATTTTAGATAAGGACTCGGAAGATCCACCTGAGGATGTTCTCGTCTGCCGATTACTCGCGGTATCAGCGGCAAGACGAATGAAAGACAACTCTCTTGCTTTACAAGAAAGCTCTCAGTTTCTTTCACTGCTTTCGAAGCAAGACAATCCATTTCAGTGGATCTATATTATGCCAACGGCGTTGCTTCTTCACGCAAATATTCTATCAGAAGGATCTGTCTCTTTTGAATCTCCAACGCCCTGGAGACAAAAAGCGATTGAGCATGCAGCTGTTTTACCAGACAGTGTGAACCTGCACCTCGCACACGCATATGAGGAGATGGGGATTGGATTACTCGTAGAACAGATGAAGGCGAACAGCGCTCTCTCAACCGATAGTTCTCTTGATTATCTACAACGTGCCGCTCAAATATTTGCTCAGTCTTCTGACTTGACGCGGAATCAGTTTCGAGCACGAGTCATTGGTCAATCCGCTACTCTCCAAGAGCGCTTTCCACAGTATGCATTTGAACTAGAAGGCGTATTTCGTGAGATCTTTCGCAGAGTTAATGGCGAAGACTAGGCGTCTCGTAAGGGTTTTTTCTAACAGCAATTTGTAGTAGCCTCAAGCATTTAATGCTCTCATTTCTGGGGAATCATGAGAGCTAAACGTATTTCAGAGTTGAATAAAGGGGAAGGTATGGATCTTCGAACAGGGTTAGCAAATATGCTCTGCAACGGCGTCATTATGGATGTCGTCAATGTTGAACAAGCTGTGATTGCAGAAAAAGCAGGCGCTGTTGCTGTGATGGCGCTTGAGCGTGTACCTGCAGATATTCGAAAAGAGGGTGGGGTAGCACGAATGAGCGATCCTCTCCTCATTGAGGAAATTAAAGCTGCCGTAAGTATCCCTGTAATGGCAAAGGTTCGCATCGGTCATTTTGCTGAAGCGCAGATCTTAGAGGCCATTGGCATTGACTTTATCGATGAGTCTGAAGTTCTCACACCCGCAAGTCCAACCATGCACGTCAACAAAAAGACATTTAAAACTCCCTTTGTCTGTGGAGCGTGTAACCTTGGCGAAGCTCTTCGTCGTATCAACGAAGGTGCAGCTTTGATCCGTACCAAAGGTGAAGCGGGGACAGGAAACATTATTGAAGCTGTACGCCATATGGACGAGATTACTCGGGAGCTGAAAGAGTTACAGGAGCTCAAAGGTCCTGAGCTTGAAAAGAAGGCGCGTGAATACCGAGTTCCGACTGAATTGCTTGAAATTGTGATTGAAAATAATTGTAAGCTTCCTGTACCAAACTTTGCTGCTGGTGGAATTGCCACTCCTGCTGATGCTGCGCTGATCCGTCAGATGGGAGCGGAAGCTGTTTTTGTCGGTTCAGGTATTTTTAAATCTGAGCATCCTGAAAAAGTTGCACGTGCTGTTGTTGAAGCTACGACACACTTCGATCGTCCTGAGGTTCTCCTTGAAGTATCTCGTGGACTCGGCAAAGCGATGTCTGGAATTGAAATGGAAACCATCTCTGAGCACGAAAAGCTCGCATCACGTGGGTGGTAACGGTGCAGGTTGGCATTCTTGCCCTACAAGGGTGTGTCACACAACACGTTGATCATTTTACGAAACTCGGTTGTTCTTCTCTTCTTGTAAGAAAGAGTGACGATTTGTGGAAATGTGATGCTCTTGTGCTGCCAGGAGGAGAAAGCAGTACGATGCTTCACCTCTTACAACGAGCAAATCTCTTTTCAGAAGTAGTTGAATTTTGTTCATCGCGTCCTGTTTGGGGAATATGTGCTGGAGCTATCCTCCTTGCAAAAAAAGTTTCCCATCCTGAGCAGGATTCGCTTGAAGTGATGGATATTCATGCTGAGCGCAATGCGTATGGTTCTCAACTTGATTCCTTTAAGGCAGAAATTACGGGCCAGATTTTTAATACACCACTTCCAGCTGACTTTATTCGTGCGCCAAAGCTGAAAGCACTTTCTGATCAAGTTATGTGCCTCGCTCAATATGAAGGAGATGGGGTTTTGTTTCGTCAAGGGCATCTTCTTGCGAGTTCTTTTCATACTGAGCTAACAGATGATTCTCGATTACACGCCTATTTTTTGGAGTTCCTACGCTCATGAGATTTCTGTCCATCCTTTTTATCTTTCTGACTCTGCTTGTTCCTCATCTCCATGCGGATACGCTCCTGATGAAAAATGGAGATAGGCTGACTGGGATAGTTCTTCAAAAAGATGGCAAGCATCTCTCATTTAAAACCGATTATGGGACCTTTAATATTGCTTGGGCTAAAGTTGAGGAGATCTCTTCCGATAATCCGATGATCGTTCTTCACGGTGATGGTACGACCGAAGACCTACGCAGTGTTCAGTCCATCGATCAAAAAGACATTGAGTGGATTAATCCTGCTCCTTGGAGATTAGGAGATGGTTACCAATTTTCAGGTAACGCAAACCTCGCACTTCAGCTAGACCGAGGAAATACGGACAAAGATGAAATTGAAGTTGATGGGAAAGTGACGGCGCGTTCCCTCTATAATCGCTTCTCGCTTTGGGGAGAAAAGCAAGAGCATGAATCTGCTGGGGCCAAAACAGCTGATAACTGGTTGGCACGTGCCAAGTATGACCGCTTTCTCAATAAGCGCCTTTTTGTTGCTGCTCTTGGTGCGATTGATGTTGATGATTTTGCTAGCCTCGACCGCCGTCTCCGCGCTGGGCCACAGGTTGGTTACCAGTTCTATGAGAGCAAGCCGATTAATCTCAGTGCTGAACTCGGGTTTATGAGAATTAAAGAGGAGTTTCAGAACACCCCTGCAGATTACTACTACGGCTCAACCTGGCTTGTGAATTTTGACTACTATCTCATAGAAGACACCTTGCAGTTGTATCACAATCAAGATGGTCTCTGGAATGTTGAGCACAGTGATAAGTATATCTGGAAATCGTGGACGGGGCTTCGGGTTCCTCTTATCTATGGCATTGTTGGAAGTGGAGAAGTGAACTTCGAATATGATAGCCAACCTGCTGCGGGAGCTGATAAAACAGATACAACCTACTCAGTAAAACTTGGATACGCTTGGTAAGGCTTTGATGACCTCTCTCAGAGAGTACTTTGCTCAGATTGTTCGAGAAAAAAGTCCGACTGCTGTTCTTGGGCTCGGTATGAGTGGGGTGCAAGCTGCGCTCTTCTTGCGCCGCTGTGGAGTTCCTGTGACGGCATATGATGATGCTACAAGAGAGCAGTTTCTTGGACGCGCAAATGGAACTCAAAACCTCACTGAACTTGAAGATGCTGGTGTTTCGGTTTGCTTTGCTCCATCTCAAAGCGACTTTTCGTCTTACCACCCTCAACTTGGCCTTATTAGCCCTGGGGTACCTTTTGATGCTTGGCACGTACAGCTTCTGCGTGATAATGGAGTGCCGGTTTCAAATGATCTCGAATTGGGCCTTGCCCTTACTGAGCGTCCTTATGTGCTTGTTACGGGGAGTAACGGAAAGACCACAACCTCGTGCCTCCTTCACCACATACTC
>JAUIBK010000054.1 GCA_030428205.1 bacterium
TTACGGAGTTAAGCTTTCAGATGTCATAAATGCAGTTAGAAACTCCAATATTGATGTTGGAGCACGAACAATTGAAGTCAACAATGTCGAATACGTTATTCGCGGTCTTGGATTTGTCCGCAAGCTCTCTGATCTTGAAAACACTGCTGTAAAAGCATCTAAAAATTCCCAGGTTCCCGTATACATTAAAAACATTGCGAATGTGTCTTTAGGGCCGGCACTAAGACGCGGGGCTCTTGATAAAGATGGGGCTGAAGTTGTTGGGGGCGTTGCCGTCGTACGTTACGGAGAAAATCCACTTGGATCGATTAAACGTCTAAAGGAAAAAATTGAGGAAATAACTCCTGGACTTCCGCAGAAAACCCTAGCTGATGGAACGGTGTCAAAGCTCACCATAGTGCCTTTTTATGACAGAACAGGTCTTATCTATGAAACGCTTGGAACGCTCAATTCAGCCCTTATTGAAGAAATCCTAGTCACCATTATAGTAGTGCTTGTAATGGTGCTGCACCTCGGAAGCTCCCTTCTTATTTCAGGGCTCCTGCCTTTATCTGTGCTTATCTGCTTCATCTTTATGAAACTCTTTGGAGTGGATGCGAATATAGTCGCGCTCTCCGGTATCGCCATTGCGATTGGAACCATGGTCGATATGGGAGTGGTTCTTTGTGAGAACATTCTCGTCCACTTAAAATCGAAGGCAAAAGAAAAAAGTAGTCTTGAAGCTATCTATGAAGCCTCAACAGAAGTAGCGGGAGCAGTATTCACGGCAGTAATGACTACTATCGTAAGTTTCCTTCCAGTATTTGCTATGGAAGCGGCAGAAGGAAGGCTGTTTAAGCCCCTTGCATTCACCAAGACCTTTGCTCTACTTGCTGCAATCATCGTCTCAGTCACTATTATTCCTCCTGCCGCACATTTACTTTTCAAAAGTCGAGGTGTCACTTCGCGTTTAACAAGAATACTTTACGCAAGCCAAATAGTACTCGGGCTACTTGTAATGTTTTATCTTAAGCTTTTAGGAGTGGTCCTTATTTTGCTTGGGCTCTTTGGGTGCTTTAAAGAGCCGGTCATAGAGAAGTTAAAACTCTATCTTTCAGATAAAACCCCTTCCGCCACTTTGATAACAGCAGGGCTTATTCTTCTTTCAGTTCTTTACTATTTAACAGATTCTTGGCTCCCATTTGGTGTTGAATCGAGTTTGTTCTTTAACCTCTTTTTTACAGCTCTCGTAATTGGACTGGCTCTCTACACCTTCAAATTATTTGAATCGGCTTATCCCAGAATCCTTACCTGGTGTCTTGATAACAAAGGGAAATTCCTTCTCGCGCCACTAACTTTGCTTCTCTCAGGAGTTCTTGTCTGGAGCAATATGGGCAAAGAGTTTATGCCCTCGCTTGATGAAGGGTCATACCTTTATATGCCAACCACAATGCCTCATGCCTCAATCGGTGAAGCATTAGATCAGCTAAAGAAACTTGATATGGCAGTCTCCCAGATTCCTGAAGTTGAAATGACTGTTGGCAAGCTCGGGCGGGCGGACAGCCCTTTAGATCCAGCTCCCATATCGATGTATGAAAACGTAATAAACTATAAGAGTAAGTACAAAGTTGATAAAGATGGACGAGTTCTTAGGTTTAGGTACGATTCTTCAAAGGATGAGTTTTTACGAGACGAACAAGGTGAGCTCATACCTGACAAAAACGGCGAACCATTTAGACAGTGGCGCGAGCACATCAATTCTCCGGATGACATTTGGAATGAGATTGTAAAAGTCGCAAAAATCCCAGGAGTAACAAGTGCTCCAAAGCTTCAGCCAATTGCAGCTCGCATTGTTATGCTTCAAAGCGGGATGCGCGCTCCGATGGGGGTTAAGGTAAAGGGGCCAACACTTGAGTCAATCGAGCAGGTGGGTCTTCAGATAGAGAAATATCTTAAGGAGGTAGACTCAATTGAGCCTTTAACCGTGATTGCCGATAGAATTGTTGGAAAACCCTATCTTGAAATTCACATCAATAGAGCTGAGATCGCCCGCTATGGATTATCTGTTAAAGCAGTTCAAGACGTTATTGAAGTAGCAGTTGGTGGTAAGCCACTCACTGTAACTGTTGAGGGACGAGAGCGCTATCCGGTACGAATTCGCTACCCACGGGAGCTGAGAAGTACTCTTGAAGATTTGAATCAAATTCTTATCCCTACCCCGACAGGGCAGCAAATTCCCTTGCGAGAACTTGCTAGCATAGTCTTTGAACGCCAAGCACAGGTCATCAAAAGCGAAGACACTTTTCTTGTCGGCTATGTTGTATTCGACATGAAAAAGGGGAACGCCGAGGTAAATGTAGTTGAAGACGCCAAAAGGTATCTGAACGAAAAGATAGCAAGTGGTGAATTTACTCTACCAAATGGAGTAAACTACTCGTTCGCCGGAAGCTATGAAAACCAAGTCCGCTCAGAGAAAAAACTTGCTGTTGTTCTTCCTCTCGCTCTGTTTCTTATCTTTATTATCATTTACTTTCAGTTTCGCTCAGCCACCGTAACCTTTCTTATCTTCTCTGGCGTGTTTGTCGCTTGGTCCGGTGGTTTTATCATGCTTTGGCTCTATTCACAGGACTGGTTCTTCAATTTCTCCTTCTTTGGAACGAACTTTCGAGAGCTCTTTCAAATGAAGGAGTACAACCTAAGCGTTGCAGTTTGGGTTGGTTTCCTAGCGCTTTTTGGAATTGCCACTGACGACGGTGTTCTTATATCCACCTACATCAAGCAATCATTTCAAAAACTCAAACCTTCGACAAAAGATGAAGTCAAACTTGCAATTTTAGAAGCTGGAAAACGCCGGGTAAGGCCAGCTCTAATGACTACCGCAACAACCTTGCTTGCATTACTTCCCATTTTAACATCTACCGGAAGAGGCTCCGACATTATGGTGCCTATGGCCATTCCATCTTTTGGCGGAATGGCGGTAGCTCTTATTACACTTTTTGTAGTTCCAGTGCTGTACTGTGCTTGGGTCGAATCAAAGATTATGAGAGATGAGACTAGTCAGTCTTTATAAACTGACTAGAACAAACATCTCGATCGTCCCAAAAACTCTAAAAAAGAATGCCTAGGGCCGGAATCGAACCGGCACGGTATTGCTACCGAGGGATTTTCATACCTACTACAGTTTTCACTGCCCAGACTAACTACTATGTTGTTAATCCGGTTTGGGGTCTGGACTATGTCTTCATCTCAGAGAGATGGCTGGTGTATAGTCTCTACACATTTATCTATGAAAACATCTCATAGAACTTAGCTCGGCGTTGCCTCGTCCCTGTCAATGTCAGGCAGGGGTTTCGCCGAATTAGCCAGCATTCCATCAGAACATCGCTGCCCTGCGGCTCAAATTAAATTTAAGTCCCTTGTGTCTACCAATTCCACCACCCAGGCATATGTAGCTTTCTTGGCTACGGAAATCTCCGCTCTCCGAATATTTCCGTAAACAAGAGCAACTCTCATCAAATCGCTATAAAAACTCAAAAATCACTACAACAAGACTCAAACACTTTTAAGTCCCTTGTGTCTACCAATTCCACCACCCCGGCATATAGAACAAACCGGAAGTTTGTATTATATGACGAGCCTGCCGTAGCTTGAGCGAAGAGGGGCAGAAGTCCTCCCACGTCTTTTGCTTCGCGAAAGTACTTCGAAGAACAAGCAAGCAACTACTCAATATTCGAATTTTAAGTCCCATCACAAGGCAAAAAAACTACTGCTCATGCTTTCGGGGTTGAGACGACAGAGCACACGAAGAGACGGCCGCCAGTGCAAAAGATTGAATCACCTTCCACCTTTGAACGCAAGAGGGAGAGCTTACGGCTCTCCCTCTCTGCTCCTTACTCGTTAGCAAGCTCCTTGTTGGCCTTCATCTCTGGTGGCAATTCCACACGGATATGAGCCTCTTGGAGCTGCTCGGGGCCAAGCGTGCCAGGAGCACCCATCATAAGGTCTTCAACCGTCTGGGCCATTGGAAAGAGGATCACGTTACGAATAGCGCTCTCCTTGGCGAGTAGCATCACAATCCGCTCAAAACCTGTGGCAATTCCTCCATGAGGAGGGGCGCCATAGGTGAAAGCTCGGATCATACCTCCAAACTTCTCATCAACATCAGCTTTGGAGTAGCCAACGATCTCAAAAGCACGGTACATAACCTCGGGAAGGTGGTTACGGATAGCACCACTACCGAGCTCAAGGCCGTTACAAACCAAGTCATACTGCGTTGCATGAATATCAAGGGGATCTTTTGTATTGAGAGCTTCAAGCCCCCCCTGAGGCATGCCAAAGGGGTTATGACTAAACTCAACTTTTCCCGTTGCAGCATCAAGCTCATAGAAAGGATAGTCTGTGATCCATAGGAATTTGTAGACATCTTTCTCAAGCAGATCAAGAGATTCACCAAGACGATCTCGGAGTCGTGCTACAAAAGGCAATACCTCTGGTTCGCGTCCGCCGGCAAAAAAGAGTGCTCCCTGCTCTCCCTTGGTTACCTGCTGGCGGAGTGTTTCCTTCTCATCATCAGAGATAAACTTGGCAATCGAGCCCTTTACTTCGTCCTCAGTAAAATAGAGCCATGCAAGTCCATTGCCAGAGATCTCCTGGAAATACTTAACGATATCATCAAAGAATTTACGTGGTGGCTGTTCATCACGTTTCACCCAGATGGCTTTGATATTTCCATCTTGCGCGAGAACACTCTTGAACACCCGAAACTCTGTGTCTGCAAATACCTTGGTGACATCGGTAATCTCTAGAGGATTACGCATATCAGGCTTATCGCTTCCAAACCGAGACATAATGTCATCGTAGGTATACCGGGGAAACGGCGCATCAGTAACCTTCCAGTCAGAAAAGCGACGAAAGAGATTGGTAAAGAGATACTCATTCGCTTCGAAAACTTGGTCCTGCTCAACAAAAGCCATCTCCATATCAATCTGATAGAACTCACCAGGAGACCTATCAGCACGGGGATCCTCATCACGAAAACATGGCGCAATTTGGAAATACCGATCATAACCCGACATCATGATAAGCTGCTTAAACTGCTGAGGAGCTTGAGGGAGTGCAAAGAACCGGCCAGGGTGAACCCTTGAAGGAACAATATAGTCTCTTGCTCCTTCAGGTGAACTGCTCGTTAAAATTGGGGTATGAAACTCAGTAAAGTGAATTTCATGAAGCAATTCACGCACGGCTTGAGCCACACTTGAGCGCATCAAGATCTTGTTATGGAGATCTTCTCGCCGAAGCTCTAAGAACCGATTCTTGAGCCTCGTTGCTTCAGGAGCGTTATCATCCTCAGCAATTTGAAAGGGTAAAACTTCCGACTCTGACAATACCTCAAGAGAATCGCAGTAAACTTCTATCTCACCCGTTTCGAGCTTAGGATTTATAAGATCACCTTCTCGGGCCATGACTTTTCCGTGCACCTTCAGAACGGACTCGACTCGAAGATTTTGTATTCGCTCTTTATCTTCGTCATGGAAGATAACTTGTGTGATTCCGTAATTGTCTCGCAAGTCAACAAAGACAACCCCCCCGTGGTCACGCTTACGCATCAGCCATCCCGAGAGTGTCACTTCTGTTCCAACATGCTCCTTGCGGAGCTCTTTGCAGGTATGCGTTCTGTATGAACTCTGTAACCTTTCCATTTTTCTCATCTCAACAAACAAAAAAAGCCCGTTACCGCATGAGCGGTCCGGGCTACCAAACAATATATTGAATTGGACGAAGAAGCGAGGGGCGGTTAGCTTGCCGCGCCAGCTCCACTAAGGTACTTATTCAACTCAGCAATTTTGATAGCTTCGGCCACCGACTTTAACTGAGTAGAATTATCCTTATTAAATCCTTTCGTACCTTCTACCTTGAGGATTCCACCACTCTCAAGGAAAACATTAAGCTCTGGTCGGCTTGAACGAGTGTCGAGAGTGGCGGTTTGGCCAGAGATTCGAAGGCTTTCCTGCCCGTTTTGACCGCCCATCATTGCAGCCATACGACCAAGGCCTGCCAAGCCACCCATGGCACCACCTTTTCCGCCACCAACGAGGGAGACTTTTACTTGACCAACTGCCCCTTTGTAGATGCGCTCAATATTGGTCATCCCAAGCGCACTGCTTGATTCAACTTCACCACCGTTGTATCCAGCAAGACTATCAGGGAAAAATCCTTTGAGAGCTTCAACGTGCATCTTTCCGATTTCATTTTTGGCCCAATCAAGCTCAGCAAGGGCTTTCGTAAAATTCTTTTGTTCAATGAAATTATTCACATTCTCAAAGATCTTATCGATATCTTCTGCCTGAACAGCAGGCGTACAAACACAAAGAACACTTAGTAACGAAGCGACGATCTTCTTTTTCATTAGTTACCCTCATTAAGATTGAGTTCAATCACAGTACGTGGAAACCCTCTCCACGTAAGAACTGCTAAATTACTACAGAACTTCAAATTTTTCCAGTAGAGAAGTTAAACCAATATTACCAGAAATATTGAAGGAATCTAGATAATTGAGTCCTCATTTCTTGCTCTAGGCTTCTGCACCAAAGCCTCGGCATGGGAACCACAAGGGTAAGGGAAAATAGGCTAGACATCTTTTCACAATTCATCTAAACACCAGTGAGCTCTTTTTTTTTAGGAATCATCGACCATGATACGTACTGCTGTTTTCTGCTTTTGTACCCTTCTTCTTTTCATCTCACCGGCACTGGCTGACGTGACTTCAAAGCCTTGTCCCTATAGTTGCAAGTCAATCGGTATTAAGAAACAAAAAAACTGTCGTGACTGGAAAAAGGGCAACACTTGCTTTGTTGAGGATCTGCGAAAGAATAAAAAAACCAAAGCGAAAAAAGGCGTTACCTCTCAAGCGTGCCCTTACAGCTGTAAGTCAATAGGCCTTGGCAAAAAGAAATGTAAAGACTGGAAAGAAGGAAATACCTGTTTCGTTAAAGTTCTTTAATGCTGCTCAGTTGAAGGGCTTAGTGCGTGCGTCAATCCAGGGTATGCCACGGATCGATGCACTAGTGTTCCGACAAAAAAGTTTTTTCACCCAACGGGGAGGAACACTTTTTCGCCGAATGGCGAAAACCCCCGGAGGGACAATACAGCTGGCTAGTGTCATTTCAAAATAGGGTTTTCACGAAGTGAAAAAACTTTTTTGAAGTGACACTAGTTCAGGAAAGCTTGATATCCGTTCGACCTCTCATATGTTTCGTCGTTCATGAAGAGTCTGGCTATGTTTCTTTGAGGAAGTCGAGTTACGCGTGCGAGAGAGGGGCCTTCTCGACTTAGCCCACGTTTGCACTCATAGGGACGGAGAATCAGCTGTCGCTGGCAATGAAGTGCGGGGTATGCGCTGCTGGTGGGGTTTGAGGCTGAAGTGACGCTCTAAGCACCTGTCCTTCCCCCGAGAATCATTACATTGTGTCATACTCAACTATACCTTACGTATAGTGCCAGTGGAAAGTTTCATACTCTCCAAGCATGCCTTTTACTTTCTTTATGATCTTCTTTCCAGCTATATTGTTATAGGGGCGTACACCATCAAGCTTATCGAGCTCCCACTTACGACAACTCATCGTATACGTAATATCTCTATCGACAAACTGCCATGGTCCACCATCGCCGAGAGAGTCTTGCCCATACATACGCCGTAAGCGTCGCTGCTTAGCCATCGGCTCTTCCTTCGCATCTGGTTTCGTTTCAGGTGCTGGCTCATGTACAGGACTTGGATCCAGTGCTTGCTCCGGTCGTGTTTGAGCGTGAGGCTTAAGCTTAAGATCAAGCTCCTCTCTTAGCTGCGCAGAGACATCTTCTTGTATATCTTGTTGAGGTTTTGTTGGCTGTGTGCTCGGGGCGTCGGTAGGTTTGACCTGAGGGGCTTCTTGTGGTTTCACTTGAAGCGCCAACTCTTCCACCATCTGTTGCGCAATTGCTTCTTCTTCAGGAGTGAGTGTGACCTCTTCAAGCTCATGGACTCTTACTTTCGCCTCAACTTCAGGCTGAAGTGTTGTTGTCTCCGCAGCGCTCGCTTTTGCTTGAGGCGGTTCAAGCACGGCAACTCCAGTTTTCTGCGGTTCCGGCTGAAGCTTAAGAGCTGGCCCACCTTGATCAAATCCCTGTGTCGGAGAATATGCTTGTGAGCTACTTGGAGTTGGTTGCGTCACTGATGCTCCGCCGCCAGAACCGCCACCAGACGATGGCCAATCTCCACCTTCCCCGCCATACTCTCCACCAAAGTCTGGGGAATCGTCTTGTAAAAAGTCGTAATCCCCTTCTTCCATTTTTCTATTGTATTCCGTTATCTCATCAATGGTTGATTGATAACTATCATCTCCATAGAGATCTGAGTCTTTAGAGGTCGCTCCTTCGTTTGCCAGAGCACTTTCCTCGAGAGCTCTCCTCTCGGTGAGAGATCGAACCTCACCCGATCTCGTTCTCACTTCTAACCCACCATCTTCAGTAACATAGAAGACATCTTCCTCTTGCTTTCCTTTTGAAAGGGTGCTCTCTGCTACTGAAACGAACTCCATCTCACCGTATTCATTAACGACAAGATCGTGATCTTCTCGAGCAAAGAGCTCTCTTATCTCACGCTCTGAGGATCTCTCTGTCTTAGCACCTTTGGCTGATTCAACTTCTCTCGCTCGAACTCTTTGTTCCTCCACACTCGATTGTGGGACTCGATCCTGAGTGCTTGTCGTTGGCTGAGAAAGATTTGAGGAAAGTTCAACATTTTGAGAATATACTTGAGAGGATTCTTCTACAACTCGCCCTTCTCTCAGGACACTATAATCAAATCTTGACAAGTTCTCAGCATCTTGCGAATGCGAACTCCTTGAAGATGATTCTTCAACAATCTTTCCTTCTTTGACGACACTATAGTCAAACGCATAAGGTGCTGCTTGTTCTACTGAATCGGGCTCTAGTTTAAGCGCGGGGCCTCCTTGATCGAAAGCTGAGCCCCCTGTGTGCCCGTACGCATTTGTTTGTGAATATTGGGCAATGGCTCCACCATCAGTTCTTGATGGACTATCGCCATTCAAAGATTGAGCAACCTGCTGCTGTTGCTGGGTTGCTTCTTGAGCAATCTCTTTTCCCGAACGTCCGGTATAGGAATCTTGTGAGATACGAGGTGCTACATCTACAATCTGCTGTGCTTCTCTGAAGAAACTATCAGCGCCTCCTCCACCTTGAGCTGGACGTGGACCACTTGGGATATCACCTCCCCCGTCACCAAACGAGGAATCACCACTATCGTTCTCGCCGTTATCTGAACCTCTTTTTGCTTGAAGGTCGCTTCGCTCAGCTTTGAGCCTACGCTCTTTGCTTTTTCGTATCGCAATCTCTTCTTCAATCACACTTTGAGCAGCTTCAGAATGCTTTCCATTTATGAGATCTGTTTGTAGAGATTCTATTTCATTGTACAGTCGCGCTTGCTCTTGGAGAATTTCCTGCTCGCGTGAAATCTTTACTTGAGGTTCTCCTGATGCTTGTCCCTGGCTCTGAAGGAGATCGTCTACATATGCATTTGCTTCAGGAGTAATCGGCTGCGTATCTCCTGCTAGCTCTTCAAAGGAGAAGCCTCCTTCTTGAGATAGTTGCTGCTCACTTTGAGCTTTGAGTTGATCTTTTTGTCTCTCGATCTCACGCTTGGTTCTTCTTAAATGGGCTTCTGCTTCAGCATCAATTGTATTCTTTGTTGAAGCGACTTCTGTCTTTGGTTGTATTGCTTGCTCTGCTGTTTCTTGCGGCACACGAGGTGCATCAACTTCTGGGAGTGCTTTCTTTTTTGTCTCGATAAGATCTCTGACTTTTCTCTTTGCGTCATTTGAGAGGATCCCATCTCCAAGAAGTCTTTCAAGTTTGTGTATATCGTCAACAATTGCCTGGGACCGCTCATCGAGCTCTTCTTTACTAAGTTCTGAAAGAAAAGTTTCTTCAGCGTGCAGAGGTCGAACCACCGCGGTTGTTGCCCCCCCTGAGAAGAAGTCATCTCTTCTTTGAAGAACTTCACTCACGCGTGTCTCAAGATCTACAGTCCACCCATCACGCACAGCTCGCTGAAGACTTTTTATGGCATCTCTTTCAATACCTACTAAGACATCAAGCTGTTCTTGAAGACTACTTATTTTTTCTTGCAAGGCCGTTCCTTCTACGGAGCGTGCTCTTTGACCGAGCTCAAGCAGCGCCTCTGTTTCAGCTAAGGTGTCAACCACACGCTCAAGCTCTCGTCCCTCCATTTCCTCAAGACTAAGATTATTGTCATGAATAATATCACGTTTTGCTTTCGCCGTTTGAAATGGTAGCTCCAAAGCTTGCTCTTGTGTCAGTGCCTCATCATAGGCTTGCTGAGTAGCAGTTGTATCCTCACCACGTAATCGCGCATGGTCTAACTCTACTTGTGCCTTTCTTCTCTCAACTCGAGCCTGATAGAGAACGTCTAATTTCTCTTCAGCATCAGCAAAGCCCTTAACTCCCTTATGCTCTTTCTTAGCGTGCTTAAACTCTTCTACGGTCACTTCATACTTCTGCTTTGCAAGCTCAGCCACATCCCAATGAGCCGCATAACTGGGGGTTTCAATTTCGAAGACAAGTTCCTCGTGCCGCGTAACCTGCTCAGTCGTCGCATGCCCTTCGATCTTTCCAGTAACAGCCATCTCATTTTGGAGGAGTGTTAACTCAGCATCAGCAGCATCTCTTTGCAGCTTTTGAAAGAGAATCTTTTGCTTTTCAACGATTGCCTCTTCAAGTGCATCCCGAACGACAGCGCTCTGCCCCGCGCTCCGTTGCCACTTCTCCATCTCGTAAGCTTCTCTATACGAATCCGTGATATCCCGGAGATCCTGCTTTGCTCTTGCCGTCTCTCGTTCAAGCGACGCTTGCTGTGCATCGTAAAGTTCATTGACCTCTTGTGAGAGATCGTTGCGTTTTCCATGAGCGGCTCTCTTTTCTCTGAATGCATGAAGCTCTGTGGCTTTCGTTACGTAATCATCTGCAGCTTTAACGACACCAGGAAACTCAAGAATCCCAACCAGAAGCTCTCTATTGAGAAATGTCCCCTCAGGACCTAGTCGAAGTCGAAAAACATGATTCGCACGCATTCGAAGGGATTCACGTGCAGCCTGGTACGCGGCTCGTGTGGTTCGAACCGCTTGCTGAAGTTCGGGTACCGCACTCCTTGCTTCAATGGCAACGATGTCATCATGAGGAGAGTCTTTGAGAGCTTTAGCAGTAGCAAGATCTCCTTGAGCTTTGGCATACTCAACGAGCCTCCTTTGAGCTAGAGCATCCTCATCAACATAGCGGCTATGCTTCTGTAAAACTCTCTCGCGCTTCTTTACTCCACGTAGAGTTGCATCGGATCTCACGAATGCCTCTTCAGCTGCAATGTAGCGTGCATTTGCTTCTTGAAAAGATTCATCAAGTTGTTGCGAGAGATTTTCAAGATGTTCAGGAACATCATTACCTAATGAAACAAGTTTATCTTGGAGCGTTCTTCGCTGTTCCAGTAGACTTTTCGCTTCACTTCTTGAAAGAGCAAATTCAACAGTAGCCTCTCGATGTTTCCCCCTCGCTTCTGCAAGAGAAATCGGTGTATCTTCTCCTCTTGCGGGCCACTCTTGAGGTTTGCCATGCACAAGCTCTAGGAATTGGGCATAACGGTTTTGACGAAGCTCCTGCTTTTTCCTCTGAATCGTTGACTCAAGGGCAATTTCTCGATCTGGCTGAGCACGACCTGATTCACGGAGTGCTTCGAGATCCATCTTTGCAAGCTCAAGATCTTCTGCAATCTCTCGTACAGCAGGAGAACCATCTGTACCCAAAAGCTTAAGTCGTGAAACTCGCTTAGCAGCAACCACTTCTCGCTCATACTGCACCTTGGCTTGCGCAAGCTCGACCTCTGTTTTTGCTTGTTGCTCTTGAAGAAACTCAACAGCTTCCTTGTGAGGAGCTCTGTCTATCTTTTCCGGGAACTCCTTAAGTTTCTGCTCTAACGTAATAATCTCGTCAGCACGGCTGCGTACTTTTGAAGATTTTCTTGCTGGACGTATTAACTCTTCCCGATAGGCATGTTCGTTAAATTCTTTCGTTGCCCTATGAGTATTATCGGCTACTGCATCAACTTGTTTTCGGATAGCTGTTAATTGTTGTTGTACATCCGCCAGAACTGCTTGAGCTGTTTGCTCATTCACCGTTCCACGAGCTTCTAATAATTGCTCTTTTGCAGCTTGCTGCTGACGGCGGAGAACCTCTTGCTTAGCCTGAAGGACTTCAGATCGACGCTCAAGATTCGCTCTTGTTTGCGCTGCTTGTTGTGCTTCGGTTTCAGGCTCAACTTTCCGAGCATACTCCTTGGCGTGTTTTTTCAAAGTTTGCTCAGCTTCAACACGAGTCCTGGCTATTTCTACTCGTGCTTCTCTTCGTGACGTTCGTACGGCTGCCTGCTCAACTTCTTGTTGCAGACGTTTTCCACGCTTCACCTGCTCAGCAGTTTTTGCAACTCCACCCGCTTGTTGCTCCACAAGCATTTGATTATACTGAATTTGCTGGGCTGCAATGGCTTCATATTCACGGCGTGACGCTTCAAGTGCATTTTCAGCGCTACGAATCTCACTTCGATCTCTGCGTGTAACCTTCTCCCACGCTTGAGCACTACGTTCGCTGACCTCTTGCCAGGAAGACTGTTGCTGCTCTTGCATTCGATCCAATTTTGAACGCTGTTCAGCTACATCAGCTCTTGCCTCAACGAACTCGACACTCTGTTGCTCGTGAGTCTCTGTCTCAAGCTTACGAACTTTCCTTTCTGCTTTAGCAAGTGCCTCTGCTTCGAGACGAGCTTGTGTTGTTTTTCTCGTTCCTTTGAGAAGCTTATCGGCATCCTGAGAGACAAGCTTTGCTTCTTCAAGCATTGCTTGCGCACTCTCAATACCTTGCTCAAACCTATGTACCCTCTGAGGTGAGAGCTCCACGCCTCGCCGTTCAGCTATTCTTTGAGCCGAAGCATACATTGCCTCACGCCTTGCGAGATCCTCTGCAGCTTGAGTTACCTCTTTGGAGTGAGTAAATTTCTTTTCTAACGGAACAACTCTTTGAGCTGTTTCGTGTGCGATCCGAGCTGTTTCAGATCTATTTTCTAGATCGACTTCTTTTTGACGTGCTTCAACAAGTTGTTCTTCGAGGGCTTGGCGCTCTAAGACAAGCTCTGGATCTGATTTCGAGATTCGCTCAGCCTTTCGAGCAATAGCTTCAGCACGAAGTTGTTGCTCCGTATGCCTTAACTCTGCATGAAACCGAGCTTCGGCAACTTCGGGACCATTTGGATGCCCTTTGGTGTCTTTTACGTACTGCTTATGATCTCCAAGGGAATCCATCACTTTATCATGAAACCCTCGAGCCACCTCAGCCTCAATACGTGTTTGTTCCACCCCCTGCTCAAGTTGCGCGCGTTCTTGTGCAATGCGCGCTTGCTCTTCTTTTATCTTCTTTCGTCCTGCAGCATCCTTGGTAGATTTCAGCTCTGCATCCACTTGTGCTTGATGATCTTTTGTTACTTCCAAAGCTTGTTGTTGGAATCTCTCTGTCGCCTCTGTTCCGGCTTTTTGAATCAAACTCTGTGATGCTAACTCATTATTCGCAACTTTACTGCTTGCACCAGCAATTGTGGCATACGCTTCACCATGAAGCCTCATCTCCAACTCTTTGATTTCAAGCTCTCTCTCCACTCGAGCGATTTCAAGCGTACCTGCACCTGAATCTTCAAGATCAATTTGCTTTGCTTTGAGATCGCTTATTTCACGTGTAAGTGTTTGAGCTCGTTGAGCAGGAGCCTCCTGCCCTAGCCTCATGTCCTTTACAAAATCCGAGGCTCTTCCAAAGAGCGTCGGCTCCGATGCGTGAGCAGGGTTTAATATATCTCGTGTGACTTCATTCGTAACTGGCCTACGAGCCCGAGAGGTACCATTTTTTATAGAACGGAGGCCGCCAGGAAGTGCCATCGCTCCAGAAAAACCAACCCCCATCATCGCACCAAAAGCAGCCTGAGATTTTGCTGCGCCCCAGAGCTGCATCAATCCTTCAGAAAGACCGTGTTGCCACGTTTCTGCACGAAGACCGACATCGTACACACCCATAACGGCAGCACTTCCCGCCCCATCAACAGCAGAATCTACTCCAACATTTCGAATAAAATTTAAGGTGGCGTGTCGCCCCATACGCTCTTCGCCCCGAGCCAGTGCTATCTGCCAAGCACTTTGACGCACTCCAGTCGAAGCTGTTTGGGTTACAGCAGTCTTCGCTCCGACCCTCCCAACAAGCGCTGTAAAACCTTTGGAGGCAGCTCTACCAAGGTGAGCGCCACCAATCATGGTTAAACCATCAAGTGCTGAAACAGCACTATCTGCTCCAAAATCCTCTAACCCATAACCAGCACTCCCACGGAATGCTGTTTTCACTCCTGCTCGGACGGCAAGTGAGGCGCTCGAGACATAAATTGCCATAAGCGCTAAAGAGCCACCACCGGTCACACCTGAAGCGAGCACACATCCGCCTACGACAACAACAGTGGTTGCCCCATTAGCAATCGCGTCCGCTGCCATATCTTTTTGAACACGAAAAACGGCTGATGTGGAACGACTCTGTTGAAAGAGTTTTGTAAATTCACTGTGTTCTTCAGCACTTGCTGTGCCTTTTTCTATTTTTGCATAGAGACTCTCTAGGCGTTCAAATTCCTTATCATAGAGGTCTCCACTCTGTGTAAAGCTAAACAAGTCTTGAACAGTGGAGCGATCAACAAATGAAGCAGCAAATCCAGCGGGGGTATACCGTAGAATGCTTCCTTCAAAGAGCTTTCCTTCACGCTCAAACTCATGCACGAGTCGAGCCATTTCAATCATCTCTTGTTCGGTTTCAGGCTCACCACGGAGAGCTATCTCAATAAGATCGAATCTATCGGTACCACTGAGGTCATGCCGGAGATCGTACTCGAGCTCCCTGTCATATCTCGCTTTGTAACGACTTTTGAGTTCTTCTATTTGGGCTTTTGTACGGAGTGTTCCGTCCGAATGTACAAGTACTTGCCTAAGCGCTGCCTCATCCGTTCCTCCACCTCGCACTGCTCGTCTAAGGATAATAACTTCGTCTTCAAAGCTCTGCCCCTGTGCAATAAGAAGCGATTTTGATCCCTCCCAGTTTCCGTTCTCGTCGGCACCAAGTTTCAGGTTACCTGTAAGAAGCATCCGTTCGAGCGTCTCGCCGTAGACCTCTCCACGCTTACCATCGAGATCGTGGCGTAGATCTTCACGAAGGTTACGACCAAGTTTTAATTGAAAGAGTTTCTCGACTTCTTTCATCTCATTTTGGTGTGCCACAAGGGCGCCCTCAATTTTTTTGAGAGCTACTTGCATGCCTTCTTCATTTTCTTGGTGAGATGCAAGAGCAAATTCTCTCTGGGCTGTAGCAATGATCTCTTGGCGCTTCTCTGAGAGATTGGTTGCCTTTTGCAGCTCCTTGTCATAGGTCCCTGCGCCTTCCATGCAGTAGCGAATCTTATACGTCTTACTCAGATACTGGGCTTCTTGAATCTCTTCTGAGGAGGAAACTCTTGTGAGGGTTACAACCGAAAGTGCCCAGTCTTTTGCTGTGCCTCCAAGATCGTTTCGAATTTTTGATTCTAACGAGCGCTCATAGAGCTCAAAATAAGCCTCTTTTACACGAGCTATTTTCTCAGGATCTAGATTGCCTTCAGGTCCAACAAGGCTATCAAGTACACCTCCGATAGCAAACTCATCGTCGGTCAAACCGGTAATAGCATCATGTAATTCAATCGCGTAAAGCGCAGCATTAAACGGTTCTTGGTATTGGTGACCGTTCATATCTTGGCGAGCAATCACAAAACGAGGACTTTCGGGATTAAAATTCCAGTGGGCTAATGCTTTTTTAAGATCATCCCCACCAAGATCTGCATCAAGGGAATCATAAAACCGTGCACCATACCTCTTTGCATAACGATCATTAAAGACTCGCTCAAGTTGAACCTTCTCCTTTTGTGAAAGGCCTTCTAAGAGTTGATGTATTCGTGTTTCTCCAGAAGTACCTGCACCATCAATTCGTATGAAGTACTCAGCAGCAAGAGCTTCTACCTTCTCACCGCTAAAGAGCGCTAATGCTCGATCGAGTTCTGCTCCTCCGAACTCATCTTCGATTCGAGCAAGAAGATCTTCGCCGTAACGCTGCTTATAAATAGTGTCTATCGCACTTCGTATCAGTACTTTTTCTTCCTCTGTCCATGTATCAGAAAAGAGGATCTCTTCATACGCAGAATACGTACGTTCCTCATCTGTTCCTCCACCAAAGAGTCCGAGCACGCTCTGATGTTCCGCCATTGCGGCATATAATTCATCTGTGGCCTTAAGAGCCACTTGAAAAATTTCATTTCCACGTCCTTCTCCGCCAGGAAGACGCATACGTAGGGTTTGAAGCACTTGCTCATTATCCTGAGAGATACTTTCGAGTGCCTCTATGTGCACTTGAGCGTATTGCGCTCTTTCTGCAAGGAGTTGGCAATACCTATTTGATCCTTCTCTTCTTGATCTGGCTTTGAGCTTCTTATCTCCCTTCTTCGAACTTTGAAGGGAATTGAGGTTTTCATAAATGGCGAGTTGTTGATCGAATTCTTGAAGTTTATGCAGAACTGTATTGTTATACGTCTGTTCAGAGGCTTGTTCGTAAAGGTTTTGTAACTGAGGGACCTGCTCGATAAACGCATCAAACCGCTCACAGATCTCTTCCATACGTTTATCTAGAAGAGCAACCTGATCTACTCCTTCCTGCGTCCCAAGTGCCTGCGCCTGGCCACGTAAGCTGCCAAGCTCAAGCATTCGTCTTTGAATATATATTGAGGTGTTTTCTGCTGAGAGTCCGCCTGTTTTGAGAATAGAACCTGCAAGCTCGACAGTATCTCCACGTGTTGGAACTTTACCTGTATGAGGATTCTGATCTTCAATCACTCGAAGGCCGTCTGTACCAAAGCGTTCTTGTAGAATATCCAAGTACGACTTTCCATGGAGCTCTTTAAAACGAGACAAGCCAGCCTCTACAATGGCAGAGTCAGTTCGCTCTCTTAGCTCCTGTAACGCGATGATCGGATCTGGATGTGAGAGTGTCGCTTGTAAGGAGAGTGCGAAAGTAGATTCCGGGGAGTGCTCTTGGCTCTTCGCTATAAGCTCACGAACGCTCATTCCTTGATCGATTTGCTGAAACGAAAGAGTACGAGTAAGAGAAGGGTCCACGGAATGCCTCCCTCCAGCATACTCAAGACTTAATTTTCTTTCGTCTCCTTCACCCCAACCACTAAATTCGTATTCCAAAAAGTCTTGAAGGGGTTCTCCTTGCTTATCAAGAAATGCTCGTCGCATCCAAGTCATTTCTTCTGCATCGCGAAGTGATCTCATCTCGTGGTCGCCACGTTCCATTCGGCGAATAACACTCGAACGGTCTTGACCTGTGAGGGCCTTCCAGAGATCGCCCTCATACGTACCGTGTCCTTTACCGGCACGAGCGACATCTTCAGCATGCCCAATGGCACTCTCAATCTTTCTATCGAGTTGTTCATAAGACTGCTGATAGTGTGCCTGAAGAGCCTGCTCTTCATTCTGGGAAAACGTTAAGTGAGCATCTTGGGCAGTGAGGTACCGTGCAAATGCTTCTCGTGATTCTTTGCTCTTCTCTTGCTCGCCATATAAACCTTCTCTTGTACGCACTCGATTTCCAAATCGCCACGCATATTGAGATACACTTTCAAAGCGTGCTGCTTGCTCGCTCTCTCGAATAGCAAGCGAGATAATTTGAGGACCTGCCGTGTCACCAAGGTTCGTTTGCATAAGTTGTTGTAACTCTTCGATGCGCTCAGTGACCTCAATCAGCCGCGCACCATCGTCTTCTTGATTTCTCTCAAAGAGGTCTAGGAGATACTCATTTTCTGGGAGTCCTTTTTGAGCAAGAAGCTCTCCTTTCTCGACGCCTAATTGGTGTGCATACTCTGCAAGAATCGTAAACAGCTCACGTTGAACCTCTTGCTCGGGGCCAAGAACAAGCTTCTGGAGAAACTCTCTTGAGAGAGCATGCCCCTCTACACCATGATTCGCGAGTGCTTCAAAGAGGTTTCTTCCTGTCTCACGCTCAAAGAGTCGAAAAACTTCCCGCTTCTCTTCAAAAGAGAGGTCTTTCATCTCCCCATAGATGGCAATAAGAGGAACACTACTCTTCCCTGCCTCTAGAATGCGAGAGACCGCGAGTAGATGTGGTTCGTTTTGCACAAGAGAATCAAGAGCAACAGCCTGTGAATACGAAAAGATGCCTTGAGCTGATTCTCCTAGGCTTTTGTTATTCCGCTCTTGATAGAGAGTAAGGGTCTGTTCAAGCTCATTTTTTGATAGTGTTCTCAGATACTGCTGAACCTCATCTCCAAACCGTTCTTGCACATGAGAACCATGCCTGGCCTTGGAGGCCTGTCGTAAGGTGTCTTCTATATAAAGAACGTGCTCTTCAAGAATATTTCCCTTGCGTATCGCGTGAATACTTGCACTGTGTGAACTCTCAGCGATAAGAGTTTCAAGGGGTTGTGACATGAAGTGTTGATTCTCGAAGTGTGCTTCAATTCTTTCACGTTCTTCGTTTTCTGTGGTTTTATACCATTGGTAGAGTGTTCCGGGAGAATCCTTTTCGCCTTCAATAGCTCGTTTGAGCTCGAGCGCTTGAAGGTTGAGAGAGTCGCCGTCAACTATCCATTTGAGTTCTTGGCGGTGATCTTCTGTAAGGTGCGGCGTGAGCTCTCGTAGGGCATCTTTTCCTGTTCTCTCTTTGAGATCTTCATACACAATCGGCAAGAGATCCGTTCTCACTTCACGAAGAACACCGAAAACAAAATCGACCTTGATTTCGTCTTGAGCAAAGAGATGCTCAAGGGCATGAGATGCGGTTTCAACCATCTCCCAATCTTGGGCGATGGTTGTTACTGTTTCTGTGAATGTTGATTGGTAGAGCGAGAGGGCCTCGCCTTTCAACTCTTCGTTGTTCGCATAGAGATGTTCTTGAACAGCGAGCAGCATCTCCATCTCAAGTTCACGAGCTTGATATGCCTCTGACTGCGGACCATCTTGATAGTACGAAACAGCTAGTCCTTTTGCCTTTTCAATAACCTGCTGACGAAGCTTCCCTTCACTCTCGGCGTGCAGTGCTAAAACTGCGTATCTTAGCTCAAGAGCCTCACGAACAGCCTGCTCTAACTCAGAAACTATCGCATTGCGTGTTTCCTCGTCGAGTTCAGGAGAATCAGTTCGCAATTTATGATCAAACGCTTCTGCAACAGCTTTACAAGATGTGAGTTCTCCATTAGCAAGAAGATGCTCTACTTTTCCAAAGAGCTCTCGTGAGATGTTTTGTAATTCAGTTTTTGAGATTTGAAGCCCGCTGTGCTCTGCTTGATCTTCAATCGTTACATCAAGCAGCACGGCATCAAGAGCCTCTGTCGGAAGTACGGCTTCTATGAGAGCACCGACTTCTTGCCAACTCTGCTCTCGGCTCCCTCGCTTTCCTTTTTTCTTAGATATTGTCTGCTGACTTTGCTCATCAAGATCTTGCAGCTCTCTCCCAGCTTGAGTCGTGCTTTTTCCACTGCGCGTTATTTGAGATCGGAGTGGAGAAGTCGCTACTCCCTCAAGCCTATCGTGACGGAGGCGTTCATGTTTTGATTGAAGATTTTCACTTACGGTTCTCTGATCGCCTTCTTCGGCAACGGAGCGTTGTAGTTCGCTCCGTTCGAGATCACGGAGGGATTTCTCTTGTTCTGTAGTCGGCGCATCACCCGAGATATTCGTTTCTTTGGCTGCGTCTTGCGCAGCTTGTTCGCCTTCTTTCGGTGCCGAAAGCGTCGCAAGTGAATCATCAACGACAGGGCCTTCACCCTCTATGTTTGGCTTATTGGCCATACCCTCTGTAATTCCTCTCCAAGAACCGCGCTTTGTTGAGCCTTTTGAGGCGGTTACTATTGTTATGGGAAGAGAAAAGAGAGAGGTCTCCTAGGAAAACATCGGAAAAACTCCTGTTATACCCTTAAATATCAGTAGCTTATACGAGCCACGCAGGAAGCCCACTTCGAATTGTGATGTTTAAAGCTAAACTCAGGGTTACGCCGACAAAAATACTCTCTTGTATGTCACGCAGTCTATCCTAAGATATTGAAGACTGAGGGTTTCTCATCCGTATTTTTATGCAGTAGGCCACTATGAGATTTATACTAATTGGTGCCGGAGACGTCGGCACAACACTCGCGGAGCGTCTCGTTGGCGAACAGCACGATGTAACACTCATCGAGAAAGATGAGCAGTCGATCACTCGTATTCCGGCCTCACTCGACATCGAAGTTATTCACGGCAACGGGTGTTCTCCTGATGTATTGCTCCGGGCTGGTCTTCGTACTGCCGACTACGTCATCTCTGTCGCAAATATTGATGAAGTCAATATCGCCAGCTGCCTTATTGCAAAACTTATTCACCCCGGCACTAAACGAGTAGCGAGAATTCGCGATATCGAACTTGTGCACAATGAAATTAGCCCAGAGCATGTCAAAGAGTACTTCGATCTTATCATCAATCCTGATCAAGCTGCGGCCGACTACCTGTTACGACTCTTCAAAGTTGCTGGCGCTAAAGAAGTCATCGATTTCTGTGATGAGAAACTCCGTGTTCTTAGTCTTCGCGTTTCTGAGGACTCTCCTTTTGTAAACCGCAAGCTGAAAGAACTCATTGAACTCCGTGATAAACTCACAGTTCTTATCCTCGCGATTGTAAGAAACGAAGAACTTCTTATCCCCCGTGGAAACGACACAGTACTCCGCGACGACATCCTCTACTGCATCACTATCCCGGAAAAAACCGGCATACTCTTTGAAATGGCAGGAAAAACCTTATCTGCAGGAAGGAGCGCCATGATTTGGGGAGGAGGTTCACTCGGACGCTCTCTTGCTCACGCTCTTGAACTCCAAGGTACCAAGACAAAAGTTATCGTAAGCAAAGAAGAGTCGACTATCGATCTCGTTGATGAATTGCCCCATTCCCTCATTCTTACCGGTGATGGAAAAGATAGAAACCTTCTTGTTGAGGAGAATATCAGTGAGATAGATGCCTTTATTGCAGCTACTCCAGACGAAGAAGATAACATTCTCAGTGCACTCCTTGCTCGAAAACTCGGTGCAAGAACAAGCATGGCCCTGGTGAACAAGGCGTCCTACCTACCACTTGTTCACTCGATCGGTGTTGATGTTGTGGTGAGCTCTCGTATGGCAGCAGCCGGAGCCATCTTTTCGCATATCCACTCTGATTCCTTTGTTTCTGAATTTAGTCTTCGACACCACGGGGTAAGTTTTATAGAGATTGTTATTACTGAAACAATGCCTGTGTCAGGAAAAACACTTGCCCAAGCACATATTCCACGTGGCATTCTCTTTGCTGCTATTGTTCACGATGAACAGGTCGTTATTCCTACCGGAGAAGACATACTCAATGCGGGAGATCGCGTTGTGATCTTCTGTACTGACGGAATGCAGTCAAAACTTGAAAAACTCCTCGATATGAAACTCGAGTTTTCTTTGTAGTGCATCTATGGACATACGCATTCTCATAAAAGTCCTCGGTGGTCTCCTTGTCATTCTCGGAGCACTCTTATGTGTCCCTGGTGTCTTCTCGCTTCTCTCAGAACGAACTTCTGCGATGACATTTCTTACCATCGCTCTCGGGTCAACCCTTGCTGGTATTGTGATGTGGAACTCGCAGCGCGATTACAGGGCTGAATTAAGCCACCGGACTGGCTTTGCTGTGGTCACTCTCTGCTGGGTAACAGCTTCCCTCGTAGGAGCTCTCCCCTACTACTTTACGGGAACTCTCTCGGTCTTTCTCGATGCTTTCTTTGAATCTGTCTCTGGATTTAGTGGCACTGGTGCTTCGGTAATGACCTTTCTCGACGGTCAGGACCGTGCAGTGCTCTTGTGGCGCTCCATGACTCAATGGATTGGAGGGATGGGGATTATCGTTTTCTTTATCGCGATC
>JAUIBK010000055.1 GCA_030428205.1 bacterium
TTGCGCGTGTTGCAGGAAAAAGAAGTGGAACGCCTGGGTGGCAGCACCATGATTCCCCTGGATGTCAGGGTTTTGGCAACCACCAATCGCAACCTGCGGGAAGAGGTTTCCGCCGGACGTTTTCGAGAAGATCTTTTTTACCGTTTGAGGTCTAGTTATTGAAATAATAAGATCAACAGGTAGAGGTCGAAACGAACTGTCATGAAAAGTAACTGAGAATACAAGAGTCGACTCAGAGGACTCTTCAAGCGTCGCACGCCCCTCCCCTCTCCCAAAGAAGATCGCACTCATCTCAACACCAATTTTCGGTGCATGCCACCGATGAACATAGGAAGCACGTGTACCAGTGAGTACGGCTTTGCCGGGCTCAGTCACCTCGTTTGGATAGAACAAAAGAGTGTTCATTGCCGAAAATCAGTACTCAAGAGAAGGTGCACAATCTTGAGGGCATGAATGTGGAGTTTCCGGACAAGGGCAATCAAGAGCAGCACAAACAATTTGTTCACATACACCATTACCACACATATTCTTACACCCTTTCTGTCTATTCTTATTTTGTGAAGGATAGATCTTATTATCGATAAATGTTCTCCCATCTGAAGTCTTACACTTGGCAGGTAGAGACCTCATGATCGGATAACCTGCAGCTACACAGTCTTCAAACGAGTGGATAGCAACTTGTCCGGGCAAAGCGGCTGAATCACTTCGGGCCACACACGCCGTCAGTGCAAACAGAAGAATGGTGTATATGAGCAGGATAACGAGTCGCATATCTTCTACCTCTCAAGAAGAGTTAGCACTTTACGTGCTTGATACAGAAATGGAGTAAATTTTGTGCTGAGCACTTCAACATATCCAGGGAAAACAGCATAACGCTCAGCACCGTACAGCTCTGGATCCCCGACGCGATCATAGCCTTTCATGGGTAAAACACCAACTTCAACATCAATGATGTCACTGAGAGAAAGTGCAAGATCAGGAAAGAGTTCACATATCTCCCCTAGTGCAGTACTTTGCTCTTCTTCTGAGACAAAGACCTCATCAGCAGGACCTTCAAATGGTGCATACCACGTGCCTACAGCAAAGCCATCGGAACGTGGGGAAAGAAAAAACAACCGACCAGATTTACCCTGTAAACCAAGGGCATATGAAGACGGAAATGGCTTCTTCATCAAAAGGTTATATCCCTTAGCCCATTTATAAGGGCGCCGTTGAGCAGACATGTGCTTTGCTTGTATTCCGCTATGGAACCATGGGCCAGCCACATTCACTACATTGCTCGCGGTCAGAATGGATGTTCCTGAAAGAGCAAAGCCTCCACTTACCTGAGAGACTTCAGTGACGGTATGATTCTCGAGAAGAGTAACTCCTCGCTCTAACAACTCTTCCCTAAGAGTAGAAAAAAATTTGGAGAGATGAACGACGTGAGCATCGTGCCAAAGAAAGGCTCCCTGCGCAAAAAGGTGTGCTGCATGAGGAGAGTACTCTCTTACTTGATCTTGACTCAAGATATCTGCGTTTCGAATTCCTCCCCCCGCTGCTCGGTACAGCAAATTATAAAATGCACCCGCTGCTGCCATGAAAGGTTTTTGCTTGATTCCTCTTGATTGAAGGGGCATGAGACAAGGGAGTCGTTTAATATGTTCAGGATACAAATTCAAAAGTTCGATCTGTGAACGAAGGGACTGCACGACACGTGGAAAGTGAAATTGCTGTAAGTAGCGTAATCCCCCGTGAATAATCCTCAAGCTATTGCTAGAGGTTTGAGACAGGAGGGTACCCCTCTCAACAAGGACAACGTTTTTGCCCCGCTTCGCGGCTTCTAGGGCTACACCTACGCCAGAGATCCCTCCTCCGACCACAGCTACATCAAACGAATCACCCACTGAAACTCCTCAACGATACCGCTCACGGCCTCCTCTGGTCCAAGGTACGACAGGCTCATAAGCTTGGTATGTCGAGCTAGGAAAGACAAGTGCCAGCCCCTATTATTCACCAATAATGTAGTCTTTTCTTGACTGTCACGAGAAATAAGGCCATTCTTACTCCTCTGGGGCCTAATCAGAACTCCGTTCTGTGTTGTAGCTTCTTCCCGATCTCTCTAATATTATTCATTTTTTTGAGCATTCTCTCAATGTTCACTCCCCTTTATCCTGAGGGGTCTTCCTCGGTGTTCTCTGAGTGAGGCAAAAAAATGAACGGTACGGTTTTTTTAAGGTCTCAAATGAGGCTTTGTGACCCATTACAAAGGTAGGGTCAGAAGCTAATACAGGGCAAGTGGTATAGACCATTACATGGGAACAACAAATACGAACACATCAGATGACACTCGCCAGCCTGAACCGGATCCAGCGCGCATTGAATCTGAGCCACAACTTTCTCATAGAATCTCAGAATCTGACATCGATCTCTCTGGGACATCAACCAGCACAGTACGTGCGCCTGAAGACATCATCTCCCTAGAGCACCACATGGCGACCTGGAGAGAGGTTGTTGAACTGTCAGGCGCAGATCAAGCTATTCTGTTCGATGATGTTATTAATGCTGTTGATGAAGCACAGCACGCGGTTTTCTCAGGCTTACCAGGATACATGAGATGTTGTTTGCCTGCAGCCCAAATGGCTGTCTTCGTGCCAACGCACATCGTCACACTTACCCCACCCCTCCCCTATGAGATTCAACACAGCCTTGAGTCTCTTGAGCGGATGGGGGGAGATGCCAGCAATTTTCATGTTTGGTATAATAACCCACAGACCGGCGAGCGTATCGATCTTGTCGATCTCGTGATAAGGGAAGATTGGGACACCTACCACACCCTCGTTGCATATACTTGTGAAAACCCACCAGAATTCAACCACGAAGATTATCCCCAACAGGTAAGGGAAATCTTCGAGGAGACTCGCGAAGGGTACCCGACAACCCTTCTTCTCCCTTTTCAAATTCGTGAGCTACACCGTGTAGACTTCGCAAAAGAGATTAGCAGTGGAGAGATTGTTACGCTCTCTCCATCTGACCTCTTCATGAGTAAAGGAAAAACTGTTCACTCTCTTATTCAAGCGTCACCTGGAGTTGCTCAATACTTCACATCTCCTCGACCCGTGACTTTGAGGCGTACTGCTTTCGATCCCGAACTCCTCAATCTTCTCACCGAACGCGCCACAAATAATATTGAAGGAGACTCAAATCTTTCTTTACCTCTTCGCTTTGAAGACCAACAAGTGAGTCTCCCTCTTTCGACCTTTGTTTCTGATGACTTTCAACCCTCGTGGAATAAGGAGCTTCGTGCCGGAATTACTCAATCGATCGCTTTTCTACCAAGCGCTATACAGTATATTGATGCCTGCGAAAGTGTCGAACGTGATGGGTTAAAGACCTATGTAAAACTGAACACATCAGGGGTATCCGGGCTTGACAACCTCTCCCCTAATACACACCCAGAAATTTACAACGGAACAAGAGCTGAACGCATTGGTGCAATGGCTGCGCTCCTTGCAAAACGTTTTGGTGAACACGATGACATACACCTTCCAACAGGCTCTGTCGAAATCCGTGTTTCCCCAGGATACGACCATCTCGGGAAACGAGAATTCTCTATCGCGGGAATGAACCTCTCTGGTCGATATGCCCCTCTCTTTTTCGGCCGCTCTGTTACGAGCGAGGGTGATATCCATGAAGGTATGCTTGCGTGCTCAGACGGGGCAAAAATCGGTATGAGCGTTGATGAAATTTCCCGTCTTGTACGTATGCAACAAGCTCTTGCTGAAGCTGAAAGACTCGCTGGATACGAAACGGGAGAGCTTCAAAATGACAGCATGATCGATGAGGATTCAAACCGCTTGTTTACCTATGATTTCAACAATAGGCGCGGTGGAAGATCCTACATTGAACGTGTTATCACACTTCATCCGGGTACAGTTTTCTTTGATCAAGACTTCTCATTTACTGTACCAGAAGACACCACCGTTCATGACTTTGCCATCGATCTAACAAGAAAAGCTGAAGCAAACGGACTGCACTCATATGGTACTCCAATTATTTACTACCCAGAGACTGACGAACAAGGCAGAAAACACGTAAAGCTTAAGCTCGTCTCACCCGTTCCAGATGAGCTCCTTGAGCTCTGCCAAAGTGAAGGGCATACACTACCTGAGCTAATGGACAATCGAGTTCGAAGACTTCTCGGCCAAGAAAAAAACCTACACTAGTACAGCGTAAACTAAATTTCTACGCATATACTACAGGAAGATGATACGCTGTACTATTCTGCCGGAGGCAGAACCCCCGCCCGTCTTCGCGAAAGCTACGACGTGGTCCTACGAGTTCAGGTCACGACGAAGCTCGAAGAGCGTAGTCGGAGAGGGACAATACAGCTGGCTAGTGTCATTTCAAAATAGGGTTTTCACGAAGTGAAAAAACTTTTTTGAAATGACACTAGCGCTCCAGCAGAGTAGCGCTTTCCCCACATAAGGAAGAGCACTGAGGAGCAACAAGAGGTATTAACATTGCACAAGGGATTCACCCTTATGAAGGGTTAGGGCACGCACCCCGATGCGCCAACAGGCCTTCAGAACCACATAACTCCAAATGAGATGAATAAACGATACTATCGATGTTCCTACGAGGCAGAGATTAGGATCGCTCCACCATGAAAAACATCGTAGAAGCGGCACGAGCTGCCAAGCACACAGAAACGTGAGAGATATCCTTGGGGGAAGGAGAGCTCGACCAGAGAGGTGATTGAGAACCTGAAGACTGACAGCAAAGAGAAGCGTATATCCAACACCAAGGGCAAAGAGATGCAAGGTTGCATCCATGGCAACAACACCAAAGAACGCAAGAATTGGAGTGAGAAAAGCCCAGAACAGTGAAAAACCGAACGCTCCTCCTACAAACCATGGGCGTATCTTCATGCGAGCACTTGTGCCAACAACATACAGGACCACAAGAAGCAAAGAGAACAGACCAAACCACCGTGTTGAATGCTCAGCGATATCAATGATTGGGTATGCTTCTTGTAGAAGAAAAAGGGAGGCGAGCAAGAATGTCCCCAGAACGAGCATAAGACTCGTGACAGAAAGGTAGTGTCCATCGAGGAGGCCACTAATAAATTGCTGAGCAGCACCAAGAATACACGGAGCTAAGGCAAGCCAAAAAACAAGGAGTGAGACCTCTGTACGCTCCACAGGCAACCAAACTCCGATAGCAAATGAGACGAGCCCAATGGCAAACAATGTGCCTATTGACCTCCTACGCTCCCCTTTACTTTGACGAACTAAAGGGAAAAGGCAAAAAAGAACAAGTAAAAAAGAGCCTGAAAGAAGAAGCTTACCGAGCACAGGAAACACAAAGAAGTGTTCCACAACAAAGCCTGCTGGAGCGAGGATAAGAGCCCACAAGCACCACGCACTCATACGCCTCTGGACACCTAAAAGTTTTGGTGATGCTTGAGCGATAAATCCAAGAACAAAGAAGCCAAAAAAGAAAAAGAGCTGTATGTCGGCGTGCAGAGATCGAAAGAAGAGATATGAGGGACGCATCTCCATTAACCCAACACGCATAAGCCACAGATGGATACCAAGATACGAGACACCGAAGAGGCCAGAGATAATCGCGAGCGAAAAAAAGAGGTGCACATAAGGTCCACTCTGAAGTGCAGAGAGACGTGATAAGGGTTCACGTCTATGTCCAATCGAGAAGAGAGGTGATGTTGATTGTTCCATACACAAGGTTGTATCACAGCTCCTTAGAGAGATAAAAATAGGCTCTCTTCCTATACCTTTCTACGCTTTTTTCCTATTGACCACTCCTACACACTTGTAATTACATACGAAAAATTTCCATTTCTTTTTCTTTGAGAAGCATCACTGCATCAAAGCAAGAGTACATAACAGAGGCGGTAGTTTTGCTCTACCACCGGGTGGTTAGCGTTACCCAATATGTATAGAGAAACGGGTCCAATGTGGAGGTAGGTTAATGTTCTCTTCTCAAAAATCAAAATCAGTTGTTCGTCATTTGTGCAGCATCACTGCTTGCTTGGCGCTTTTCCTTTCTACTGCTCAAGCAGCAGAGTACGAATATATTTGGAATCCACCAACTCCGGCTGACTGTACTCAGATCGAGCCCGGAGTAGGTTTTGGGCGTGCTGGGGTCCTCACCAATGTTGTTTCTAGCTTTAACGATGTAACAAACATCTTTGTTTGGACCGCAACATTTGAACCTTGTAACGGGAAGCTTCCAGATGGCTACTGGAACGTCATCAACAACGGCCCTAATCCAAAAGGTCACTCAGGCGAACTTGCCATTCTCTATTTTGATGCAAGCGACCTTG
The DNA here is from genome assembly GCA_030428205.1 of bacterium. Lineage (GTDB taxonomy): Bacteria > Bdellovibrionota_C > UBA2361 > UBA2361 > RFPC01 > JAUIBK01. The sequence continues at coordinate 6,329 of JAUIBK010000055.1, forward strand.
CAAACCCTCAAGTTACTGCCTACGCTTATAACGGTCAAAATGGAACAATTAGTTATAAAGACGGTGTTCGTAATGACGACATTCCTGGGGTTCCTGGGCAACCTGGGAATCAAACTCCTGACCGCATAGCTTCAAGCATCTCGGGTGATACGAGTTGGGTACATGAAATCTCAGCCACTGATAATGGGAAAACAAGAACCCTCCACCTCAAGATTGATGCCACGGGTATTATTAACCACGTTCCGCTTTATCCAGATCCAGAACCACCATACGATCCATGGTACGGCCTTGGATACGATCACGTAATTGGCTTTTGGTTTCACCCTTCGTATGGAACTCAAACAAGCTACTGTTCGGAAACAACTGGAAAGCGTGTTGTCGTACCGACAACATGTTCGGATGTTGCCGATGGCCAAACAAGTGCTGGCTACTTACAAGACTACCGATACACCACACAAGGATGGTACGATTTAGGAAATAGACCAACCAACGATGTCCCTTATTGCCAGTACACACTTCAAGGCAACGGACAACAAACAATGCCTAAAGACTGCATCGAACTTGCAATTGGAGAATCTTTCTCTGGCTCGATTACGGGTATTGATACAGACGATGACAGCCTTTTTGTTTCCTATTCTGGACAACCAACAGGTGCTGTTATTAACCCAACAATTCCTCTTGGTGATGTTCTCAAGATGGCTTCCCCCGCAGAAGTTTCTCTTGATTGGACTCCAAGCATTGGAGACGCTGGCTCAAATTACTCTTTCGATGTTTTCTACACAGATCCGAACGGAGCTACCAAGGCATGTTCGATTCCTTTGTGTGTACCTGAGAATGATGCTCCAACATGCGACATCGAGCTCACAACAGATAACGTCATCTGCCAAGGTGACATCACAACACTTGAGTTTGATGCATCAGGCTCAACGGATCCAGATGGCGATGATCTCACATACGAATGGAGCACTACATGCCTAGACAGTCAAGGAAACCCTGAGACTATCACCATCCTCAACGGTGGGCAGCAGGCTCAACTTTCACTTACACAACCTGGTCTTGGGAATGTGGTAGACTGTGAAATGATTGTCACCGTTACTGACGAGTTCAACCAATCTTCTACATGTTCTACACCTGTTCACGTAGAGGGTTGTGATATTGATACTGATTGCACAGGTACTCCTGGTGGAAACGCCACAGTGGATCTCTGCGGCGTGTGTAATGGAAACAATGAGTGTCTCGACTGCTTTAACGTTCCATTTGGCGATGCCAGCGTTGATCAATGTGGTGTATGTGGCGGTGATGGCACCTCGTGCCTGGAGTGTGAGTCCACTGAAATCGTTGAAAGCCAATTCCAGCTCGACCAAGGGGCGAAAAAGCAAGAAGCGATTATCGACTATCACGTAAAACTCATTAAGGGAATCAACAAGAAGCAAGGACCAAAGCTTTCAGCCTGGCTCGCTGATGTTCAGTTCCAAGCTCATGAGCTACAAAATAGCAACTGGGTGCTATCGTGGCAGCTTCCAAACATTATTGATAGCTGTGCGAATACCGAACTGTGCGTAACAGTAAGTAACACTCCGATTCTTGAGACATATAAAGTTCAATCACTTGAACTCTTAGACCTTGGGAAAAAGGTAGTAAAGAAGTGGTACCAAAAGAAAAAGCGTAAGCTTAAAAAACTTGGCAAGCTCACTTCGAAGAAACTCAAGCAACTCAAGAAAAAGCGAAGGAAGCTGAGGAAAACTCATAAAAACCAGCATGACGTGAACATGGCTGTACTGGAAACAGTACCAACGGAGTTCTCTTCGTGCACTGAGTAGTACTGAGGTGACTCTGTCGCTCTCAAAAGGGCTCGGGAAAGAAATTTCCCGAGCCCTTTTTTCATGCCCAGTGGAGCTTGACCAAGTAGCCTCTTGAGCTATACTCAATCAGCTTTGTCGTAGACAAAGCTAATTGAGTATAAAATGCGAAGCATTTCAAGGCCTCCTTGGGGAGGCCGCACGGCCCATATATGGGCCTGGGGAGGACAAATATACACAGTGAGGAAAACGGCAAAACCGAGTAGGTTTTGACTCTGAGGCACGACAAACCTACCTTCACTGTGTATATACTCACCATCCCAGACGGACGACACCACACAAACGGATAATCGTGAGCCACGCACAAAAACACATTCAGTCATTTCATTTCCGTACAGGAGATCTTATTGCCGATAAGTATGAAATCCTGTCACGACTTGGGGCTGGCTGGGAAGGAGAAGTTTACCGCATACGTGAACGTGGAACGCGTATTGAACGTGCCGCTAAGTTCTTTTTTCCTCAGCGAAGCAATCCAAAAGTAATGAGTAATTGGTACGCGAGAAAACTTCATAAGTTGCAAGATTGCCCTATCCTCATCCAATACCACAACCGCGAAGAAATTACCTATCACGAGATTCCTGTTCTTTTTCTTGTTTCTGAATATGTAGAGGGAGAACTACTCAGTTCCTTTATCAGGCGCCAACGGGGTGGACGAATCTCCGTCTTTCAAGGAGTCCACCTCCTCCACGCACTTGCTGTAGGGATGGAAGCGGTTCACCGCCACAGAGAATATCATGGCGATCTTCACGCTGATAACGTCATCATACGACGCCACGGACTTGGCTTTGATCTCAAGGTTCTCGACCTCTACGATTGGGGGAAAAGTAACAGAGAGATTATGCAAGAAGATATCTGCGATATGATCCGTATTTTTTATGATTCAATTGGCGGAAAGAGGCTTTATGCCAAACACCCAAGAGAGGTCAAAGAAATCTGCTGTGGACTTAAGCGTTCTCTCATACTTGATAAATTTCGAAGTGTGCGAAAGTTACGCGAACATCTCGAAGAGATGCACTGGTCATAGTACAACTCATAACTTACCCCTTCCCTCCCTTGGTCTTACACTCACTCTTCAACTTGCTCCCAACACCGATGACCCTACTCATTTGAGACCAAGATGAAGACAAAGAGTCAGTGCAAGCATATAATAACTTGAAATTATTAATGAATTATCATTTGATTGGGTGACTTAGCCCCAAGACGCATAATCATTCCAGTGATACAATATCGCTGAAAATGGTCATGCAACTCTATACCGAACAGGAAATGCAGCACTGCGAACTCCATCAACTCCCAGATGGCACCGCTGCTATTTTTTCTCAGAAATGTCCAGGGGCAGATCGTCCCAATCAGGATGCGGCTGCCCTTTTAAGCACCTCAGGAGGTCATACGGTGCTTATTATTGCAGACGGCATGGGGGGAGGTAAGGCTGGCGGAAAAGCCGCTGCAATTGCTGTCGATACAATTTCAGCGCACATAGAAAGCCACAGCAAAGACGATTCCTTACGTAGTGCAATTCTCAATGGAATTGAAGCAGCAAACCAAGAGATTATCGATCTCGGGATCGGAGCTGGAGCAACTCTGGCAGTAGTCGAAATCTCCAAGAACACTCTTCGGTCGTACCATATCGGAGATGCTGTTGTATTGGCGATGGGGCAACGGGGAAAGATAAAGCTTCAGACGGTTTGCCACTCACCTGTTGGATACGCCGTAGAATCTGGCATGCTTGAAGAAGCCGAGGCCCTCCACCACGAGGAACGCCACCTTGTCTCAAACGTCCTTGGAAGTTCCGAGATGAAAATCGACATCCAAGCGCCGATGCAACTCTCCTCACGTGATACCGTACTACTGAGCAGTGACGGGCTTTTCGATAACCTCTCCACTCTTGAAATCATAGAGCTCTCTCGGAAGGGGCAAATCGAAAAGGTAATGCAATCTCTTATTTCTCTTTGCCAAGAACGGATGAACTCGAACGGAAACAGTTCGCACCCTTCAAAACCAGACGACGTAACGTTCATAGCCTTTCGACCTACTCAAGAATAGGTGAGAGAGTTCCCGATGGAGGCTCTTGTCTGCCTTCCGCAACAACCTCTTTATGAAAGCGTGCGATAAGCATATTTCCTCGCAAAGAGGGAAAGAACGAGTCAAGCTTCACAAAAAGAGAAACCAAAGGATATATCAAACTATAAAGCTTGAAGCTCTTCTCAAATGACCTCATGTCAGCACCAGTCACTACTCGTCCCTTCTGGCCATGACTACCTTTTTTTACAAGATCCAGGGCAAAAGTTATCCCTGTATCAACAAGAACTGAGAACAATCGAGAATACGAATGTGACGTTTCATATGCAAATCCATCGCCAAGAAGCATTTGTAAATCTTCTCGTGAATATCCGGGACGCACATGTCCGTGTACTTCGTCACTTTGCCCAATCATATTACGAACGAAGCGCAGAACTCCCTCTTTAGGGTTTGGCACATTAACAATAAGCGTTCCACCAGGCTTTAAGATTCGATAGAGCTCACACACGAACTCATTATCAGATTCGATGTGCTCGAGAAAATCTACAATCACAACAACATCAAATGACTGGTCCCCATAGGGAGTTTGCTTGCCGTCGATTCGATCGACACGATCGTGGACAAGAGAGCGTATAGACTCAACTGTTTCATCTTCCAAATCACAGCTCGACCATTTTCCACCTTGCTGTCTCAAAAAGTAACTCACTACTCCATTATCAGACCCAATATCAAGGCACTCTCTCCCGTCAAGATCTGGCAAAAGCCTCAAGATCTGCTTCCATTTCTCTTGCTTTAATGGCGATTTACCAAAAAGTCGAACTGGCCAAGGGCAAGCTTCACTCTCATGGCGTTCTGGTGCAATTGCAGCCTGACTACTTCCTTCCATACAACCTCCGCTTAAGTGCAGCAAATGTATCTCTCAACCAAAACTTTACTCTGCGTCGCTTATTGTTCAACCACAAGAGGGCATATCCCCCCTCTCCGAGAAAAAAACGTAAAACACTGGCGCGGTACTTCGGCAAAAAACAGAGCATATGGGTGAACATATTTCCTTCTGTCTCAAGAAACTGTACGCCTGCATGCCTAGGGAAAGTTCGTAAAGGGTCGCCATATGCTGGAAGTGATTTGCCTTGGCGTCTCTGAGTTTCAATGACTCGAAAGGCACGCCATTTCTTTTCTGTCGCCATTTTTTTGTTGCACTGACGAGCTTCCTTATCAGTCAAATTGTATGAAACGAGCTTATCGTCACGAACGGCTCGTTCATAAATCTCTTTACCACGCGCAGTTCGGAGCAGGCCAAAGCTATAGCCATGAAGAAAATCAATGTCATCTCCAGGAGGTGCCATCCAAGGATCTCCAACTGAAATGTCAGCAAACTCTGCTAAAGCATCAAAACAGGTCAAACACCGTGGGGGAGTATAGAGACGATAGAGAATATTGATCATCTCCATTGAAGAGGGACGAAAACCCGAATGATTCCCAAAATACACTGGGTATAACGTACCATCTTCAAGCTCAATATGAGGTGCACCTGGGTGCTTTCCAACACGTGAGATAAAGCGTGTTGCCTTGGAAGCCTTCTGACCTAAGCTCTCCCAAATAATCTCAAAGGCTTCATGCTCAATCGCAGCGTGACAGAAAAGTCCGATCGTTAAGACGATTCGTTCTTTAAGCCGATCATCAAGCTCTGCTGCTTTATGGTAACCGTGAATCTGGCACGGTAGCCCAACAAGCGCATATCTCCCTGGAATCTCAAGTATCTCCTTAAAAACGGAGTTCGTTGGAGAAATGGCATACTTCGATTTCGTTGCTGATAAGATTGCTTCTTTCGTTCGAGCGATAATGGGTTTTCCCTTCCAGAGATGCTCTTCATCAGAAGAAATGACAACCGCTCCATCGATCTCACCACGTTCCAAGAGATCAAGTAAAATTCCGGTAACGAGCCCACCACTTGTTGAATGCTCACGAAGTGTTGGATGAGTTGCATAGGAAAGGACTGCTTGTTGATACACTCCATGAGTGTCAGTGATATCAAGGGAAGTCCCAAACTGCTCTTGGGCGATCCGCTCATAGTCAAACTCATCACCGGGACAAACTTTGACGCAAAGATCACAATCTGTGCAGGCTGAAAGATTCTGTATTTGAGGATACTCTTGATCGGAAAGCCCAAGTACACCAGTCGGACAAATTCCTACACAAGAGCCACATCTATGACAGAGCCCCCCATCAACAATTTGAGCTAAACCACGAAGCGCTCGGGGTTGTTCTCTCGATTCGTTAGGAGGCCAGCGGGCGGGCTCTAAAAAAGGAGATGGTGCTCGTAGAGAGTGCTCATCATCAAGTATATTGAATGCACGGTTTGACATAGAGATCGATAATGTATCGGTCTCCTGCAGGAATGTCACACCTGCAAAATCAGGAACCTAAGATGCTGAATTTACGAAAGATTAAGAGGCTTCAGTCTCAACAACACTAAAAGACTTCGAGGTCGCATCTCCAAAAATCCTCTCGATTGCATCACTTACTTGCTCTCTCGTGGTTCGACAATAAGGATCCGTGGTGATGCGCTCAGCGTCAGCAAGCCTAAGAGGAAAAGACGAACAGAAGGTTGCTGGATCAGCTGGCGTACAGTCAGGAACAACTGGGCGAATAGGAACATAGAGCCCTCCCGTGAGGGCAGCTAACGCGTGCCAATCAGCTGCAGCTTGAGGGAAGCCTCCATCAAAGCGATTTACCCATGCCTCTTGCCCTTCCCAGAAACTCCCAAAAGGTGGGCTTGCACCGCGTACGAGCTGACGACCATCAAGACGTGCCATTTCATCAGTATAACACTCTCCACTGCCAGGATCATTGATGTCACGCTCGGTCGCTCTCGCTTGGGCACCAAGAAAATGAGGTAAGGCCTGTTGGCCAGCTTGAATAACATGTAGTGAAATCTTTTCAGCAAAGAAGTTGTTCTCACTAAAATCTCTAATCGCATTCATAGAGTCTGTGTAAAACTCAAAAGATGACTCGCACCCATAAGGATCAGGGCGGCAAGTTGAAAGACCATCCGAAAACGCAACCACGCTATTAATAGCTGGGACACCATCATCTGCATCCGCAATCATTTCAAAGGCGCCAAGCAACCCTAGCCGAGCGTCAGTATACATAGCCGCCGAAGGGAAAAGGCCTAGCTTTATCCAGAGCGGAGGGTCTGATTGGTTAAACGTTCTCGCTCCGCTCATTGTCTCTAGATCAAGAACTTTATTTATATATTGCAACTTGTCTGTTAACTTAATTGTCCTCTTCCAGTAGACCTGAGAATAAAAAAAAAGCATCCCTACTTTATCACCAGGAACTTGCCTCGCCTCAATCATTGAGACTACTTCATCAAGTGCTTCCATAACTGACAACCATGGTTGTGCTGCTGTATGATGAGCATCTCGAAAAGTATTTACTGCATAGGGAATAACCTTGTCGGCGTACTCTGTTGAGTTGTCTTCATCGGGTGGGGGATCAAAAACGACACCTCCAAGCTCAGTTGGAGCAAAGTGTGGACAATCACTCCCTCCATTATCCGCGCAGTACGTGTCATAGGCCCCGACCCCTACTCCAAGTGCACCAACAGAGAGGTAATCTTCTTTTGCCCAATAATTTGGCCGTAGAAGATCTCCCGGGGGAAGATCGTCTCTGGAATCGGGGAGATCTTGCCACACAATTTGGACTTGCTCTGGTACGGCGGTCGCATCTAAGATATCTCGATAGAGATCTTCGGTTTGAAAAGCAAAATACGCTCCGTACGGAAGCAACGATTCTCCAAAATCCTCATCATCAGTATCTTCCTCGTCAGTACCATCATCGACCTCTTCTTCCTTGGGCGATTCAGCTGCTGCTCTCGCTTGGGGAGCACTATCGAGTGAGCGGCTCTTCGGACCAGGAGCCGGACCAGGTGCTGGCTGCTGCTGTTGGTCACCAAAATTAACCAAATCATGGTTCGTGACATTAATATCCTTCAATGTGCTTGCATCAACACGGTAAACATCCAAAGAAGGATCGTAGTTACCACCATTAGCAAACTGCTCCGCGAGCGGCCGCGGAAAATTATCTTCTGCCATAGAGGCAGAAACATCGACAGCAAAGGCAAAGCGGAGGGGAACTCCCGAGGCTGTTACACGAAAAGAAATCGGCGGGGCCCAGTGTTGAGAGCCAAAGTACCCACCAAAGAGATTCGTCCAACCATTACTCACATCTCCTGAAATCGTAAAGCAGTTCGCAAGCTCATCTTGACTCCGATTCACTCGACAAGGATAGTTTCCATTACAGGGATCTGAATTCTCGTCGCTTGGCCGAACATAGTACCACCTCCCATCGGTCAAAACGGCTTCATTTCCACTGTCAGTCTGCTCACTACTCAAAACGAGTTCAAGACCACCTAAGACCTGTGGACTCGTAGAAAGCACATCACGGGCACGCCCGAGTGCAGCTACATTCTTATCAGCGTGACACGCTTCAACATCATTCGTATTGCACTCGTGCTCAAAATATCCCTGAACCGCAGCTAGGGCAATAAGGCGAACATTTCCTCGTACCTGTTCACGAATAGCGCCAATCGAAGAGGCATAGAGTACAAACCCAACGACAGAAAGGCCGAGCACTATAAAAACAGCAATAGTAGGAAGAACCGCCCCGAAAGAACCTCTACGAGATGATGTAACATCTCTACAATTGATCATCCACCGACTCCATCATCATCAGGTGCATCTTCACACCTAAATATGCCATTTTCATCTGCTTCTCCATTGGGACAAGCAGTACACTGGCAGAAGTTATTAAAATCTGGTGGACCACCTCCAGAGGCAGCGCATGCGGCGACTTGTGCGTCTGAGCATACACAGTCACATGTATCTTCAATAAATTGAAAGTTTGGTGATGCATCAAGACATCGCTCTTCCCCGTATGCTTCTTTGCAAACACACCGTCCCCTCTCAGAACCTTCCATAGGAGTGAGATCGATTTCTTTACGTTCACTTTCACACTCACAGAGACAAGCATCGTGTCCAGGAATAGGAAGAATTGTTTTGTTGTTTCCTCGATGAAAAATAGCGCCGTCAGGACAAACACTCCCACAGTAACAGTAGCAACCATCATCATAGGCGATGAGACGAAAGCCGAGTCCTTGCTCACTCATTAAGATAGGTTGTCCGTCTTCAACAGCGTTACTGTACAGGGCTTGGCAAGCCTCGTTGTCTAACTTCGGATTACACTCACAACTTTCACCGTCCTCACTTGGGATCCTGTAGTTACTTCCATCACCTCCAAAAAACCAATCATCGCCACCATAATCAACACCATAGCCAAGAGCTTGCCAGGTTGTAGCCTGATAGTTTTCGTCATGAGGGCCTACGAGGACTGAGGGCTCTTCGCCGCAAGCGCAATCTTCGATATTATCTCTCCCATTTTCGTGCGCAGACCAACGACATTCACATCCACACTCCCCATAGACTCCATCACCTTGAGGATCACGGGCAACTGCAGTTGCTAAATTATTACTGTCGTCATTCGCAAAAGATTCACAGTAATCATGCGAAGGGCAAAAACATCCATTTGGGAGCCTTCGACCAGGATAAACATTTGGGTTATCAGGATCAGCAAAATGAAATTCACCACAATCAACACACTGAAATGTAACTGGATCAAAGGCAAAATTTGGACCAAACGCAGTACAATCACACGGCTCAGTCTGGTATTTGGAGTGAGTAAATGGGTATCCGTTACAGTCAACTTTTGCAGGCAAGCTCGGTTTTGAACTGAGCTCATAGTACCCAATAACTGATGTATTGAGAGTAAAAGACTGACTTCCTCCCGGCAAAGGAGCCGCAATATTTATATCCATCGAGAGTCTGATAGGCTCATTCGCGAAGGCTTCTTCCACAGAGGCATATTCAGAGGGGTTCGGTAGTAAGAGTCGAGGGGGTCCAGCATACGATGCTAAAGTTCCTCCACCCTGCGGCCCAATAAGACCCACAGAAGAAGCCGCCGAGGCTTGCGCTTCAATTTCCTTCACAGCATCACAAAACTTATCTCCAGCTTCTACCGAATCACAGTAATCTGAGCTTTGATAGTCGTTAGGAATAAGCATTAAATCTGGGTGTGAGGTAGCTAATGTTAAACCTTGAACTGCTGCATCATTCGCAACACCTTTAACTATGAGAATCAGACCGACGTAAATCGAAAAAAGGAAAATTGCTATGATTACGGGGACAGCGAAAGCAGCCTCAACAAAGATTCCATATTCCTGGTGAAGGCGTTGACGTGAGGATATCATTTACGCACCTCCTGTTTTGTGAAGATACGTACTATTGACTCGCGATCGTAGAGCAATGGTACCAAATGAGGGAAGAAATGGTTCGTATTCAGATTCGAGCTCAACCCACACAATATTACTCACCGTAGAACCACCTCCATCATACGAGGATTCACGGGCAGTGGTTATTTCAACAGGACCAAGAACTGAAGACTGTAAAGTAGCAAGATATTGAATCTTTCCTTGAAGCTGTGCATGAGAGGGCGCAGTTGCAAGTCTACCACACTCTCTCTTAGGGCCGTAACAAGACTCCTCTAGAGCTGGCGTATGAGAAGCTAACCGAACAGCTTCATAGGTGGTGCGAGAAAGAACAACATACTGTCCGAGCATAAGTCCTACATCCACAATGGTAAGGAGCAAGGCGATAACAATAGGAAAAGCAACGGCGAGTTCCACAAGAGATGCTCCTTGCTCACCGTGAGTGAGTTTACGAAATGTGCAGCATACAACGCGCAAAGCAACGCTCCTTTGGTTGAGACACCTGATCAACTATTACGGATTTGAAAAACTGCTCTAAATACCCTCATGTAATCTATCGTGCGTCTTCAAGGCCTTTCTTAATAGTAGGCCGCCAATTGATTCATTAATGAGCATACAGTAAGTGTATAAAAAATAGACACCCATTAATTCACCTCCTATCAAGCTAACCTTTTGTATTTACAAGAATATTTGCAAATTTCATCCTATATTCTTTTGCTCTCATCTGAACACGTGATAGGATGACTCAAGCAATATCAGTATGTTAGCAATTGGCAAGCTAATTGCCTTTTATGGCTGTACTCGCAAGGAACGCGACCTGTTTTTTTCACTTTCTCACAGAGGCACGAGAAAGGGGCCAAAAGCGGGAAACTATGGATGGCACAATGCAACACGCAAGGAGTGACTACGAATAACCATTATAGTTAATCACTAGATAGGGTGGAAATCAGATGCAAGATAACAACATAGTCAATCGTCTTTTCTCTTCATTTACTGATCTTGAGTCAGCTATTACGAGTGCTCGAGCAACTCTTGAGGAAAAAGGCTCAGTCCCAGATGAAGTTTTACGTCGTCTAGATTCCTACGACGGGATCCTGAGTAAACAACGAAAGCTAGCGCAAACGCTTTGTGATCATATTAGTTCCGGCAACTGGGATGAGGTTGCGCGTCATGTCGGTCTTATAAACGGATTGTCTGCTATGATCCGTGACGATGCCCGTGCTATACTCTCTTCACTATCACTCAACAGTGATACGGAAGAGACTGATGAAGAGATTCCTTTCTGCTAAAAAACAATATCACCGTAATACAGATCGAACTTTCGGCAAGAGCGACCTCTCTCCTATCACGAAGGAGAGAGGCGTAGCACTCATCCTTGTGCTTTTTGTCGTAGCCTTAGCGAGCATCATAGTAGTAAATCTCTCGTACAGCGCTTCGCTCGAGATGCGAACCAACTTAATGGTGGAGCGTGGGTTAAAATCTGAGTACTTGCTCAAATCTGCCATTAACGTTGGAAGAGCAATTTTGCGCGAAGACACTTCGCCTGAAGATGCTCCGCAAGACACCTGGGGGCTTTTTCGAAACGGTCTTCCGATTCCTCCAGATCAACTCAATATTCACGATCCAGCGCTTAAATCACTCGAACTTGAGATTCGCCCAGAAGAGGCGAAGCTTCCTGTTGCGGCGCTGCTAAGTGGAGGGAGCGTGAACAAACAGTGGCGTGATGTTTTTCACCGTTTCTTCATTTCCGTTGGGTTTGATGAAGATGAGGAAGAAGATGAAAGTGGTCACTTTCCAGGGCGCGTATTCAGCTCTGATGAACTCGTGGCAAATCTTATCGACTATATGGATAGAGATGATGAGAGTTATCAGGCGGAGGATTTTGTTGATGGTATAGAGGCGCAACTACCTCAAGGCACATTTCCAAACCGCTCTCTTCGTCGAATTGGAAACCTCACTAGCATTCCAGGATTTACCGCCTCACGCGTAAGACAGCTGACTCCATTTCTCACCGCCTTCGGCAATAGACGACGACTCAACATCAACCTCGCTCCTTCAGCTATACTCCGAGCTCTTCATGAAGAGATGGGTGATGAGGAAGTAAGTGCCATTGTATCCTTTCGTGAAAATGGTGAAGAAGGTCCGTTTAATAATCAAAATAGAAAGTCAAAATTAACAGAGATTCTTGGTGAAGCGATGTATGAAGAGCTTGCCCCAATGCTTGACGTACGAAGTCGCTGGTTTCAGATACTCGCCAAGGTTGATTACGGAACATCGACTAATTTTGCTCGAGCCTACGTTTCGCAAACCGCCAGTGGCGAAATGCCCGTGACTCGGATTATGGAGCTCTTCTAAGGCCAATAATCCCTTTTTTATAGTATGCTTTGCTATCGATTCAATACTTAGGTACATTAAATTCTTAGCGCTCTTTTCCCTTACGAACGATGTAGTAGAACTATCCACTTTTTTCGAAGAGCTATCTCTCGTCAGTTCTTCGAAGAGAAAGTGGATTTCGGTTTTTTTACTCATCAAGAGGTGGGAAGAAAGATCAGGCGCATGATCTTTCTTTCCACCTCTTGGCTCCTAGTATGTGAGGTTCAATCCTTCTCCTGCTAGTCGTAGACTTGGTAGTAGTGAGCTTGCGGTAGCTCTCTCACTATAGTTTCTAAGCTCCTTTTGTTGATTGCGATGTTTTTCCCGTGAGCTAATGGCGGAAAGGGGGAAGTGCATCGTACTATGGGACACAATCAACAAAAGACTTGCAGGGAAAAAGGTGGAAAACTGCAAGTGCAGGCATTTAAGTCCCTCATCCGCGACTGTGTGTCGCAACGATCTCGAGAGCAGTTTGGGTTCGTCCAAATTGACCTTCTCGTGGGATCACATAAAGGAAGGCCTTACCGAGCCGAAATCGGTCCTTGTAGGATTTGCCCCTCTGGCTTTCGTGGAGCCATCCACAGAGTCAGAGGGGTACTCCTCTCCTTCTCCACCACTTTTTTGGGCAATAACAACCGCTTTAAAGGTCTTCGAAGCTTTCTCTTCATCCTCTCTGCGGTCTCCTCTTTCAAACTATATTCCCGCATGCAATTTCTTCATCTTTTTCTTAAAGAAGACACACACCACAACGATCATCTGTCCGCATAGCAGATGTGATCTTATATCTCTGGCTTCATCTCGGCGGGGACACTCCTGATATCAGTGCAGCTGGAGCACCACTTGCTCTTTGTTCAAGCAGCCTTTCTATAAGAGCAAACCATCAAAACGTTGGAGGCGGTGGTCTCTCAGCGGCATGGGGTGCAAACAATGGCTATAATTGCTTTCCAATACCAGCTTCAAACTCGTTTAACCTGAGAGCGGTCTCACAGGTCATTAACGATCCCGATCCAGACATCACTTGTAAAGTTGAACTTATTCACTAAGCAATAACTCTCACACTCATAAAATGAACAAGATAAAAGGCGAGTGAGGAACCCCTCACTCGCCTTTCTTACGTTTTGGGTAATTTACTACTACCCAACATCTGCCCGACTTATACAGAATTTTTGAGCTGCATTGTCACCAGCAGAACTTCGAAATTGAAGATCAATAAAGAGTGTATCTCCAGCATCCCAGTCAACAGCGCCTTCAGGTGCTTGCGCAAGACAGGTTGAGAGATTCACCGAGAACCGAAATGTGTTCTCTGAGTCTGCTTCTTGATCTTCTGCTCCATCAACAATCCCATTATCATTGGTGGTTAAGTTGGAGTCATTGGAGACATCATACGCTTCCTGCACACAGTTTCCTATGCCGCTCCCAGAACATCCACCTCCTCCAGAGAGGTCACACGGTGCATTTGGAATATCAATCGTAATAAGAGAACCTCCAATATCAATGGTCTCAGCTTCGTTGGCCGCCGTCACTCCTGCACGCTGTGGGCGCCATCCAACAAGATCAAGGATAACATCACCGGCCGCATCCGCTTGAATACAGTTTTGACTTGAGCCTAAAATATTCGTGGCATCATAATCGACTTCTTGTGCATCCCCTTCACCAACAGCAACGCTCTTAATAGCTGGAGTACTCGTAAAAACAAAGTTTAGCATTCCCGCAACACTTTCTTCTGTATCCGTTCCCTGATCGACATACTCTACGTACGTATCACCCCCACCAATAGTCGCCGGGCTAGCACCTGTCCGTAGTTGAAAATCTCCAGTATTTCCTTCTGAAAGAGTTCCAAGTCCATCACTATCAGGATCGAGTTCTCCACCAGGCTCACCAGGAAAGCTCTTTCCATCAAGAGTTTGTCCAGTACCAGCAGTGGAACAATAATCAAGAGTTCCACAATCTAGCTCGACGGTTGCGCCCTGAGGGCCAGCGACACCAATAGCAAGAGTTTGATAACGCTCCATTCCAGCAGCAACATCATCTGCGTCGAGTCCAGTAGCATGCAGATTTAAGGTATTCTCAATTTCAACTTTGAAGTTTGAAAAAATAGGAAACTGCTCGCTTGCAGCACCTTCTTCAGTCTGTTCGTCATCATCATAGTTATCGAGAATACCGTCTCCATCATTATCAGAATCGACGGCGTCAACGAGTCCATCATTGTCAGTATCAGAAGCTTCCGTCGCACGAAATTGAGCTTCACTCGCTCGATAGAGCTGTTCAACTTGTTGTGTGGAAGCGAGACCATAAGAAGAAAGAGACGTGATCAAAGCAGATTTCGCAGCGGTCACATCTTTTACAAAGCGCTGTTTCTGCTGACGCTTATTCTTCAAGCGAACAACCGCGAGACCATTACGAACTCTTTTTTTCAGTTTTAGTTTAGCTCCATCAATAACAGCAAGATGAAGACCTCTGTTCGTACGGCATCCACGCTTATTACACCGAGGTCCAACAACCATCGTATCAACCGTATTCTCATCTGTGCGAATGTAAAGACGGTTTGAAGTTGAGGGCGGCGTAAAGCGAGTTTTCTTCGTTAACGTAATCGCTTTTGTTGACCCATCATCACCTACGGCGATAAGCGTCTTTCCCCGTAAACTTGAGGGAACATTCAGTGTGATGTCACTTTGCGCAATCGTTAGCGCTGGGCTAAAGAGAAGCAGTGAACATAGAGAGAACAGTGCTGAGGTATATTTCATCGAGCTTATCCTTTGAGAAACGTTTGAATCCAGCCGTACGGCGTAATAGGGATAAACAAAGTTCACTGGCGATACTCAGATCTCCGCCCCTCTCCGCATCCTTTTACCGTAAAGCACTGATTCCTTTCATCGTCTACACAAGCAGGATTCTTTAGGAAATATAGCTCAGCCTCTTTGGGGCGTTCATTGTAGTACGGGGTACCTTCTCTTCCCCCCTCCCCTCCCACTCTTTTATTACTTTGGAAGCAACTTCTCCTTCAAATCTCCGAGTAGAGTATGCCCCCAGGAGCC
>JAUIBK010000056.1 GCA_030428205.1 bacterium
AAAGTTTGCAACCCGCTCTCTCATTACAGAAACAAAAAATCCCATAATATGCTCGAGAGGGCTTTCAACACCAAAGAAGTATGGATAGAGATTGTTCTCAGAAACTCGGTAGCGAATTTGGCCATTTACCCCGGTGGTCAGGTTGTCTTTTGTTACTGCTTCGATAGTGGTCTGTGATTTCGTTGGATCCCACACGATATCGACAGCTTCTGTGGCTACACTTACTTTGTACAGCCGTTGCCACGGCCATTTAAAGTACGGACCTCCTGGTCCTTTGACCTTCAGTTTTGGATAGCGGTAGCGTTCTTTTTCTTCAGGTTCGAGTGAAGGATCCTTAACTTCAACCGCGCCTCCAACATTGGCTAGACGCTGAGCTCGACCAAATGATGTGATAACCCCTCGTTCATCAGGCTTAACAGTGTAAAAGCCTCTAAAGAGCGCAGCTACAAGAAAGAGGGCGACATAAGCAAGAAACCCAATCAGGAGAGAAGACATAGGCGTAAGACCCCAGGATGGATGCGGTGTAGACCTTGTTTCGCTATCACTGTCTGGGGGGCAATAGCAAGAAAAAGCTCAGACTTCATCTCTTTTGAGGTTGTCCGGTGGGTGATACACTGTTTGCTATGCGAGCTCTCTTACTCTCACTTACGGCTGTTACAGTTTTTCTGCTCTCGGCACTTTGGTATGCGCCAGAGCAAGTTCACCGAGCATACTTTCTCTTTACAAAATCAATTCGGACGGTGCTCTATGAACGCAGCTTTGAGTTAGACAGTGATCCTCAACTCCTCGCCCAAAGTGGCTTGGAATCTTCGGCTTTCACCTCTTCTCTTGTCGATCTCCTCCCGCAAGAGCGCACGAACCTTTGGTGGCTTACACACACAAAAGATCTCGCGCGTTTCCTTGAGAAAAGTCCCTATGTTGAAACGGCACATGTGGCGCGGTGTTCAACATTTTCTGTGAGGTGTTTTTCGCTTGGTATTCATCCACGAGTTCCAACTCTCGTTGCTCAAGTTCAGGAAAGTGATTGGACGGTAGGAAAAGATGGAGGATTGATCCGTCGTATTTCAAGTAACGCTTTTCCACACCTTCCACGTGTTTATGGAACTGCCAGAGGGGATCTCTCTCCAGGATTGGTACGGGCTCGGCTCTCGTATGTGAGTTCAGCAATAGATGAAATTCGAAAGATAAGTGGCCTTGAAGTGAGCCAAGTTCTTATCGAGCGAAATGGTGAGCTTCAGGTCGAGTTTCAAGGAGTTCCATTTTTGACTGTTTTTGAAGCAGATTCGCACGATCTTGAGGTCATTCGTGAGGAGTCTAGGCGGCTCCACGAACTTCTTGTTCGCTTTGATGGAGATCCGAGTAAGGTCAAAAAGATCGACCTTGCATTTCAGCGATTAGCCGTTGTTGAGTTTCATGAAGGTGAGGATGTTCATGAGTCTCAAGAAAAAAAGACAGGTTAATGAAATGGACGTAGAGTCCCGCTCTCAGATGCTCTTAGAGCAGTAGCAACAGTAGTTGCTATATCAGTTTTTCCTTTTCCACCATGAAGACGTCCAGTTGCACCTTGAGTCGTATAGGGTTCAGTGGAGAGTTGTACCTTGTCGTTAAGAGCTTTGATAAGAAAAAGTGCAGCATCATACCCTTCTGCTGCATATACCTTAGGAGTATGACCATACTCAGCTTCAAATCTACTTGCGAAGGATTTGCTTTCAACTTTTGGATAAATACCAATGGCTTTTTCCCACAGTGATGGGGTTCCAGAGAGTTTTACTGCTTCATCAAGGTGCTGAGTTGTAAGAAGCCACGGATTTGCCTTGAGGCGGCGGACTTCTTTCCAAAACATCTCTAGAGCTGCGTAGTCGGTTAAGCAAAAGATAAGATCTGGAGTTTTGTTGGCCAGACGTGCAGCAAGAGTGCGAAGCGTTGACTGATACCCTTCGTATTCAAAGTCTACGCGCTCGATGATTTCTATGCCTAAGGAAGGCGCCAGCTCCTCAATAAGATCGCTGTGGATTACACCAAAGGGAACATTGGGGGCAATAAGAGCTGCCCGTTCTGGCTTTAGAGAACGTAGGACTTCTTGGAGGGCATCTCTGGTCGCTCTCATGCTTAACCCAGTGGTAAAGAACCAAGGGTTTGATTTGGTCTCTTTGCTCAGAATTTCAATGGGATTGGTTGGTGTTATAAATGGTATTTTATGACGGAGCGAGAGTGGAGAAGCTGCTTCAGCGAGAAAATCCCATGTTCCGCCAATAATTCCTTGTACTTTGTCGTGCATAACAAGTTTTTCAAAGGCGGCATGAACTTTTGCCGGGTTCGTTTGATCGTCTTCGATAATGAGCTTGGTTTTGATTCCCTGTTGAGAGAGCTCTTTAACGGCAAGTTGGGTGCCCTCAAGCCAATTTTTTCCTTGTTCTGCAGCAGGGCCACTGAGACTTACTACGGCACCTATCGTGATTGGAGTCGATGAAGAGTTGGGCGCAGAGTAGACAACCGTTGGGCAGAGTATGCTAAAGAGAAGTACGAGCAAGAAAAAGTAGGGATGGATCATGTTGATTTCATACCTCATTCACTCTCAAGTTCAAAGGTAATGAGAAAAGCCCTTGCTTACAGGAAAAAACTCAGCTTAATTAGAAGCAGAAGCTTAGTTTCTAAGATGATCGCTCAGGATACTCGTTCAGTGGCAAATAAATCGAATACAATCGTTGGCTTAGATATTGGAACCACAACGATAACTGTTGTTGTTGGTGAGATCCTCCCAGACGGGAAAGTGAATATTGTCGGCGTTGGACGAAGTCCCTCACGTGGCTTGCGAAAAGGGGTGGTCATCAACATTGAGGCCACCGTTGAGTCTATATCAAAGGCCATCGAGCAGGCTGAAACGATGGCTGGCATAGAGATCAGTTCCGTTATTGCTGCTATTTCTGGAAGCCACATCAAGGGTATCAATAGTAACGGTATCGTTGGAATCAAGGGCAAAGAAGTGAGCCCTCTTGACGTCGAAAAGGTCATTGATGCTGCTAAGGCTGTGGCTATTCCACTCGACAGAGAAGTTCTTCACATTCTTCCTCAAGAATTTATCATTGATGACCAAGATGGAATCCGTGAGCCGTTGGGAATATCCGGCGTTCGGCTTGAGGTGAGGGTGCATATTGTCACCGGCGCGGTTGCAAGTGCTCAAAATATTGTTAAGTGCGCTAATAGATGTGGGCTTTCAGTGAAAGACATAGTGCTCGCATCGCTTGCTTCTGGTGCTGCGGTTGTCTCTCCTGAGGAGCAAGAGCTCGGTGTCTGCCTTGTTGATATCGGTGGTGGTACGACGGATATAACTGTTTTTCACGGTGGTGGGATTAAGCACACTTCGGTCGTTGCCGTTGGTGGTGCGCATATTACAAATGATATCGCCGCTGGTCTTCGTACTCCTATTGCAGCAGCAGAGTCGATAAAGTGTGAGTATGCCTCAGCATTGGGGAGTGCTTCGGCACAAAGCGCACTTTCTCACCAGAGTACGCTCTTTGATGAGACCATTGAGGTCCCTTCGACTGGGGGAAGACCTCCTCGGGTTATCTCACGCACGGTGCTCTCGGATATTGTTGAGCCCCGTATGAACGAGATCTTTACGCTCGTGCAACGTGAACTTATGCGTGCGGGGTGTGAGGAGTTTCTCACAAGCGGCCTCGTGCTAACTGGCGGGACGGCAAATCTTCAAGGTATTGAACAACTTGCTGAGAATATCTTCGACCTCCCTGTTCGAGTCGGCAGCCCAATTGGAATTAGTGGGGTCGTTGACCTTGTCAAAGGCCCAGAATATGCCACTGCTGTTGGACTTGCTCTGCAAGGTGCCAAAGAAGGTTCTCTCTCGGCTTTGTCCGGTAACCGTTCGTGGACTGGGCGAGTTTTTCAAAGAGTATCCAACTGGTTTGCTGAACACTTTTAAATTACCAACATTTTTCCACATAATTCCACATCCTGTGGATTAATCTGTGGATTTTTCAAATCTTCGTTTTTTTCGAAATAGTGTTATTTCTTGCTGGATTCTGTCAGCCAGACGGGATATTGATGGCAAACGGCTAACCTGCAGAGTGCTTTTTGCTTTACTTTTGACTCTGTTTAGTTTAACTAACCTAAAGTTACTGTCAACGAAATTGGAAATGGTAGACAACATGACGAATGAATTAACAACACGACTCCAGAGTAGTAAGGCCAATATCAAGGTATTTGGTATCGGTGGAGCTGGTGTGAACGCGGTTAACAACATGATAACCAGCGGCCTAGAAGGCGTTGAATTCTATGCGGCAAACACTGATGCACAAGCGCTTCTCTCAAGTCAGGCCACTAACAAAGTTCAGGTCGGACAAGAAATCACAAAAGGACTAGGAGCTGGAGCTGACCCTGATATTGGATACGCTGCTGCTCAAGAAAGCGTGGAAGAGATCCGTAAGTCTCTTGATGGCGCAGACATGGTCTTTGTTACTGCTGGTATGGGCGGTGGAACTGGTTCTCTCGGTTCTTCTGTTGTGGCAGAAGTCGCCCGTGAGCTTGGTTGCTTAACCGTTGGTGTTGTTACAAAGCCTTTCCTCTTTGAAGGAAAGCGTCGTATGCGTAACGCTGAGCGTGGTATCGAAGAGCTTAAGAAGCAAGTAGATACGCTCATCACAATTCCAAACCAAAGACTTCTCTCTGTTGCCGGAAGAAATACTTCACTCCTTGATACATTCCGTCGTGCTGATGATATCCTCTTTCAAGCGGTTCGTGGTATCTCGGATCTCATCTTCTATGAAGGTCTTGTTAACGTCGACTTCGCAGACGTGCGTGCCGTTATGTCTGAGATGGGCATGGCGATGATGGGGACTGGTGAGTCCTCTGGTGATAACAGAGCGATGGAAGCAGCTGAGAAAGCTATTTCTAGCCCACTTCTTGAAGATATCTCAATTCACGGAGCACGAGGTGTCCTCATTAATGTTACGGCTTCGCCTGATGTAACTCTCCAGGAGGTGAACGAATCTGCTGAGCTTATCCACGCTGAAGCGCATGAAGATGCCAATATTATCTGGGGTATGGTTATTGACCCAGATGCTGAGGATAAAGTTCGCGTTACTGTTATCGCAACTGGATTTGGTGAAGCTGCAGATGATTCAACAACTGTTTCGATGGCCTCTGTCGGAGCTGTTTCGGGCGCACACGCAAACGGTGGGGGAGCTGCTGATAGGCATGAGATTCCTTCGTTTGCAAGAAAAGCTACCGATAGTTCAGCATCATCGCAAGCTGCCAGTGGAGAAGTCATTAAGCTCAAGAAGCTTTCTGTTCTCTCAAGCGCTGAAGATGAAGAGAAGTACGAAATCCCTACGTTCCTTCGCAAACAAGCGGAGTAGGCTGTAGGGAATAAATTTCCTCCCCGTTAGTCGAAAATCACAGGGCTGTAACATCGTGGTGGTGTTACAGCCCATTTTTTTTACCTCTCCTCTTATTACTGCCAGAGGACTACATGCTCCTCATCCTCATCTTGCACCTGCACCAAAATCCTCATCCTCATCGTCAGCTATCTGATAATGAGAAGTCTTTCATTTGAATAGCCAATTACTTGAACTTTTTTCTCCGTGGCGATGTTCTTAGTACGACGCCAAGAGCTCTTGCCACGGAGAAAAAAGTTCAAGTAATTGGAAACGGAAAGTTAGGGAGGGGCAGAGCTACTCTGTTAGGAGCTGTTGAGGCTATCTTCCTATCTGATGATATGTCTCATCCACATTACACAACTTCCCTTCACTTTTTTGCATAGGAAGAGATATTCCTTCACAATGAAGAAGAATCAATAACGCGCACTATTCTGATGTTAGATAATCAGCCACAAATTCCACAGAATGTAGAAGTCATCTGGAAAGAGGATGTTGCTCACATTGCTGCTCATTATCAACAAAAGCTAGCAAAGCATGGAGTAGATTCACCAAAGAGTTTGGGAGGGCGTGGAGAAGCCCCAGATTTTACCTTTTTTGATCATCTCCTCTCGGGGGTATCTCTCCCAGATGAGTATTCTGTTCTCGATATCGGGTGTGGTGCCACTACCTTACCGCAATACCTACGAGAGCAGTTTCCAGATCAGAAATTGGCACATTATCTAGGGATAGATCTTGTCCCTGAGTTCATTGAGGCTTCAGTCCTAGCATACCCTGAGAGCAATTTTATAACAGCTGATTTTATGGATCGTGACTTTACCGTAGAGCGGTCAGATCTTGTCATCGCTAACGGAGTGCTTGTTTCGCGGGTTCGTCACTATGAAGAGTATGTTGAGGCGTTTCTTCGAAAGATGATAGAGACTTCATCCGGGGTGATCGCCTTTAACCTTATTACGGATGTTGATCCAGATTCTCCCAACTACGCCAATCATGTAGATGTAGGACGCACGACCTTTTTTCCTCGGGAAGATTTAGAGAAGCTTCTTGCGCGCCTTCCGCTGCAATCAGTCAATGTAACAGATCATAGATCCTTTCCGGATGCAACAGACACCTTTGTTTGGGGGGCTGTTGGCGGTCTAAGCTGCTTGAGTGGTTAGCTGAGCTACTGTCCTATCCTATGATATGCCTCACAAACATCATACAACTCTTCGATCTCACGTAAGCTCAGGTGAGCAAGTTGAGGATAGTGGTTCTGAACAGCTTTTGCTTGAAAGTGGCGGTATGCTTTGTAGTATCGGTCAGTTGCCCGGTCTTCAGCAAATTGTGAAATTGGCCTTACGATATAGATCCAGGCGAGCAGAAGTGCAGATGCTATAAAGATGAGTTCCATATTCCTTTTATCGGCAAAAAGTATACTACTCCTTTACCCCTTTTTTGAGCGTATATGAATTGACTCTTGTTCCTTACTTCTGGATAGTGGCCCTATTGAAGGTCAGATCTGTGACTATTCCAGTCCCATTCGGGGTATCATGAGGGGTTGTTCCCCTGTATTGAGAGAATTGGTCACACGGTTTACGTGGGAATATCCACGAGGGAGGTAACATGAGTACCGCACGAGATACACTCAAAGCTCTTGCCGAAGAGCAACGCACGATCAGCATGACTCGGGGGCAACCGTCGAACGAGCAGTTCGACCTGTCGCTGCCCATGCTGACCTGTGTTGGGCCCGACGATGTCGTTACCCCAAGTGGTATCGATGTTCGTAACTATCCTGGTGGCATCCAGGGTCTGGTGGAAGTTCGTGAGCTCTTTGCTCCCGTGCTTCAGCTCGACCCTACGCTGATGATCGCCTGGAACAACTCGAGCCTTGAGCTCATGCAGAAGATCTTGATGTTTGGCCTCCTTGTGGGGCTGACACAAGACAACGGCCGCGGCTGGAAGGAAGATGGCAAGGTGAAAGCCATCTGTGAGGTGCCTGGTTACGATAGGCACTTTACGATGCTTGAGCAATTTGGCATCGAGATCATTCCCGTGCGCATGACGGAGTTCGGTCCGGACATTGAGGAGATCGAGCGTCTGGTCTCCAGTGACCCGGCGATTCGTCTACTCTTCTCTGTGCCTTTCCGCAGTAACCCGACGGGTTACTCGTGGACGACTGAGAGGCTTACGCGTTTGGCGTCGATTACGCCTGCCGCCCCTAGCTTCTACTCCTTCTTCGACAATGCGTACGCCATGCACGATTTTGTCGACAACGGCGACGAACGTCCGAACATCCAGCAGGTCTTTACCGACTGTGGGGTGGCCGACAGGGTGCTTCAGTTCACTGGAGGATCCAAGATGACGTTCGCCAGCGGGTCGATCGGTCTTGCTGGTGCATGTGAAGAGATGATTGCGCTGTTGGTCAAGTACTTTGGCTCTGGCTGCATCGGCCCGAATAAGGTCGAGCAGCTCCGCCACGTCAAGTTTCTTGGCGCCAAGGGCCTCGAGCAACATATGCGTGAGCAGGGCGAACTTGTTCGTCCTCGCATGGAGGCGGTCCTGTCCGTGCTCGAACAAGAGCTCGGAGGAACTGGACTCGCTTCGTGGACTCACCCAGTGGGTGGGTATTTCATCTCGCTCGACACCGCTCCTGGGCTTGCTACTCGCGCTTGCGAGCTGGCTGGAGAGTGTGGGGTGACGTTTACTCCCCCGGGAGCGACGTTCCCTGGTGGTCAGGATCCGAAAGATTCGAACATCCGAATCGCTCCGACCCGACCGTCGGTCGAAGAGGTCACCTTTGCCATGAGAGTTCTGTGCAATGCCATCCGTGTTGCTTCTGAAGAAGTCTCTGGGTAAGTGGTGTAGTCCATTCCCTCAACGGTTAAAAAGGAGGTTGTCTCTACCTGGCGTGGTCTCTGCCGTATAAACGAGACCTCCTCTTCTCCCCAGAGAAAGAGGGCAAGCTCTGATCCTGACCGTTCGGCTGAGACTTCGGCGTGAGACTTCGGCGTGAGCTCAGTCGAAGCCTTGACCTTGACCTTGCCCTTAACCCATACTTCTAAAGTCTAAGTCTTGCTACCAACAGGATTCAAAAGGATTCCCATGCCCAAAGCCAACAACGGAAACACTGTCAAAGTCCACTACAAAGGAAATCTCTCTGACGGAACCATCTTTGATTCTTCCTACGACCGTAACGAGCCATTTGAACTCACCCTTGGTACAGGAATGGCCATTGTTGGCTTTGAAAAAGCTATTGTTGGTCTAGAAGTAGGCGAGACAGCAAACGTTACTATTGCTCCAGAAGAGGCTTACGGTGAGCTGCTTGAAGAGATGCAGGTCGAAATTCCCCGTGCAAAACTCCCTCAAGACCTCGATCCTCAAATCGGCATGATACTCGAGCTTCAAGCTGGTGAAGATTCGCTTACGGCAACGATACGCGCTATTGACGAGGAGAATGTTCTTCTCGATGGAAATCATCCTCTTGCTGGTGAAACGTTGCAGTTTTCTATAGAGCTACTTGAAGTTGTCTCGTAGTCAATCGAATGAGCTGTCCTCTTTGCTCTTTTCGAGAGAGCTCCGAATAGCACTACGAAGAATAAAGCTGCGCTTAGCGCCATCGGTGACTTCAACGAGATTGTCATAGAGCTGAGAATCAATCAGCAGAGCCCCAATCGTCCCTGTCCCTTTCGCAATAGCGTCAGAAGCATTCTCAAGATTTTTCGCCATTGCGTTTAGCTTATGGATAATCTCTTCAACACCATCTGGACTTTTGGTGTAAATCAGATCGTGAATCATGCCCTCGCCAGTTTTAATCTCGCTTGCAAGGTCGCTAATATACGTAGAGGTTTCTGAGAGTGCTGAAGCTGCCTGGGTAAGGGCGGTGACAGTCTTCTTGCCTTCTTTTTCGTAAATGAGCGCGTGAAGTAGCCCGTCACCCTCTTTGACCTCTTTCACGAGAGAGGAAAGGTCTTCGGCTGTAGTCTCTAGGTTGCTTACTAAATTCTCTCCTTCTTTCTTGGAGTAGATGAGCCGGTGAACAAGTCCTTCGCCTTCTTCGATCGCAGCAGTAATGCTTGCCAAGCTTTTAACTGCTTGAGTGAGATCGTCTAGCCCCTCTTCTTGGAACTCTTTGAGTACTTCTTTGACTGTCTCAGAGATCTCTGCCACGTCCCGCGAAACGTCTCCAGCACGTTGGATAACGTCACTCATATCTCCTCCTTCGTTTACAGCTAAGGTGCTTTCGGGAGGAAGAATGCCTTTCTTGTGCCCAATGGAGATGTTGATAAAGCGATCGCCGAGCAGTCCTTGAGTTTCAATGGAGACCTTTGAATCAGATCGTATCCGGTCAACATACTGCTCGTTAATAAGGAGTGCTACGGTGACTTGGGAGTCGGTAAGATCGTCTGAAAAGGAGATGTGATCAACTCGACCGATAGAGATACCTCCGAGGCGCACTGGAGCACCTTCGGAGAGCCCTTTGACGTTAGCAAACTTTGCAAAGAAGACTTGCTGGCGGGCAAAGATCTGACGCTCTCTCCCGATGGTAAAAATAGACAGCGTCATCAGCGCGATGCCTAGGAGAACAAAGATGCCAGCTTGGATTTCAGTTTTTCTTTTCATGTTTTAAGTCTTTTCTTCGCTCCAAAACCCGTCCGTAAATGATTTGACTTTGGCGTTTTGCGCCAAGAGTTCATCGACAGGCCCGTCTGCTACGATGAGCCCATTATGCAGTAAAATCCATCTCTTCGAAATCCTTTTGGCGCTTTCAATGTCATGGGTCACCGAAAGGGTGGTGATCCCCATCTCTTCGTTGAGTTTGATCATCAAGTCATCAATTCTACGGATGGAAGTTGGATCGAGTCCGGTGGTAGGCTCATCGAAGAGGATAATTGATGGTGAGCTCGCAAGTGCCCGAGCGAGTCCGACCCGTTTTTTTTGTCCCCCCGAAAGCTCAGAGGGGAGTTTTTTTTCTATGCCGGAAAGATTAACGAGTGCAAGTTTGTCGCTTACAATGTCTTTTATCTCTTCGTTACTATGAGCTTTTGCTTCACGAAGTCCATAGGCGATATTTTCAAAAACCGTCAGTGAGTCAAAGAGGGCTGCTCCTTGAAAGAGCATGCCGAGATTTGTGCGAATTGGGCGAAGCTCTTCGTCTGTGAGGTGGCTAACATCTTGACCGAGTACCTTAACCGAGCCACCTGTCGGAGAGAGGAGCCCAAGGATAGCTTTGAGGATAACAGTCTTTCCTGTCCCGCTGGGCCCTAAGATGGTCAGAGACTCTCCTTGCTCAACAGAAAAAGAGATATCACGGTGCACAACAAGTGGACCAAATTGCATTGCAAAGTGGGAAAGCTCTATTACAGGCTCAGCAGTCATTCCTATCCAAAGAGAAGTAGAATTTTCGTAAAGAAGAAGTCAGACACAAAGATCACAAGAGCACCGGTCACTACTGCAGCCGTAGTCGTCCGACCCACTCCAGCAGTTCCCCCACGGGTTTGTAGGCCGCGGTAGCAGGCAATTGATACGACAATAACACCAAAGAGAGCGCTTTTAATAAGACCGTCAACAAAGTCTCGAATAACAAGAGTGTAGAGCAAGGAGCGATAAAAGGTGTGAGCAGACAGATCAAGCTCAAAAACCGCTACAAGCAGTCCTCCGTAGATGCCGATGAGATCAGCGACAATGACGAGACAAGGTAGGGCGATAAAAGCGGCAACGATACGTGGTGTAACAAGCTTTGAGATCGGGTTGGCCCCGAGTGTTCTCATGGCATCAACTTGCTCGGTAACAACCATTGAGCCAAGTTCAGCAGCGATACCTGCTCCTACTCTCCCGCACACCATAATTGCGGAAAGTACTGGGCCAAGCTCTCTCGTAAGCGCAATGCCAACGATGTTTCCAACATAATTTTTTGCTCCAAACCGTTGTAGCCCGTATGCGGTTTGGAGAGAGAGAACCATTCCTGTAAAAATAGCTGTGATTAGGACGATAGGCAGTGAAAGGGTGCCGATGTGAATCAGTTGTCGAGCAAGCTCTCTGCGATCTACCCCGTTGTTGATGATATCAGTGATAACATCACGTAGTAGGAGAAAGTATCTGCCGAGTGCACGAATGAGGGGTTCAAGACTGAGCATCGTCCTCCTCTAGAGTAAGGTCGTCCATCAAGAGGGGGATCTGCTCAGCGAATGCGAGGAGTTCAGCAGAGTAGGGTGAGGGGGAGTCCGAATGCGGAGAAGGAGTCTCTGGGGTCCACACTACAAAATCAACCAAGCAATCGTCTCTTACGAGTGCATAATGAGCAATGAGCATTGACTCCCCTTCAAGCGTTGCCTTTACGAGCGAGCGTAGGAGAGGGCCTGAGGAGCTTTTGAGGTGCTGAGATTGTTCGATGAAAATATCGTTAAAGCCAATCAATAGCTGCCGGGTTGTTGAGGGCATGAGATCTAGAGGGGCAGTGGGGGAACAGTCTTTAATTGCAGTAAGGAATATAGGTTCCGAGCTGCCATCACTTGTTCGTAGCTTTTGGTAGGCGTACGGCGACGATCCATTGAGCGGCCTTAATTTCCAAGGGGAATGACTTTTTTGGCCACTCAGTGGTGTGAGGGGCAAAGAGGTACTGAACTCTTCAGGAAATAAGAAACATCCAGAGAGTAGAAAAGGGAAGAGGGCAGCAAAGATCCACTGGATGGTGTGAAAGGGGAGAAAACGCTCTTGCTCCTTATTCATATCGGTCCTACACTTTTGAGGCGTATTCTTCTCTCGAGATTCCAAAGGTATATTTCAAAGGGCCATCTACCATTGATTAGCCTAAGTACTGTACATAAATCGTATCCTCCTGACCAGAGAGCGCTTAGAAGCGTAGATCTCACAGTAAAAGAGGGCGATTTTCTCTTTATTGCTGGCGCCAGTGGAGCGGGAAAGAGCACTCTTCTTAAGCTGCTCTTTGGAGCTGAACGGGCCACCTCAGGGCAGGTAGTTGTCGGAGGGCGAAACCTCCAGTCTGTTGACCGAGAGGGTATTGCTCATCTTCGAAGAGATATAGGAGTTATCTTTCAAGACTACAAGTTGCTCCCGAATCGATCCGTTATCGATAACGTCTGTTTTGGTCTTGAGGTGTTAGGTGTACCTCGAGACGATCGTCACCGCTTAGCGCGAAAGCTCCTAGTCTCAATTGGTCTCGAAGAACGTGAAGACTCCTTGCCACAGACGCTTTCCGGGGGAGAGCAGCAGCGAGTCTCGATAGCTCGAGCCTTGATTCACCACCCCCGATTGATACTTGCTGATGAGCCGACAGGGAACCTCGATCCTGATATGGCGA
Organism: bacterium; assembly: GCA_030428205.1. Taxonomy (GTDB): domain Bacteria; phylum Bdellovibrionota_C; class UBA2361; order UBA2361; family RFPC01; genus JAUIBK01. Next base: position 12,688 of record JAUIBK010000056.1, read on the forward strand.
AAACGGTCTTCGATCTTCTTCTTGAGGCTAATGCGGCAGGAGTAACGGTCGTTGTTGCCACTCACGATCTCTCTATTATCGAAGAGCTAAATATACGTACGGTAGTTCTCGATCGAGGAAAGATTATTGGGGATTTCGAACGGCCGAGAGGCTTGGAGTGAGTCTGACATTGTATGGAAGCATCGCAAAACGTGTCTCATAAAATTGAACTTTCTCAGTCTCATAATCTTGAAGCACTCTGGGCTGAGGCCGGAAGGTTGCCAAGGCTTACCACGTCTGGGACCCTCTCCCAACTTGCGGTCGAATCGCTCAGAACAATCATGGCCTCGCCCTTTACGGCGATTGTCACAACCCTTACAGTGACTCTTAGCCTTTTTCTCCTTTCAACCTTTATCTTACTCGTTGAGGTTACGAGTGGGATGTTGAGCTCCTCGCAACAAGAGGTTCGACTGAGTGTCTATTTTCGAGATACGGCTTCGCCAGCAAACATCCAGGCGTTACAAAGTAAGCTTGCTGCAGATGAAAGATTGGCTAACGTAGCTTTTGTGAGTAAAGAAGAGGCGCTTGCGAATTTTCGCGGAGAACTTGGAGAGCAGCAATATATGCTCGAAGGATTAGATGGGCAAAACCCTCTTCCCGCATCCCTTGAAATTACGGCCGAAACTCCGGACTTCGCTGCTGATGTATTTGCTGGTATTGAATCTTCGTTGAGAAACAACCCTGATGTTGAGCTCGTACAATATAGTCAGGGACTTCTTGAAAAGCTTGGGCGGATAGTCGGATTTCTTCGGCTTGTTGGATTTTTAGCTATATCGCTGATCTTACTTCTGACAGGGGCGATCATATCGAATACTATCCGACTCGCTGTCTATGCTCGTCGTACAGAGATAGAGATTATGCATCTTGTTGGAGCCACCGATTGGTACGTTCGAACCCCATTTATGATTGAGGGGTTTTTACAAGGTGTCGTTGGAGGAGCGTTAAGCCTTATTCTTCTCTCTTTTTGTACAGGGATGTTTCAAGCGTTTCTTGCTGATGTTTCCTTTATTGGATTTGAGATTCCGCCTCTTCCTTTCCTCTCTCTTGGGGCGCAAGTCCTCGTTGTCGGGGCTGGTGTCCTCGTAGGAGTTGGAGGAAGTTACTTTGCAGCGAGGCGTTTTTCGAATGCATAATATTTTTGTCTGTGTCTTATTTCTCATCTACCCAAATATTTTGCATGCGCAAGCTCCTCAAACAGATGTGAAAGAGAAGTTGGTACGTCTACAGCGAGAAGTGGAGCAAAAGTCACACGAAGTTCGCCGCGTATCCAAGCTCGTAGAAGATACGAATATTATCCTTAAAAAACAGGCCAAAGAGCTCAAAGCGTTACGTCAAGTTGAGTCGGAATTACGCGAGAAGGTTCAACAAACGACAATTGATATTGAGCAAACCCGAGCTGAAAAAGCGAGGGTTCAAGAGCGCATCGAAGATGTAAAACTCCTAACTCAAAAACGACTCAAAGCTCTTTACGTTCAGCGGTGGGAGAGTGTTATTGATCGTTTGTTGACCCACAGCAATTCAGCAAGTTTCCAGCGTACGTCGTACTTTGTCGGAAAACTTAGAAGTTTCGATCGTGCACTCTTGGAGGAGCACGCGCTGCTCAATGACGAACTCCTCGTAAAAGAAGAGGATCTGGTCGCTCTCGATATTGAGCAATCAAAACTTATCAAGCAGGTAGCTCAACAACGAGAAAAGACTGAGGCATTACTCAAGAAGAATACGCGATTGATAAGTACGTATGAAGTTCAACGTGAAGAGCTTGAAGAGCTTCTTCTGGGGCTTCAGTCTCAAGCGCTTCGACTTGAAACAATTGTTTCCTCGTTGACGTACGGTGGGATGGAATTTGTTTCAAGAACTCGATCGACACCAAAAACTCTTTCTCTCATACCTCAGGAGCGTGTTTCCTCTTTTTCAGGTGTTGGGCTTTCGAAGGGGCAGCTCACTGTGCCAGTGCAAGGCCGAGTCCTGCGTGCGTTTGGAAAACGTAAGCACGCTGATTTTTCTGACTATGTTTTTCAAAAGGGCATCGAATATCTCACAGAGCCTGGCAGTGATGTTGTTTCTATTCAAGATGGAAAGGTCATCTATAAAGGTAAGATGCCAGCCTTTGGGACGATTCTCATCGTCGATCACGGTAAGCGTTACTACAGCCTCTATGGGCGCCTTGATTCGGTAAGGGCTACGGTTGGTGACAAGGTAGAGAAAGGGGCAGTCATCGCCAGTGCGAGTGAAACAGAACAAGAAGCTGGAAATTTCTACTTTGAGATCCGTAAAAAGGGAGAGCCTGTGAATCCTCAGAACTATTACAGCAAAAAGTTGTGATTTTTCCTCGATCACCAGACTTTTTATCTTTTTCAAGTGGATAATTGTAACGCGAAGTACGCGAGGTACGCGAAGTGGGCCGGAGCAATCTTCGCGTACCTCGCGTACTTCGCGTTATAAATTTTCACAGAAAAAAGACGGTGAACTCTTTTCCGGGAGACCTTAAGGGAAAGGGAATGCAGGAATCACCGCATATCCCTGAACAATAAGGGGCTGGCCCCTCACAGAGAAACAGAGTTTCATTTCGACAAGGAGACCTCTAGTCCTTCGCTCACTGTTCCGACACTGTTACTGAGGAACATAGACTCCTAATTGCTGCCTTGCTGTTGGTACGCTCGGGCTGATATCGTGTTCTAGTGCTATGACCAAAAAGGTTTTTGGTCATAGCACTAGCTAGCTGTATTGTCCCTTTGGGGGGTTTTGGCCTTCGCCGAAAAAGTGCTCCTCCCTGTTTAGGTGACAAAAGTTTTTTTGTCGGAGCACTCGTAGTCTCCTTTCTCTCTGTAAGGAATTAAAACATGTCTCAACCGGTCTCTAAGAGAGAGAAGTTCTTTATCGCTCTCACGGTCCTCTTGACGGTCTGCCTCTTTATTGGTGGCCGAAGCCTGCCGTCTGTTAATGCAAAGGGTAGTGGTGATGCGTCGTTGCTGAGTGAGCTCAAGACTTTTACTGATGTCGTCTCTATTGTTCAACGCGATTACGTGCGCGAAGTTGAGAGTGATGACCTTGTGAAGGGCGCTATTAAGGGCATGCTTGCTACCCTTGATCCTCATAGTGGGTACCTTGATCCAGAATTTTATCAAGATTTACAGGTTCAAACCAAAGGAGAATTTGGAGGTCTTGGAATTGAAATTACCATCAAAGATGGTCTTCTGATCGTTGTCTCTCCTATGGAGGGTTCACCTGCGGCGCAAGCTGGAATCCGTGCAGGGGATGCTATCGTTAAAATTGAAGGGAAGTTCACAAAGGAGTTCTCGCTGGTTGACGCGGTTAAGCGCCTAAGGGGTCCAAAAGGTTCACCTATTACTATCTCAATCCACCGTAAGGGAAGCGCGGATCTCATTGATGTCACCATTGTTCGTGACATTATTCAGGTAAAAAGTGTTCGACACCGCATGTTAGCTGATGGTTTTGGATACGTGCGTATTAATCAGTTTATGGAAACCACGGCTGATGATCTTACTGACGCTCTTGCAAATTTAACCCAAGACAGTCCTGAGCAGTCTCTGCGCGGTTTAATTTTGGATTTTCGAAACAACCCAGGTGGCCTCCTCACGCAGGCTATCCGAGTCAGTGACTTGTTTCTTACAGAGGGCGTTATTGTTTACACTGATGGTCGTGTTGATAGCCAGAAGCAGAAATTTTTCGCGCACGAGCGAGGTACCCAGCCAGATTATCCAATTATTGTACTTATTAACGGAGGATCGGCCTCTGCTTCTGAAATTGTCTCAGGCGCAATGAAAGATCATGGCAGAGGTCTTATCCTTGGTACCCAATCATTTGGAAAAGGCTCAGTGCAAACCATTACTCCGCTTTCCAATGGAGGAGCTCTGACACTTACTACGGCTCTCTACTATACAAAGAGCGGTCGTTCCATTCAGGTCAAAGGGGTTACTCCAGATATCATTATGGAGCAAAAACTCCCCGAGGAAGAAAAGCAGCTTCAAGGAAAGCCATCTCAATCTGGCTTGCTTCGGGAAGGAGACCTCCCTGGTGCCATTGAGAATCCTGACTCCAAAGCTCCGAAAAACTCGATGCAAAAGCTCAATCAAACTCCGACAGATAGCCCAGAGCTTGAGTCACTCAAACTTGAGACGATAGACCTCGAAGAGCTGCTCGAAAAAGATGCACAGCTGGCCCGAGCGCTTGATCTCCTTAAGACGTTCACGATCTTTCGTGGAACGAAGCCTGTTATTGAGGCTATTAAGGAGTCCGTTAAGGCTGAAGAGAAGCTTTCATCTGGGTCTTGAGGGTAAATTTTTTCGAGCAACTCAATCCTTTCTGCTTGAAACGATTACCTTTTTCGAAGATTGAAGTTCTTTTTTGTTAAGACCCCTTCTTATGTTATCTTTTGTGGCAGTCAGTTAAGTATTTTTTCATTGCTTTGGGGCCAAGTAGGGGTATTTGGAGAAGGTGTTATGCAAACCAAGGGTGCCTTTACACGCCATTTTTTTGGATCTCAGCCTATAACTAGGTCTCAGGAGTCTCAACCAGGGTATGCCCCAGCAAGGCACCTCTGCCCGGAGAATCTCATGAGCATGCAAAAGGCTGTCGATTCACAGTTACGTGGACTTATGGACGTAAATGCTGGGCATGTTTTACGTCCCCCATTTGTGCACCGTCCTGAGCCTCAGCCTGAAGTAGCCGAGAGCAGGCCGCTTTTTCTCAAGGCGGTTTGAGAGTTTACCGATTCTCCAGCTTTTCTTGCCCTCAGATTTGACCCAACTGGCCTTTTTTGCTAATTATTTCCGCTACTCGTAAGCGCTCTGTACGAGAGCTCCCTCAAAATTGTGAGGGATGAGAGGTATCGTTTAGACGCGATATTGTTTAGGCGCGTAGCTCAGTTGGTTAGAGCGCTTGCTTGACAGGCAAGAGGTCCGCAGTTCGACTCTGCGCGCGCCTACCAGTTTTGTTTTTTCGTTTTCTGTGTGACTGCGACAGGTACGTGGTCTTTTGTGATAAGAAGTGAATGCTATGCCAAAGATGAAAACAAACCGTTCGGTTTATAAGAAGTTTCGTGTTGGAGGAAAGAACATCCTTAAGCGTGGACGTGCAAACAGAAGCCACAATACTGCGAAGCGTTCACCAAAAAGAATGAGACACCTCCGTGGTCTTGTGGTTGTCGATAAGGTGGACTCACCCCGTCTGCAACGCCTTCTTCCTTATCTGAAGATGAGCCGATAAGAATTTTTGATTTGAGTATAACCCTGGGAACTATTCCCGCTTTTCGTGGTACGAGAAAATGAGAGTTAAAAGAGGATACGCTTCACGCCGCAAACACAAGCGCATTATGAAGCAGGCGAAAGGATTTCGTGGTCGTAGAAAGAATTGTATTACCTTTGCAAAGACTGCTGTTGACCGCAGTATGCAATACGCTTACCGCGACAGGAAAGTTCGCAAGCGTGATTTTCGCCGTCTCTGGATCACACGTATCGGTGCTGCTGCTCGACTCAATGAGCTCTCTTACAGCCGTTTTATGAACGGGCTTAAACTCGCAGAGATCGATCTCAATAGAAAGATTCTCGCTGATATGGCAGTGCGTGATCCTGAAGGTTTCGCACTTGTTGCAGAGCAAGCTAAGAGAGCTCTCGCTGCCTAAGTAGCGCTCTTCTTTTCTCTCCTGTCAGCCGGGCTTTCTCATCGTAGAGGGGTGTATGGATTATATCGTTTGTAGATTGTCCAAGCGAGCCCTCCCCGAACTAGTACATATAGAACAAGACGCCCCACATCCTATGTGGAATGAGCGTCTTTTTGAGCAGGAGTTTTCTCACGCCCACTCTCGAATTTATGGTGTCCGATTTGAGGGGGCACTCGTGGGGTTTCTTATCTGCCACGCTGTTGTTGATGAAGCCCATATTCTCAATATTGTTCTCAAAAAAAATGTTCGTGGTAGGGGGCTAGGAAAAGAGTTTCTCTTTTCCGTCATCGATGAGCTCCATAAGCTTGGTATCAAGCGCATCACTCTCGAGGTGCGGGTGAGTAACGAAGTGGCTCGTTGTCTGTATGATGCGCTCGGGTTTGTGCCAGTTGGTCTACGTAAAAATTATTATTCCGATAACGGAGAAGATGCGACTGTTATGAGTCTCAATGTGCGTCAGTGTGTAATGCGTTTTCACCAAGTGGATGTCCCTTCGCATATTGGATCTCCCCTTGGTTTTCTCGACCGACAAAGTTCTGTGAGCACAGGAGGAGAAGAGTAATGACCACTCTTGCTTCCACAGGAAAGAGTTCACCTGTGGACAATACTCAAGGATTCTATCAACGGCTCTTGCGTCCGCTTTTGTTTCGCTTTGATCCTGAGAGTGTCCATGAATTTGCTCTTCGTGTGATGCGTTTTGGTGGAGCTCCGCTCTTGCAGCCGGCGGTGCGATCTCTGTACGCTTTTGATGACCAGAAGCTAGCTGTGCGGCTCTTTGGCCGCGTCTTTCCCAATCCACTCGGGCTTGCTGCAGGATTTGATAAAAACGCAGTGGCGCTTCCTTTCTTAAGTGCACTCGGATTTGGTCACATCGAACTCGGCACAGTCACTCCGCGTCCTCAAGTTGGAAACCCCCGTCCTCGAATTTTTCGACTCCCTCAAGACGGTGGAGTCATAAACCGCATGGGGTTTCCCTCTCACGGCGTCGAGCGTGTCTTACAGAATCTGCCAACTCAAAAGAACCGAGCTCATGGCTCGCTCATTGGAATAAATGTTGGAAAAAACAAAGAAACCCCTCTTGAAGAGGCGGTCAATGATTACCGTCAGGCAATCGAAGCACTCCACCCTTACGCAGATTATCTTGTCATTAATGTGTCTTCTCCTAATACCCCCCAGCTTCGTGAGTTGCAAAAGCGAGAGCCGCTCTCTGAGTTGATTCGAGGTGTTCAAGAAGTGAACCCGAATCGGCTTCCTCTTGTGGTAAAAGTTGCACCTGATCTTGAATGGAAAGAGCTCGATGATGTGCTTCTTGCTTGTTCGGATACAAATGTATCTGCTCTTATTGCAACAAATACGACGTTTTCACGTGAAGGGCTTATCACTTCAATAGATGAGCAGGGTGGACTAAGTGGAAAGCCGCTTTTTACTCGATCTCGCGATGTAGTGCGATACATCTATACTCACACTAACGGCGAGCTTCCTGTGATTGCTGCTGGTGGTGTTTCAACGGCTCCAGACGTCATTGAGATGATGAAATCAGGCGCATCACTTGTTCAGATCTATACCGGCTTTATCTACGAAGGTCCCTCGCTAGCAAAGCGTGTGAAGCAAGATCTTGTGCGATTTCTCGATAGAGAAGGGTTGCGGTCTGTTCATGAGCTTATCGGTGTTCAGTAGGGTGTTCCTAACGCTTCTGGCTAGCTGAACGGATTCCTCCCCCTCATCTTTGTTCTTCCTCCTCATCCTCCTTACTTTGACGAAGATGAGGAGTTAGGTGCAGGTGCAGAATGAGGAAACGAAAGAGGAAGGTGGGAATGATGACGACAATAGTCCTTACGAGAGAATTTCCCCCCATAAATCCAACACCTTACCCTTCCCGAGTGATATTAGCTACTTAAGCCTTCTCATCTTCATTTCGCCCCATAACAGTATTGGAGAGTTGGGAAGACTAAGTAATGAAGGACCATGAGCGATTTACCGCACAATAGTGAGGAGCTCCGTCAGAGAGGCCGAAGTGATTCTCTTGTTGAACGTGTGGCTAACGCTGAGAGAGTGCTCGTCGATCTAGAGTATCCCCAGAGTAGGGAGCTCCGAGGAAAGCCATCTCTTGCAATACGAGAGCAGACGCAAAATTTTATTGAACATGATCATGTCTGTCGCTCTCTCGAAGACCTCTATGTTGTCAATAATAATGGTGAGCAGGATGCGCGTGATACTTTCCGCGAAGCAGTGGGAATTCGAATCCGTACTTTTGAGACCCTTGCTGCACGAAACCCGGACATATACGTAAAAGAACGACTTGATGAAGATACAAAGTGGGCACACCGAAGACTTGCTATCGCCGTCTACGATCACCTAGGAAAGTACGGACCAGATGTCAGTCGTCCATCCATTTTTAGGCTCGATTATATGGGAGATCTGCAGCCAGAAGAAGAGAGGCAGCCTACATCACGAAAACCCCGCCAACGAAAAACTGTTACTGCGGTAGAGCCAGAGCCTACTCGCAAACCAGAGGGTGATACAGAGCTATTTCACGCACTAGTAGACTTTCTTGATGAGAATTGCGAGCGCTATGCTGAGCTCGATGCGCTTTACAACCGAATTCAATCTTGCCTCGATCAAGAAGAAGAAACCGAGGTGAGAGACATTCTTCTTGAGACAGTCGATGATAACCCACACTTACTCGAAGAACTTGCTCGTATTCAAGCGGTTATTGATGACTGTGATCACCAGAGAGACAATACCTCAACAAACGTTTTTGAATTATACGAAAGTGCAAAGCATATAGAGGATCTCCGAGAGCGTCCGCCGTATGGATTTGTTCGCCATGATCCTTACGCCGCGCTTGTTGATGAGGGCTACCTGACTGAAGCATCCGCGCAAGCCTTAAGTGCTGCTTATGATGCACTAGAAAAAAGTACAGAGCTCACTCGTACCATAGTCGAGAAGCTGGATGAGCGTGGCTATCAGGTGACTACCGATGAGGTCCTGCAGATCGATAGCACACTCTTGCGGCTCGAGCAGGCTGGGTTTTCACACGATGTCATCGCTGGACGGGTGCTTATTCTCTTCTCAAGTGGAACACAGTCTATTACTCATCTAGAAAACCTCGCTTCTTTCGCGGAAGAAGGTGTAGATGTTCGCCCATTCATTAATGTTTCAGCCAGAGGTATGCAGGTCATAGCCGCTATCCACGAAGGTGTGAAACAGGGAGTTTATCGTTCGCCGGTTTCGGGAAAAAATATTCCAAAGCATATTGAGCAAGCGATCTGGGCGAAATCTAGAAGTG
>JAUIBK010000057.1 GCA_030428205.1 bacterium
TAGCTGGGAAGAAAACACTGCTGGAGGACCTCCTCGTAATACAGCAGCTAGTCGTGAACGGTACTGAAGTTTGTTCAAATGTTCGAAACACTCTATGAGCGTAAAACCAAGCACCTCATCTCTTGTGAGGAGTGTCCACTGCTCAAGACATGCGTTCCAATAAACAATCTTGAATTCGTGATCGATCAAACACATTCCTGAAGGAGTATGATCGAGAACCGATAGTATTGGAGCAAAACGATGAGGCATACCAGCTCCTAGTCAAGCGCTTTCAGTAGACCTTGAAACGCCTCGAGCTCAAAGAAGAGCACCATTTCTCCATGTATCTCATGCTCTTGAATCAAAAAGCTGGTATCAGCCACTACAAACCAAGCACTCTGATTACAACAGGTTCCTTTGACAATTTGATGAAAATCTCCCTTTGTATACTCAGGAACAGTGTAGAGAAATGTGCCATTGACGATGTTCGCGATAGAACCCATCACACCATTGATGACAATGTTACCGACCTCGGTCAACGTCGCAGCCATGAGTGAATCCATTTGTGCGTCCTCTTGTCCCTCTCCAGTCAATAATGAGACAAGACGCGAGGCATTTTCCGAAACAAAAACAAGCGAAGCGCTTCCTTGAAACGCTCCTTCAAAACCCAGCTTCACAGAGCTGTAGGAAGAAGAGGGGGCGGCAGCAATGTAATCGTGAATTCCTTCTGTATCATAGAGCTGAATCTGCGGGACTTGTAGATCAACATGAGTATTGAGCATATCGTTGAGTACACTTGCTGCTTTTCCTACACCAATATTAATCATTTCCTTGAGCGCATCTGACTCAAAAGAATTGAGTTCTCGGCTCTGAGGAGAGGAAGAGAACGCGTTCTCTTGCAATAGATCATGAATCACTTGATTGAGCTCTTGTGGCTTCGCTGGCTTATTGAGAAATCCCTTTGCCCCCAATTCGAGACATTTTTGCTTCTGTGTCTCTTGAATATCCGCTGTAAGTACAACAACTGGAATTGTATTATTCGATGTTTGTAAATTTTCAAGAACTCCAAAACCATCGAGTTCTGGCATAAGAAGATCCAAGCAAATCAGGTCTGGAGTGTCTTCTTTGAGAATCTCTAGAGCTTCTTGTCCATGTTTTGCTTCAAAGGTCTCAAACCCCCCTTCTTGAAGAATTCGTTTCACTTGATTACGCTGAAAGAGCGAGTCGTCAACGACGAGAATTCGTGGCATGCTTTCCTCCGGAGTGATGAAGCTTGAGTTTTAAGCTGTCACCTAAGAAATCGGCGTACCCGCTGATTTACTAGAGTAAAATCGTAAACATACCCTACAAAAAACTAAGTATATTCAGTATATTGCTGCAACTCCCTTGAAACAAAAAGTCCTGGAGGAGAGAACAATGACTCAGAGCCGCACATTTTCCTTAGAAGGCCAGATTGTTGACGTTATAGGTCAACGCATCTTTTCTGGCACGGTTTCCATACGCGACGGCATCATTGCTGAGATCAATGAGCATCCGACTACAGAGACAAATTACATTCTCCCAGGATTTGTTGACGCACATATCCATATCGAAAGCTCGCTCCTTGTTCCGACCGAATTTGCAAGACTTGCAGTGCAGCACGGAACAGTAGCCACAGTTTCCGATCCTCACGAAATTGGAAATGTTCTCGGAGTCGAAGGAGTGCGGTATATGCTCGAGAATGCGTCTCACACTCCACTCAAAATTATGTTTGGGGCCCCCTCATGCGTTCCAGCAACATGTCTCGAGTTTGAGACATCTGGAAGCACTATTGACGCACACAGGGTAACAGAATTATTGGCTCGTGATGATATCGGCTACCTTGCTGAGGTAATGAATTTTCCTGGTGTACTCAACAATGATGAACAAGTGCATGCAAAAATTGCTGCAGCACTACAGGCCTCAAAACCAATTGATGGTCACTTTCCGGGGGGAAGGGGCAATGACGCAAAACGGTACATAGAAGCAGGACGGCCAGGAAAGGTCACCATCTCGACAGATCATGAGTGTTTTACACTCGAGGAAGCTTTAGACAAACTCTCCTGCGGCATGAAGATCAGTATCCGTGAGGGGAGTGCCGCCAAAAATCTCGAAGCACTTCATCCACTTTTCACACAAACCGGGCCAGAGAATCTCATGCTCTGTTCCGACGATAGGCATCCAGATACACTCAGTCTTGGACATATCGATCTGCTTGTTCGCACCCTCATTGAAAAAGGGTACGATCCCCTTACCGTGATTACCTCTGCAACCAAAACTCCGGTCGATCACTATAGACTCCCAGTAGGACTTCTTCAGGTAGGAGATCCTGCAGACTGTATACGTGTTCGCGATCTTCAAAGTATAGAAGTCCTTGAAACCTATATTAATGGGGAAGAGGTATATCGAGAAGGAACGACTCAAATCGTTTCTGTTCCCGTTGTGATTGTAAATGCATTTGAGCGTTCAACTATCACAGAAGAAGATCTCCGCATCAAAGCTCAAGGATCGGAGATCCGAGCTATCCGGGTCATTGACGGCGAACTCATCACAAAAGAAGAACAGATCACGGCAAGCATATCTCATGGAGAATATCAAAGCGATCCATCCAAAGATCTCCTCAAACTTGCTGTCGTAAATAGATACGGTAATACTCCAGTCTCTGTCGCTTTTGCCACTGGAACTCAACTGAAAAAAGGTGCTATCGCATCAAGCGTTGGCCACGACTGCCATAATATTATTGCGATCGGTACAAATGATCGAGATCTCACGAATGCTATAAACAATATTATCACACACAAAGGCGGCTTATCTCTCAGTGACGACGAAGAGCAACATATCCTCCCACTTCCCGTAGCAGGCATTATGTCAGATAGACCAGCAGAGGAAGTGGCACAAAGCTATATCGATATTGATCGAAAAGCCAAGGAACTGGGCACAACACTTCGTGCACCATATATGTCACTGAGTTTCTTAGCCTTACTTGTTATTCCTGAATTGAAACTAAGTGATAAAGGATTATTTGATGGAAAGAGATTTGATTTTGTCTCTCTCGAAATCTAACCCCTCGTGGATCTGGGCTAAGAGCACAGGGATTGAGGAAGGTTGGCAGAGAAATCAACACTCGTAACAAACTCTCCTAGCTTCGCCCCCTCAGGCAATTCCGCTTGAATCTTGGCATAGAGCGGATCGTCACAGGCGATCAGTGTATCGACATACTCAGATTTTCGAACGACTTCGATGTCAGCTAATCCGGCATTTTTTGCGTCGTCGACCATATCATCAAGGAGGCAAGCGCCTGCGATACACCCAACGAGTGCGTCAACCATTTCAAGCACCTTATCAGGAAGAGGTTGAAGAAGTGCCAAGTCAGAAAGCGCCACTCGGCCTCCCGGCTTAAGCACCCGAGCCATCTCGCGCCATACTTGCGGTTTGTCGGGAGAGAGATTAAGCACACAGTTAGAGATCACAACATCAACAGTATCATCCCCGACGGGAAGATGTTCTATCTCACCAAGACGAAAATCTACGTTGGTTAATCCAGTCCGCTCAGAAAAGACAACTGCATTTTGGCGAGCCTTGGTAATCATATCTGGCGTCATATCGACACCAATAACTTTGCCATTTTGTCCAACATGCGGGGCGGCAATAAAGACATCGAAGCCACCTCCTGAACCGAGATCAAGTACGACCTCTCCTCCTGTTAACTCAGCAATGGCCGTAGGGTTTCCACACGAGAGTCCCATATTCGCGCCGTCTGGAAGCCCTTGAACTTCCTTCTCTGTATATCCGATATTCTCAACCAACTCATCGATATCAAACGTAGCTGGACCACAACATCCTCCGCCGGCACAACAACTACCCTCATCACTCACCGTGGTAAAAATCCCGTCCTGAGCAATCTTAGAATACCCATCGCGGACTTTTTGCTTTATCTGATCACGTTTTGCTTCGTCAGTACTCATTTCTTTCTCTCTTGCTGTTGCACTTGCACTTGCACTTGCACTTGCACTTGCACTTGCACTTGCACTTGCACTTGCACTTGCACTTGCACTTGCACTTGCACAAAAGTAATAGAGCAATCTGAAGTGTAAGTGCAAGAGAAAAAAATCAAGCGCCTATAAAGCTTATAGGCATTCAATGTATTATACTCCCTATACGTAAAGCATAATGCACTCAAAGCGGGAGCGAAGGAATAGCCTTCTACCAGGCATAAAGGAGCCTACACGTTTTCACTTCCTTCCGGGATTTTAATTTGCGTCTGACAAAGAAAAAAGCCTCATGTGTTTTCACACATGAGGCTTCCCTCGTTACTTTGGTAAAATCAGTCTTTATGCTGCCTGAGCTTCTTGTGCCTCAAGTGCTTTCTTTGAGCGTGGTCGACGACGGTGAATCAGCTTACGTTCGTATGATTGATCGCGAACATCTTCCCCTTTCTTCTCAGCCTGAAGATCCAGTGAGTGATTAATATCTTGCTGCAAAGACTCAAGAGCTTTCTTTTTTACTCGTGAGATGTGACATCGGCTGTAGCCTAGTGTATTTGCAATATCCATAAGCTGCTGCCCACCGTGATAAATTCGCTCAATAACTTCCTGCTCAAGAGGATCGAGACGTGAACACGCATCTTGACTCAAGTGAATAAGCTCTTTTTTGAGAAGTGTTTCATCAGGAAGTGTTGCATCTGTTCCTGAGAGAGCCTCAACAACGTCTTGAGCATTGACAACTTTATCACTGTCATTGTACTCGCTATCAGGATCAGAACCTGGGAGAACATTTGCATTCGCCGCTGATGATACGGCACGGATAAGATTTCCTTTCAAGTGGTAGTAGAGAAATGTCATGAAGCTTGCCCCTTTTGTTGGATCAAAACGCTTCACAGCCTCACAAAGCGAAAGATCAACAACACTATCGACCTCTTCAAGGTCAAGTCGGGCATGCCACTTACGCAGAATGCTTCGCCCAAGTTTACGTGCTTTAATACGAAATTCGAGTACGAGCTCTTGACGCTCCTGTTCACCCAGGAGTGGCTCTTGCTTCTTATCAAAGAGATTAATGACTTGCGCTGACTTGTTCTTTGCGCTTGTCTTTGATGTTTTACTTCCTTGTTGTGTTACCTTTCTTGCTGTTGCAGCCATTTCTTCCTCTCCAGAGTTAAAACGGTAAAGAACCTTTTTACTTTCTACGTACCAGTTAGTGAGTTTTCTCAGCCGACTGAGCGTCGAGCCCTTCTTTCTCAATAACCTCTTCGAGTGCTGTAACGATATCTAGACAACCTGCTTGCAAAAGAAGTCTGACGTTAGAGTCATTTACTTGCTCGCAGTGCTCCAGAACTGGACCAAGCACGTCAAAGAGACGACTCCGTAGGTGCCGACCTACCGTCTCCTTATTTCCCTGCTCAATTTCAATTGATTGTGCTCGCGGGTTAGACATGCAATATCCTTCATTCAGTACTCACCCACCTCTCTCTAGTAGAAGAGAGAACGCTTCTGATTTATTTTAAATAGCTGTATTTACAGGATATTTTCTGCGATTTCTTATGTTACATGGGGGATTTCACTAGGACTTTGAGTAATTCCTCCACCATCTCCTTCATCCTCATCTTGCACTTGAACCACATTCCCCATCTTCATTCAAAGGATAACGAGAAAGGGCAAAGACTACGGAGCAGGTGCAAGATGAGAATGAAGGGCAAGAGAAGGAGGGGGAGTATCTTATTGGCCCATTCGAACATCCTTGGTATACCCTAAAGAACAAGGAATATAGCTGTATGACAGAATCCCCTACCGAAGAAGAAGACTACTCAGCAGAGACACTCTCAGTAGAAGAGGCAAATGAGCTGGTTCTCAAACACCGAGGGTGGGCGGAAAGCATCGCGCGCTCAGTAGCTCGAGCATGGAATCTTGATTGGCAAATGGACGGGCTCGATGGCGCAGCCATGGAAGCACTCATATTTTGTTCTCGGAGATACACTCCTGATCGAGGAGTTCCCTTTCGAGGATACGCACGAAGACGGATTCACGAGGCTTCAACTGAAGCTGCTCGAAAAAGCAAGGGATGGTCAAAAGATGACTCAGGCACAAGAAATGAACGACTCGCTCGAGAAGCTTCCGTAGAGTTATTAAACCTCTTTCCCGAGCTACGCGGTGGTCAACTGCCCGGGGCACTCGATGAGGCCAGCGGTGAGCAAGGCGCACGTGCCGGAATCCGACAACTTCTCATTGGTGCAACCCTCGTAACCACTCGCCAAGGTCTTGATGCTGCGTCTCCCGATGAGCTCATGGACTATAAGAAATCAATCAAACTCGTCACCACCCTAGAGATCGTCCACCAAATCATACTGTGGAGGATGTACTGGGAGAGTGAATCAATGCGCAGCATTGCAAGCTCTTGGGAGATGGATGAACTCAACGTAATACGAGAACACAAGGTGCTCCTTGAATTCCTCTTCAAAGCGCTCTCACACACCAAAGCCCCCACCCCGCCAAGAATCCGACCTGGACTAAAAGCTATTGCACTGAAACTTAAACGTTCTAAAACCCCCTCTCCATTTCAGGAATTTCTCAAGAGAGAGCAATCATGACAGATAAAACAGATAAAGTAGGCGGAAAGAAAAAAGTCGGCAGCGTAGAAAGCTCAAAGACCACTGAAACCATCGAAGAAGCCAAAGGAGTTGGGCAAGTAGGCGCCATTCAAAAAACCGGTGCCATCTCGGGTGTGGGAAAGGTTGGGGAAGATAGCAAAAGACGTCCCACACGCACGATGACCTTAGCGGAACGAGAAATGCTCTTTGAGATGGTCAATGAAGAGGCAAAAAAGCTTTTTGGGGATTCAAAGGTTCCACCTGAACAACGAAAGATCATTGAAGATGCTGTCAAAATGGCCATCGACTCGGGGCTCGTCGATGAAGATCAGAGTCAAGAGTAAGTCACTAGGTTGAAGGATAACGAACTTTATTTTGAAAGCGTATCAACTGAGCTTTGTAAAGGCGAATCACATCAGGATCGGTCACCATACCAGCTTCAACCCTCTCTCCAACTTCGCCAAGATGAGTACCAGCTGAATTAAAATCTCCAACGGACATAAGACACGAAACGAGAAAGAGCATCGCTTCTGCAAAATCTGGTTCGATGCGCAGTGCTTGTCTGGCTGCAAAAAGAGACTTGTCGAGATCTTGCCCAACAAGGGAAAGGTATGATTTCGCCAACCAAGCGGGAGCAAAATCTGGAGAGACTTCAACGAGTCCATCAAGAATAGCTTCGCCTTTTGCTAACTGACCATTTTCAAGGTGTAGGCGTGCGAGTTCGTAAATACTCGAAACCTCTTCATCGGAATACCCTTTACGCAAGACTTCTGAGGAAGAACGTTTTGTTAATTCCATAGCACCTTAGTCCGTTCTATCATCCTCGAGGTTTACTTCTAGCCACTCAAGAACATGTCGCAACATTCCGTATTCGGCTTGAATACGGGAGCGTGTTTCAACATCAAGATCTGTAGATGCCTCTCGTAACGCTGCCACCTTCTCGTATCGTGCAAAGAGAGAAGATGTGAGAGAAGCCAGTCGCTGAGTACTTCCGCTCTCGGGCAGAAGCGCCAAAAAAGGCGACGTAGAAAAAGTATCTGGATTTGAATACTGAGAACGCTTCATAGAACCATAGTGTACCCGCAGCGAGAAGAAACCCCAAGTCTCTTTTTCTTACCGTTCTTGCTCCACCTCTCTACGAGTCATGCGGTGGGAACGCAGGAAGAGTCGCTTACGGAGGAAAAAGGCAAACGCACCAGAAGCGAGCAAGATGCACATGGCTGGAAAAAAAAGCCAAGGCACAAAACTATTCATATGAGCGAGAGGCTCTCTTCCCCCTCGATTCAAGACAGCGAGCAGTGGTCCCAGACCAAGAGCTAGTAGCACTACACCACTGACAAGCCCAATCACAAAGGTAGCAAGCACAAGAACAACGCGCCAAAACATATCTCCGATGGAAAAATGACGAAAAGGATTGAGCCTCGAAGCTTGAAACGAGAGAGATCCAAAACGAAAGAGAAAGCGGGTTTGAAAGAGGCCCCAGAGCAGCAGAAGGACAAAGAGAGAAAGGGACAGCACCAATAAGTTTTGCAGTAGATACCCTGCTAAAATACCACTAAAGCCCAAGACAGCAGTCGGATCATCACTTGTAAGATAGGCCTTTACTCCCAAGAAAACCTCAAAGGATGAAAGGGAGAAGTATACAGCACTGAAAATAATAACAGCAGCAAGGCACCGAAGACTCACAGAGCTCAATGGAACAATCCCTTCAGAGCGCAGGCTCGCAAGCCGTTTTTCTGTAGGCCACTCAGTGCGCTCCATTTTCTTCTCCCTTGACGAGTGATGACTGTGAGAGCTCATGAAATTCGGCATGGATCAAGCCAAGTGAAAGCTTAAATGAAAACGAGAGAAGCAGAAGCAAAACGAGTGGGCGAAACGCACGGAGTGCTTTGCTCGCAGATATGGGTTGTTTTTGAGAGAGCCATGCGAGTGGGATTTCAAAAGCGAGAATAAGGAGACACAACACACATGCGATAATACCACTACAATACACAACGGTGGTAATAAGCTCCGCAAAAAAAAGCGACCCGTGAGAAACACTTCGTTGAGATACAAAGAGCACAAAGCTTTCAATAAAAGTAAGGAGTTGATCACCTGAGAGAAACACTGCACAGGCACACAAAACGCAAAAGGACTCAAGAATACGGTCATGAGACACTTGCAGGGAGACAGCATCAAGTAATGCACCTGCTAATTTCCCAGTTAAGGGGATGGCGAGAAAGACAGCTGAAAGCAACACGACGATGGTCGAAAGACCAGCAACCGGAAAAACCGTCGAGGCATAGAGAGAGATGGCAATCATTCCAAACAAAAGGCCTGGAAAAAGCCCACAAAAACGATCACCAAGAAGAAGGCAAGAACCAAGCGTCCACATCAAAACGCCCCAAAAGACTTTTCAGCAAGTTGGACAAAGTACCGACCAACGGCAGGGGCAAGAAAATACAAGACGAGTAAAACGACAATGAGTCGAGCTGCATATTGCAACGTCGTGTCCTGGATTGAGGTCGCAGACTGCAACGCACCAACAATCGTACCGGCCAACGCACCGAAGAGCACAACAGGAAGACCGAGAAGAAAGACCACCCGCAGAGCTTCTGTCATGATTTCTCGAATAATCGGATCCATAATCACACGTAGGTCATAAAGAGTTTTTCTGTGAGAAGCGTCCAGCCATCGACGACAAAAAAGAGAAGAATCTTAAAGGGCATTGAGACGAACAATACAGACAATTGCGTAATCCCAAGAGTCATCAAAATATTTGCAACGAGGAGATCGAGCACAAGAAAAGGTATCGCAATGATAAATCCGATCGAAAATGCCTCTTTGAGCTCCCCAAGCATAAAAGAGAGCACCAGCGTAGGGAGAGGTTTTTGCTCCTCAGCCACGCTCTCGGTTTGAGGCTCTTTTGCAACTCGCTCTTGGAGCCTATCGAGACGTTGTACGACCTTCGTATCAGCATTCTTTTCGAGAAACGGGCGTAGAGTTGACTCAACCTGTTCAAGCCGGTGAACAGATGGGGACGACAGGATCACTTCAAGCTTATTGTCACCAAGGTGAGGCTGCATGATAAACCATGAGATACCAAGCGAAGCAGCTAGCACGGCGGTACCAAAACCAATTCCATGTAACCCCAAGCCATAACGCAGTATACTCATTGTCGTAATGACCTTTACAAAACAGGTCATCAGTAACAAGAGCGTCAGATCAGTAAGAAATGATGGCAAATCCATATAGAGATGGTAATACTCCATTGTTCCTGGGGCTATACCCTATTTTCTGCTCCGAAATGACATTAGTGCTCCGTCGGAAAACATGCAATGACTTAGCAAGCTATGAAAAACCTTATTGTCTTATCTGGAGCTGGTATAAGCGCTGAAAGTGGACTCAAAACCTTCCGCGATAGCGACGGATTGTGGGAAGGGTACGACATACACGAAGTTGCTACTCCTGAAGCGTGGGAGAGAAACCCTGAGCTTGTACAGCGATTCTACAATGAACGGAGAAAAGCTGTTCTCGAAGCATCTCCCAATGTAGCCCATATCGCTCTGGCAGAGCTTGAATCAGACTGGAATGTTCAGATTATCACACAGAACATCGACAACCTTCACGAACGCGCTGGCTCATCAAATGTTCTGCACTTACATGGCATTATCACCAAGTCCCAAAGTAGCATCGATCCTACACTTCTTTACGACATAGAGGGAGCAGAACTTGCAATGGGAGCAAGATGCCAGCGAGGATCTCAACTCCGTCCCCATGTCGTCTGGTTTGGAGAGCCCGTGCCAATGATCGAGCGAGCAGCAGAGATAGTAGCTCGAGCTGACATCTTGCTTGTTATTGGAACTTCTCTGGCTGTGTATCCGGCCGCAGGCCTTATCCATGCCTGCCCAAACGATACTCCCGTCTATCTTATCGATCCCAAAGCCGAATCCCTCTCCTCTCAGCGCCCAGGTCTTGAAATTATTCCCTTAACAGCGACAAAGGGGATAAAAGAGTTTCAAGAGAGATTGTCTCTCTTATTAAAGTAAGAAGTTTTGAGCCCCCTCTCTTTCCGTTAGCATTTTCTTGCACATTTTTCTCTGTGGCAAAAATCTCTGTGTAATTTCAATGAACTGTGCCACGGAGAAAAATGTGCAAGAAAATACCTATTCCTACAAAAACACATAACACCAGCATTCACTTGTTTCCTCCTCATAAAAAAAACACTCCCTCACAAGAAACTTTTTCCTCGCCTGCACGATGAAGAAGCACAGGGGATAACTATCACTTATGTATGGATGAAGAATGACACAACCAGCTCTTGCATTAGACCAGAAAAGCAGCCTCATCGAAGAGCATCTTTCTCAAGTTCACCGTGTTGTGAGGCATCTTATCAGAATTTTCAACTTGCGAGACGATGAGTATGACGAATACTACTCTTCGGGCTTACTGGGACTAGTTGAAGCAGCTGGCAAGTACGATCCCAGTAAAGGAATAGCATTTTCCGCATTCGCATTTTTTCGCATTAAGGGCGCTATTCTCGATTCTATTAGAAAAAATAGCTCCATTTCCCCACACCACTACCGGCAAATACAGATCCTTGGTGGAATTGATAAAATTCGAGACCTCTTTCAAAACCCCCTTCTTGCTGAAGATTTACCTAAAAATGACAAACTGGCAGCTGCGCTTGAGTATGTCATGCAAGGGGCTCTCCTCTTTCGACTCACTCTTGATGAGCCAACAGTCGATAAAGAAGAGCGATTTCACGACGAAAATACACCAGAGAATGTCCTCTTACGTAACGCAAATCACTCTGCTCTAAGAAAGATTATTGCAGATCTTCCCGAAGTCGAACGGCGAGTCATTGAGGGATACTACTTCAAAGGCCGTAGCTTTAGTGAGATTGCTCAAGACGATCCTCCACTTTCAAAATCCTGGATATCACGGATTCACAACAAAGCACTCAACCGGATTCGCGATGCCTATCTTTTATACTCCCCGCACTTGAAAATACCGGAACCAGAAGCACCGAGAGCGGGGAGTATCCCCCAGCCTGCGACGAGCTCAGCCGAGTCGAGGGATAACACAGACCCCCCGCCAGAAAGCGATAAGGCCCGATCAGGGTCTTTCCACGAGAAGTGCCGATGCTCATCGGGCAAGGCATTTTCATGTGCGGGGGGTATAGAACTTACTCAAGAGAATACGATATGAATAATAAAATTATCCTCTTCCTCACTCTTTTCCTACTTATTGGATGCAAAGAGTCCATCCTTCACGATCTAGGAGAATCTGATGCAAACAGGATTCTGACTCGCTTACACAGCTCTGGCATCGTCACGGAAAAAGAGAAACAGGCAGATGGCCGCTGGTCGATTACCGTTCCGAAGAAGAACGCACCACAAGCACTTCAACTCCTTGCTGAGGCACGTGTTTTTCGTCGTGCACAACGCACTGACAATCGCTCATCCTCACTCCTATCGAGCCGAGAAGAGCAACGATTCCACTTTGAACGAGCCTTAAGCCGCGAAATTGAATCAACTCTTATCTCACTCGATGGAGTACTCGAAGCACGTGTCCATATGAACCTTCCACCAACCGATCCCCTCTTCGGGAAAAGGTTTGGTGATCAAGAAGGCTCTGGAAGTGCCATGCTCGTGGTAGCACAAAACTTTCTCCCACAGCGGAACGAGATTGCCCTTCTTATTTCTGGGGCAAGCGGGATAGAGCCTTCAAAAATCAGTGTCTTGCTCGCAAAAGAAAACGGGGGGCTCGTACGTACTTCAGAAGGTTCAACACCTCCTGTTGTTCAATCCACTGGAGAAAACTTTGTCGTCGATCAGGCTGCTTCGATTCAACCTCAACCGAGCCCTCTACCCTCACCGCTTTGGGATTCCATTAGCTGGCACGTCGCTGCGCTTGCGCTTGGATTTATAAGTGTGTGCATTCCATTTATTTATCGCAAATGGATGAAGGAGAAGGGAGTCTCTGTCGAGGAAGATTCTCATCTCTTTGGAAGCCTCTTTGAACAAACAGATAAGGAAGAAGATGATATCAACATTAGCGAAGACTCAGCTGTCAGAGCGTGAAGAACGCTATCTGATTGATGCTTATCTTGAAGAGAGAAAGCTTACAGAGGAGAGCACAAACGCACGACTCCTCTCTGCTCACTCACACTTGCAAGCTGCTCTTCAAGAGCTCTCACCAGAATGGAGAGCTCAACTTATTGAGGAGTGGAAGGCAAAGCAGACATGTCCATACGATAAGCATTCAGTCTCTCTTAGACTACACGTTTGGCTTGAGGCAGCTCACTCACACTGCTGCTCTACCGTTCAAGCAGTATGTGTCGTGAAGCAGAGAGAAGGATTTGGCGTAGAACTTTCAACTTTAGAGAACAGATTAACTATTCAAATCAAGGAACACACAACTATGGAAACATACACTCCAGAATTTTCTACAAGCCTGACACTTGGCTCTATCAATATTCCACTTCGAGATGCTCTCGACCTCCGCCCTGGAGATGTGATTGAGCTCAGCGATGCCACATCGCTTACGGGGACGTTGTGCATCGGCGACGGAGAGTGGCTCAAGGTCAGGATTGTTCCAAGTGACGAGGGACTCGAGCTTCAGATTTCTGAACACATAGATCCTAACCAGCTGATATAACCGTTCTTTTAAATTCCATATTCTCTCGTTCTCAGGAAACTTTCGCGTCTCTTGAACGATAAAGGAGTAGGGAAACGCTGAATGTTCCCACTTTGAAGGAGAACCAAATGACTCACATACCTGGAAAACTCAATCAACGGGCGATAACGATGACTTCGCTTGGAAACCTTGACCGATTTAGCCCCGAGCCAAAGAGCACGCTGAGCACGGCCTTCCAAAAAGTCCTCGGTGGCGTTTCCTCATTTCTCGGCAGCGGTGCTACTTCTGCTCTAGGAATCAACGCTGATTATCAATCACTCATCAACAAGCAGCTTGAAGTACAACAACAGATGCAATTGGTTTCGTTGCATTCCAATATAGAGAAATCAAAGCACGAGTCTCGTATGGCTGCTATCCGTAACGTAAGAACTGCTTAAAAGATAAAGAATAAGAAAGGGACTAACATGCTCCGCGAACTCCTTCTTCCAGCTGGTGTTGTTGCTATCTTAGCAAGCATGTTGGTCCCTCTTCCAAGCGGTATCATCGATTTCTTACTTGTTGGAAACCTCATTCTTGCCGTAGTGCTTCTTGGGAGCGCATTATACCTTTCGGATCCAGTAAAACTCTCATCACTTCCAACAATTCTTTTGCTCGCGACTCTCTATCGACTCGCACTCAATATCTCAACCACTCGACTCATCCTTGGATCAGGTGATGTTGGTCAGATGATTGAGACGTTTGGGCAGATTGCGATTCAAGACAATCTCATCGTTGGGGCTGTCGTCTTTCTCGTTATTACCTTGGTGCAATTTATCGTGATTGCCAAAGGGGCTGAACGAGTAGCAGAAGTCTCTGCTCGCTTTACGCTTGATGCGCTCCCTGGCAAACAGATGTCAATTGATGCTGATGTACGCTCTGGTTTAATAGACATTGAGACAGCACGAAAAAAACGCGAAGATCTCCAGACAGAATCTCGCTTCTATGGTGCCCTTGATGGGTCCATGAAGTTTGTTAAAGGTGATGCAATTGCCGGGCTCGTGATTACAGGAATCAATGTGATTGGTGGACTAGCCATTGGTGTCTTTGTTGTTGGGCTCGACATAAGTGTTGCCACGCAAAAGTACACCCTTCTTACTATTGGTGATGGCCTCCTGTCGCAAATTCCAGCTCTGCTCAACTCCATTGCTGCAGGCATGGTTGTCACTCGCGTGGTCTCTTCCAACTCACAGTCTCTGGCTAGTGATGTCATTGCTCAGCTCGGTCAGATGCGTAAAGCACGTGTATTAGCCGCTGGAGTAGCGCTTCTCTTTGCTATTCTTCTTGAACCAAGCTTTCCTTTCCTCGTTTTGGCAGGAGCCTTGCTGGGCAGCTTACTTCTTACCCAGGAAGAAGATTCAGAGAAAGGGCAACAGCAAAGCAATACGTTTGAACCTCGCTCTCTACCACTCCTCTCCATCTTGTGCCCTAGCACAGTTCGCTCACTTGGTATATCAGAGCAAGAGTTTCATACATTCTTCACCTCAACCATGAATGAGGCGTACGAACAACATGGCCTCATTCTCCCCCCACCAATGCTTGATCTTCAACCTGAAGGAAGCAACATCTTTACGCTGAAGCTTCGAGGAGTACCAGTCAAAGAAATCACACTCCAAGAAGAGCTCAACACAGAGGTTCTCTGGGAACAAATCAGCAAGCTCCTTACCTATGTCATTGAGCACCATGGCGCTGAACTCATTGATGATATCATGACTCGTAGGATGCTAGATTGCTTTGACAAGGAAGCCCCTGAACTTGTTTCCGCAGTTATTCCAGGAGTAGTGACAGTGACTCAACTGAGCTGCTTGTTAAGAGAATTGGCACGCGAAAAAATTTCACTACGTAATTTTGATATCATCTTACAGGTCGTAGCAGAAAAAGGTGCTTCCCTCTCTGAACGAGGCCTGCTCGAAGAGGTTCGCATTGGACTTGGTCGTCGCATCGTCAACACCTTCTCGCGAGAAGGACGCCTTTGGGCATGGCTCCTTGATCCGTTCCTTGACATACGCTTTATCCAAGCAGAGCAGGGCGAGGAGCCGATGTCACCTGATGAACTACAATCCTTTTTGAGTTCTATCGAAGAGATTGCTCACAGCCAGAGTGAATCACCTTTCATCCTCCTCGCCTCTCGTAAAGCACGTCGGTTAATTTACGACTGTTGCCTCGCACGTCGAATTCCTCTTCAGGTTCTCGCACATGAAGAAATTGGCTCGGACACACTTGTTGAAGAACAAGGATGGCTCACACTCCCCGAAGCACAGGTTGAAGAAACGGTAGAGAGACTAGCAGCATGAAACATCTCCTACTCCCCCTCTTCATTTTTACTTTCTTCTCGGGATGCGCAGTACAGCAAGAAGCGCCGTACAATCCTGAAACATACATGAGGGCCAAAGGCCTTATCGATCAGGGCACACTGCTCCTCCGTCAGGAACAACTGTCAAAAGCAAAGGCAACTTTTGAAGTAGCACTTTCCGTTATGAAGCTCGCAGCTGCTTATGATGGTCTTGGTGTCGTAGCGTTTCTCCAAAAGGACTACGAAAATGCTGCTTACTATTATTGGAAAGCTTACCGCCAAGATACTGAATATACCCATGTCATTGGGAATCTCGCCTTACTCTACGAAGTAACGGGCAATACCACGCGCGCACGAGCACTCTACGAAGAAGCAATTGAGAAAAATCCTGACTATGCTCCGTTTCGCAATAATTACGCTGCATTTCTAGAAGCCAATGGAGACTATCGCAAGGAGGTACGCGCTGAACTACAACGGGCAAGTGTTCTTGCTCAACATCCAATTATCAATAATAATGTTTATCTGTTGAATACAAAATAGGAATCAATTTTGTATTCTCCATAAGGGGACGTAACAATGACAAACAAAAAAGAAAACACGAAACGGAAGCAAACAACAAAAGTCAAAAGCAAAGTCGTTGGATACATCGGCGTTCCATCGACTGAAGACGCAGCGAGTGCTTCAGAAAACGAAGAGCTGCAGCGTCGTGAATTTTGGAACGAAGCTATTGCAGAACTCGAAAACACACAATTTACAACCCTCGAAGAAGCTCTCTATGGTCTTATCGATCACGCGATGAAACGTTTACAAATGAGTGAAGATGCAGAGACTCGAGAGTTTCTCTACGATCTCCTTAATATGGATCCCGAATTTCGAAAAGAGATTGAGGGGCTTCTTCATATTACAGGGTAACACTCTCTGTTGAAGCATCAGCTTTCTTGGCTTCTTCCTGAGTCTCATCCTCCGTACCCTTTGAAGCCTGAGCTTCTTCTTGAGAAGGCCCCCTGTTACGATCTCCTCGTTTTTTCTTGATATCAATTCGCTTACGGAATCGTCCTAGACGCGATGCTGGTCCGTTACTCCGCTCGATACAAAGATCAATGAGTGTTTCACGAAGCATGAGTGGCCCACCTTTCGCAAAAGTATTTCCGAGATCAACGGAACGGCGTAGCCCTAAGGCTCGTTTAGGGAGCTCACGTTTTGCTGTTTCAAATTGTCCAGCTTGCCTCATGAGAACAGCGAGCTTATCGAGGGATGAAAGAATAAGGGCAGCGAGCGCCTCGTTACGGTTTCGAGCGTTGAGCACCGCATCTGAAATAGGCTCACCCTTTGTCGCCATTATAAGACCAATATCAAGAGATTCCGCTGTAAACGGTTTGACGATAAATCCCCTTGCACCCTGAATAAGAAGATCGAATACATCATCAACAGTTGGTTCGTATGAAGCAGGAAGAGTAACCATCTGAGGATCGAGCTCAAGCGCACGTGAAAGAAATTCTTTGGCACTTATGCGAAGGCTTTTTGCTTCGAAAATTATATGAGTAAAGTGACGATCTTCAATTTTTTCTAACGCGACTACGTGGTCGGGAGCATCTGAGAGCGTGCCAAACCCAAGGCCCATCAACGATTGTCTCATTGTTTGTCGAATCTGAGGATCAGAATCCACAATCAAGATCTCTGCTTTTCTCCGCTCAGTAGCTGAGAGCACAGGTGCCTTTGACTTTTTATATAACGCTTCAAATCCTGACATCGATATCCCACACAAAGGCGGCCTAACTTCCCGCCCACGCTTCTCTAGCTCATAGATTAGTCGGCGTTTTTCGCAGAATTCTTAAATCCCAGAGGGAGCTTAGCTCAATAAAAAGCAATAGATTACAGGTTGTTACAAAATCAGCCGAAAGGTACTATAGGAACAACTATGTCTGAGCAAGATCTCGCTTCATATCACATTCTCGTAGTCGACGATGATGCCGACACCCGTTCGATCGTCTCTGGCACGCTCGGCGTGCTCGGATACACCATTCGCGAAGCAACCGACGGAGCAAAGGCCCTCGAAATGTGCTCAGAAGCATTGCCCGATCTCATTATTCTCGATGTTATGATGCCAGTTATGGATGGGAACGAAGCCTGTCAAAAAATTCGCAAACTCAATGGTGGAAATCTTGTACCTATTATAATGCTCACCGCTCGTGACTCAGTGAAAGACAAGGTGAGTTCTCTTGATGGTGGTGCAGATGATTACCTCACCAAGCCGTTTCACTACGAAGAGCTCCAAGCAAGGGTCAGAGCCCAGCTCCGCGTTCGCGATCTGAATCTCGATCTTCAGCGAAAAAATGAAGAACTTCAAGCAATGCAACAAAAACTCATTGAGCAAGAACGCCAACTCGTCGTTGGCCAGCTCGCCGGCACAGCTGCTCACCAACTCGGTCAACCGCTCGCGGCTATCCTCCTCAATTGCCACTTGCTCAAAACTCTTTCCCCAGATGACGAGAAACACTCTCGAGCCATAGAGGCCATTCGTTCGGACACCAAACGTATGACCGAGATGATAGAAGAGCTCAAGCAGACAGATCCTAATGCAACGGAGGATTACTATGATGAGACACAGATTCTCAAAATGAAGGGCAAAAGTTCCTCTTAATCCCCCACATTTTCCTTACAGTGGTGCACGTGCACGACTGAATCGCAGTTGAATCTATGAATCCTCTAGAGAGCACTTACGCATTCGCCGAAATAGGCTTCGCATCATCACAAGGAATAAGTCCGGTAAACTCGGTATAGTAACGCTTAAGCTTTTTACGAAGCATTAAGCGTGAACGGTGAAGGCGAGATTTAACAGCGGGAATAGACAACTCAAGAACTTCTGCCACTTCCTGATTCGATAGTCCATTTACATCTCTCAAGACAAAAACTGAACGGTATTGCTCAGGGAGCTTTTCAATAGCGCCACGGAGTATCTCGCGTAGCTCACGGGTAAAGGTAAACTCGTCAGTAAAGTTTGTTTGGATCGGATCTCCATCGAGATATTGTTGACGAACCGTAGGAGAGAGATCCTCCATAGGGATACTCTTATCTTGTCGACGCTTACGAAGCTTCATAAACGCAGCATTCACTACGATGCGGTACATCCAGCTCGAAAATGCAGATTTGCCCTGAAAGAGGTGAATCTTGCGGTGAATAGTACTAAAGACATCTTGTAGTACCTCTTCCGCATCTTCCTGGTTTCGCGTATAGCGCATCGCCAAATTAAGGACTTTCGTCTCATATTTGGTTACCAACTCTTCAAATGCTTCCTGTGAACCCTTCTTCACCTGCTTAATAAGTTCACGATCTATCTGCGCTTGTGATGCCGACATGGCAACCTCCTTAGCCCTAAAAACCAACACAACGTTCTTCGAAGCACCGTGCTATGCACGGGCGAAGCAGAACAAAAAAAAAGAGAATCGAGAAAAAACCCTATTCCGTCAGCTTTCTCGTCTCTCAAACGTAAGGTTGAGATGGATCCGGAAGGGCCAGATGTAAGGGTGAAGTACTAGGTTTGTAACAATTATGTAAAAAGCATAGGAAAATCCTTCTTCTCGCCCTTATCTTTTCCCTATCCTTTTCCTCATCCTTCTCTTTCTCCTGCACCTACCTCATTCTCCTTGTTCTTGAGCAGGATGAAGACTAGGCCCCCCTTGTGGACTACTACTGTGTAGACATTTTTTAGGACGAGACATTAGGTGCAGGAGCAAGAGAAGGATGAGGACGAGGAAAAAGACGTACTACGCCTGAGGGAGAGTAAAAGTGAAGGTCGACCCCTTTCCCACCGTACTGTCGACATCAAGAGTCCCGCCGTGCAGTTCAACTATCTTCTGGCAAATAGTAAGACCAAGCCCTGTGCTTTGTTCACCACCAGTCGGTTTATTAATATACTCTCCAAATGGCACAAAGAGGTGAGCAAGGTCTTCCTCCTCTATCCCAGGTCCTTGGTCAGTAACTGAACAGCAAAATGCGCCATCTTTTTCTGACACCTCAACAGTAATAGTTGTGCCCTTGTTAGAGAACTTGACTGCGTTGCTGAGGAGATTATTGATAACTTGCCCAGCTCTGCGGGGATCAAACAATGCATATTGAGGTGCTTGGTCTAAGTGAACAACGAACGCCATGCTCTTTTGCTCAGCAAGATAACGATTAAACTCACAGACTTCTTTGATGAATGGAGCAACTTCTATCTTTTCTGGATGGAGATCAATTTTTCCCGAATCAATTTTCGTAATATCAAGGATGTCATCAATTAACTGACGCATACCTTGAACACCACGCTTCATAATACCGATAAACTTTTTTTGTTGATCAGGCTTTGTCCGCTCGTCCTCAAGCATCTCAAGAGAGAGAGAGAACTTATGTAGTGGTGAGCGAAGATCGTGAGCGGCAATCCCGAGTAATTCACCTCGCTTTTTATCAAGGCCTCCAAGAACTCCACGCAATGAGGGATGCTCCGGGAGAAAAAGCATAATGCCAAAACATTCTCCAGCAACTCGAGAGAGGACAATCTTTCTCCAAGGTCGTTCTTCTCGAAAAAGGGCTAAAGACTGTGGCTTGGTGGGTTTTTCATTAAAGAACGTGTACAGAGCTTCTGTTGCCTTTCCGGTTTCATCAAGATGTAATCCAGAAAAGAAATCAAAAAGAGAACCCTCTCGAATGACAGGCCCAACACCTTCAAAAAGGGTATTTACTACAGTATTCATAGCTACGAGCGTATGATTCTGATCAAAGACCACTACCGGCTCTGGGCAAATATCGATGATTGATTCAAGGAGGTGGAGAGAGTGTTCGGTACTCATAGATTGAGAGCTAACGTTTGATACTAGACTCTCTCTATTCTAAAGGAGCCGTCTGTTGACAGCAACGGAAGAATTACAGGTATTAAGAAACCGGCTCTTGAAATTGGGCAGCAATGAGAGCAAATAGTCTCTCTGCAGCCTCGGACGACAAACTGTATTTCGAACGATATGCTGCGAGCGCTCGTCGATAGGATCTATCGAAGCAGAGATGAAAGAGCTCTTCATGCTCGGGTGAACGAACACAGGCTCGACTTTCATTGCCATCCTTCGTGCACATTCCCTTTATAATCGTTATAAATTGTTCTGGCGCGACACGACACATCTCTTCAGGGGATTCACCGTAGGCACTTGGAAGGGAAACACATGTAAAGAAAAGAAGAAGGAAAAATACTGAAAAGCCATATTGGAGCATACGTTCAAGGTCCTTTCACCGCTATAAGAAAATCTCGTATGAGAATCATCTCGGACGAAGAGAAACTCGTCGAACTTTGCTCATCGCTTTATGACCTATGTCACAATTTTAAGGAAACAATGATGCTTTCTGTTCTTCTTCTACCGGTTGATCGGATCAGAGAGATACGAATTCTTCGTAGGAAGATCGCCCTAAGTTGTCTATACTCAGTGACCACAGGTTTGTCGAAGAAAAACTCACTGAGTATATCAGCTGCGCAGCAGCTGCGAGGCGTCCTCGGGGACGCCGCAC
>JAUIBK010000003.1 GCA_030428205.1 bacterium
AACGATAACTTTTAAAAAAGCTTCCACCTTACGAGATACGGTAAAAGCCCTTCCTCTCGAACAAATGATGATTGAAACCGATGCTCCATACCTTGCCCCGGAACCATATCGTGGAAAAAGGTGTGAGAGCGCTTTTGTTGTTGAAACCGCTAAGCGTGTTGCTCAAATCAAAAATGTCCCCCTCTCAGAGGTCGCCCACCAAACAACTCAAACAGCTCGAAATTTTTACCGTTTACCACCTACGGAGAACAAACAATGAAATTCGGCCGCTATGATATATCTCTTCACAACCACGGATTCTTTCGCCTTGATGGTGGTGCGATGTTTGGTGCTGTACCAAAAAACCTCTGGGCACGAAGTCTCCCTGCTGATGCAGAAAACTGTATCCGCCTAGCTACGCGCTCGCTTCTGCTTCAAGACGGCGAAAAAACAATTCTTGTTGATGTTGGCAATGGCAACAAGTGGTCCGAGAAGCTCAAAAAAATCTTTGGCATCGAAAATACGCCCGAAACAGAGCTCGGGTTTTCTCGTGATGAGATTACCGATATTATCCTCACCCACCTCCACTTTGATCACGCTGGTGGAATCTCACGTTACACAGACTCCGGCGACTTAGTTCTCACCTACCCGGATGCGCGCATGTATCTCCAACGTGCAAACTTTGAAAACGGGAAGAACCCAAATCAACGCGAAAAGGCAAGTTACCTAGCAAATCACATCGATATTCTTGAAACAGGAAATCTTGAGCTCCTCGACGGAGATTGCGAGGTGCTCCCAGATATCTTCGTCAAACGGGTTGATGGCCACACCGTAGGCCAACAATACCTCGAGATACGTTCTGATGATGACACCATCCTCTATCCTACCGATCTCTGTCCCACTTCTCACCACCTCCCACTTCCTTACAACATGGGATATGACATGTGTACAAAAACCATTCTCGAAGAGAAGGAGGCTTTTCTCTCCTATGCTCTTGAGAAGGATGCGATCGTGGTGTTTGAGCACGACCCTGAGTTAGCGGCGGCTCGGATACATATCAATGACCGGGGGCATTATGGAGTGAGGGAGGCGGTTTCATTTGAGTAACTGAGCCCCCTTCTTGATCTAACGACGTTAATGATTGGAACAGGTCTAGAAGGCCTAGGTCAAAGCCTAAGAGTGTATACTTCCTTGACCTAGGCCTGCTCAAGTCACTAGCGCAAGAGCAAGAAGGAGAAGAGATTAATAAAAACAACAATATTCCGACCACTTTCATCCCCTACTTGCCCCTCTCGGCAAGATAGGGAAAGATAGAGACTCAACTCCCCCAGAGGAATACAAGATGAACACAAACACAACTCCTGCTTCCCCAAAACAAGATGCCGCGGGTTTTTTCCACACGAAGCTTGATGAAGCAATCGGATGGTGCAGAAAGTATTCTCTTTTCTCCTACCCGTTTGTTACCGCATGCTGTGGGATGGAATTTATGTCGGTGAGTTGCTCGCACTATGACACGGATCGCTTTGGTGCAGCCCTCCCCCGCTTTACTCCGCGCCAGTCAGATCTCCTCATGGTGGTTGGGACCATCACCCACAAGCTTGCTCCAGTTCTTATGCGAGTCTACGAGCAAATGGCTGAACCAAAATACGTAGTAGCCTTTGGCGCATGTGCCTCGTCTGGTGGGTTTTACGATAACTACACGACGGTAGCAGGGATTGATAAACTCATTCCTGTTGATATGTATATCCCTGGGTGTCCTCCTCGACCAGAAACAGTCCTTGATGCTTTGATGCAACTTCAAGCTCAGATCAACCGCTCAACCCAACCAATCATCCCTGAACACGGTGGAAAACAACCGCACCCAGAGGTTCCTGATTTTCTTGGGGATGAGATTGATACCGGGCTACATAAACCAGCTTAGTCCCTCTTTCCGTTTCCATTTACACATAGCAACATCTCTTTGACTATAAACACGCTATGCGCTTTTCAAGGCGTCCTCGGGGACGCCGCACGGGAAATATGCTGCGTTAGCTGCGTATTTCCCTGGGGAAGACAAATATACCCCGTGCAGAAAAAACGCGTGAAAGCGATTAGCTTTCACACCACCATACACGGCACAAGTATTGAGAGGACACGGCAGGCCCGATCTCACGGGGTATATACTATGCCGCTTCAAACCGACAAGGCCCTGGTGTTGGTTTTGTTGGTGTCTTTGGTACCGGCGTAGGTGCTGGCCCTGGATCTGGCTGACGGTGAGGGGCAGGCTCTCTTGATGGCTCTGTGTCGGGCGCAGGAGCAGGATCGGGTTTTGTTTTCGGCTTCTCTTTTGGTGGAGCCTCTGGTGCAAGCAGTGGTGAGGGAAATACAAGTTCATCTAAGCTTTGTTCGGTAGCAACAGCAGTATCAATCATCTCTTTTCCTATTCTTTCGCTCCATACTCTCTCATTTGTGGCAGAAAATCGTCTCGAAAGTGAAACCGACCAGTCAGCCATGGGTCGCGCGCGAGGTGGGGATAAACAACGTTGTTCCATACCTCTCGGGTTTGCTCAGACGGGACACCGCCCTCGTCTTCGTAAAACTCAGGAGTACCATCCTTATGCCAGATCAGACGATTAGCTGTATCGATAACTATAGGTGAGGTTGGTGGCGCAGCCCAATGAAGCACCGGCTGAAGAACAAAGACTGGCCTCATCTCACGAGGCACATCCTTCTCTCGACACTCAAAGCTCCAGCGACAAACCCACTCAAGCATGCGGTGAGTATTTTCCATCATCTGTCTTGCTTGGAGCTCTCGGTCTTCTTCGTCCATATTGCGAAGCTCATCCACATCAATTCGTTGCCCCCTTCCTGGTTCAATCCTTCTCTCTTCTTCTCCTAATTTTCGGTCGAGCGTATTGCCACGCAGATACTGAAGTTCGGCAATCTTAAAGAGGTCTAGCCGATTTTGGAGAGAGGTCGTAACCTGCCAAACTTTCTCGTGCGCATCGTGTAACCTTTCAAGCATAAAGCTGTGTTTAGCGATGTTCCACTTATGGGCATGCCCAAACGCATCCCAGTAAAGGTAATCACGGGAGTTCTCCCACTCATGCAGCGGAGCAGTATGGGGCACAAACCCATTACACAATCCTCCGCCGTAATTCGATCCCCATCCGAGATCAATGGGATCTGGAGCACCCGCTTCAAAACACATCGCACGAATTCGGCGGAGAAGTGGAGGTGTCTCATTAATATCAGAAGAAAACTTTCCAGTCGGATATGATTCAACTACAGGATTATAATGCTCAAGTGTGGGCTCAATGATATCGAGGAGCACCTGCGTCGGAACGAGAAACGCTGTACGCACGCCTTGCGCATCAAAATGATGATTAAAAAAGAGATAGCTATAGTGAGTTCCTAAAATCTTATGGAATGGATTATCTGGGCAAAGACAAGCAACAGCTCCACGTGTGAAAAAAAACTTTGTATTCACAAGATCATCTAAAGCATGCACGTCTCCTGCTTGAGTACCACCTGCAACAGGACCATAGTGGGGCAGAATATGCTCCTTCCAGTGGTCAAGAGTCTGTTCTCCTTGGGCACCGAAGAACACTCGCTCAGGAACAATCCCTTCAATGTATCGACCTCTTCCAGGAAAACGGTGAATATCATCAGCGTGAACGACGTTGAGCTTCAGACTTAGAGCATTCGCCATCTCATCCATCATGCACATTCCAGAAACTGGAGTCCTTCGAAACGGATAGGTTAACGCAGCAAAGCCATAGTATCCGTCAAAGGCACGATACATAACCTGTTCGGTTTGTCCCTGAAAACGCTCCTGAACCTCCACGGGAGTTTTGTCGAGTGAAAATGGGGGATTATCACCATTTGCCACATCAACTCTCATAAAGAAATCTCGAGCGACTTTTCTCCGTTCGGCAGAGGGATCATACAAGACGTCTATCAATACAGCGTGTGTATAGAGCTCGGTAAGCTCCCGTGAAAGTCTCTCCGGAGAAAGAGTAGCGTCACTCTCACTCAATCCTTTGCCGTCGAGTATGAGCATCAATTTCTCTAAGTTCTGAGGGCGATGAATCACATATCTCAAACGATCTCTTGAAAACAACATATTGAGTTCTTTTTGAAGCGAAGCGACCTCAGAATCACTATAAAACTCATTCTGGTCCCGTATTAAGAGGTTTGAGAACGCCTTTACGACGGCAAGAGAACTACTGATCAGCTCTTCTTTTTGGGGAGAAACCCCCATCCGATCATAAGCGACAAATTGTCGAACAACTTGCTGAGAGAGAAGGTCTATAGGGACCCCTTCGTTACGGAGCTCGTTGACCACATCACGAAAAACTGTATCTTTTCGCTCCCAAAAGGCCTCTTCCTGAGTTCCTGAACAGAGGCCAAACATAAGCCGCTCAAAAACCTTCCGAGGGGGAGTGCCAACATTAAGTGAATGCTCTAAGGTTTCTAATACGAAGTCGGCCGTTCCAGGCTTATTATCCGCCAGAAGAGTTCCATAACCATTAAAAAACGAGACTACTCGTGTTGCAGAATACCCTTCATCAATAAGGTGCAATAGTTTTGAACCACACCGATCAAATTCAGCCACATCGCTCTTGGCACGTGCAGCCACAATATCCCCAATCATAGATGGTGGACAGTTGCTCCTTCTATAAAAATCGTAGAGATCTTCTCCAAGCTGAAAGCTATCCGAGTTATGAGCTTGCTCGTGAAAGAGCTCACCAGCAACACGATAGAAGCGTTCAAATCTTCCTCTTTTTGTTGCACCCTGAGAACACATAACTAGGCCTCTTTCAATCTCTTCTTTTCCCTCAACAGAAAAAACAAAAGACTTAAGCGCTCCTATATGTCGTTCTAGTACATGCCCTTCTGGAAGCCTCTTCCAGGAGAGCGCTTGACGAAACTGCTTCCATTCATGCTCTGTTGGCAGATGCATTTGAAATCGCATAGCAACATCAAAGAAAGAGTGGAGCGTTTGTGTTGACGCAGCATACGGACGAACAAGACTCGTAAGGGCTTTTGCTCCTGTTTCAGTTATTCCTGCTCGAACGATATGACGCACAAAGGTCTGTATCTCGTCTTTGCCAAGAAGCGGCTGTTCAAAGCGCGAAAGTCGAGCGTTTGCTGCTTTATTAATCTGTTCAATAAGTAGCTGAGCCCTCTCCAGTGGTAAGAGGGGAAAAGGAGCTTGCTCAGGATGGGAGTAGTTGCCATCTCTTCTTGGCAGCGGTCGATTTTTATTGTGATGTGAAGCCCCAAACTCCATGAGCTCATACGGAAGTACAACAGTGAAGACCCCTCAGATGAGAGGCTGGAACCGAATATTACCCGGAAAAAAATAAGATTCAAACAGTGGTTTTAAATATTTATACAAATAGAGTCTCCTGTTCTTGGGTAATGAGGCGACTCATCAGCATTAAGTCCTGAGAATTCAATGGCCTAGGCAGCCAGACTCCTAAAAGAGCGACACTTGAAAAAAGTGGAAACATCCCCGCTTTATCTCCGTAAAGTAAAGTATACTACCACCACTGGGGCAAGACGCAGCGCAGGGGAAAAGACTATTATGGCCAAGAATAAGGGGAGTGAACGTCACTTAAGCGATTTAGCAATTCTCATTCGTGCTGGACACGACGCTCTCTTTGAAGGGGAATTTGTTCGAGCCCTTCACGTTGCCGAAGAAGCCGTGCGCCGTTCTCAAGCAGACCTCTCTCAAAAAGGAGACGCTCTCCGTCTCATGGCTGCCGTTGGCGAAAAACTCGGTAGAAAAGGTCGCTACTGGCGGCGAGGATAATCTGCTTAAAGAGTTTATCATGTAAAGCAAAGTTTTGTCGCTGATGTCAGCTTACATTTCTCTATAATGATCACAGACTTAAAGAGAAAGCTCCCAGCTTTCCTAGCGTGTCCTCATGGCAAAAAATTGATTAGGAATCAGTTTCGCTTCATAATATAACGGAATTTTAGGGTATATGGGATTACGCACGATGCTCACTCCAGACAACTCCCCTCGTACCGGGGGTACACAGCCAGCTTTTTCGAAACTCGAACTCCCGCAAACTGAGGTAAAGCTTCTTCAAGAGATCGCTAGCCAATCTGGCGAAATTTCAATCTCTGAGGACTCACTACATATTCTTCGCAGTTGTGGCGCTCTACTTGTGGTTTCAGCCGAGCGATACCAAGAGATGGGCTCACAAATCACAGCAGGCCGTAGCAGCGCCCACTTAATTGAAAAACTCAATGGTCATAGAGAAGAGATGGAAGAAGAGCTACGTGCTCACGAAGAAACAGCTCCCTCAGAGGAAACTCTTTTAAGCCTCCCAAAAGAAGGGAGAAAAGAGCTGCTCGAGCCTTACAACAGAGAGAGGAATCGCATTCTCGAGGCTCAAGCTAAACTCAATGTCGAGATAGCTTCATACGAATCAGCGCGAAGAGAAGCTGAGTCGCTTCGCACAACGTACGACAATTTAGTTTGTGTTGAAGTAAAACAAGGCGATGAGACCTCTTCTACTGTCTACGTTCAAGTAACAGAGCAAGGACGACAGCTCTTTTCGCAATAGTACCCTGTCCACTAAATTTTTTCACTATACGAGGACGGGGTACTTTTTCGGCGAAGGCCGAAAACCCCCGGAGGGATAATACGGCCTGCTAGTACGGAGTTCGATGAATTCTGAAACGAAGTGAAAGAATTTATCGGACGGAGTAATAGTTAGGAGTTCACCCGAACTTTTTCTTCCTCTCTCTCCTCTAAGATAGCATCAAAGAGTGCGACGAGATCACTTGCATCAACGGGCTTTGAAAAAACGTACTGAGCACCAAGGTCTTTTGCTTCTTGCTCAATCTTTCCATCTCCACTTCCAGAGAGCACGAGGATAAGAGGTGCTGATTCAAGCTCTGTGAGCTTTGGAAGCAACAGACGAGCTCCACCTTGTGGCATATGAAAATCGCTGATAACAAAATCAGGAGTTTCATAATTACAGATGCTCAGAGCATCCCTTTCCGTAAGGGCGGTTGATACTTCAAAACCATAAGCCTTGAGCGTACGAGCCAGAGAACGAGCAGAATCTGCATCATCATCAACGACAAGTATTCGTGCATCTCGGCAGACGCTTTGCACCTCTTCTGCTACTGGGGCAAGAGGAACAACATTCGAGACTTCTTGTTGCTCTGGTTCTTCAACAACGAAAGAGGTGTCCCGCGGCACGGAGATAGAGAAACTTGAACCGTGCCCCGGCTTACTCGCACAAGAGATCGTTCCCCCATTGAGTTCAGTAAGGATCTTGCTCAAGGTTAGCCCGAGCCCAGCACCTTCGGTGTTGTGCTCTTGAAAGCGGCTAAATGGGATAAAGAGTCGTTCAATTTGTTCCGGGGTGAGTCCGACACCAGTATCAGCAACAGAGACAACAAGATTCTCGTCGCCACTCATGGAGCAAGAAACAGTAATGCTTCCGTAGGAGGTATACTTCACGGCATTGCTTACAAGATTGGTAATCACTCGTCGAATCTGTCGCCTATCAGCTTGAGCCACGAGAGTTTGCTCGCAGGTATACGTAAGGTCAAGCCCACGGAGCCGGGCGGTTACTCGAAACGTCTGAACGATTTCTTCAACAAGCTCGTTTAAGCAAAACGACTCAGGGCGTGCAATAAGTTTTCCGGCCTTATGGCGAGAATACTCAACAACTCCATCAACAATGTCGTGCAATGAGTGGCAATTTCCTAGAGCAGTCTCTAAGAACTCTCGCTGAGAGTCTCTCTGCTCATCAGTCACAAGGAGTCGTAAAATTGACTGAATATTATTCAGCGGTGTGCGAATATCGTGTGAGATATGTGCAATGTAATCTTCTCTCTGCTCGAGCGTTTCTTCTACTCGTGAGACTTTCTGAGAGAGGTGAGAGACTTTAAGAGCGCTACTGAGATATTCTCCGAGCTCTGCAGCAACAGCGCGACACCGAGGCACTTCGACTTCAAGCGGAGGCTGCTCTGCACGGTAACCAAGCCAGAGAACAGCGCGCCTTACTTGCCCCCCCTCACTCCACGAGAGAGGATACGAGATACCGTAACGAATCCCAAAGAGTGAAAAATCTGTATGGAGAGAGCCTCGTTCCCCATCAGAGAGCCCTTCACACGGGAAAATACCGCTTCGAAAATAGGAGACAAAGAGACTTCGCAGGCGAGACTCGAAGCGAGTCCCTCCAATACCCATACGCACAAAGGCCAGATCTCCCTCGTCTTCATAACACAGGACACTTGTCGCTGAGCGAAACATCGCATGTACCGAAGACATTTGCTCAACAAGAATTTCTTGAAAAGATCGTGGAGCCTCGCTTTCTTCCTTATGAGGTTTTTCTTCTTGTACTCCGACTCCTTGAGAGAGGCGCTCTACCTCCCAAAGAAGGCCTTCGATCTGAGATTCGAGCCGATCAAGCGAATACTCCTGGTGGTGAGCTCGAGGAGAAAGGTGGCGGATAAGTCGACGAATACGTCGTACATCTCTCTCCCCACTTCGTGCTTGAAGCACAAGCAAGAGTCCACCGCACACAACTGTCAATGATACAAGCAACTGACTGCCAGCATCTAAAGTAATGAGTAAGGTCGTAAGTGTTGTAATGACTGCAAACATCACTCGCCCTCCTTATGCAGCTTTTTGCTCACGCTTTAGAAAACGTGAAACATAGGCGCAGAGCTTTCGCGGGTCTTCGTTTTTCTGCAAGAACGCGTCTGCTCCTGCTTCAACAGTAGAAAGCTCTGTTTCAACATCATCATCAGAGGTGAGCATGATAAGTGGTGTGCCGGTAAAAGATTCAAGCTTTCGAAAAGCTTTGATAAACTCATGGCCGTTCATTGAGGGCATATGCACATCACACACCACAACATCTGGGGACTCTTGCTCAAGGAGCTCAAGCGCTTCTTGCCCATTAGAGGCGTGAAGAGTACGCATGCCTTGGCGCTCAAAGAAACGTTCGAGCACACAGCGAAAAACTTCGTTGTCATCGACAACAAGCACAACAGCAGGTTCGTCTTGTACGAGGTGGAGTGGTGACTCGTTTTCAATCGTATCGTTAACCAATTTCTTCTTTGAAGAAATTGGTAAGGTATTTGAGTCGATTTTTTCACTGCTGTCTTCCGTTGGAAGTACTACTTTGAGAGACTCCCCCCACGAAAGTTCATAAAGCTTTGAAGAAGCTATACAATTTATCTGAAGCTTTAGCCCTTTTGGTGCTCTCTGCTCATCGAGAAGGTGACACAACGTCTCTTGAACTCCAGGGTGAATTTCACCTGAGGCATCACGGTGGTCAGATGTAACAAATCGGTAACGGGCTCCCTCATCAGAGAAGACAATTCGAGCTTCTTCGACGTTAAACTGAGAGACCTGCTCAACAATAAGCTCTAAGACTTTAAGCGCTGCTTGTTCCATACGCTCTTGCTCTGCTTGAGCCACCGCCTCTCCTTTTTCACGGTTGAGCCGCTCACTCTCTTCAAGTGCAGATTTAATGGAAGACCATTTGCCGAGATACACATTTGAAGCAATAGCCTTTGGGAGAAGCCGTGAGGCAACCGCTGGATCTACACACACGATACCGCTGAGAAATCCCTTTTGGGTGATGGCAATAGATCCGGTGCGCCGAAACTGTTCTAGGGTAAGATCTGCTGGAAGCGCTTCAAGATCCATCGGTGAAATACGCGACGCTGTTGGAACACCCGTCTCCTCGCTGAGTGACTCAAGAAGAACGTCTTCTTCCATCCCGAGAGTTTCGGCTACAAATCCGATCACCTCTCTTCGATCTGGGCAGTGTTCAACGAGGTGTTTGAGTTGCTCACGGGGGAGAAACTTTCTCAGCGCTTGAGCAACAGAGGTTTTCTGTGCTTTCTTCTTCCAGGGAAACGATAGTATTTTCATGCCTCTATTTCTCCTCGAACCACGGTGACTTTGGCATCGTAGACATACGGTAAGCCACCGACTTGTTCATAGATATTTCCTGTAAAACTCTCTTCAATACTCCACACAACGCGCAAACCAATCATGATAGCGCGTGGAAGAAATCGGTCTTGTGAACCACTCACACCGTAAAGTGCCGTTGGGACAGCAAACGCAGATATGCCATCGGTTGTTGTCATTTGAGCGAGTGAATCAAAACGGGTATCGAGATCAGATGCTTGTAAGATTTCAGCCGGGACACTCAGCGAACCAAAAGTGTAGTCATAGGCAGCTCCACCTACAGCTACAATCCCTTCTGGTGTACCTGAAGATGGGTTAATAGAGAGTTCTACCGAACGCATCTCAAGGAAGTAATCTCCAGCCGAAGTTCCACCAAGAAAGGTTTCTATCTCTGTTTGTGCTTTAGTAGCCGCCTTATCGAGATACTCAGTAATCGCTACCGTATTGGCAACTAACTGAAAGGTGCCGCCAGTCGTAGTAAAGGTATAGGGCCGCACCGCGTCATCGAAGATGTACCGATCGGTGAGCCTATCAGCGTGGCCAACTTGACGGAAATAATCAGTCATAGCCAAGCCGCTCATAAGAAGAGTGAGGATAACAACAAAGGACACAGCTGCTTCTAATACGGCTATTCCCTGCTCTCTTCTTTGAATCATCTTCATCGCCCTACCTCGCCAATACCGAACCACGTTTATCAAGAGCAATCAGAGAAGTAAGATCGCGGGTAAGCACATCGAGGCTATCGCCGTAGAGAACGTGCAGTGAAAACTTACCACCGTTTTCTTCGCTCTCGTTATACTCATCAAAGAGGGCTTCGAGCGCAGCTGTACCCTCGCTAAAATAAGACTGATTTCCTGCATGACGAAAGACAACGTAGTAGAGCACAAGATGCATATCGTAATTGACTGCGTCCGAGCGCAAATTTGCCAACTGCACACGCAAGGCATTGGTTACATTTGCTGAAATTGAGCCGTTAGGAAGTATAAATCGCTCACTCTCGTACCAGGGGAGATCTCCTGCGAGCAGCACTGCGCTTTTTACTGCGCGATTGACAAGCCCCTTACGCTCCTCTCGAGCTTGAGCTCCAACAATCTGTGCACGAATTCCTTCAAGTACCCGTGGGGTGTTTGGAGCATAGTTTGTATTTCCACGTGCTACTTGAGACCAGAGGAGCTCTTGTATCGAGAGGTACGGTGCGTAATCGGTATTATAGAGATAGGTTACAGGCTCAACGATGCTTGGAGCACCACTTGCTGGTGTCCAAAGCCCTTCCATCCCCGTTGAACTTGTAGGCACACGATAGGCAGGAAAATTCACTTCGTAATTAGCAGCAGCAGCG
Organism: bacterium; assembly: GCA_030428205.1. Taxonomy (GTDB): domain Bacteria; phylum Bdellovibrionota_C; class UBA2361; order UBA2361; family RFPC01; genus JAUIBK01. Next base: position 11,259 of record JAUIBK010000003.1, read on the forward strand.
CAGTAATCTGGTCGTATGTACCCACCTGCATACTGCGGAAAAGCAACATCACTCACCTCTCCACTCGTTGGTGAAGCCGCTACAGGACGCACAAGATCAAAGAAGTTTCCACTTGCAGGATACACCGCAACCCCAACTGAATTGAGCTGAAAACTAGAGAGATACTCATACGTACGGATAGCTGCTCGTTTGAGCGATGAGAAGATCGGATTAAAACACTGCTGGGTAGCAATCACAGGGTCAATCAATTCTGGAACACCATCGTCATCGGCATCGTGCTGAATGGGATACACAGTATCAAAGAATTGTGCTGCAGGATCTGAACCCCAAGCTGTACCATATGGAATTTGAGGTGAGAGATACGAGGCGGTATCCATCAACAGAAAAACATCGTACGGAGTGCCTTGCGTTCTTGTATACGCATGCATCGGCACATCGATTCCTGCTCCAAAGTAGCTTGCAAAAGTGAGGTTTACTTCATCGCTATACTGAAGTGCTACCGTGTCAGGAGTAATCTCCATGGCAACGTGCTCAGCGAGTGCTCCGTACCGAGAAAGATACCCTTCAGCTGCGGATGCAGCAGCTGTCGTGTATGGGAGGTAGCGGTGAGCGTAAAGCGCTGCCTCATCAATAATCATCTGAGCGTTTCGGCGCTGCGTGAAGTAGTGAGCAATATCAAACGTGAGACTAAAGAGGAAAAAGAGCACAGGTAAGATAACTGCGGCAACAAAAATAATCGTTGCACCAAACTCACTCTGCAGGTTCCTTACGCGTTCTGTCCTCATTGCGGCATTGCTCCCGTAGTGAGGTTAAGAACTTGTAAAATTGGCGAAGTGATAAAGAGGATTATGAGCCCCACAAAGGTCACAAGCAGCGGCATGGTGGCTTTTACAGGAAGCTTCGCAATACCGTGTTCAACAGTCTCTTGGTAGTAAAGTTGTGTTGAGTCGCTCAGCTCTCTTAGGGGATAAATAAGCTCACCACCTTCGCGTTGGGCAAGAGCGAGGTGGATAAAGGCGTGGCGAAGTGGCGCAGAGTCTACGGTATCAGCAATAGCTCTGAGCGCATCTTCAAACATAATACCGCGCTCGGTCAAACGGTACGCTCTACCAAGCAGCTCAGTAACCGGGTCTTTCTCAAGCTCATCTTCTTCAAGCTCTAAGATAACGGCGATACCTGCAAAAACATCGAGCCCTGCTTGAACCGCCATCACCAGACGCTCCATGATGACAGGTAAGAAAAACTCTACATCACGCAAAAACTGTGCTTTTTTGTTTACAAGCTTTCTTCTTCCTACGAGATAACCAAGCGCTAGTCCCATTACACAAAATGGAAGGAGGGAAGCAATCGTGGCTCCTCCAATCAAGAAGCGCAAAAAGGGAAAAAGAAAGAGTCCCGCCACGGGATACACCCGTTGGCGCATAAGAAATGCACGCTTTGCCTCACGGGTAAAGAGCCCAGCTTCTTCAAGCTCATTATCAATATCTCTTTTCGGCTTCGGTGCGCTATCTTGGTGTAAAGTAGTCTCATCTTCGTCAGCGAGATCTTCTAAAACATCTGAAGCAGAGCGTCTGCCGCTGAGAACAACGTAGACAACTCCTAGCACAAAGAGCAGCGCAAGAAATGCAACTTCAAGAAGGCTCTCTTCCATCACTTACATTAACCTCGCTTTTGCCATACGGAGCATCCACACAATGCCGGTAAGAATAAGTACCGCACCTACGGCAAGCATCTTTGAACCCATAGGATGTTCAAGAGCTGTTTGAATTGCCTCAGGATTTCCTGTTGCTTGAATGATGCAAATAACAATCGCACAACCACCGATACCAAACGCTGAAAGCTTTTGCATCGCAACGGCTGAGAGAATCTTGCGGCGAAATGACTGACGTTGACGGGTAACTCGCGCAAGTCGTTGGAGACACTCTGCAAGAGAAGACCCCTCCTTTCGAGCTAAAACAAATGCGGTACGAAAGAGACGTAGATCGGGGTGAGCGATATCAGCAGCAAACTCACGGATAGCTTCTTCTTCAGATTTTCCACGTTCAAGCGAATGATTGAGTTTCGTAATACATCCTTGCATCTCACTATCTTTCGTAAAGAGGTGTCCGGCAGTAGTCAGCGCAACAAGCGGATCGAGCCCCGTCTTTACTCCCGAAGCAAGAGAGAGAAGAAACGCTGTATAATCCTTATCAAAGCTATCAACCCGTTTTTTTGAACGAGACTCGAGCACGCCCTTCTCTATCACGAGATGAAGAGCAATGAGCACGAGTGGAAGAAAGGTTTTTAAGAGGAGACTGACACACGCAAGCAAAAGAGCTACGAAAAGAATGCGCTTTTTGATCTTATCTCCCTCTTCAAGGGTCAGCGCTGCGCTCTGAAGGAGTTTTGTTCCAAAGAGTGAATTCTCGATACTCTCCTTGGGAAACTCCGTTTCTGCTGGAGCTTCCTCAACGTAGGCTTCCTCACCGATCAGCAGCCGTGCTCTTGAAACTTCGCTCGAGGAGAAAAACATTATCTCCTCCCTTGCGTAGCTGCTTCACGAAAAGAGGTAGACTCATCAAGCTCAACAAACGATCCAAGTTGATGAAGGGTACATGTGCCACCTGCTCGCTCAAGCTCTTCTCGAAAAGAGCTGACGCGGTTTACTACCTTCCAACGGGGTAGTCCATTTGTGGCTTCGTAGCGAAAAATCTCTCTCTGCCTGAGGTTTCCATCAGAAGCACCACCAACTTCTTTTACCTCCATAATTCTTCTTCGTCCGGTGTGTGGGCAGATATTTACGAATACAAGCACTTGAACAGCAGTGGCAATTTGTTGCTGCACCACGTTTTGCGTCACACCTTTTTGAGCTCGCCCTAAGAAAAGCTCAAGACGAGTAATTGCTTCCGAGGCGCTTTTAGCGTGAACGGTAGAGAGCCCTGGGTGACCAGAAGAGCACACATCAATAAAAGACTCAGCTGCTTCTGCATCACGGATCTCACCAAAGATAATCCTATTCATCGCCATTCTCATTCCCGCTCGGATACACTCAGCAGGCGATACGCGACCAGCTCCGTCAGTGTTTGCCTCACGTGTTGTGAGGTAACGCACCTGTGGGTGCTGTAGACGGATTTCAGGAGTATCTTCGATAACGAGAATAGACTCGTGTGGTGGAATACTAGAGCAGATAGCACGGGCAAGAGTTGTTTTCCCCGTTCCTACTTCACCAATAATCATCAAGGTGCTCCCCACCTTTACCATCTGAGCGAGATAATCAAGGATTGATTGTGGAGCAAGTCCAAACTTCACTAAATCTTGAGTGGTAACAGTGCCAAAACGGTTGAGACGAATAGTAAGATACGGCCCTGTGTCGCAAAGCGATTTATGCACAACGTGAATACGGGCAAAACTTCCTATCATTCCATCTGCGACAGGTTTTTTCGTGGAATACGTTGAGCCTGCTTTTTGAAGGAGCTTTTCAACAAAGGACTCATACTCCTCTTCACTTGAAAAGCGCACATCTGTTTTAAATGTTTTGCGTCCCTTTTGTACTGCGACAGTACCAAAGTCTGAAACAATTATGTCTGAGACGTCTGGGTTATCAACGAGCTCTTGCAGCACTCCAAAGGGGCGAGCATTTTTCTCTAACTGAGCAAGGATTTGATCTCGCTCATAGGAGGCGAGCTCAAAACCGAGCTTATCTGCCGTGCGATCAATAATGCGGTTGAGCTCTTGGCTCGAGATAGAATCGCTCTCTTCTTCTTGAAAGCCGATATCACGTTGTACCGCTTGCAAGATACATCTTAGTGATGGTGGAAGATCTGAGGATGCACCGGATTCATTCGAAGAGTTCGAAGAAGGAAGTGCTTGCGCAAATCCTCCACTCCCTAAACCACGAAGTTCTTCAAGACTTACCCGTTGCATCCTGCTTTAGTCTCCCTGAGATGGTAAAATGCGCTCTTTTTCTGAAGCTAAAAATCCTTCCGGGATAACTTCAGTTGAAGTCCACTTTCCATCAGTAAGCGCAAAGGACTGGTCCTCTTTGCCCTTGATGGTTACATATCCACGGACTTCACTTTGGCGGCGCATTGGCACCCCACCACCTTTTAAGTGCGTTGCACTAAACTCTGTTCTGCCCCAATTCCCACCGTCTTGCGTACTACGAAGCGCAAACGCAATCTTGCCAAGTGGAATAGCAGTGTTAATAGCAAGACACTGCTCTTGGGTAACAAGCAGAGTTACGGTGCTTGGCACATTTGGCGAATCAACTCCTTGCACAGGACTCACGGAGCGCTCTGCTGAGAGGATTTTTACCTTCTCCGCGACAACGCTTGTCCTGTCTTTTTCAGCAAGCAGCACATCCACAACTGCTCCTGAACCAGCCCAACCTTCAACAGCAGAGGTTGCATCAACTCGTATCGTCATCGCACGCATACCGTCTGGAATACGCTCAATAACTGGGTTCGATGCCCCACCGTTTAAGCTCACATTCTTTCGAAAGAGAGGAAGATCAGCTGGAAGAGGTGCAACAGCAACAGCATCAAGCAGTGGAGTGAGATCACTTACTGCCCCCTGAGGCACCTGATGCTTTGGAAAGGACACTGTTCGAAACTTCACATCACGAAGCTTTGTTCCTGCAGCCACTGGCTCAACAGGAACTGGTACACGGATAGTATCAAACTGTCCGACAACCGGTGTGTTTGTGACCATCTCTGCTTCAAGCCGAGCTGAGTTAGCGCGGCTTAAGAGAAATGCTGCTCCGAGAATTGAGATGCCAAGAACAACAAAACCTGCCATTTGGCTTTTTTGTTTTCTGCGGCGTATTGGTCCTTTTCGTGTTGCCATGGAATTACTCGAATAAAAACGATATAGATTGGGGGATGCTATCCTTCATAAGTATTGTCAGCTGCCCAGTTTCCAACACCTTCAAAAAAGCCGCCCAACTGTCCACCCATAATATTTAGGCTTGCGACAACAATTCCTAATAGCACCGCTGCACCAGCTGCATACTCAAGAAGCGTAAACCCTTCTTCGTTCTTTGCTTTACGGAGTGAAAATAATGTCTGCTTGTTCATGTTTATTCCTCAATGTTCAATTACAAATTTGAAACCTGAGAAAAAACCAAGGAAGGAAAATGCTGAAAAACCACCCCACGCGAAACACTTATTGAAGTGTCACGCCTGAGATAAGGTTATTAAAATCTGAGTCCTCTTGTGCGCTATGAGCTGGGTTTTTGTCCTCTTTTTTCCCTAATGCTTCTGGGGTCTTAGAGAGAGAAGGCGTACCTAGCAGCAACTCACTATCACTCTCTCCAAAAGGAATCTCTGCTTGTGGGAGCGAATCGCTCTCTTGTGAGATCTCTTCATTTGGAAGTGGCGCAGGAAGTTGCTTTTTCGGCCCAATCTTTTGCGAACCAAGGGTAAACTTTTTGTTCTCTTCAAGGAGCTTTTCGTTATCACGCACCTTGTTGCGTTTGTTTTTGAGCAATCCACCAACTTTGAGCAGTGTGTGACGAACCACTTCACTACCCCGTTTTGCTTCGGGCTCACAGAGCTCTAATTTTTCAGCCAACGAACGAAAGACTTTCGGAAGTCCCTGCTTAGAGTTCGTAGCAAGTGTTTCTCCAGAACCTGGCCAACGGGTCCCCTGCTTTGAAAAAGGAATTGGCTCTAAGAACCAGTTATCTTCGCTCAGTCGAGCAGCTCGGCTAAACTCTTCAACGAGAATTTTTCGTGGGAGCCCGGCTGTTGAACCGTTTTCTACCGCAATAAGCGAGGCGTTTGGAGAGAGCAGATCTCGTACTTTTCCAATTTTATCAACAGAGCCGTAAAGAGTTGCCGGGTCATTATTGAGCACAAAGAGCACCTTATCTGCTACGCGATAGAGGCTCTTTTGGAGCGCTCCGCGAATACCGCCAGCATCAACGATAATGCAATCAAAGATTTCATCGAGAAATTCCATGATCGAAAGGAGGGTACGTGGATAGTTACTGCCGATCGCATAGAGCGGATCACTTTCAGCAAGTGGTGGCATACAGTAAAGATTTGGCTCATCTTCCCAGACTTGTACGAGGCACTGCTCAATATACTCTTGAGTAATAGGCCTACTTCCATCAAAGAGGAGTTGGAGATTTTCGTTTACAAACGGGCGCGCTTGGAGAAAGCGGCTTAAGTCTTGTGTTTCAACGTCAAAATCAACGAGCAGAGTTTTCTTACCGCTCGCAGCAACGCTTTCAGCAAGAGCCGCACTAAGCGTTGTTGCACCAACGCCACCTTTTCCACTATCAACAACAATCAGCTTTCCTGACTCACGTGGCTTTGCTTTTCGTGAGAGAAGCACAAGCTTACGGAGAAACTCAAGGGGACCAGCTTCTGAAAAAAGTGTGTCATCAGCACCAAGGCGTGCCATCTGTTCAATCGCAGCAAGCCCTTCGACTTCTGGGATGGTGCAGACAAGAAGTGGAGTGTGCGGGAGAACTTTTCTAATCTTCCCAATCTCTGTGAGCTCATTTGAGACAAGCTCTGGTCCAAGTACGCACACATCTGGAGCGGCGTGAAACTGCAACTCTTCGCGAGCGATAGGTTTTAAGTTGACCCGTGGAATGAGTTCGATTTCTTTCGCTTCAATATCAAGATAACGGTGAAGGCGGTCGAGCAGTTTCGCTCTTGATTCTGCAGTCGTGTCGAGAACGTATATATGAAGCATGAACTACTCTCTCTTTCAGTGGGCGAGCTCTAACTACGAAATCCTCTTAATCCTCGCCTTTGAGCAGTTATCGTGCGGTGGCGAGCAAAGTTTCCTAGAAACGAGAATAATTCTCTAAGTGCTCGAATGTATTGAACGAAAGTTATTCTAAGGACTTTTGAGGGCTTACTCAAATTTTTCTTGCGCCTGACCGAGAGGAGCATTTACGGATAGTTACGGAGCTATCGGAGTATGAAATCTAAAGGTTATATGCGGTGAAATTCTAACGCGAAGTACGCGAGGTACGCGAGGTACGCGAAGGAGGTTGAGCTTCGCGTACCTCGCGTACTTCGCGTTAGAACATCACAATAGTAAAGACTAAGCCGCTTGTGCGTGAGTAGTAGCGAGCCTCCGCAGCAGAGCATACCCTTGCTCAGATTGCCCAAGCTCAAGCGAGCGCAGCGCAGCGCGCTCTGCTTCTTGAAAGCGTTGAAGATCAAAGAGTACAAGTGCCCGCTCAAGGAGAAGTTCTGATGTCAGCTCTATCTCTCCCTCTGTTAGACGTAGGGCTTCCAGAGGTCGCTCCATAAGGCGTAAGAGTGAGGAGAGAAGGCAAACTGCTGCAATTTCTGAGGGGTTTTGAGCTAAAACCTCTTCAACAATCCGTTTCGCGTAGCTTACTTGCCCTTTTTCACTTGCTGCACGAGCAAAGTCGATCAGTTCAGCAGGAGATTTATCTTTGGGAATTTCGTCTTTTAATTGAGAGAGCTGACTATTGAGGTGTGCTTGAACCTCTTCTGGTGGAATATGAAAATGCTTCTTTTCATACCAGGTGTGACCGTTGTGTACGTATACTTTACCCTGATACCAAGCTTCTTCCATTATTCCTCTCTCCCAAAAGAATTGTTAGAAACAGGTGAAATATACCACCCAGGCAAATCGTATTCGAGCAATTTTTGAGCTTTCTTTGGCGTTGTTTCATTTCCTAAGAGATGCTACGACCTTAAGAGACTTATCCCCAGAATCTCTATGAAATCAGAGCTCAAAGCCAACAAAAGACTCTTTCTCCGTGAATACTCACTAGAATATGAGGCTACTTTTGAGATCACCCCCAAGCGAGCTTGTCTCCTAGCAGATACCTGCCTAAGAAAGCTCCTGCCAAAAGAGGTATTTAGAGGAGAGCCATTTCGAGACCTAAAAGGTAGAGACGCTCAAGTGCTCCTTCTAGACGGCTTTCCAACAACCTCCCTCCCCCACGGTCAAGAGCTAGCCTTTCTTTCAGGAGAGCTCTACGAGAGTGAAGAAGACCTGAAAAACCCGAGAGAAAAGAGGCCTTCTTTTGAAGTCTCCATTACCAGCCCCTTTGATGAGTTCATAGGCAACCACCATATCTCTCACCGAGCAACAATGACGAAGAGTGAACTTTTCCCTGAATTCCTCCCTGTAAGACTTACAGGTTTTTGTGCACCACTAAAAATCAACTCAATGCGCTTTGCGCTTGAAACGTTTGAGAGTAAGGTGAGCTTTGCTTCTATCGGGTATTCACCAGTCGTTACTCAGCGACTCTTGCTCGATCTTATTGGAGACACTCTAAAAGTTCTTATAACGGCGGAAGACTACCGGAAGACAAAGTCTCTTCCTTTTGAGGAGACAGGTGAGCTCGGACTTGTGTCACAAGCTATACAGAAAATAAGTGGGAACGACTTACTCTCCGATTTCTTGAATAAAGTCCAAGAACACTGCTAAGCTCCTGCTCTTTTCGTTATTACCCGGAGAAAGAAAACATCAAGCGGCGAAATACTAAACGAGAGAGACTTCGTTCCTACTCGAACCTCTCACATCCAGTAGAGCTACTAGCTTTACCGAGTACAGTGATAGTGCCAACCGCCCCGGCAATTCGAGAGGCTTCGGCCTGAGCTGCCGCCAAGTCACAATGATAATCGGGATCACCAGGAATGCAGAAGTTTGCACCACCTTCACCAAAATAATCAGTTCCTGAAACGCCACCAACCGCCAATCCAGAGATGCCAAAGTGCTGTGCAGCGCAGCTATAGTCAGAAAAACGAGCCGGGCAAGGATTTACTACAGTGTAGAGTCTTGAAACGCCGGGTTTGTCACCTCGTCGCACACAGAACGATTCTCCTAAAGATACCGTTCTTACAAGATTGTAATAAATACCAATGTGGTATGAAGTATATGCACCATCGTGAAGGAAACTAGGCCAAGTAACAGTTTGAATCACGAGACCACCAGTAAGTGCTTCCTCTTTTCCACACTGAACAACTTGCTTTCGAAGCTGTAGGAGATTTTTCTTCTGCCCAATTACAATTCTTCGAGCCTTTTTCGTGCGTTTAATAGCCTTCTTCAACTTCTTTATTTTTTTTATTGTCCCAGGCCTTGGAATAAGCTTCGTTTTGATTTCCTTCAGTTCTTGCTTCAGTCTATTAAGCTTTTCACTCAATCTTTTTTTTCTCTTGTTTGCTCTTTTGATGCTTTTTTGAATACGCTTTTTCGCCTGCTTAATCGTCAAAGAGCTCTCTTGGTTATCAGCATTAATAACAGAGATGGTATTCTGAGCTACATCAGTATATCGCACACACTGATAAGCCTCATTCTGACTTGTGTCCATTCCAATCGAATCAACACTTAGTTGGGCATGAGCGCTTGAAAAGGCCCCAAAGAGAACCGTCGCTCCAAGCAGAAAAGCCACTCGCCTTGTAAAAAAGCATACATAAATGGAAAGAGACTGAAAGAGGTTATGGATGTTCACGCGCGATCTCCCATCATGAAGAGAAGTTGTTTGAGGCTCTACGCTAACAGGCATTACGAGGCAGTCAAGCATTGCATGGAATTATTGAGTTGCGACTTCTACGACTCTTGTAGTATCAGCAGGTTAGCATGACAGCGCAAAGCACTCTCCCCTAGCAGGAACACTAAGCTGATTGATAGCCACTGAAGGAGCCTCAAACGCTCACGAGCAGTCCTGCCCCTAGCTCTCAAAGAAAGAAATGACTTCTTCTTGATCTCCCCTTCCTTCTAGGCATATCGTGAAAAAACCATGAAGTTGCTAGTCTTGTTACTATCGTGCTTCATTTACCGTGCATAAAGGCTGAGACGACCTGGCTGTTCGCACCAAACGTAATGGAAAAGAGTTTTCACCATGTGGGATGAACGCTATGCAGCAAACGAGTATGTGTACGGCACAGAACCAAACTCATTTCTCGTAGCTAATACTCACATGTTGCAAGCACCGATCTTATCTCTCGCAGAAGGAGAAGGGCGAAATGCAGTGTACCTTGCTTCTCAGGGGCTACAGGTACATGGGGTTGACGGCTCAAGAGTAGGCCTAGAAAAAGCCAAAGCCCTTGCGCGATCAAAAGGAGTTCATATTACAACTGAGGTTGCTGATCTTCGCACCTTTATGCCTGAGTCAAATTCATACGGCTCAGTGGTTTCTATTTTTGCACATTTGCCAAGTGCCCTGCGCCATCGCCTGTATCCACTCGTTGAACAAGGCCTCAAAGCCGGAGGTACCATCGTTCTTGAGGCATACTCTGAAGATCAGTTAGAACTTGAATCTGGCGGCCCCAAAGACTTGGACATGCTCATGACCGAAGAAAAGATTCAAAAAGAGTTTCCTCACTGTGAACCAATCATCCTAAGACAGCTCGTGCGCGAGGTAAATGAAGGCATTTTCCATCATGGAAACGCCTCGGTCATACAGTTTATTGGAAGAAAAAAGGCCTAGCCCCTAGACAGCACTACGCCTTTTTCACAAATTCAGACTTGAGCTTCATCGCCCCAAAACCATCTATCTTACAGTCGATATTGTGATCACCATCGACAAGGCGAATATTTTTGACCTTGGTACCTACCTTAAGCATCGACGATGCTCCTTTTACCTTAAGGCCTTTTACTACAACAACTGTGTCACCATCTTGTAAAACATTGCCGTTGGCATCAAGCACAGCATCTTCTTGAGCAGTTGCGGCCTCAGCAGGATTCCACTGGTGGGCACACTCCGGGCAAACACACATCTGCCTATCTTCATACGTGTATTCACAACGACAGACTGGGCATGGAGGAAGAGTAGTCATAAGGGATCCTTAATAAAAATCTCACACAATCATGACTGCACGGAACGAAACAAGCAAGGTCTCTCTATAAAGCTGTGTGAATTGAGCTTGAAGCAAAGGAACTACATATTTTGAGATAAACATCGTTTTCCAGCTACGCTTCCTCGAGTATCTTAGCTCAAAAAAGCTGATATAATCGAGGAGATGGATATTGGGATACAACCTCCTTACAAACTAGGAGACACTACTTGGATGAGCTGGACGGTTACTGGCCTTGCTCAACATATTGAGAACTTACGTGCTCATAGCCCTCTTCACGAGCCTTACAACGCAATCGTCGATCCAGAGCTAATCAATACAAGTGACGAACGTCCTTCGGTATACGATCTCGGATTAGGTTTTCACTGGGATGAGCTTGTCGTACCTCATGCAAGGCAAGTCATTACACCGCCTAATGTACAGTACTGCCGAGATCAACTGGTAGAAAAGGCAGAAGACACTGCCCATTACCACCAAACTGGAAAAATGCATGTGCTCGAAGCATGGTTTGAAGTACTCAAAGAAAAATTTCCTGAGCTTTCTCAACCACCCCTTCCACGTCTTGCAGATTTCGAAGAGGCGTGGGCAGAGCTCTCCAAGTTTTTTCAGCCAGAGATTCCCTTGGTAAGCATCAATATTGGTTCAGCTAAGGAATCCACTCGCTACCCTTTTGAAAAGTGGGTAATGGTTGCCGAACAGCTTCAAAAAAGAGAGCTCCAAGTTGTCCTGGTTGGACACGAGATAAACGTTGATCAATGGAGCCGAGCCTCACGAAGATTATCCTCTACACAAGGAGATGTGAGCATCTTCGATCTTACCAACAAACTCAGTCTCCTCTCTCTCGCTGCCCTCATTGCGCATTCAGATGTGCACACCTCAACAGACACAGGCACAGGTCATCTTGCCGCGGCTACGAATGTTGCAACCGTGAGTTTGTTTGGACTTCACACCATCTCTGAAGTCTGCCGCCCTTATAGCGAAAATGGAATCGTGCTTCAATCTGACGGGTGGACCCCTAAAGAGCTTTCACCAGAATCCGTGACTCGTGCCATACTAGAGCAGATCCGAGGTCGGTAACCTAGTTGAAGACTACTCTCCCGCCTCTTCTCCAGGCTTTCGTTCTCCAAGCTCGTTGCTCATCATAAGAAGACCATAGCCATTGTCACCAATGAGCTTGAGCTTATCACAGACGGTTTGAACAGAAGAAACTTCTTCGACCTGTTCGGTAAGAAACCATTCAAGGAATGTATAGGTAGTATTGTCTTTGGCGCTGCGTGCTACTTCAGCAAGGTCGTTTAAACGCTCAGAAAGCTTAATCTCATGGGCAAGAGCTATTTCAAAAGCATCCAAGACAGATTCGCAATCTCCCTTCGGTTGGGGGAGGGCCGCAAGTACAACTTTAGAGCCACGGTCATTGAGATAGTTATAGATACGCATAGCGTGCTCAATCTCTTCTTGGGCTTGTACTTTCATCCAAGAGGCAAACCCATCGAGACTTTCACCATCCATGTACGCCGCAAGAGCGAAGTATACATAAGCAGACTCAAGTTCAAAGTTGAGCTGTTCGTTGAGTTTCTGTTCGAGATCTTTTTGAAGCATCTGTTTTCTTCCTCTTAGCAAACAATAGAGCTATAGTGCGTGTGTATACCACATTGCCACCAAAGGTACCATGAGCCCGATACACCCGAAACAAACGGCACGAAAAGAAATTTACTCAGGAAAGATCTTTCAGATGGTTGAAGATGAGCTTGAGCACGAAGGGCGTTCCTTTGCCCGAGTAACCGTGCTTCACCCTGGAGCCGCTGTCTTCTTGCCACTTGATGAAGACAACAACCTTCTTCTTGTTCGCCAGTATCGCCATCCCATCGGGCAGATGCTGCTTGAAGCACCTGCTGGAACTCTCGAACCAAACGAAGAACCTCTTACGTGTGCCAAACGAGAGATTCAAGAGGAAGTCGGTATGAGCGCTGCAACATGGACACCCCTTGGAACGCTCTATCCTGCGCCTGGATTTTGTTCTGAGCTTCAACACCTTTTTCTCGCACGCGATCTCACACCGGCTCCAGATGCCGAACAAGATGAGGATGAGTTTATCGAGGTTGTTCCCCTCTCAATAGGTGAGGTTGAAGAGAAAATTCACTCTGGTGAAATCTGTGATGCGAAAACGATTGCGCTATACTATCGATACCTTCAGTACATCTAAGACAAATACCCCCTGCGAAATCAGCAAGGGCCGATCCCTGTTCTTCGAAGCACCCCGAAGGGGCGTAGGAGAAAGGCCCTCTCCACGGCGCGCTTGATAGTGTTGCAGAGCTTCGAACCGGTATTTTCAAGTGCGGGGAGTATCGATAGCTATCAGATGCGTTTCTAGCCACTCCGTAATCTCCTGGAGTTGCGCATGTTCAGCGATTAATCTTTTCACGATAAACTCTTCAGCATCTTCAGCTTCAACCTTGAGGACGTAGCCATTCATTTGAAAGAAAACAGCTGTTAAGGCAAATGCCATACGCTTGTTTCCATCGACAAAGCAGTGATTCATCGCAAGACTATGCAGAAGAGCAGCTCCCTGCTCACTTAATGATGAGTAATATCCAGAACGAGGCCGGATAAGAGCACTTTCAAGGAGACCGTGATCAATAACACCACGACTCCCTCCAAAATTATCAATGAGTTTATCGTAGAGATAAAGAGCTTCTTCTAGAGTTGGAAACAGGAGAGTTTTCACAAAGCATTACTTCGCAAGCCGTTTCAGCAGCTCATTATTATCTTGTAAAACACGATCAGCAGCATTTCTAAAGACAGGCCGCACCGACACACGATCGAGGTGATCCGAGACAGCTTCACTCAGAACATCAGAGATATTTCGATTGTTCTGTTTTGCGTAAGAACGCAGCTTTTTGAGCGTGGACTCATCTATCTTGGAGCTAAACTTAACTTTTGCCATGTATATGATAATATCACGACACGTCATGACAAATCAAGATTTGTCATGACCAAAGAAGAAGCCTCCTATCTAGCTGGATTTTTTGAAATATCTGTCTTGCTTGAAAAGCCTTTGCGAACACTCTTTCGCCACTTAATACGTTTATCAACAAGCGAAGGTTGTCCAACACGTGAGAACTTCACGCGACCAGAGCGTAGATCGTAGTCGCCTTGCGCAATAAGAAGAAGGCGTCTCTTTGCATGACTCTGTAAAATATCAGAGTTCGAGAACAACCACTGAGCAATACGAGATTCCTCGGTCTCTTTGAGCATGTTTTGGTGACCTTCGCCTGCTCCAAGCTCCATCATGTTTCCAGAGTATTGCTCTTCAAGGAGCAGGGAAAGCTTGTGAAGCGCTCGGCCTTTGGTGCCTTTTATTCTCCAATTTTTCGTTGCACAACTTTTACTTCCGAGCACAACAACAAGCCCAATACCAAGCTCTTCAACCGCGTACTCTACTCCGCCAAGCACCGTGTCGTTGAGAACCAATCCTGGTGTACGGAGAACATAGAGAGAGCCAAATCCTTGGTCGAAGATAATTTCAGGAGCCACTCGTGAATCACTACATGTCACAACGACAGCGTGTGGTTGGTGGTGCTTGAGGAGATCGGCTCGTCTATCAAAGTCACCGGCGTACTGAGCATTAAGCCCCTGGGCAAAGCGCATATTTCCACGGGTAAGCTCAGCAAAGGCTTCCCAACCTGAAAGTTGCTTTGCAGGCTCCTTGGCAAAAGCACCAGAGACAGAAGTTATGAGAAGAACGAAGAGGAAGAAAAATCGTGCCATAGTGGGAGCATACATGCATTGAGCAGAATTCGACAATTCAAAAAAACCTAAAGAGACGAGCTATTCTGCCTCTTCTGTCGTTTTCTTGTTATTCATTTTGAAAATTATAACGCGAAGTACGCGAGGTACGCGAAGGGGGGATGTAGGAGTTTACGACACGTACTATTCCGTCCTTTAGGTGTGGTGTATTGAAGTTGAGAAGTAATCCAACTCGCTTTTCAGCCAGCTTGAGATAAGTAAGTAGCTGGGCTTTATGAATGGGAACAAGTCGATGAACTGATTTGAGCTCTACAAGAAGAGAGTCCTCAACAAGTAGATCGATCCTATAGCCCACCCCGAGCTCGATATCATCGTATATCACAGGAACTCCTACTTCGTGGAACACCGAAAGGCCCTGCTTCTCAAGCTCATACTTAAGACAGACCTTATACACTTCCTCAAACAAGCCCGCTCCAAGCCTAGAGTGAACAGTCATCGCTGCAGCTATTACCTTGCTACTTACTTCATCAAATTCCATCTTCGCGTACCTCGCGTACTTCGCGTTATAATCATTTCCCTCTTCTATTCGTAGAAACTAATAATAAGTTGCTCCCCTTTCGCCAAACCCTTAAAATCGCAGAACATCATGAACCTCCGCAGTACACCTACGGGTGAAGCCTAAATATACGAACAAGATCGAACAATCACTCTATGCTCCGTAACCTTGCCGCCCTCTACAAGCAACACCTCCAGACCTTTATGTTCATCGGGATTATTGGAGGAGCACTCTTTGGCTTTCTTCTCCCAGAGCTCTCTGTACAAACAGCTCTCATCGGTGAGCTCTTCTTACGACTCTTAAGTCTCCTTGTTGTTCCGGTGATTGTGCTTTCGATGCTCGCTGGGGTGTTTAATCTTAAGGGCTCTGAGAACATCGCTCGAATCGGTCTAAAGGCGATCTTGTACTACGCTACTACTACAGCTCTTGCGGTTGTCGTGGGACTTACTCTCGTAAATATTATTCAACCTGGCACAGGAGACTCTCCTAACCGTGAAAAGGTACTTGCAGAAGTAATCACCACAGATACCATGCAAGAGGCAAAAGCCTCCTTTCGACTAAGTGATGTTGCACGAAACATTGTTCCCAAAAACATCTTTCAAGCAGCAACAGAGGGCAACGTTCTTGGCTTAATCTTCTTTACAATATTCCTTGGTGTTGCTCTTCTTCAAATAAAGCATCCAGGAGTAGACGCGGTCATGTCTTCCACAAGTGCGCTTTTCGATGGGGTCTTGTGGATGATTGAACAGATCTTACTCCTTGCCCCACTCGGATTCTTCTCACTTATTGCAAGTCTTGTTGGAGAATTCGTTTTAGAAGAAAGCCTTCTTCAGCTCGGAGTAGATATCGGCTGGTATACACTGACGGTGGTAAGTGGACTCCTTGTGCATGCTCTCATTATCTTACCCGTCCTTGCCTCACTTTTTCGAGTCTCCCCACTCTCGTTTGCTCAAGCAATGTTTCCTGCTCTTACTACGGCGTTTTCAACCGCGTCTTCTTCAGCAACACTGCCAGTAACACTCGATTCTCTTGAGCATCGCGCCGGGGTTTCTAATAAGATTGCAAGTTTTGTTGCTCCTCTTGGTGCTACGGTGAATATGGATGGTACCGCTATTTATGAAGCTGTTGCCGTTGTGTTTATAGCAAACATGCTCGGGGTAGACCTCTCGGGGACACAACAGCTCATGATCTTTTTAACCGCCACGTTCTCTGCGATTGGTGCGGCTGGCATACCAGGAGCAGGACTCATTATGATGGTACTTGTGCTTCACTCCGTTGGCCTGCCTGCAGATGGAATCAAGCTTGTTGTTGTCGTAGACAGGGTGCTCGATATGCTCCGTACAAGCATTAATGTGTGGGGAGATAGCATAGGAGCGGCTATTATTGCACGCACAGAAGAACAGAGGTAAGCTCCGGCCCTATGAATTCTACCACCTCTCAGAGCCATACCTTTTCTCTGCTCCATGACAAACGGTGGTTTCAACTCTGCCTTCTTACAGCTGCTCTTCTCTTTCTTCTCTGGTTTCGCT
This sequence comes from bacterium, assembly GCA_030428205.1. GTDB lineage: Bacteria > Bdellovibrionota_C > UBA2361 > UBA2361 > RFPC01 > JAUIBK01. The sequence continues at coordinate 27,869 of JAUIBK010000003.1, forward strand.
TTCCGACAATCACAACAGGCCTTCCTTACTTCTCCCAAGAAGACGAAGCTCATCACTTTAACCGTGTGGTACGCATGGTTCAAAGCGGTAAGTGGGATCCAGAATACTTCCACAAGCCCTCACTTCACTTTTATCTCCGCATGCCAGTTGTAGCTGCTTCGTTCTTATGGAACGTTCGCGAGGGGCACATCCGTAAAATTGAAGAGATCTCAACAAAGGACCCGTACGGCATAGCGGGCTATTCGTTTACGGCTTCTCACAGCGGCATCGTGAAGTGGAATAGAGCTTTTTCTGTGCTGCTTATCATGCTCTCTTTGTGGCTGACGTACCTGCTAGCTTTTGAGCTTACCGGATCGTTCTTTCTTAGCCTTGGCGCTCTGCTTGTTGCAGGAGTCTCACCTGAGCTGCTTCGATACTCTGGTACAATCGGAGTAGATGTGGTGATGACTTTTTTTTGTATGCTTACCACCTATCTCTCAGTGCGCTACAAGAAAGGAGACTCTCTTTTGTCTCTTGCCGTAATCGGAGTCTGCGCAGGACTAGCTGTTTCAAGTAAGTACAACGCTCTTCCCATTATGGGGCTGCCCTTTGCGCTCTGCATCCTTCATAAGCGGTTTGATGCTGCAACTCTTGCTACCTCACTCTTTACTCCTGTGCTCGGTTTTTTCGTTGCAAGCCCTTATATCCTCTCTTCGCTCCCACTGTTTCTTAACCAATTTGCCTATGAAATTTGGCACTACGGCATTGCAGGTCACGTAGGACACACAGCGGAACCAGGCATGCAGCAAGCTCTCTTTTACGCCTCGTGGTTACGTGGTGATGGGCTGGGAACCCTCGGTGCTATATTAGCAGCACTTGGAGTACTTGGAACGCTTAAGAATCCGAGCGTAAAAGTATGGTCTGTACTGTGGTTTCCCTTTCTCTTTTGCCTCTTGATGATTTTTCAACGAGCCAATTTTACGCGAAACATGATTGCCGTACTCCCCTTTGCTGCATGCTTTGCTACTTATGGCCTCTCTCTGCTCTTAAGCTTTGTTTCAAAAACCTCCATCCTTAGACCAGCAATCGTGGGAGTCGCTCTTCTCTTTCTTATAGGAGAACCCCTTGTTCGCTCACTTGAGATACGACACGCTCTTGCAACCCACGTAGACTCTCGAGACGAACTCACTCGGTGGGTTAACGCAGGAAATCTTAAAGGAGAAACCGCTCTTTCTGGAAGACTTTGGGCCTCACGAGACTTAGTGAACGTCCCATCTCTGACTCGCTATGAACCGTCAAAAAACTCCTCGCTCGATCTCTATCTTAAGGGATACACAAACATTATCACGGGACCAAAGGGGCTTAAAAACAACGAGAACCTCTTTGACGCCTACACATCTACTCTCAAAGAGTTTCCTGGCGAGACCAAGCCACAACGAATTGTACGCAACCCTTATATTACTGTGCGAACGTTCCTCGATAAACCTTCTCTACGTGAAGAGGCTTTTGATTACGCATTAGATCACCCAGAGTACAACCTCGAGCTTCAAGTCGGCTACCAGAGACGCTCACTTTACAAACCGTTTACGTGCTTGACGTATAGTGGAGCAACAGAACAAGAAGAAGGACACTGCTGGCTCTCTTCACGAATAAACACACTAACGATTTCTAATGTAACTGACCTCAATGCGTATAAAGATAGCGTCAAAACACTCCCGCTTGCTTTTGAGATTATGACTCCGTGGCAAGGACAAGAAGTGACCTTTCTTCTTGACGACTGGGAAGAAACCTTTGAGCTTACCGGAGCTGCGCCAGGAAGCTGGCAGAAGTTCACACTCGGTTTTCCCCTTCGAAAACTTCTTGATTCTGATAAGATTCTTGTTACGGTTAAAAGAGTGAGCTCTCCATCTTCTCACGGGGAAAGTCGCGACACTCGCCGACTTGGAGTAGCCTTGAGAAACGTGCATGTTCCTCTGTAATGTAGGGATGTCTTATGAAAAAAACCTCTGCCATACTCCTTACCGCCTTGTTTCTTATCAGCTGCTCACACTTTCGTATGCTCCCTTACATAACCTCAGAGAATCCCTATAAGGGACAAGAAGCGACAGCCGCAACGCTTGGAAAACCACTCTTTGTTGAGCACTGCGTGCGGTGCCACGGCGTATCAGGTATGGGAGATGGCGACGACTTAACAGTACCGCTCGACAAACAGATAGCTGACCTAACAGATATCTCAAGCGAAAAACCAATAAACGTGCTTGCTGCTCGAATTGCGGTAGGAAAAGGCGATGTTATGCCGGCCTTTCGGGGAATCTTTACAGAAGACCAGATCTGGCAGCTTGCTAACTACATCGTTTCTATCTCAGTGCTCCCTTTTTCTCAGGAAGAAAGCTCCTAGAGATCCATTTAAGTTGGAAAAATATTCATATAGGCCTTTCCTGTGAGTATCTTTCCAGCTTTACGCACCTTGCTTCTTTTGACGTTGAGTCAGGGATCTCCCTAGCCGACACCACAAGTAGCGTCATCAATAGGTGACTGCCACAAACTCTCAAGAAGGAGACAGAGAAATGAAACTTGATGGTGTTCGTTCATATATCCGTTCACGGGGCGAAAGACCCGAAGAAGTTACCAGCCGCAGAGACGCTACAAGCGAAGCCGCTCGGCGACGCTCACAGAGCGCGGGAGAAGATAGCGGCTCCTCCCCGAGAGAGCTGCTCAACCGCCTGAAAGAGGCAGACCTTAATCCAAGAAAACGTGCAAAGCTTGGTGCTCGGATTGATAATTTTCTCGGCGACAACGGAGCGAAACGCCCCGAAGGAAAGGGTGTAAACCTCCGCCAGACCGTTAACCGAATTGGCCAATCAGACCTCTCTGACGGCGAAAAGAGAGAACTGATTACTCGGATTCACGACCATGTTGCAGGGCAAAAGCCCGAAGCTGGCTCGCGTCCTAATTCAAGCGGAGAGACTGGCGGCCCCTCTGGAGCACAAGCTCAAGTGACCAGACCAAGCATCACAATAGCGTAACAATTTCTAGCAAACACGCCCCGTTAGCTCGATAAACTCCGTATGGTGGAAACCACCTGCTGTTCGTGGCAGACTACAGCAATAGCCGAGCGAGCCTCACTCGCTCGGCGTCTATGCTTCTATGTAGGACACACGACATGTTTGTTGTAACCGGCGGAGCCGGATTTATTGGTAGCGCATTTGTCGCCAAACTTAACGAAGAAGATTGCGACGAAATACTGATTGTTGACGATCTCGGTGAGTCATCAAAGTGGCAAAACCTCGTTGGCAAAGCGTATATGGACTACATCCATAAAGACGCTTTTCTCCCTGCTCTTGCTCAAGGAAAGTTCAAAGGCACCATTACAGGCATCATTCACATGGGAGCCTGTTCTTCTACAACTGAAACGGATGCTGACTTTCTCTTTCAAAACAACTTTCACTATACCCAACAACTTGCTGAGCACTGCCTAGAGCGTAATATTCGATTTATCTATGCAAGCAGTGCTGCTACCTACGGAGATGGCTCTCTTGGATACTCAGATGGCGATGATGACCAGGCAACGTTTCGCCCACTCAACCGCTACGGCTACTCCAAACAACTTTTTGACCTCTGGGCTATTCGAAATAATGTTCAAGATCAAATTGTGGGCCTCAAATTCTTTAATGTGTATGGCCCGAACGAGTACCACAAAGGCTCAATGCAAAGCGTTGTCCATAAGGCTTATCACCAGGCGAAAAACGAAGGTTCTGTAAAGCTCTTTCGCTCGTATAGGCCAGACTATAAGGACGGAGAGCAAAAACGAGACTTTATCTACGTCAAAGACTGCGTAGAAGTCATGTGGTGGCTGCTCAACCACTCAAACACAAATGGCATTTTTAATCTTGGCACAGGAAAAGCCCGTTCTTGGAACGAGCTTGCTTCTGGCGTGTTCGCTGCTCTTGGTAAAGAGCCAAAGATTGAATATATCGATATGCCTGAAAATCTTCGTGACCAGTACCAATACTTTACCGAAGCTACAATGACAAAGCTCAAAGAGAGCGGATGCCCACTTCCAAAGTACTCACTCGAAGACGGAATAAAAGACTACGTTCAAGAACACTTAGAAAAAGAGTGTCCTTACTACTGAGCCTTCTCTTTTTCAGATGTATCAAGAAATGACTCCGGGCGAGGAACTGAAACCGTCCTTGCTCCGTGCACTTTCAATAAATCATTGTAGTCTGGACTTCGTGACCAACCATTAGCTACTGCTGTAACTTGATTTGTTTTTCGATTCCTAGGACACGACCCCCTTCCTAAGGGTGTTTCTCCATTCCCGTTATTCATTGCAACCTCCTACGTCGCATCTCGCTCATCTCACCACGACTAACATTGTAGTTAGTGGTGAAAACCCATACGAGCTAGATACATGGTTGATATTGTAAGAACCGACCAGATTGTCTCATATCCACTATATGTCTTTTAAAAACATCTGTAAATTTAATACCATACCTTACTATACTGAAATTAGCCGATCTTACATTATCGATTTAAGCACAACGAAGATTAATGTTTTTAAACGACATAAATATGCAACGCTCCCTGCCTCTTCATTCATACACCTAATAGAGACTCTCGGGAACAAGCTCTTACGTTAGGCAGTATCGCGCGAGTCGGTTGTATCATTCGTTTAGGAGAAAGAATAATGAAAGGTTTTACTTCGCTCGAGTCTTTCCGGCTCAAATACTTCATTCACATCCCACTGTCAGCTTTAATTCTCGTTCTACTTTCAGGAGATTTTCAGAACGCTTCGGCCTCTACCGTCGTACAAAAAATTGAGCACGCAGTTGTCGAGCGAGTGACGGATGTTGGAGAGCAAATGATTGATAATGTGTTTAACGACGATGATGACGACTCAGACGACGACAACACAAACGATGATGATGCCCCGAACACATCAGATGATACAGGAGATGCGACGGCTAGCGATCAAGCTGAAGATCAACAACAAGAAGAAGAGCCTGTAGAAGACAATAATCAAATTGAGATCGGCCTCGAAGATGATGAAGTGGTTCAGAGCATGAGCTGCAAAAGCGTAGGAAAAGCAAGCGGCCTAGAACGTAGTGGAATCTGTACTATCACTTTTCTTAACGGAACATCCCGTAGGTTTTCAACCTCAGTAACAAAAAATGATAATCGTACATATTCTCTCTATATTGAAGACTACTACTACCTCCTCTCTGTCATTGGAGACACTCTCTTTGACTCAGCACCAAGCACTCAAGTCGAGGCACAACACAAAGAGAATCCATCAGCGTTTGACTTGCACATAGCCGAGATTCCGGCCGGAAGTAAAAACCTTCCTAGCATTGTGCAATATTTTGACTCACATACTATACGATAATGATAAACAGGAGAGCTGCTTGTCCAGGAGCAGCTCTCCCTCTTTCCTTTATTCTTGCTCTTTGATCGAAGATGGGGATATCAATGCAACACCCTCATCCTTTTTCCAACAAACAGGATATGCCGGATGTTGAGCCTCCACGCTCATATGATCGTAGGACTCTCTTGTCTCGCTTGTTGCACTGCCGAACTTCCTTCATTCTCTCTCTCTTCTCAGGCATTCTCGTAGGAGCCGCTTTCCCCCCACTTCAATGGTGGCCACTGTGCTTTCTTGGTCTCATACTCCTCTCCTACCAACTCCTTCACGACAACCAGACTTCCCCTCTTTCAAGCGCTGTTCACTTTTTTCTTTTTTCGTTCGCTACTCTCCTTGTTGGTTTTTACTGGTTGCCAGTACCACTTAACACGATCTTTGGATTACGTTTTCCTGTCGGAATTCCCGCGACAATTCTCTTTGCAAGTCTATACGCCCTCCCCTACGGCCTTTCAGGATACTGCTGGTCCCACCTACAAAAGAGAATGAGTGGCGTTGAACAACTCAAATCATTCTCTTTCCTCTTTTTAGCTACATACCTCATCGGCATTGAGCAGATCATCCCTCGGCCCGGGAATTGGAGTTACGTGATGGCCGTAGGATCTGACCCATACCTTCTAGCCTCAGCATCAGTTTTTGGCACCCTTGGATGGCAATGTATTTTCAATATCTTCGTTACGTTTATCGCCCAACTCGCTCTTACTTCACCATCAAAAGCTTACTTTCTCAAATGCTCTAGTGTGGCGCTCTTGGTGTTCTGTTGCACAACATATGGAGTTGGCTACTCCAGGCTCTCAAGCCTTAAAGAAATCTATCATGGAAGGCAGCCTGTCGCTCTTATGCAAAACAATATGAACGTCTCTCAACGACTGGTTGTCGAACATGGAAATGCAAAGATGCGGGCGCTCCAATGGAAAGCTCATATGACTCAAAAAAGACTTGTGGATCAAGTCGCTAAGGCACAAGAGAGAACAACTCGAGATGCTCTGGGAAGGAAACGAGAGCTATGGGTTGTATGGCCAGAGACAGAGATGCTCCAGCCAATGTTTCAAGACAGCAAAGTAGAAAATCGAGCAAAGGGGTGGATAACAAAAACTACAGGTTTGCACTTTCTCGGCGGTGGCGAGGAAACCTCAATGGAGTTTGGCAACAAAAAGCGAAAGGCATCTTATAATGTTATAGGGTTATTTAATAAAGATGGATATGTTGAACACTACCGAAAAATTATTCGATTTCCTTTTGGTGAGTATGTCCCTGGAGATTCTCTCTATCCTGAAATCTATGATCACATCCCCGAAATACCACTTTCGGGACTAAGCACGGACTACAAGCTTCTTCCTCACCCTGACCCAAATGGCCCTGTATTCATACCTGCAATATGCTACGAGATACTCTTTAGCTCTCACTTGAAGAAGTTTATTCGAAAAGCTCATCAGCTCTATCCAACTCGAGAACTTGTTCTTGTAAACCTATCAAGTGATGCATGGTATGGAGACACCTCGGAACCACACCTGCATGCCTTTCTTGCACGATGGCAAGCAGCATCACTCGCATTACCTCTATTACGCTCAACGAACACTGGCTTTTCTGAGGTTGTTGCTCCTTGGGGAGAAGTCCTCGCTACAGGCCCAAGAAATAAGAGAGCTGTTATATATGGGGAGTTGCCAGTAAAGCAGACCTACTACGAAAAGAGTGCTTGATACACTCATTTAGCCCTCTTGAGACGACCCTGTGTAGGTGCTTTTCCAGATGCAAAGAAACGGAGAAACTTTACCCAAACCGACCAAGGTCGAATTCGAGGTTCATTTCCCAGTGCCATATCCACTCTCGTAAGGGCATCTTCAATCAACGCATCGTGAAGAGGTCGATAAATAAGAGGCCAAAGGATCAGAGCTGAGCTATGAATCCTCATATCAATCGTATGAGTTAATGTTGTGGTTTGCTCATCTTTTGAAGTTATTTCGAGGTAGTGAACGCCATCAAACCCTTTTGGTCCTGTAAATCGAAAGACTAACTTTTCGTTTGGAAAATACTCTTCGACGTCATACCGAATCGGCCCGTGCCCGCCACTTGCACCAACGACCAGCCCCTTATCAAAGCGCATCGCCGGCCAAACTTGGTATGGCCAAACTTGATCATGTTCACTAGAGAGTTGACCTACAAGATTTCCGAGAGTGGAGCGGTCTGTAGTATAGTCACGCGAGTGGACATTGAGTATCTGCATAAGAACAGTTTATGCACTTGGATGCTTCACGTCCATCTTTAGATCAATAAGACCAGTTTTAGGATGTTGATAACTCGGAATACCTATCTCTAACTGAGAATCGACCAACTCGTCTCCATCTTGCCAGGTCTCTTTATCAAAGCTGATCCAACGCTTATAGGCGTAAACATCTCTATCAAGGCGGGCATAGACGGTTTTATCCGCTCCTTCTGAGAAGAGATCACCTCGAATGAGTACACGAAGCGGTATCGGCTCTCCCTTAGGAAAGAAGAGAACAAACTCTTCCTCCTCTGGTACTTCCTCACCAAATTGAACAACTTTCATCTCAGCGAACGACTCGCTTGAGGGTTTAAGAACATGGCTACAGCCAGCTTGTAATGCAATAACAAGCGCTAAGAGAACCGCTGAGGCGATTTTATTTTTCATACTTCGTCCTTATAAGATTTTGAAGGCGTTATACGCCACCTACCGCTTAGACGCGCGGTAAAGAGAAGTATTCAAAATCGTAAACTTTTCGGAGCAAACCGTACAATTTGTTGAGGAATACAGAGAGAGAGGTCAGACAGCCGCATCTTGAGGTAGTCAAGATCGAGATCCGAGATACTCTCAAAGATTGATTTTAAGTCATCGAGATCTTGAAATCTCTCAGGTGAATTTCTCAGCGCATAACACTTAGCGAGAATAAGATCCTCAGGCGTAATCACAGGTACTTTCGCAAACTGTAGGTCAATCAGATTGAACTGTGCTCTTTGAACAGCTTCAGAGATCCATGGGAGGTCGGGAAGAAGAACATCTACAATTCCCGTTGAGGCTCCGACTTCCGGCTTGGAGGTTACAAGACAGATTGAGTTTCGATCTGGTTCACCATCTCCACGTGGAATAAACGCGACAACCGGCTTAAGACCAACATCGGAAATACATTGTGAGGCGACATTTTTTGAGTCCTCAAGCCTATGAGCAACAAGTGCAAAATCAACGTCCCGTGTAAAACGCTCCTGGGCTCGGTAGAGGCTAGCAGCATGACCACCGATGAGACAAAAATCACACTCAGCGCTTGCTAAGGCCTTCACCATTTCTTGTAAAACTTTAAGAGGCGTCACTCCTCCCCCTCTTTTACTGTCGCATAAAAGGAGAACATCTCATCCATGGCAGAAAGCCGCTCATACGCTCCCTTGCTTAACCGACCTGCTCTCTCCTCGAGAGATCTTGCTTCATAAACTCGAAAGAATTGGCTAAGGACTTCAGCCTCATCGTCAGGGAGAGAAATGGAAAAACATCTTCGGTTTTTGATCTTCGCTTCCTCCAAAACCCCAAGTACACCAAGTCGCCGGAGTATATCTGAGACTCCTGAGGGGGAAAGGGAGTAGTCGGTAGCTAGCTCTCGTAAGTGTCGGGGCTCCTTACTCACAAGAAGCCCACGCACTAACTTCATAGCTGGCTGATCTCCCAGCATTTTTACCAATGAGGGGGGCATATATAAATTGTACGATTTTTCGAACGTTTTATCAATGCCTCAACACCTGGCTAGGCGATAAAACATCCTCTCTTAACAGTAGGTTACTCTTGTTTCTCACTCCGCCTGCGCATCTCAGCCCAAAGAATTGATCTTTACCTCAAGAACCTATATAAAATCACTTCTCAATTTTAATGAGAATATTCAGCAGTGCCCAACAGTTACCCCCTAGAGGGAGGGCGCAATTTAGACTAGCGGATTTGAACCATGAAACGTACGTATCAACCAAGCAATAAGAGTCGCCACTCGACACACGGGTTCCGCGCACGGATGTCTACAAAAGCAGGACGTAAAGTTATCAACGCTCGCCGGAAGAAAGGTCGTCGTCGTGTAGCTGTTGTTACTCCTCGCAAAGGACATTATCGCTAGGCCACACCTGTGCCACAAAGCAAACAACCCCCTGATCAAACAAAACGGGATTACTCGTACCCGCCGTCCTGTCGTATTAAACGACGACCAGAGATTCTTGAACTACAACAGAAAGGGAACAAACTTTTCTCACGTCACTTTGTAATCCTCGTTAGCCCTTCAGAGCGATTTGAGAGTAGGCTTGCCGTTACGATCACAAAGAAAGTCCACAAACGAGCCGTTATGAGAAACAGTATCAAAAGGAAGGTTCGAGAAGTCTTTCGGCTCTATCGCTCAAAGCTGGCTGGGAGCTTTGACATCCTTGTAATCGCACGTAAGAATGCGTTCGAAGTAGATTTTTTTAATGTACGAAGAGAGCTTCTCGGTGCATTGCACCACGGAGGGTTCTTGCGTTCGTAAATCACGAAGAGAACTTCAATAAGGCATGTCACTCTACCGAAACGTACTCCACTTTACCGTACGCACCTTACACAAAGCATATAAGGTAGGTATCTCGCCATTCCTTGGAAATCACTGTCGGTTCTATCCATCGTGCTCAGACTACACCAAGGAAGCCATCGAAACTCATGGACTCCTCAAGGGGGGAGGTTTGAGTACTTTGAGAATTTTACGTTGTCACCCGTTTTGTGAAGGAGGCTGCGACCCAGTTCCTCCCTCTACAACACCTCATAAAGAAAGAAGAGTATGAACTCAGGAACGAATCCATTTGAAGATCGAAAAACCGTCTTTGCTGTTTTTCTCTGCCTAGTTGTTGTGATGTGGTACTCCGAGGCATTCCTCAAGGATCCTCGCCCCCTTCTTCAACAAGAACCGCAAACAACAGGGCAACAACAGGTGCCACAAACACCCGGCACCACTCAACAACAGGTAGTTTCCCAACCTCAACAGCAAGTTGTTCTAAACCAGATTCAACCAATCGCACCAGGAACAACGAACACGACAGCACCATCACTGAGCGATCTCACTGGGAGCGGAGTGCTCAAAATCAAAAGTCCCAAATATGAAGCTGAGCTTTCGCTGCTCGGTGGAAGACTCCTTCACTACCGGCTCGTAGAGCACAAAAAAGAGCTCGGTGGCGAAGAGCTCCTCGATCTTATCTCCACCGACGGCAAACTTGGCTACCCCCTTGGCCTCTCATGGAGTGGGATTTCAGATAACGACATCACATATACTGTCTCTGGTGCAACCACCGGTGTAACGCGGCAAGGAGACCTCTTTACTCTCCAAAAGGGCAAAGAGCTCCGTCTTATTCTTGAGGGAAGCCACCCTCAGGACCCACGCACGATAACAAAGACATTCGTCTTTCGACCTGACAGCAACATGCTCGGTGTTGAAGCTCGCTTGAGCGAAGCAACACAAGACGGCTCGAAGCTTGCTCTCTCGTGGACAACAACCATGACAACCGAGGAACTCAACAGCAGCTACAACCCTCCCCAAGTCCAGTGGCTCTCAGCTTCTAACGACTTAGAGCGCCTTCCACTCCTTGACCTCGAAAGCGCTGATGATAAGCCCGATAGCACAAAATGGATTAGTATCGGAGACAAGTACTTCGCAGCCACGCTTACACGCCAGGAAGAAACAGAGCTTTCTAAGGCAAACTATCAACAAAACGGCGAAAGCTACGTAATCTCGCTTAACGGGGACCAACAAATTGGTAACTTTGAAATCTATATCGGCCCTAAGAAATACGGCACCCTTGAAAAACTGAAACACGAGCTCCACCGCACCGTAGATCTCGGCTTCTTCTCATTCCTCTCTCTACCTCTTCTTACGCTCATTCACTTCTTTTATGACATCATGGGCAACTACGGATTGGCTATTATTCTACTCACCCTTCTGATCAAGACGGTCTTTTTGCCTCTCAACGTCATTAGCTTTCGCTCGATGAAAGCAATGCAACAGCTCCAACCAGAGATCAAAGCATTAAGAGAACGAGTAAAAGATCCAACCCAGCTCAATCAAGAGATGATGGCGCTTTACAAAAAGCGCGGCGTAAACCCAATGGGTGGTTGTCTTCCGATGATTCCTGTCTTTTTTGGTCTCTATACAGCACTCCTTAACTCCGTTGACCTCAGACACGCTCCATTTGCTCTTTGGATTACCGATCTCTCTGCCCCTGAAAATCTACAGATGTTCGGCATCGGTGTTCCCGTCATGCTGCTTCTCATGGGAGCAAGTATGATGCTCCAACAGCTGCTTACTCCTTCTGCTATGGATCCTCAGCAAAAGAAGATTATGTTGATGATGCCTGTGGTTTTCACCGTGATGTTTATCATCTTCCCATTTCCATCTGGGCTCGTGCTCTACTGGCTCGTGAACAACACAATCTCGATTGTACAACAGGCTTACCTGCGCTCAGACAAAGGTGTTCATCCACTACGCCCAACGGTATTGGCGAGTGTGGGGATATTGGGATTTGGGTGGTTCTTAACACAAATCTAAAACAACATCGCCGCATGAAAACCACCTGGTCCTAGACCTTGGCATCGAGACCGACCATGAGTCCTCTGGATCGGGTCAATCCCAAAAGAGTCTACAGATCGTGTGGTTAGAAATTTACAACGCGTACTTCGCGTTATTTTTTTCTAAAGCGCCTACAGGAAATGTCCGGTCTAAGTCAAAGTCCCTCCTTCTCTCAAGTTACGGAGCAGAAACCAAGATCTAAGAGCAGATAGATCCGGTGGTGGTCTTTTTCTTTCAGATTGCTATAGAATAGTACAATGACCTCAACCACCATCGCAGCACTTGCTACCTCCCCCGCACCAGCAGGAATCGCTGTGATTCGCGTCAGTGGTCCTGATACAAAACGAGCCCTTTCAGCCCTCTTTCGAGCAAAGCAAAATCCTGTTCAATCACCGCGTAAAATGATCTATGGACACCTCATTGATTATAAAACAGGAGAGGTGATTGACCATGCCCTAGCCGTCTATATGCCAAATCCCTACAGTTTTACTGGTGAAGATGTTGCGGAGTTTCAGTTTCACGGAAGCCCACTGCTTGTGCAAAAAATGCTTCGCTCCCTTTTTGCTTTTGGTGCAAGTCCAGCAGAACCAGGAGAGTTTACAAAACGTGCTTTTCTCAATGGCAAACTCGACCTGGTGCAAGCTGAAGCAATAGCTGATGTGATAGAAGCTTCCAGTGAGCGCGCTCTTCAGCTCGCAACCGAACAACTCAAAGGCGCACTGAGTTCGGCGCTCTCTGCTATTGGAGAACCTCTTCGTGACACCTTAGCAGAGCTCGAAGCGCATATCGACTTTCCCGAGGAGGACATCACACCTGAGAGTCTTGGAGCAATACAAAGTCAACTTCAAGATGCAAAAAAAGAAATCTCCTCCCTACTTGGTACCCACTCCTATGGCGCACTTGTCAAAGAGGGTTTTCACATCCTACTCTGCGGTGCTCCAAACGCTGGCAAATCAAGCTTACTCAACAAGCTTGTAGGGAAAAAGCGCGCTATTGTTACCGAGATCTCTGGGACAACTCGAGATCTAATTGAAGAATCAGCAACCCTTCATGGATACCGGTTTGTTTTTTGCGACTCTGCTGGGCTTGTCGATACAGACGATAAAGTCGAACAGATCGGGATCGAGCTAGCAAAAGAGAAGATTCCTTGGGCAGACCTCGTTCTCCTTGTTGTTGATTCAACGGAAACTGATGGTAAATGGCAAGAAGCTTTAGAACTTATTCGTCCACAAGCAAAAAAGATCTGGATGGTTGTCAATAAGATCGATCTTAATCCGAGCGCTATTGGCCAAATTTTCTGCGAGAGTACTATCTGTCACCGCAACTTCTACATATCAGCAGAAACGAACTCTGGGCTTGATGGATTACGCGAAGCATTCGTTGATGAGGTTGCAAACACGAAAAGCGAGCAATCTGAAGCAAGTGATATCGTTACTCACGAGCGCCACCGAACCTGCCTTGAGCGCGCACAAGAAGGGCTCTCTCACGCAATAGACGCGATGCAAAACGGCAGCCCAACAGAAGTTGCCTGTGCTGAGATTCGAACAGCGCTTACAGCTCTCGAAGAAATTATCGGAAAAACATATACTGAGGATATACTCGGAAGAATCTTTGCAAAATTTTGCATAGGAAAGTAATGGCACACGATCCGCTCAAATACCCAAAACTCCGTTGGCCACTCAATATCCGGCTTGAATCTCTCCCCGATCAACACGTACTCCTCATTGAATGCCCAGTAGGAATTACCCCTGAGCCCCTGGGGCTTGTGCCGTTGGTTTCTCCTCTGCTACATCTCTTTGACGGCAGACACTCTGTAGAAGACATCGCGACTCAGTTTCAGACGCAAGGCGCCACCGTTGATATTATTGAACAACTCATTGAGCTACTCGACAAACATTATTTTCTTGATACTCCACGCTATGACCAAGAAAACAAACGGGTACGTGATACTTTTCGCGAAGCCACCGTTCGTGAGGCAGCACTTGCTGGACGGGGTTACTCAACAAGCGCCACTCTGCTCGGCGCTCAATTAGACGACCTCTTGTTTCACGGGAGTACTCTTGAAATCCCACTCAAAGGTGGAATGCTCGGGCTTATGGCTCCCCACATCGACTATCACCGCGGTGGAACAGCCTACGGAATATCATACAGCTCGCTTCGAGACGAACAGCACGATCTCTACATTCTTATTGGAACTTCTCATCAGTACAGCGATAAGATGTTTCATCTCACCCGCAAAAACTTTGATTCTCCACTTGGAGCAGCGGTGTGTGACACGGCTTTTATGGACTCGCTAGCCGAGCTCTACGGCCCTGAACGGAGCTACGCTGATGAGTTCCTTCACCGCCGAGAGCACTCACTGGAGCTGCAGGTACCATTTCTCAAAAGGATGAAAGACACGGCTACGATTGCTCCTATTCTTGTTGGTGGATTTTATCAGATGTTACAAAGTGATAAACCACCAAGCGAGTTTGAAGAGTATGAAACCTTCGCATCTGCGCTAGCGGAAGTGATATCTGGGCGGCTCAAGCGAGAACAGAGCGTCTGCTTTATTGCTGGAGTAGACATGGCCCACGTTGGTCAACAGTTTGGAGATAAAGACAAACTTACGCCCGAGAAGATGCAACATATAGAAGAGAGAGATCAGCAGTACCTCGACTGCATTGTGGCTCAAGACAAAGAGGCTCTCTTTGCCCATATCGCAGAAGATATGGATGCGCGTCGCATTTGCGGTTTTCCCACCATGTACACGCTTATCGATGTCTGTGACAAACTGGGCATTCAGTACACGGCTCAGCTCTTTGATTACCAACAAGCTGTCGATTTCAACACAGAGTGTGCCGTCACTTTTGCGGGAATGGGTCTCTACTTTTCGCCTATCGAAGCCGCTTCCTAACCCCCTAGCCCTGCCCCCTGCACGTAGAAGGGGAATGAGAGTAAAGGGGCTTTGATGGAGTGGTTAGAGAGATAGGAATATCCACCAAAATCAACTTCCTAATTAGTTTTTTGGGGCTACTTATATGTATATATTCAAGTAGTTACGCTATTAGCGTGAAATTTGATAAACTCCTCCCCAATTCCCCCAGAAGCAGCCTCCCGCACTCCCCTGATAGGAGTTTGAACAGTATACATTTCCACTATACTCAATGAAGGCGAGGAACAATGGATAACGCAAGCAGCAACGAACAAAATTTCTTTGAAAAGTTTGGCCTTGAAGTAGCTTCAGGCGAGGTGGAAATCGGGCAGACCTATCCTATTTACGGGATGATTACAAAGCTCGTTGATGACACTCCAGGACAAGTTGTTGTCGAAATCAATTTCTCTATTCGCGCTCACATGACTATTCCTGATGAAAAGAAGGTGAATCTCCTCAAAGAGAGAGCATTCGAGCCTGGTATTTTCGTCTCAACGGTTAAGTCAAAGGATGAGGGCATAGAGGTTGACTGTAGCACTGTTGTGTTCGGTCGTCGGCAGGATTTCAACGCGTAGAGGCGTCTCGGGCCTACCCCCTCATTCGATGTCAGGCTTATGGGGGGTAGCCAGCTCTTTCTTGTCCATTCACTCCCCTCCTCTTCTCACTACCTCTCACATTCTTGTGTAATTCCAATGAAAACGCTACGCTAAGTCGCACGAATATAGGCAACACTGCGAACTATGAGCGACACCCCTTCCCTCGAGCCGGAATCTAAACCTTCAGCGAAAGAAGAGATTCTCTCTTTTGTAAAAACCATTTGCTTCCTCTTTGTGCTCGCCATGCTGCTGAGAGGCTCTGTTGTTGAGGCCTTCAAAATTCCCTCTGGCTCAATGCTCTCAACGCTGCAAATTGGTGATCATATTCTGGTCAGCAAGTTAAGCTATGGTTTTCGACTCCCCTTTGTGAAAGAAACGTTGTGGAGATACGATGAGCCCGAACGCGGAGATATTGTTGTATTCACTCGTGTTGATGATCCCTCAACCAAAGAAGACGAATCAGCAGACAATATTATTAAGCGGGTTATTGGAACACCTGGAGACGTACTTGAAGTCAAGGCTCCGTACGTTTACATCAACGGTGTACGAATTGAGGAGCCATATGCTCGTTGGGTAGGTCCTAATCCATTTGGTGGTAACTTTGGCCCTGTCACTATTCCAACCGGTAAAGTTCTTCTCCTCGGTGACAATCGCAATCACTCCAAAGACTCTCGCTTTTGGCACGACCCCTTTCTTCCTCTCGAAAACATTAAAGGCCGTGCTCTCATTGTCTACTTCTCTTGGGCTGATTTAAAACGCATTGGAAATGTCATCCGCTAACGCTCGCTACCTCAAGCTCTCAAGCGCTCTTTTGTATCGAATACACGGTCGCCATGCTACACGCTACTTACACTCCAGGCTTACACAAAATGTTTCAAGCATTCCCGTTGGTGCTGGAAAAAAATCAGCACTGACAGATGCAAGCGCAAAAGTCATCGCTCTGTTTACGATCCTACGAGAGTCAGAAGACTCTTACCTCTTTCTTTGTGATGGAGGCTCAAGCGATGAGATTGCCGCAGCACTGCTTCAATTTCGAGTTGCCGAGGACGTTACTCTCGACATTCTCAGCGATTACCAACTGATTCACGTTGCACCGCTCGATGGAGCTCTTGAGACACCACACCTTGAAGAACCAGGCTCTCCTTCAGAGATAACTTGGAATAAGCAGGGTGAACTTGTTCTCGTAAGGTGCCAACGCCTTCAGGCCAAGGGCGTTGATATCCTCGCTCCGCGCTCTACTATCACGGATTACACTGCCAAGCTCGACCAAAACGGTGCGACTCTCCTGACCGATGCCGAGCACACCGCAGAAAGGGTTTTAGCCAACGCACCAATCTTTCCTCTCGATCTTGTTCCTGGTGCTCTACTCTCCGAAGTAGATCTCGACACATACGCATCGTTCACAAAAGGATGCTACGTCGGGCAGGAAGTATTAGAGAAGATCTCTGCTCGTGGCAAAGCCCCCCAGAAACTTTTTCCTGTAGTACTCGGTGAACAAGCCGAACTTCATGGTAATGACACCTTAGGACTAGCTAAGACAGAAGAGGAAGAAAATGCACTGCTCGGAAAGCTCCTTGTGGCGGCTTACGATACTAGCACGGGAAAAACCTACGGCTTTGCACGACTTAAGAACAGAGACAATTTAAGTGGCAAACCTGTTCTTGTAAACGGCTCTCTTGGGCAGATACTATAACGCCCCCTTCGCGTACTTCGCGTACTTCGCGTACTTCGCGTACTTCGCGTTATAAATTTGGATCAATAAAACCTATAAAATCTATTTCGATTTTGACCGAATATGAGGAGCTATCAATACGAGTACAAAGAGAAAGACCCAATGAGCTCCACCTGTCCACCACCCCTCTAACGGAGCTGCGGCAAGCACACGTCCAAGCTTTATCACCTCCCATGTTACCTCGGAAGACATACCAAGAACGGGAAAAAGCAACTGCACACACATAAGCTCAAGGACAACAACGGCAGCTGCTCCCGCAAAGAGGCAAAGATGCGCACGTGGCTTATCAAAACGGCCTTTAGGAAGAAGATGATAGGCAACTAAGCGAGTTACCATAAAGAGCGTAACAAGAAAAAATCCAAGATGCCCCCATGAAAAGAGTTTTGTTTGATCAGCTCCGTAGAGACGCTTTTCTCCGATATATTGCTCAATTGGCGCACTTCCAAACGGAGAGAGAATAGATGCTTGAAAAGCATTTACTGCAACACTTTTTGAGGCAATCGATGATGCCTTAGCCATCAAGGAAACTCCTTTGGTGGTGTGCTCCCCTACAAGCGTTGAAGTGCGATAGGCAGTAAAGGCTGCCATAGCAAGACAAAGCGTTAGGAAGAGTGGAAATACAATTTGAAAAGCATGCTTTACACTTCGACGAACAAGCGTTAGCGAAAGTGCTGGAAGAGTAAAGATCAAGCCATAGACCACAAGAATCGCTCCTACCATTACGAGAGCAAAAAATGGCTCACCAGACTCAAGAGCAGATACTCGAGTACTTGAGAGTAACTTTATTGCGGGGCCACACAGGAGAGCCCCTAGGATCAGAGGAAGAACTATTGCCGTTCCAATTTGAGTGAGTACCTGTAAAACACCTTGGTGAGCAAATGACTCACGCGGATCAAGAGCTTCAACATAGTGCTGCTTCGTTCTTTGCGCTCTAAGGACTGCAGGCTCAAGCTCAGCACTTTGGGATCCAACAGTTTCCCCCTCTTCAGGGAATTCCTGGTCGGTAGCTATAAGCATCTCTTCGCTTAATGGACTTTCTAAGTCATATTCTCCAGTGGAGGTTGTATCGAGAAACTCTCCTGTTTCGCGATGAGGCTGCTCAAATCCGTCTACACCTTCTCCGTCTAGCGTGGCTGCTTGGAGCACATCAATACCCTCATAGAGCCCAGTACCAGTGTAACTGCGCCGGATAAAGTCTTTTACCTCTGAGGCAAGGGCTGGGCGCTTATCGTGGTCTTTCTCAAGAAGAGCGAGCACAAGCTGATTTAACCAATCTGGAATATCGACAGAGAGCTCTGCTGGTTGAACTGGTTTTTCTTCAAGATGTTTCCACATAAGTTCAGCAGGATTATCTGCATCAAATGGCAAACAACCCGTAAGAAGCTCATACGCAAGCACACCAAGTGCATAGATATCAGCTGGAGTAGAAATATCACGACCAACCCATACTTCTGGCGCCATATAATGGCTACTTCCTACGATCTCATCATGGCCAGTAAGATTTGAAACACCAGGTCGTGCTACGCCAAAGTCAGTAATCTTAACAGTGCCATCTTCCATCTCAAGCACGTTTCCTGGTTTAAGATCGCGGTGGACGATCTCTTCGTCGTGTATTGCCGTAAGTCCATCACAAACTTGCATGAGAATACGGCAAACATCATCAACAGAACTTGGGCCGCGTTTAATTCGCTCACCTAGTGGATGCCCTGTCACGTATTCCATTGTGAAGTAGAGGTTATTTTTAGCATCAACTCCTACATCAAAGGTGCGTACGATATTTGGATGGGTGACCTTTCGAGTCAGAGACACTTCTCGCAAAAATCGTTGAACATGTTTTTCATCTGTTGAAAAATCTGAACGTAGAATTTTGAGCGCCACCTGCTCGTTATCCAAGATGGTATCAAATACGAGGTACACCTCTCCCATGCCCCCCTGTCCAAGGTGGCGTATAATCTTGTAGCGGCTCGCAAAGAGCTCTTCTTCCGAGAGAGAAAATTCTTTCACTGCTTCCCTAAAGCAAAGTTCTACTTCACTTCTATAATTCGGCGATTTTGCAGAAGATCTTTACTCCCTAGGGCCTTTCGAGGAACACCTCGGCAAGCATCCCTCTCCGAAACAAAACATCCTATAACTTAGGGGGGTTACCGTAGAACTTTCAACTGAGGCACCGCATCAACCTGCTTTTAGATCATGGTCCGAAGACTCTTCTTCGATGAAGTTCGTCCAGAGTAGAGTCTCAGTGGACTTCTCTTTTCTTGTCGATCCAGAAAGTATTAATATAACGCGAAGTACGCGAGGTACGCGAAGATCCCCCCCCTTCGCGTACCTCGCGTACTTCGCGTTATAAATTTTTCAATCACAATATCTGCAACTGACCAAAGTGATCACCAAGAATCAGAAGTCGTAAGACCCCTATCAAGAGAGACGCCACCAATGAGCAACACCACACTCGCCACCTATCAACAAGACTTCATTCAATTTCTCGTTCAATGTGAAGTCCTGACCTTTGGAGATTTTGTAACAAAGTCAGGAAGAAAGACTCCGTACTTTGTCAACACCGGCAGATTTAACAGCGGAGCAAAGATCGCTAAACTCGGAAATTTCTATGCCGAGCATATTCTTCATCACTCTCTTGAGTCAGCGACCACTATTTTTGGTCCTGCCTATAAAGGAGTACCGCTTTGTGTCACAACGTCTATAGCACTAGCAACAAAGCACAACATCGATATCGGTTTTACCTTCAACCGAAAAGAAGCGAAAACTCACGGTGATAAAGGAGTCTTCGTCGGACATCAACTCAGCGAAGGAGATAGTGTGGTGCTTGTTGAAGACGTTGTAACCGCGGGAACCACACTCAAAGAGATGACTCCGATGCTTCGCGACGAAGCGAAGGTAAACATTTCAGGTGTTATCATATCCGTGGATAGATGCGAGCGAGGCAGCGGGTCTCAGACAGCTATTGAAGAAGTACAATCACTACTCAATATCGCAGTACATCCCATTGTCACTATTCATGATATTCGTGCGTACCTCTCCCAGGAGAACCCTTCAGGGGTTATTCTGTCACGAGAGATGCAAGACAATATTGATCGCTACCTGGAGGAATACGGTGCGTAATCTCTTTTTCTTCTTTTGCCTCACCTTAGCACTGCCTATATTTGCCCAAGAGCAATCATCACTTTCACACCAAGAGATTGAGCAACGAGCATTTGAGGTCGAGGGGTATTTAATGAGCCCCTTTTGTCCTGGTAGATTGCTCAGAGATTGTCCAAGCTCGGGGGCGCACGATCTAAAAATCGAGATCCGCGAAGCCGTTGCCACCGGCGAAGACCCTCAGATAGTCAGAGATTTGCTCATTGATAAATACGGCGAAGATATCCGCGCTGCTCCACTTGCCCAAGGCTTTGGGCTCCTCGCTTGGATCACGCCGTTTATCTTCTTACTCTTTGGAACATTACTTTTCTTTTTCGTGGTACGGCCGAAGGGGAAGAGCGAAGTGAAAAACACAAAGACGCCGGATGAGCCATTAAGCAAGGAGGCACTCGCCCGCATCGAAGAAGAGCTAAAGGACTAACCAAGACTCTAAGAGAAATGAATAACCGCTAAGACGCTAAGGACCATCACCAAACTCCTTAGCGACTTTGCGTCTTAGCGGTTAGATCCCAATGCGCACTTCTTATCGAGGAAAGCCTCACCCTGCAAAAGCAAATTGCGAATCCGCCACAACAAGCAATAAAAGAAACGGCAAGTAAACAAGCGAAGCAAAAAGAAGATTACGAGCTTCTTTCGTTGTTTGAGAAATAACAAAAAAGGCACTTGCCGCCAAGAAAGCCCCTCCAGCGAGAAGGGCACCGTAAAGATAGATTGAACCAGCTACTCCTAGGGTAAAGGGGAGCAGCGAAACCGGAATAAGAAGACTGGAATAAAAAAGCACCTGGCGAAACGTCCGCCTACCATCGGTATCAACCACGGGAAGCATCTGAAAACCACCTCGGCGATAATCATCACGGTAGATCCACGCGATAGCATAGAAGTGCGGGTGCTGCCAAAGAAAGAGAATAGCAAACAGAATCCAGGCGGGTAGCTCAAGGTTTCCTGTAGCAGCTGCCCATCCACCAAGGGGAGGAAGCGCACCCGGAATAGCTCCCACACTCGTATTGAGCCATGTAATTCGTTTTAGAGGAGTATAGACAAGCACATAAAGAAAAGCGGTTAGGAGCGCGAGAAACCCTGTTAAGAGATTCACATATGAGGCGAGAAGCACCGAGCCAGCTACTGTTGAAATTGTTCCGTAAAGAATGATTGCCGTAGGCGTTAGGGTGCCTTGAGCAGACGCACGATTTTTCGTGCGCTCCATTTTTTGATCAACTTCGCGCTCTAAGTAAGCATTGAGGGCAGATGCTCCAGCTCCTGAGAGAAACGTACCAAGAAGAAGAACAATAAAACGATCAAAGGGAGCAAAGGATCCAGAGGCGAGAAAATAGCCCATCGCCGCAGTCACAGCGACCATGATACCTATCTTGGGTTTTGAAATTGTTAAGAAATCAGCTATCCGCACGAAAGCTCTCCGAGACTAATCTCGAAATTTTGGCTGGTTGAGAGGAATTTGTCAATTTTAGAATACAATCCTTTCTTCCTCTGTCTATGAATCAATGTCTTCTAGATTTTCTTCCACTTCACTCCATCAGGAGTGTCTTTCAGCTCAATACCGCGCTCGAGAAGCTCATCGCGTATTTCATCAGCACGGGCGAAATCCTTGTTTACGCGTGCAGCCTGGCGCTCTTCGATAAGGGCATCAATTTCACTATCGACATCGCCTTGCTCGCTCTGATAACCAAAGAAACCAAAGACTGAATCCATGCGAGAAAGCGTTTCTTGGGCACGTACTCCATCTTTTGCGCTCATGGAGTCCATTTCACGATTGAGCGTGGTGATAAGCTCATGAAGTGCTGCGAGAGCACCAGAAATATTCAGATCGTTATCAAGAGAGTTTTCAAAACCTTTCTCTGCTTTTGATAGCGCCTCAGTGAGCCCAGACCAGTCACTTACAGCTGAAGCTTGTTCAAGTTGCACTTGGACTGATTCAAGGCGTTCGAGAAATTTAATATTCTCAGGCATATGATCTTCGCGAAAATCCGTGCGCTGCCTATAGTGCGTCTTTAAGAGTTCATAACGGATCGCAAGGGGATGGTAGCCTTTGTCTAGTAGATCTCTAAGCGTATAAAAATTGCCAAGCGACTTACTCATCTTCTTGCCATCAACAATAAGATGTTCGTTGTGCATCCAGAAATTTACAAACTGCTTACCACACGCACACTCTGATTGAGCAATCTCGTTGGTGTGATGAGGAAACGCAAGGTCAATTCCGCCGGTGTGAATATCAAAAGGTTGCCCAAGGTACTTTGTTGACATGACAGAGCATTCAAGGTGCCAACCTGGACGTCCTTTTCCAAGCGGAGTTTCCCAGAAAACATCTCCATCTTCTTCGTCCCACGCTTTCCAAAGCGCAAAATCGTTAGCATTTTCTTTGTCGTACTCATCAGCATTTGAAAGCCGTCCGGCGGCATTTTCTTTGAGCTTTGTGGGATCAAGATTGACGAGCTTGCCGTACTCATCAAACGAAGAGATTTTAAAGTAGATATCACCACTCTCAGTCTTATAGGCATGCCCTTTTTCAAGCAGTCCTTGCACCATCTCAACCATGCCATCAATCTCATCAGTAGCACGGGGCATTTGCTCTGGGCGCTCAATGTTGAGCGTGTCCAAATCTTCGAGAAATGCAGCTAAATACCGGTCTGTGAATTCCCGAAGCGGGGAGCCTTCTGCTTTTGCATCTCGGATAGTCTTGTCATCAACATCAGTGATATTCATGACATGCTTTAAGCGATACCCCTTAAACTTGATATAACGCCGCAGAAGATCGTTAAAGATGTAGCAGCGCAAGTTTCCGATGTGAACATAATTGTAGACTGTTGGTCCACACGAGTAGAAGCGAACTTCGCCATCATGAATGGGTGTAAAATCTTCGACTGTGCGGGTCAGGGTGTTGTAGAAGCGGAGTGTCATAGGAGATTTATATCGAGAGAGGGGATGCTTGTACAGGGGAGAGAGGGATTTCGTCTGAGCGACCTAGATCTTTGAGCGGTATGAAGAGCCCCCTACGAAACATCCTTCACTTTTCTTCCCGCCTGTATCTCCCTCACTCGTGCTGCAAGCCGAGAGAGGTCTTCTTCCGTAGCTTCTCGTGGCTTTGCATCTTCCATAATCATCCAGACGACTTCTGTCTCGATACTCTTTGAGTCGTTTGTTGAGAGCTTTCCTGAGGCCCCCTCATAGTCACGAACATTATGAAGATACTTTACGATCGCATCCGTTCGACTAAGGCTCTGTTCTTGAGCAGTCATCGCGCCTTTGGTCAGGAGTGAGACAATATCGTATGCATGTGGCGCGCGAACGAGAAAATCCTGGCCATACTCAGCGCGAAACTTCTCTTTAAACCACTCACTTGCTCTATACATTCGCACGAACGGCAACCCCTCAGCGAGATGCTTCTCATTATCGGGAATCTCATTAAAGAGGCCATATCGAAGAAGACGTGTTTTGTACGCTTGAGACTTCCTGAGTGCAAGCTCAATGTTTGGTGAAAAGAAGTGAAACATAAGAACGTCCGGCTGAGATGCAACGGCGCTGCTCACAATTGAGTTAAAAGAAACATCGATACTAGGGACACGCTTAGAGTAAACGACCTCTAGACCCGCCTTCTTCGCCCTCCTTTCAGCTTCATCAGCAGCGATAGCTGGACTCTTACTCTCACTTCCTACGACAGCTAGTCGATTGACTCCAATGGATTGAAGGAGATCTATCTGCGAACCAACCACTGATTCGTATGTGCTTTCTAGAGTAAAGGTATAGGTATTCTTCCTTGCAACCTCTGGATTCCATCGAATAGAAAGATGAGGAATCTTCTTTCGTTCAGCTGTAATAGCAACCAGGTCAGCCATATCCCAGAGACTAACAAAAGCATCAACATTATCTTGATCTGCCAGCTTTTTTGCTGCACTTACCGTTTTTGTTGCAGTAAACTGATTATCTTCAAAGATAAGCTCTACCACCTGGTTTTCATTATTCAAGTCAGCTACAGCAAGCTCCATACCCCTACGAATATCATCGCCTACATAAGCGAGGTCACCGCTCAAAGGGATAACAACGCCGATGCGAAAAGGTTTTTGTTCGGCCAAAGCTGGATGAGTGCAGAGGAGCGAAGTCAGGAAAAAAAGATAGGTGAGAAGCGAGAAAAAGAGTGGTTTCATAAAAGCCATCAAAGGGTACTCGATTTGAGAAGACCTAGGATAGTCGATCATTGTGATTTGTAAAGGAAAGATAAGGAGGGCATGTTACTTCGCGTAAATCTGCTTATACAACTTTGATAGTTTGGTTCTCGTCCGGATTCCAACTCCCCAATCTAAGCCCAACTTCCATAGTCCTAGTCCGAGCCCATTTTCCTGGTCCTGGTCTCAGCTCATACAATCATGGCTGAGGCTGAAGATAGATGAAATTAAAAAACACTAGCCTACGGTGATCAGGATCGAGACCATGGCCAGGAAAATGGACTCGGACTAGGACTGGGAAATGTGGAATCTGGACGGAGAATGGGAGAGAAGATGGAGCGCAACCTACTCAGCGCTCAATATGCAAAGACAGCGCCTCTTGCAGCTGCCCAAGCGCTTTCTTATGCACCTTTGATACCCACCCTTTCGATACATCAAGTTCCTCAGCGATTTGAGGGATGTTTTTGTTTTTAAAATAGTAAAGCTCAACAACTTGTCGCTCTAAATCAGGGAGTGTTTTCACACACTGGTGAAGCAATTGTTTTTCTTGCTTTCCAGCAAGGGCTTCCTCTGCGGTTGAGTCAGAGCTTGTGAGCTGGGGTTCAGACTGAGCATCATCAATACTCATACGAAAGGCGATAGCACCTTGGGCGACATAGTCAAGAGCGCGAGCGATACTTGGTGCCTGTTTTTCTTTTTGGGGGGATTCTTGATTTTCAACTCGAAGATCGTTGGCAGCTTGCAGGGCCTTGGCGTAACGGTACCCCCTCGCTGACAGGTCACAGTTCTTACGGATGGCATCAATGATAGCCCCCCGAACGCGGAGTTGCGCGTAGGCTTCAAAGGTAACCCCACGAGAAGCGTCAAATCGGTCTGCTGCTTCAACAAGGCCAAGGTAACCAGCACTTACCAGCTCATCGAACTCCTCAGCTGGAATATCCATGCGTCTGATCAGAGTCCCTGCGATAGAACGTACCCAATCAAGATGAGCATCCAAAGGCTGTGACGAAACATGAGAAAGCCCCCCTCCTCCTGCTCGAATAGCTCCTGTCATTGCTCCTTCCTCCAACTGCTCTGAGTAATTGTAGCGAGAATTACGAATACGAGGATGCCCTACTCCTAGAGCTTAATCAAAAAAATCTCTTTCTCACGCCAAGATCCTCTGCATAACCCCTTGTATCAACAGTATTTTTTCGTTACCCTTGCTCAATGAGCTATACTTCCCACTTTCTTCGCTAAGAGGGACCACAAACACCGTGATACATCGAGCAAACCAAGAACTGTCATTTTGGGCCAAGCACGGGAGGCTCGTCACCCTTATTGTGCTCATTCTGAGTGTCTATGCCGGACTCTACCTCTACAACTACGGCCCATTTAAAAAGTGGGAGCTCAAAGAGGGATGCCTCTCTCATATCAGCACGATTGCGATCTCCGAAAATGGAAGCCTAGCTATCAAAGAAAAAATAACCGTTCGAGCAGCAGGTAAACTTATACCAAAAGGAATTTCTCGTGCGCTGGCCAATGAATATATCACTTCTACTGGCACTCCTGCTCCACTAACGTACAACGTTCTCAACAAAACAAAGCGCAACGGAGAGCCAATAGAACATGTTATAAAGCAACAAGACTGGGGAACAAAAGTTCAACTCTATAAAGAGGGAGCCTCCCTTCCTCCCGGCGATTATACGTACGAGTTCAACTATCAAGTCTTTGGTCAGTCAAAAATACTGTCGTACGGAGAAGAGATTAAGCGATACCTGACGGGAAAGTGGATCTATCCTATTATGCACGCAGAAGCCACGATCCTTCTTCCGAAAACAAAAGATCCTCACTTCGTAAAATTTCGAGCCTATATCGTGCGCCAAAAATACAAGAAAGAAGAAGATGGCTCTTACAAGCTTCTCGATACCAAGAAGTTCCCTGAAGACATTCGCGTAGAAAGACCAGAACCGTACCTCATCCACGTCGAATCAAAACGCCCACTTCTTCCAGGCGAGGAGATCGTGTTCGATCTGCTCTTTCCTTAAGAGAAAACTTGCTTCGCCACCGTGAATTATTTTTTTCAGGACTACGTACACATCCCCCTATAAAAAAGTCTAACCGCTAAGACCCTGAGTCTACATTCCTTTGCGACTTTGCGTCTTAGCGGTTAGACCCTTTCGACATCTCGCCCCCCATAGAGCTACTTGCCAATCACGGATACCGCGAGATCGACGAAAAGCATTCAAAATATTGGAATAAAACTAATCAAACTCCCGCTTCAACGGCCGAGAAAGAAGCGAAGAAGCAAGATCCATCGGATCCATCTGCTTCGTGAGGAGAGCTCCAACAGCTTGAGAGATAGGCATCTCAACTTCATATTTTTGAGCAAGTTTTAAAACACGAGGGGTTGTTTTCACACCTTCAGCAACAGAGCCAAGTGTTTCGATAATATGATCGAGACTCTCTCCTTGTCCAAGCCGTAAACCTACCGTACGGTTTCGGCTTGTGTCACATGTTGCGGTCATCACAAGATCACCGAGCCCAGAAAGCCCCGCCAGAGTTTGGCGCTGAGCGCCCATTGCTTCGGCGAGACGCATCATCTCAGCCAGTCCACGGGTAATAAGGCCTGCCCGAGCAGAGTCACCAAATCCAACGCCATCACACACACCCACGGCTAAAGCGATGACATTTTTTAAGATACCACCAAGCTCAACACCAAGTGGATCCGTTGAGATGTACGCTTTAAGAGATTCAGAGGAAAAGGTCTCAGCAACAAAACGAGCCGTCTGTTCATCAAGAGAAGCAGAAACTACCCCAGCGGGACGCTTTGCAACAATATCTTTTGCAAAACTAGGACCAGAAAGTACGGCAAGCTTTGCTTCTTGGGGTAAGTGCTTTTGCGCATATCCTAGTGGCGTTTCATTACTCTCCATTTCAAGTCCCTTGATAGCACTCACGAGCACCGAATCTTTTTGGAGGTGGAGCTGAGGAACGACATCAGAGAGAGCACTTGAAGGCACGACGAGCACAAGAAAAGTTCTTTTCAAGGCTTGCTTGAGGTCAGCTGTTGCCGTAATACCAGGCTCGAGGAGAATATCAGACTGATAGAGAGGGTTTCGATGCTCGTTGTTAATACCTTCAACAATGGCAGATTCAATAGACCAGCCGAGCACATCGTGCCCACAGAGAGCTAGGTGATTGGCTAACGCTGTTCCCCAATTACCTAACCCTAGGACAGAAAGCTTCATACAGGTTTATACCTACGTTGAAGAAGAGAACTTACTCTTCGATTTCGTCGTTACCGTTATCTCGTACAGGAGAGATCGCAAGAATTTTTTCACCTTCGTCTAAGGAAACAAGCCGAACACCTTTTGTGTTTCGCCCGATCACGGAGATATCACTCGCTTTCATACGAATAACCTTGCCAGAGGAAGTCACAAGCATGACATCACAGCTATCAGAGACCGAGCACATCTTGGCTACCGGACCGTTGCGGTCAACGGTTTGGATGTCGATCAATCCCTTCCCACCACGATTTTGGGCTCGATATTCTTCAATCTTTGTTCGCTTTCCATAACCGTTTTCACAAGCGGTTAGGAGTGTGGCTGTGCTATCAACCCGGTCAACACTTTCTTCATTGTCACCATTGGAGTCAGCCACCACAACCATGCTGACTACTTCGTCATCACCTTCGAGGTTGACGCCACGTACTCCTCGCGCGGTTCTGCCCATAGGCCGAACCTTGTCTTCAGAGAAACGGATAGCCATTCCATTTTTCGTAGCAAGGATAATGTCATCACTTCCGTGCGTGATACGTACTCCAACGAGCGAATCCCCCTCATTAAGAGTACAAGCGACCACACCTCCTCGGCGAGGGTTTGAAAAACTCATCAGATCAACTTTCTTGATGTATCCTTGCTTGGTAGCCATTACAACGAAGTGGCCTTCTTCGAAACGAGAAACGGCTCGTACAGCAGAGATCTGCTCTCCGTCGCGCATTTGCAGGAGGTTCACAAGAGCACGCCCGCGAGCGGTGCGACTCATCTCAGGTACCTGGTAGACTTTTTTCCAGTAAAGTCGGCCCATACTGGTAAACACGAGAAGGTCGGCAATAGTAGAAGCAACAAAGAGGTGCTCGATAAAATCTTCATCTTTTGAAGAAGCACCAGTTACCCCTTTTCCTCCTCGGCCTTGCGCACGATACGTGTCAATGGGGAGACGCTTAACGTACCCGCGATGACTCACAGTAACAACAACTTGCTCATCTTCAACAAGATCTTCAAAATCAAGCTCACCATCATCATCTTCAATAACGGTCCTTCGCTCATCGCCGTACTGTTCTTTGAGCTCGAGGAGTTCTTCAGAGATAACTCCATCAATTCGTTTTGGATCGGCAAGGAGCGCCTTGAGGTCTTCGATAATCTTCGAGAGCTCTTCATGCTCTTTTTCGATCGCCAAACGCTCCATTCCTGTTAACTTTTGGAGACGAAGGTCGAGAATGGCCTGGGCTTGAATCTCTGAAAGCTCATAGCGCTTCATCAACTCTTCCCGAGCGATCTTTGGTGTATCAGATCCCTTGATAAGCTGAATCACTTCGTCGAGGTGTAACAACGCGATGCGAAAACCTTCTAAGAGGTGCATTCGCTCTTGCGCTTTTCGGAGCTCAAAAACCGCTCGACGAGTCACTACGTCGCGCCGGTGGTCAAGAAAGTGCCCAAGAAGCTGCTTGAGCGTACAAATAACCGGTCGTCCCTCAACGAGAGCAAGGTTGATGACACCAAAACTGCTCTGCATCTGAGTCAACTTGAAGAGCTGATTGAGTACAATCTCTGGGGTAGCATCTTTTTTAATCTCAATAACGATGCGCATGCCCTTACGATCCGACTCATCACGAAGCTTTGAAATTCCTTCGATGGTACGCTCGTTAACAAGAGAGGCGATCTTCTCAAGGAGGACTGACTTGTTTACCTGATACGGAATCTCTGTGACAACAATCGCTTGAACTTCGCGAGATCCAGATTTGATTGTTTCAACATCGGTCTTTGCGCGAATTTTTAATACCCCACGACCTCGACCGTAGGCGCTTAAAATCGGTCCTCGCCCCGTAATTGTACCACCAGTAGGGAAATCTGGCCCTGGTATATGCTCCATCAGGGTAGTGAGATCGATATCAGGATTCTCAAGGTAGGCAATAGCTCCTGAAATCACTTCTCGTAAATTATGCGGTGGAATATGCGTGGCCATCCCCACAGCGATACCATCTGCACCATTAACAAGTAGGTTGGGAATACCAGAAGGAAGGACAAGAGGCTCGACGTTTGTCTCATCAAAATTGGAGACAAAATCAACAGTATCTTGGTCGATACCATCGAGCAGACTACTTGCAACGTGGCTCATGCGACACTCGGTATATCGGTATGCCGCGGCAGGGTCACCATCAATGGACCCAAAGTTACCTTGGCCATCTACGAGGGGATATCTCAGGCTCCAATTTTGCGCGAGACGCACCAGAGCATCATACACAGAGGAGTCTCCGTGGGGGTGAAGGCGCTTGAGAACCTCACCAACAACACCAGCACACTTTGAGTGTTTGCGGTTGTGGTACAACCCTTCACCGAGCATGGCATAGAGAATTCGGCGCTGAACAGGCTTAAGGCCATCTCTCACATCGGGAAGAGCACGTCCGGCGATGACACTCATGGCATAGTCCATGTAGGACTGCTGCATCTCTTCTTCGATATGAACGACTTGCTGTGATTCGCCTTCCATGAACACCTCTTGAAACGCTTAAAGAATCTAAAATTTCAAGGCTTTACTCTAATTCAGAAGCATCTAAAATACAAGCAAAACGGTAATCTTGAGAGCTCTCCCTAACCACCGTTATCTCTGATGAAATCCACCATTTTCGGGGCATTTTAACTGAGCCGGAACAAAATCTAAGCCTCATACATTGAGCACCTCTGTCAGAGAGTCGATACAATCAGTACTCCACGAAAACCCAATGACGAGAAAGGAAAGAGTCAGTACAGTACTACGCAAGAGAGACGTTACTTTTCGAGGTTTACTTTGAGCAAAGTCCACGACACACTTCTTTACCTTCCCGTTGGAGAACTGCCTGCCGGTCTCCCTGAGGCACTTCAAAAAGCCGATTATTCAACGAACATCGTTCACGATATCGCCGATCTGCTTGAGATGGTCGATGTTCTCGATCACCCAATTCTCATCACAGAATCTGGAAAAGATGAAGACGAATCTATTGATAGAGTCAAAGCTCTTATTACCCAGCAATCACTCAAAGAAGTTCCCCTTGTGCTGATCGGAAGGGAAGCTGATGGTTTCGAAGAGATTCTCGACGAGTACTTCAAGCTGTCGGTAACACTGAACACCCCTTGCAACACACAAGATGTTGTCAATGCCGTCAAGTTCCTCGAGCGTTCATACAGTTGGCCCGCTCCAGAAACCGCGCCTACATCTATCTCAAACATTACTCTCGAAGAACTTACCGAAACAGAGTCCGTTCCAGAACAAATTTTCCATGAGATAGAGCAATTTGGTGGTGTCGAGCGAAAAATTGGAGGAGCAGACCTCAAGCACCGCTTTACCCTCGACGAGCTTGATTCGATGGGCATTCTCCCTTCAGATGATACGCTTCGCTCTGGTATTAACGACGTGTATGTAACGGTCCGACCATGGGTACAAGATCATCTCTGTCGCACAGCCTACATACTCAATAAATTCAACGACGTGCTCGAAGTTTCTCAAGAAGAACATGAAAACGCACGGGCAGCATGCTTTCTTCTCCCTTGTGCATTCACAAAATACGCTACAGCTCCCCTTCGAAAGAACTACCTTCAATCTGCCCACGGAGCACGCCAAGAGATCTCAACCAAGCTAAAAGACAGCGCTCTTCACATCATGAGCAAGCTCTCAAGTCCACAAGTTGGAGAAATTGTAGCTGGCGCTGCAAAACTTATTGATGGCGAAGGGGATCCAACAAGCGCCGACATTCCGCTTACGAGCTCATCACTTGTTGCCGCCGAGCTCATCGATCGCGTTTCTTTCCAATCAGGATACTGGAACACCCGTGGCGCGCACTTTCTGTTAAAAGAAGCAAAAAGTGGGGGGCTTCAAAATCTCATACACCCTAAAGCCATTGCCTGCATGATAAAATTCCTTTCGGAGGCTGTTACCAATTTACCCCTACCATTTCTCACCCATAGGACGTTTCGAGATGATCCTGATCTGCAACGTGCCGCTCAAGAACATCAAGCCTATGAACCAGAAGAAAACGAAAAGATAGTTCCATTGGATTCTCTCGAACCCGGCATGAGGCTCTCAAAACCTATCTATGCATACGATGGAAGAAAAATTCTCTCTGGAGCAGTGATGCTCGATCAAGATCTTATCTGGAGACTTTGGCAACTCTCTGCGGTTCGTCCGATGAATAGTCCTATGATCGTAGAAAAGGAGAGCAATCAGGGGGAGTCTCAAGACGAATAAGCTTGAGATAGTCTGTGTCTGGGTTGAACAGCCATTTTCTTTACCTTTTTTCTCTGTGGCAAAGATTCCGGTAGATTGCCAACGACCTTTGCCACGGAGAAAAAAGGTAGAGAAAATGGTAACGGAAAGGTTGGGGCCCGCTTATATAAGAGGCTAAGAAACCTCCCAGGTATCTCCAGAAGAAAGCAATGTATTGAGCGCGCCTTTTGACTTTTGGCTTGTTGCTATTTCGATCTGCTCATGAATACCAACATTATATGCAGGTCGTTCTTTACGGTGCATTACCCCCATGGGGACAGGAAATTCAGGGAATGGAGCTCGTGCAAAGATGTCTACCATTACTGGATTGGTTTCATCGTAGTGCAGGAGTTCCTCTTTACTCACTCCATCACCAAGCGTGACGATCTTGAGACTAAGCCCATCAAGAACAATTCCCTTGTCATCATTTGCGCCAAAGATGAGTGGCTCGCCATGTCGCAACTGTATCTGGCGCTCTTTACGTACTTTACGATCAGCAAAGTCATCAAATGCTCCATCGTTAAAAACGTTACAATTCTGAAAAATTTCGACTAAAGAAGATCCTTTATGTTCGGCAGCCGCAGAGATAACCTCTTCTAGACCTTTCGGATCTGCCGCGAGTCCTCGTCCAACAAAGCTCGCCTGGGCAGCAAGTGCGAGTGATACTGGATTGACAGGTGACGCAATCGATCCATAAGGAGTCGATTTGGTAATTTTTCCTGCCTCAGAGGTCGGGGAACACTGACCTTTCGTGAGACCATAAATACGGTTGTTAAAAAGAAGAACATTCACATCAACATTACGCCGAAAGAGGTGCATAAAGTGATTCCCACCAATGCTCAGCGCATCTCCATCTCCAGTGATAACCCAAACGGTGAGATTTGGATTGGCTATCTTTGTTCCTGTGGCAACAGCCGGAGCCCTTCCATGAATCGTATGAAAACCGTAGGTGTTCATGTAATACGGAAAGCGGCTTGAGCACCCAATGCCGGAGATAAAAACGTGTTTTTCTTTTGGCTGACCAAGCTTAGGGAGAAGACGCTGGATGGTGGCAAGAATGGCGTAATCACCGCACCCGGGACACCACCGCACTTCCTGATCAGACTCGAAATCTTTTTTGGTTAGCTGTGTCAGTTCTTGTTCCATAATTAAACTCGCTAATGGACCTGTTCCGCTGAGAGAATCTCTCTTATCTTCTCTTTAATTTCTCTGACTTTAAAAGGCTGCCCCTGGACCTTGGAAAGACTCGTCATCTCTCGAAGGAATTTGGCTTGGAGCAAGAGGTGAAGCTGGCCACAGTTTAACTCAGGTACTAATACATGGTGATAGCCCGACAGTATGTCACCGAGATCGCGCGGCAATGGGTTAAGATGACGCAAGTGTACGTGCGCAACCCCAAGGCCCTCTTGGGCTAACTCGGACACCGCACCAGAGACTGCTCCACGGGTACTTCCCCAGGTGAGAACAAGAAGTGGAGAGTCTTTGTCGCCAGCAATATGAAGAGGAGGAAGGGTATCAGCGATGCGCTCAATATGCTCAGCGCGAAGCGCCGTCATTCGTTCGTGGTTTTCCGGGTCATACGAAATGTTTCCGAACACATCCTGCTTTTCTAGTCCACCAAGACGATGCTCAAGACCGGGGGTGCCTGGAAGAGCCCAGGAGCGTGCCAGAGTCTTCTCATCTCTCGCAAAAGGATGATACGTCTCTCCTTCCTTCACGGCGGTGTAATGAGGGCGAATGGGAGCTAACTCTTCTTGCTCTACAATAGCCCAAGGCTGAGATCCATTTCCGATATAGCCGTCACTTAACAGCATGACCGGTGTCATATGCTCTAGTGCAATACGACAAGCTTCAACCGTAGTTTCAAAAGCATCATCAGGTTGGCTAATAGCAATAACAGCAATCGGGCACTCGCCATTTCTTCCAAATAATGCGTTTAGCAGATCTGCTTGCTCTGTTTTCGTGGGCATCCCTGTTGATGGCCCCGCTCGCTGGACGTTAATAACAACCAACGGAAGTTCTGCCGAAGCAGCCAAACCGATCGTTTCTTGCTTAAGCAAAATCCCTGGGCCACTTGAAGCAGTCACACCGAGAGAACCTGCATAAGATGCGCCAACAGCAGCACAGCACGCTGCAATCTCATCCTCGGCTTGCAGAGTAATAGCCCCAAAATTCTTATGTCTTGAAACTTCGTGTAGGATATCACTTGCTGGCGTAATCGGATAACCAGAATAGAAAACTCTCGTACCAGAGAGCTCTCCAGCAGCAATAAGTCCAAAAGCTATACCTTGATTCCCTGTAATATTTCGGTACGTTCCCTTTGGGAGTCTCGCTTTCGGGACATCAAATGTTTCAGCGATTACTTCTGAAGCTTCAGCAAATGCCTGACCAGCACGAAGAGCCTTCATGTTCGCTTCAATGACAAGGGGCGCTTTCACAAACTTAGCTTCAATCCACCGTTTCGTATCTTCAATATTTCGAGAATACATATGGCAGATAACCCCAAGTGCAAAAAAATTCTTGCACTTCTCAAGCGAGCTCTTTGGGAGATCCACCTCTTCGAGAGCCTCAAAAGTAAGATCGGTGATGGCAACCGAAACAAGGTTGTATTTGGTTGAAAGCTCCTCGTCTTCCAACGGATTACTCTCGTAATCTACTTTCTGAAGGTTTCTTTCAGTAAACGCATCAGAGTTACAAATAAGAGTACCATTTTGTTTAAGATCAGAGAGATTCGCGCGTAGCGCAGCAGGATTCATGGCCACAAGAACGTCAAGCTCATCTCCAGCAGTGTAAATCTCATCAGATCCAAAATGAATTTGAAACGCGCTCACCCCTCCAATCGTACCAGCCGGTGCTCGAATCTCAGCAGGAAAATCCGGCTTTGTCGCGAGATCGTTTCCGGCTCTTGCTGTTTCGTGGGTAAAACGCGCACCAGTTAGTTGCATTCCGTCACCTGAATCACCAGCAAAGCGAATAGCAACAGAGCGCAGAGGAGAAGTCGTTGTAGTTTGAGAAGACATAAAAATGTTTACACCAGAGGCCGTTCCAAAAGGCCCACAATTGAACAATGCACAAAAAAGTGCGAAGCACTGTGGAACGCACAATATAACGTATATTCTGATGAGAACGCTACGTCAGGAGCAAGAAAAAAGTCAAACGAGCTAAGCCGCGACGGAGAAAAGACTAGCCTTCCTTGGAAGCGGACTGGAGTTGAATATCTGTAATGAGTCCAAGCTCATGAAGTTTACCGAGGAGCTCTTCTCGGTCGATAGGCTTAGTCAGGTATGCCTCGCACCCCTCTCGAAAAGCGCTTAGGATGCTCTCTTTATCGTCTCGACCAGTAGTCATAATAACCTTTACACCTTCAAGACCACCAATGCCAACGGCCTCCTCCTTCTCTCTGACCTTCTTGAGGACCTCATGGCCGTCCATTTCTGGCATGACGACATCGAGGCAGATTAAAGTATACGGGGCCTCATTGGAATGCGCTTCGTCAAAAGCAGCGAGCGCCTCTTGGCCATTTACAGCTACGTCACACTCAAAAAAGTTACCGAGAATCTTTTGCACAATTTTTCTACTTGCAAAATCATCTTCTACAACAAGCGCCCTCATTCTTTTTCTCCCTATACGTCTTGTGAATCTGTCAACCAAATTCGAATCTCTCGGCCCCCTTCCTCAGATTGGAAAAGATCACCTGGAGGATAATTCTTTGCCACAGCCTCGTCTACAATCTCTTGTACAGATATACCCCTCTCAACCAAGCGGCTTTTTACCTCTGGAGGCATCACTTCATCAAGGTGACGCATCGAGCGTCCAGGAAACGTAAGCTGTACTTTTGCTTTCCCCGCTTCGGTTACTCGAATACGGAGAAAGCGATCAAACCGCTCCAGCTCCTGCTCAGAAGGAAGCTCAAACGAAGACTCTCCTAGAGTATCAAAGACTCGAGAGAGCTCCAACTTCCAATTGAGATCCACATCAAGAACACGAAGATACTGGATTAAGCCAGAAAGCGCACGGATGAAAAGAATCAAAGTAGGAGGACCTGCGAACCGAAAATTCCAGCGATTCTCCCCTAAAGCTTGTTCAATACGAGAAGCAAGCTCCCACTGAGCAAGCGGAAATGGCCCGTTATTATACCAAAAAGGAGCAAGGAGTGCTGCCGTTACCTCTCGCAAACCTTTTATCAAGGGAAAGAGAAGCGCTGAATCAAAGCCTAAGAGGATATAGGCCCGAAAGAGCTCTTCATCGGTTGCTTCATTTCCATTTTTTAGGAGAAACAGTAGACCCGTTCTCTCTCTCGGAGACAACTCTTTCACACAACCAAAGTCAAAAACACCTAGCTTGATCTGCCCGCCATCTCTGACCAATCGGTAGTTTCCACTATGAGGGTCTCCGTGCACCTCTCCCCAAAGAAGCCAAGAACGGAGAAAGAATCTTAGAAAGTAAGTAGCAATAAGATCCTTATCCCCTTGCCCCCAGCTAGAGTACTCCGAAAACCGTTCTCCTTCTATCCAGTCCATTACCAACACTTTCTCTCGGCACCATTTGCTATATGGAAAGGGGATAACAAACTCAGGATAAGGTTGAGCAAGTCGATGAAAACGCTCTAAGGTATTTGCTTCACGTAGATAGTCGAGTTCATGAATGAGACTTTGGCGAAGCTCATTTCGATAACCATTAAGGTCAAATCCTTCGTGGCGCTTCGTAAGGGGACTTGCGAGCAAACCTAACGCTTTCAAATCAGCCTCAAGAGACTCTTTCATATTTGGATACTGTACTTTTACCGCAACCGTCTCTCCGCTCTGTAACTGTGCTTTATGAACTTGTCCAAGTGATGCCGCCATTCCTTCTTCAGACAGAGAAGAAAAGACTCTCTGTGTTGGGGAGCCGTAGGCTAATTCAAGCCACTCTTTGATCGTATCAAAAGATTCTGCGTTCCTTTGAGACTCAGTAAGCTCCATAAATCGCTCATTGTCACTTGCAAGCTCACCAAGGCTGAGAATTTGTCCAACTTTTTGTGGTAACCCTCTGAGAGAAGCCATATTCATAACGATGTTTTGAAGCGCTTGCTCTTGGGCCCCTCCTTCAAGTCGGCGAGCTCGGCCAAGGGAAACTCCTAGTTTGCCGAGCTTTGCTGCTCTAATGAAGTGTTGGTAAAGCGACATAAATAGCCCTTTTGAGATCTTGCCCACTTAGGATGCGAAAAACTACGTGGAATTTCCATGAAGGTACCTGAATCTTTCCACCTCTTGTCACCTTCTCATTGATGTAGGAAGTAATTTGGCCTAAATATAAATTCAGGGTACTATCAGTTCTTCCTTGAGCCCATATTGACTGCAACTACTAGGTGTTTTTCCATGAGCGAGATTCCTGAAGAAGTTAAAATATTCCTCGTTGAAGCTTACGAAAACCTTGATCAGGTAGAGCAAGATCTCGTTGATCTCGAAAAGGCCCCCTCTGACAGTGAGCTCATTAATAGTGTTTTTCGAGCCATACATACAATCAAAGGAAATAGTGGCTTTCTCGCTTTTAATAAGCTCGAGGAACTCTGCCATAAAGGCGAAACACTCCTTGATCAACTTCGTAATGGGACGAAACAATTCTCACCACAGATCACCAACGTACTTCTCGCTATGATAGATGCCATTCGGACAATTTTAGAGAGTGTTGAGGGCACTGGCCAAGAGGGCGACTCAGATACTTCCGAGGTAGTCACCAACCTCTCTGCACTCATAGACTCATAACTCCCTGTCCCAGCACTAGGCAATTTTTGCCCTCTTCCGCTCTCTCTCGGTTTTTCGACACCCACTCAAGTATTTACCGATCTTGTAGTAATATCCCTTAAGTCATTCTTTCATTTTTTCGATAGACCCACATAGGAGGATCGGAACTGAAGGGAAGACTTATCACATATCCAGTATCGGGAAGTTTTCATTCTTTCGTCCGCACCCTAGCTTCGCAGTACAACAAGCAGATGATCGCTTAAAAGAATTTTTGAGCTGTTCATCATAAACAATAATCGTAACAAGTGAGCACAGTGCCTCATGTCATTTGATAACGAACTCATATCTGAGTTTATTATTGAAAGTTTAGAAGGGCTCGATCGACTCGACGAAGAGCTCCTCAAACTTGAGAACAACCCGACAGATACGGGTACGATTAATAGTATCT
This sequence comes from bacterium, assembly GCA_030428205.1. Lineage (GTDB taxonomy): Bacteria > Bdellovibrionota_C > UBA2361 > UBA2361 > RFPC01 > JAUIBK01. Next base: position 66,080 of record JAUIBK010000003.1, read on the forward strand.
TCCGTATTGTTCATACGATTAAAGGCACCTGCGGATTTCTCGATTTTAAAATCCTCGAATCAATCAGTCACAAAGGTGAAAACCTTCTCGATAGCCTCCGTGCAGGAAGAGTTGGATTCTCAACTGAAATTGCCACTTCCCTACTCAATCTTGGAGATGCACTACGAAGCATCCTAGGAACAATTGAAGAAACCGGCTCAGAAGGCGACGAGCTCTACGAAGAGTTAGTAAACACTCTTATCGCATTAAACGATCCGAATGCTACGCCAAAGGAAAGTGCGCAAGAGGAACAACCTGCTCCTCAGGCAGAAGAGCCTCCTCAAGAGGAAGAAACCGTTCAAGCTGCCACACAAGAAAGTTCTCCCTCCGAGGAACACGCCACAGAGGAGGAACCGTCACCTGGGGTTGAAGAGCAAAGCGAAGAGGTCAATCAACTCCTTGCAGACATCAATAAAGGACTTGATAAGCACCGGAGCGGGGATGCTGCAGTATCTCCAACAGAAGATAGCGCAGATGGAGAGTCTTCAGAGGACCTTTTAGCGAACCTCTTCGACGGGGATGCTTCAGCAGAAGAGGACACAGACGAAAGCTCAAGTGAATCACAAGCTGACTCAACGGATATAGAACAGCTCCTTGCACAAGGACAAGCAGAACAAGCGACTCAAGAAGGTGACTCTGAAAACGAATCAACAGAAACCGAAGAGACTCCTCTTGAAGCAGCCTCAGAAGAAGCAGACATCACAAATCACGATCTCATCGCTGAGGTACTTGGTGATAGCTCCATTCCTTGGGCTGGAGGAGAGCCCGAAACGGCGGAAGAAGCCTCAACGCCTCAAGAAGCTCAACAAAAAGAGGTTCAGGAAGCAAAAGCAGAGCAAGAGCAAGAGCAAGAGCAAGAGCAAGAGCAAGAGCAAGAGCAAGAGCAAGAGCAAGAATCTCTATCAAGTGATGAACCAGGACAACAAGAAAGCAAGCCACCAAGCGAGGAAGAAACAGTTACTGTTGAAGCGAAGAGAGAAGAGCCATCACAGAAAGAAGTTGTCGAACCACAGGCATCTGCTCAACCAGAAACACCTGCAGCTCAGCCCACCCCGACACCAGAACCAAAGAGTACCGCACCAGAACCAAAGAGTACCGCTATGTCTCAATCAGCACCTGTCGATCAAGCCGCTCAGAAGCTCGTTAAAAGCGAAAATGCTCCACTTTCAAAGAGCAGTATCGCCGACTCCTCCCTACGTGTTGACGTTGAGCTCCTGGACTCGCTGATGAACCTCGTCGGAGAGCTCGTGCTTGCGCGCAACCAAATCTTACAGTTTACAAAGATGAACAGTGAAACAAATGCAAATTTCACAAATACATGCCAAAGACTCAACCTCATTACTTCAGAACTTCAAGAAGGAGTGATGAAGACACGCATGCAACCAATTGCAAACGTCTGGAATAAGTTCCCGAGAATTATTCGAGACATTGCACGGGCATGCGGAAAAGAAATTAAGCTTGAAATGGAAGGTAAAGATACAGACCTTGATAAGACCATTCTTGAGGCAATAAAAGATCCATTGACCCACATTGTACGAAATGCAGCAGACCACGGCATTGAAACACCTGATGTTCGTGAAGAGAATGGAAAACCACGTGAGGGCACTCTTCTCCTCAGCGCTTTTCACGAAGGTGGACATGTCATCATTGAAATCGTTGATAACGGCGCAGGGCTCAACACTGAGCGTATCAAAGAGAAAGCAATTGAAAAGGGCGTTGTATCATCAGAAAAAGCAGCACGAATGTCTGAGCAAGATCTTCAGCGACTCATTTTTGCACCAGGATTTTCTACTGCCGAACAAGTCACAAACATATCGGGACGTGGCGTAGGAATGGATGTTGTACGCTCCAATATCGAGAAAATAGGCGGAAGCGTTGACATTCAAAGTCAACTCGGAGTTGGCACAACACTCAAAATCAAGATTCCACTAACGCTAGCTATTGTTCCAGCCCTCATGGTGTCTACCGCGGATCAACGCTTTGCTATCCCTCAAGTTAGCTTACTTGAGTTACTCCGTATTGAAGGGGATAAAATAGACACACAGATCGAAGAAATCCATGGTTCTCTCTTTTATCGTCTTCGGGGAGATCTCCTTCCCCTCGTGTACCTCTCCCATGAACTACAGATGGAGCACTATACGCGGGAAGACGAACAAGAAAAAAAGAAAGATAGAGCTATCAACGTAGTCGTTGTTAAAGCTGACGAGAAAGAATTTGGACTCGTGGTTGATGTCGTCCACGATACTGAAGAGATCGTGGTCAAACCACTTGGACGACAGCTCAAGAACATAGAGGTTTTCGCCGGTGCAACCATTTTGGGAGACGGAAAGGTTGCCCTCATTCTCGACATTCTCGGAATTGGAAAGAAGGCACATGTGATCAATGATGTGAACGACTCAAGTGATCACACAGATGAGCTCACCGACGAGGAGCACGGAAACGACGATCGAGAATCGCTCCTTCTTGTACGTATAGGAGAAAGTCAAAGACTTGCGATTCCACTTGTAAAGGTCGATCGACTGGAGGAATTTACCGGCTCTGCTATTGAACAGGCCAGCGGGCGTATGGTGGTTCAATATCGAGGTGGAATCCTTCCTCTCATCAACCTCTCAAGTTTCTTCAACAGAGAGGAAAAACAGCAACACATTTACGCAGACGACGATCTTGTTAACGTTATTGTCTTTCGGTGTGGCGAACGTGCTGTCGGTTTTATCGTAGGACAGATTCTCGACATTGTTTACGAATCACTCAACATCCAGTACAGCCAAGGAAAAGAGGGAGTCCTTGGCTCAGCCGTCGTGCAAGAGAAAATCACCGATGTACTCGATTCGAACGCAGTTCTTCAGATGCTTGAACCACAATTACTTGAAGACACTCAATCTCAACACCAAGGAGCACAGTGATGCAAAGCGAAGAAACAGTAATGACATCGACAGAAGACAGTGGGCGTGATAGCTCGACACACCTTCAAGCTCAATTTGCCACCTTTCTTGTTGGCGATCTGCTCTTTGGTGTCGACGTAATGCAAGTACAAGAAATAATTCGATATCAAGAAATGACTCCCGTTCCACAATCATCCCCGATGATTGAAGGACTTATTAATTTACGTGGTCAAATCATCACAGCGATAGATATGCGCCGACGACTCGGCCTTGAAGAACGTGACGCGGATCATCTTCCAATGAATGTCGTCGTACGACACGAAGATGAGGTTATCAGTTTACTTGTCGACGAAATTGGAGATGTGCTCGAAGTCAGCGCATCCCAATTTGAACAAACACCAGACACCATCGAGGCGCGCTCACGAGAACTCGTCGAAGGTGTCTATAAGCTCGACGGTAAACTACTACTCGTGCTCGATTGCGCACGGGCAACAGATGTTGAGGTCGTAGAGTAATACATTTTTCAACTTTCTTCGGGAACCTAAAGGAGATTCACCATGGCAAACGGACAGTCAGTAAACGGCACAACACAAGACATGAGCACAACATCGCACAGCGACGATGCTGCTTGGGTTATGCTTGATAACACTCCAGTCAATATTATGGCGGCGGATAAGGATCTTGTTATTACGTATATCAATCCTGCTTCACGCAAAACACTCGAGTATCTTGCGCAATACCTACCCGTGCCAGTAGACAAAGTGGTTGGTTCAAGTGTTGATATCTTTCATAAGGATCCATCAGTTCAAAGGAAAATCTTGAACGATCCGAGCAACCTTCCGTATGAGGTGAATATTCAACTTGGACCTGAGACAGCACGCCTACTTGCTTCTCCTCGTTTTGACCAAAGCGGCGAATACGTTGGTCCTATGGTTACATGGGAAGTAATCACTGAGAAGCTTAAGCTTGAGCAAAAGCAAACAGAACTTCAAGCACTTGTTGAGAACGCTCCAGTGAACATCATGATGGCGGACAAAGATTTGAACATCACTTATGTAAACCCTGCTTCTATCAAGACGCTTGAAACCCTTGCTCAATATCTTCCTGTTACAGTCGACAAAGTGCTTGGCTCAAATGTTGATATCTTTCACAAAGATCCTTCAGTTCAACGTAAGATTTTAACAGATCCCGCTAACCTACCGTATCGCTCCAACATTCAAATTGGGCCTGAAACAGCCGATCTTCTTGCTTCGCCAATTTATGACGCAGCAGGTGAATATATTGGACCAATGGTAACGTGGGAAGTCATTACCGAAAAAATCAAGCTCGAAGAACAACAAACACGTCTCCAAGCACTCGTTGAAAATGCTCCAGTAAACATCATGATGGCAGATAGAGATCTGAACATTAACTATCTCAACCCTGCATCAACGAAAACACTTCGCACTCTCGCACAATATCTGCCAATACCGGTAGAGAAGGTGCTAGGTTCAAATGTTGATATCTTCCACAAGAATCCTGCTCACCAACGCCAGATCTTAAACGATCCTGCAAATCTCCCATACCAAGCAAATATACAGCTTGGGCCCGAGACAGCTTCTCTCCTTGCAAGCCCCATTTTCGATAATGACGGAAATTACATTGGGCCTATGGTAACTTGGGAGGTGATTACTGAAAAACTCAGACTCGAACAGGAAAGCTCAGAACGCCAAAAACGTGAGCAAGAAGCTGCAGCTGAACTTCGCGAAAAAGTTGATAACATTCTTGGCGTAGTCAATGCTGCGGCCGAAGGAGATCTCACACAAGAGATTTCGGTCACTGGAGAAGACTCAATTGGTCAGATGGGAGAAGGATTAAACCGATTCTTCGACGATCTTCGTCAAAGCATGGGTCAAATCAGAGACAATGCCCAAAACCTCGCAGCGTCCTCTGAAGAGCTAACAGCTGTCAGTGAGACTATGGCAACAAATGCTGATGAGACCTCTCAACAGTCGAACGTTGTATCAGCGGCTGCTGAAGAAGTGAGTAAAAACGTTCAAACAGTTGCTACCGGAACGGAAGAGATGACGGCGAGCATTCGCGAGATCGCAACAAATGCAAACGAAGCTGCGAAAGTGGCAACAAACGCTGTTGAGCTTACTCAGAGCACAAACGAAGTTGTTGGTCAGCTTGGAGCAAGCAGCACCGAGATCGGAAACGTTATCAAAGTGATTACTTCTATTGCGGAACAAACAAACCTTCTTGCTTTGAACGCCACTATTGAGGCTGCTCGAGCTGGCGAAGCTGGAAAAGGATTTGCTGTTGTTGCTAACGAAGTAAAAGAGCTCGCAAAAGAAACAGCAAAAGCAACTGAAGACATCAGTCAGAAGATTGCTGCGATTCAAACTGATGCCTCAAGCGCGGTTGAAGCGATTGCTGAAATCAGCGACACCATCAATAACATCAACGACATTTCGAACACCATCGCAAGTGCCGTTGAAGAACAAACAGCAACAACGAATGAGATGAGCCGAAACGTTACGGAAGCCGCACGCGGAAGTAACGAAATCACGGAAAACATCGCAAGCGTTGCTCAAGCTGCTTCAAGTACAAACGAAGGAGCAAGCAATACAAAAGAAGCTTCTGGCGAACTTTCGCGCATGGCCTCTGAACTTCAATCGCTTGTTTCACGCTTTAAGCTTTAGAATGAGAAAGAGACGAGCAGGGAGAGCTTCTCCCTGCTCGCTTTTGAATGACTCCCGAAAGAGGATTGAATTATGAAAGCGATGATTGTAGATGACTCAGGAGCTACAAGGTTTATCCTGTCAAAAATGATGTCAGAGCTCGGCTATGACGTAGTTCAAGCAAAGGACGGACAAGACGCATTCGATAAACTGGGTGATAACAAAGACTGCACTATTGCGCTCGTTGATTGGAACATGCCCGTTATGAATGGATATGATCTTGTCTGTAAAGTGAGAGCAGAGAACGAATATAACGACATCAAAATTATGATGGTCACTACTGAGACAGAGATGACTCAAGTGGTAAAAGCAATTGAAGCTGGCGCGAATGAGTACATCATGAAGCCTTTTACGAAAGAGATGATTCTCGACAAAATGAAGCTTCTTGGTGTTCCCTTCGAAGAATAATTCTTCTAATTGTTATTATTTTGAGATGTGTAATGGTCGCTCCTAGCAGTCCAAAAATAAGAGTACTTGTTGTTGATGATGCTGTAGTTATACGAAAAATTGTAACGGACGCACTCAACAAAGATCCCAATATCGAAGTTGTGGGTGTTGCTGCCAATGGTAAAATTGCGCTTCAAAAAATCCCTCAATGTAACCCTGATATCATAACACTTGATGTAGAAATGCCAGAGATGAATGGCATAGAAACGGTTGGTGCCATTCGCGAGAACTATACCAAGCTGCCTATTGTCATGTTTAGCACCCTTACTGAGCGTGGAGCATCAGCCACTCTTGATGCCTTAAGTGCGGGAGCGAATGACTACTGCACAAAGCCTGCAAATGTGGGCTCGGTAGGTGAAGCCAGAACTCGTGTAGAAGCCGAGCTGATCACAAAAATTAAATCACTTTGTGGTCACGCAAAACCCCTTCCTCCCAGACAGAGTGACCTTAAACCTGCTCCTCCCCTTCAAACCTCGATGCCCCGGCAGAGCAAAGTAGCAAAACCTTCGGTTTTTCGTAGTTCGTCATCGATACAGGATATTCAAATTCTCTGCATAGGAGTTTCTACTGGTGGGCCAAACGCTCTCGCGGATCTTATCCCTCGACTTCCAGGAGATCTTCCAGTACCCATCGTATGCGTACAACACATGCCACCACTCTTTACTGGAATGTTGGCACAGAGACTTAATGAGCAATCAAACATAGAAGTTGTTGAAGCCCAAGAGGGAATGGCTCTTAAACCTGCATGTATGTATATCGCACCTGGTGACTATCACTTAACAATCAAACGCTCTGGTACCGAGTATGTTACCGTACTCGATCAAAATCCTCCCGAAAACTCATGCCGACCAGCGGCAGATCCCTTATTTCGATCTGTTGTTGAGCACTTTGGTGGACACACTCTCGCTCTCGTTCTCACTGGGATGGGCCAAGATGGTTTTCGCGGATGTGAATACGTGCGTCAGGCAGGCGGTCAAATTGTTGTCCAAGACGAAGAGACGAGTGTCGTTTGGGGAATGCCTGGTTTTGTAGCTGAAGCAGGCCTTCACGACGCCATCGTACCACTTGAACAAATTGCTCCAGAACTCGTACGAAGAATCCAACAAAAAAAATCTCTCTCTACAGGAAGATAAAGGAACAAGCTTATGAACATTCAACCAAAAGATTTTGAATTCATCAGTGAGCTTATTCGGAAAGAGTCCGCTATCGTGCTCGAATCAGGCAAGGAGTACCTTGTGGAGTCTCGCCTTTCGCCTATTGCCTCCGAAGAAGGATTTGATTCTCTCGAGCAACTTGTCACTGCGCTACGTGGAAACAAGAAGTTTGGGCTTAAAGGAAAAGTGGTCGAAGCGCTCACAACAAATGAGACGTCATTCTATCGAGACATTGAGCCATTTGAAATGATGAGAACCCAGCTCATTCCTGAACTCCTAGAAATGAGAAAAGCAGAAAAAGCTCTTACTGTTTGGTGCGGTGCTGCTTCAACTGGCCAAGAGCTCTATTCACTTGCCATGATGATTCGAGAGCACTTTCCTGAGCTTCTCAGCTGGAAACTCACTATTCTCGGTACCGATCTATCAAAGGAAGTACTCGATAAAGCAAAGGAAGGGAAATACTCACAGGTAGAGATCAACAGAGGCCTTCCTGCTCAACTTCTCATTAAATATTTCGAAAAGCAGGGCACCGAATGGCAACTCAAAAAAGATGTTCGAGATATGATCGAATATCGAGAGTTGAATCTCATTAAACCCTGGATCGGGGTTCCGCAGTCAGATATTGTGCTTTTACGTAACGTCTTGATCTACTTCGATGCTGAGGTCAAAAAAGAGATTCTGGGTAAAGTAAGGAGAGTCCTGCGCCCTGATGGGTTTCTCTTTCTCGGAGCCGCCGAGACAACTCTCAACCTCGATGAAAACTACGCTCGCCGAACAAGTGGACGTGGTAGCTGTTATACGATAAAAAAAGACTAACATGATGTCTTTTGTCACCCAAACAAGAGACAATGTCCTTTGATGGTGTTTGCTCTCTATGGAACACACGGTTGTAACCGAAGAAATTAAACGAATTATTCCTCAAATTTGGAGTTTCTCCCTCGGAAGCGAACTGGTTGAAAAAGAAGAGCAATCAGAATCTTACGAAAATGGACTTCTTGGTCGAATTACGATCTCCGGTGCCTGGGAAGGAGAGGTCCTTGTAGCATCCTCCGCCTCTATGGTCGAAGACATCGCTCGCCGAATGTACCACCTCAAAGATGAAGAAGAGATGAACCAAGAGCAGCTCAAAGACGTGCTCCGCGAGGTTACCAACATGACAGCAGGTAATCTCAAAACCGTTCTTCCAGAACCTTGCACACTGGGCATCCCAGAAGTAACTCAACTCTCTCACGAGTGTCCTTTTTCTAACATAACACTCCATAAAGTCACCGCTCTCCACTTTGGAAATTCATGTGGATGTTTTACTGTTTATGTTGGGAAATCATAAGGTTTTGACTTGATGGAAGCAGAGTTTCTCTACAATCCTGATGACACTGGCATCCATGCTCACTGCGCTACGTTGCACGAAACGCACGACGGCAGCCTTTTTGCCGTTTGGTATGCTCACCCCGACAAGGAAGACTACAAAAATGCTCAACTCTGTATTACTAAACGCCGAACTGATGGCTCCTGGGAGAAAGCTCGACCACTTCTTGGAAAATTCAACTCTTCAGTAGGAAACCCCCTTCTCTATCAAGTTCCCGGCTCAGACCGGCTATGGCTCCTTTTTGTTTTCTTACAAGGAACGTACTGGAATGATGCTGTCTTACACTCATCATTCTCTGATGACGGTGGTTATACCTGGAGCCCTCCAGCTATAGCGTGGCCAGATAAAGGACTTATGGTACGCCATCCTCCAGTGGTACTCGCTGACAATACACTTCTTCTTCCTGCATACGACGAGATTAACTTTCACTCCCTCCTACTAGAGTTCCAAGGCGAGGAATGGGGTATACGAGACGCATTTCCTGATACACCACTCATTCAACCCTCACTCTTTAGAGAACAAAATGGTCAGCTGACCATGTTTTTTCGCCCAAGCGATGATCCAAGGTTAATTTGGCGCGCCCACTCAAAAGATGAAGCGAAGAGCTGGTCCCCTCTCATCCGGACATCACTCCCTTGCCCACTTAGTGGAGTAAGCGGCTTTGCCTTAGAGAATCTGTCCGCTGTGGTATATAACCACTCCGAAGAAAAGCGAACACCATTAAGTATATCTGTAACACTTGATTCCGGGATAACTTGGTCAGACCCTTGGCATCTTGACGAGGTACCCTACGAGATTTCCTATCCTCACTTCATGTGTACTGCAGACAAAATGATTCACGGCGTCTATACTTACAACCGACGAATGATTAAACATGTAACCTTCTCCCTCGATGAACTCAGAAACAACACTCACACACATTAAAGATTTTAAAGGTCTACACACCGGCAAAAGACTCTTTATTCTCGCCTCTGGACCATCATTGGGTGATTACGACCTCTCTCCTCTTTCACGGCGGATGGTCATGGGGCTTAACCGTTCTTTTTTAACCTATCCAGACACGCACTATCACTGCTGCATGGACCATCGGCTTTTCGATCTCTATCCTGACCTCATGAAGCAAACGCGCTTCCTCTTTACACTTCAAGATAGACCTTGGGGAATCCCTATCAACCTTCTCGGGTCAGAAGGGTGGAGTTGGGATTTAGAAGAAGGCGTGTACTCGGGATACACCATTTCCTACTTATCACTGCAAATTGCAGTCTATATGGGTTTTTCCGAGATTATCTATCTCGGCCTCGATCTTAAACACCGTGAGGGACACACTCATTTTTTCGGCCAAGACTTCCACTCTCGCAACCATCCCGATACAGAGTTTCCAAAGATGAAAAAAATGCTTGAGTATGGCGCGTCTCTCCTCAAAGATAAGGAGATTGAGGTGTATAATTGCAGCTCTCTTACCGATCTCACATGTTTTAAGAAGATTACTTTTGAGTATGCGCTTTCTCTCTGAGGCTCTATGACGGCCTCCCACTCAAAACCGAGCCCAATTAAAAAAGGAATACTCCAGATTCCTCCGCCAGAGGAGGAAGCCGGGGGAGAGGAGATTTCTTCATACGAAGAAATCTCAAGTGAACACGACGAAGCCGCTACGCACAATGCTGGCTTTCTCCTGACGAATGAACCTGATGAAGAACCTCCTCCTGTGCAAGAGGATATTCCACTCGATGAACCATCGCTTCTCAGTGAACCTCAAAAGCGAGAGACTCCGCTTCTCATGATCGAAGAGACCGACTTCGAACTCCAAGTAAAGGTTTCTGATATAGACATCAAGCAGGATAAAGAAGCACTGCTCGAAGAACTCGAAGCTCTCTTTCAAGCAAGCGAAGATAAAAACAAATCGTGGCTCGTCGATCTCTCTCTCCTCTCGCGACTCCCCCTGCCCCTTATCGGAGCTCTTCACTCCTACAAAGAGAGGCTCGATGCACGAGGAGAAATACTACTGCTCATTCTTGGTGATGAGAGTCGGATTCCTGAGGCGATGCTCTCAAGATTGCAGAGGAGCTTTAGCTGTACAAGTTAGTTTCGGGGTTGAAACGGGGGTAAGTGTTGAGCAACCATTTTCTGGAACTTTTTTCTCCGTGGCAAAGCCCTTTCATGTTCAATACATCTTTTGCCACGGAGAAAAAAGTTCCAGAAAATGACAACGGCATTCGAGTGTTTCTCACGGGTCCTCGACCTAAGACGGGTTGAGCTACTCTCCTTCTTCTTCTCCCTCAAGAGGCGCACCGAGCTGGCGGATATCTTCGTACTCGCGAGTATCAACACGAGCGAGATCGTGGTGCATCTGAAGTTCGAGCCATTTTCGAGGAGGCGTACCTAATGCGCGCCCAAGTTTACACGCTAACGTCGGAGAGACATTAAGGCTTCCAGCGCACACACTAACGAGATCGTCCTTGTTGTAGCTAATAAAATGGGCAAAGGCGCGCTGTGAGATCCCTATCTCTTCAAGCTCCGTGAGGAGCACTTCGCCAGGATGGGGATAATCGTCAGGGTTGTATTTTCGCTCAGTCATAAAAACCAGAATATGGTACTCGGGCAAACTCTCCAAGAGACAATATTAACGCCACAACCCCCTGATATTTCACGATATCTACTGGTTTGCTGGAGCATTTCTGGAATTTCGACAGATATGTGGTAGAGCAAGAGGAGCGAGAGAGAAGAAATGCTACCGAACACATTTACACGTTCACTACCCGTAAAGGACCTCCGAAAAGGAGCGCCAGCTCTCTTTGTGACTCACTCACCACAAGAGTCAGAGTACGTATCACAGTTTCTTGGTAAGATCTCAAATCAATCAGGCTCAATCACTATTCAACCAACTGTTGACGACGCTCCTTTTTCAAAGCCATGGATGCTACGCACAGAAGATCGCATTCGCCGCTCAGATCTCGTTCTCTGCTTCTTTGGTGAAGATACTTGGCTGCGAAATACGACAACTTGGGAACTTACTCTAGCTATAAAATTAAAGAAGAAAGTCATTGCCGTCAGAGCGCATCACCATATGCTTCATATCCCTCCGTTTGTTGTGCTCGATTATAGTATTCCTGTGATTGATGCTGATGTGGAGTTGGTTGGGAGCCTGCTGAAGAGAAAAGAAGAAGTTTTGGTTGAACACTAACCCCAACGCTCTCTTGACTCTGACCTTAATCTTGACCTTGACCTACAACGAAAACTCCTTGAGAACTCAAAGATTCGTCTGCAGTAAGATGAGAACATGCTCGTCGCTCTAAATGTGATGAGAGCAAGGTCAAGATTAAGGTCAGAGTCAAGAGAGTTCTAGGCTTACTATTAAATGCATTTATCTCCTTGCAAGTTGAGAGATACGAGAATAATCTAGTGGGTATGACGATATATATGTACATCGCCACCGTCACCTGGCTCTGTCTTATCCTCGGCTACACCCAACGTCATACCCCCGCTCGCCATGTTCCCCTTGTTGTTACAGGAATTATTGGTGATTTTCTGCTTGTGGGCTATCTACAATTTACAAGAGATGCTGTTCAAACGGCTGCTTCTTTTACTCTTGGCCCACTAGAAATGATCCACATCGGGTTTTCCACACTCGCTCTTGTCTTCTATATTCCAACCGCAATTCACGGTTCTAAGATCTACCGTGGCAAAGAAGAGGCAACAACTCGAGAGAAACACAAAAAATTTGCCATGCTCGCCCTTGCATGCCGAACACTCGGGTTCATTTTCATGTTCTCTATGCTCAAGTAGCACTTCCCTACAAACCACCTGCTCTTAGCCGAGATCCACGGGTAAGGGCAATCTCATAGACTATGCAGATACCACGGTAAAACTTTATAACGCGAAGTACGCGATGTACGCGAAGGGGGAGGGGGAGCGCTTCGCGGCCTTCTCGTTATATGTAACGTATTGGTGCAGCAAGAAACTTCATAAAGCATCCCTAGCCCGGATATTTCACCAGACTTCGTCGTGAGGGGAGTGAGGGGGCTGTTTTTTCGGGTTCTCGAGATTTGATCCGGACGACGGTGTGTTGAAACACAACAAGGTCGGATCGAAGCTTGAAGGCACGAAAAAACAGTGCTATCGCTGCCAGTAGCAGATTTCTGGTGAAATGTCCGGGCTAGGGCTGTACAAGCCTCTCAGCAAGAAAGTTATCTACTTGTAATATGTCTGTCACCTTATCTTGAATCACCGAAGTCCCTCGAATGGCAGGATTTCGGCCGATATCATCGAGAAAGAACTCCTCATCAACGATATCAACAATCTTTTCAACGACAAGCCCAACTGGCTGGTCTCCACTTTTACAGATAACAACATCAAGCTCACGATCGTTATCCTCTGATTGAGAGCCATTGACCGCAAAAACGATAGGAAGAATCGAATCTCTATACTGCATTGCTGGTGTGCCACTTGCTATCTCAACAAGTCCGGGATGGACTTTCTCCAAACGATTCACAAGGCTCAACGGGATACCAACTCTGTTGCCACCATCAATATGCGCAAGAAGAAGAGTCTCTCTTACTCTTTCGCCATGGAACGATTCAGAGAGTTCTTCAATATGAGTCTCTGTGCCCTCGACTCGTGCACGTTCGGCGAGTCTTACAAGATCATAGCCAACACAAAATGGATCTACTTCGAGAACAAGTGCGATTTTCCCATCACCGATCAGAGCAGCTCCAGAGTAGTAATCACCTTTTGAAACAACGCCAGTGAGTTTCTTTACTACCACCTGTTGAACTCCAAGTACAGAATCAACAAGCAGCGCGTACGTTCTTCGATTCGCATTAATCGAGAGAACAATCATCTCTTCTTGATCTTCTAGACTCCTTGCCCCAGAAGATCGTAAAAGATCACACGCAGGAACGATGGGTAAGGCTACATCTTGACGATACAGGTAGCGATCTTCTCCAGTAGCAGAGAAAATTTCATCTTCTGTACATGAGAACGCTTCATTGACTTGCTCAAGCGGAATAGCAAAAAACTGATCGCCCACTTCAAATACAAGTGCTTCAACGATATGTGTTGTTACTGTTTTGGGAATCTCAACAGAGAACCTTGAGCCTTTGCCAGCAGTGCTTTCAACTTCGATTTTGCCTCCAGCTTGCTCGATATTGCGTTTCACAACATCCATCCCAACACCACGTCCAGAGACATCAGTAACCTCTTTGGCTGTGGAAACCCCAGCAGCAAAGAGGAAATCCACCACTTGGCGTTCTGTGAGTTTCTCACCAGCACGTACTAATCCAAGAGACTCAGCTTTTGATTGGATAGCATCATAATTTAAGCCGCCTCCATCATCTTTCACCTCTACAAGAATGAACTTCTCAGACTCAGACACAGAGACAGAGATCGTACCTGTCCTCTCTTTTCCACGTTCCTCACGAATCTCAGGCTTTTCAACGCCATGGTCTGCAGCGTTTCGGACCATGTGAGTCAGTGGCGCATCGAGCATTTCAATCAGACTTTTATCAACCTCAATTTCATCGCCTACTGTCTCGACACGAATATCTTTTCCGTGATTCTTAGCAATATCACGGACAAGGCGTGGAACTTTTTGTAGGGCTGTCTTGACTTTAACCTTACGAATTGACATCAAGCTCTTTTGGAGATCGCTTGAAAGATGCGAAAATGATTCTGTCAGGCGAGCAAATTCACTTGTCACCTCGTTTGTCCCAGGAATCCCTGCTAATCTTCTTTCAAGATAAACAAGCATCTCTCCAAGAATAAGCAATTCACCAACATAGGAGAGAAACGTATCGATATGCTCCTCTGCAACACGCATCGTTTTCCCAGAGTCCGCCTTAGGTGCGGACTTCTTTTCTTCTGGTGATGGAGAAGGCGAAGCCTGTTGTGCTTCAGGTTGAGGATCTGCTTGTTCCGTTTCTGAGGATGGGGCTTCTTCTTGTCCTCCCTCGTGCCCTTCTGCCTGAAAGAGCGCAAGAGCCTCTTCAACCATTTCTCGCATCAAGTCATCAAAACCAATCGACATGACGTAAGCCTCAAATCCATCGAGGACCTTATGGAGAGCTTCTTTTGTTTCCTCAGACGTTGCCTGTCCGTGCACCTCTTGAAGTACCGTAAACAACTCATCTGTTGAAGACTGCTCAATAAGCTCTTTTGCTTTCTTGAGAATCGGAGGGAGGCTTTCCTCAGTGACACCATCTCCTATCCCCTCGACTCCAGTAGAAAGTACCCGAAGGCTTTCAAGGATACTTTCAAGATCTTCTCCTTCAGGTTTTCCAGCAAATGCTTCTTGCAAGTGGCTTACTCTTTGGAATACATCACTCCAGACCTGCACCGGATCAGTTCCTGCATTTTGCTCATCAATAACACGATCAATAAGAACTTGTAGTGCGTCAGCATCTGTAACTTCTGGTCCGCCTTCTTGCACACGACTGAGCATTGCTCGAAGTTCATCAACACCATCAAGCAAAACGGAGACTAAACTTGGTGTGATAGCATGTGTACCGTCTCGAACGAGAGAGAGCAGAGATTCTAGCTCGTGTGCTAGATTGCGCGCACTCGTAAATCCGAAGAAGGGAGCATTTCCTTTAATAGAATGAACAGGTCGAAAAATCGCATTAACGGTCTCAATCGGATCTTCCGCATGCTCAATAGAAGCGATAAAAGAATCAACCTCCGAGAGGAGATCGAGAGATTCATCTAAGAAACCTTTGAGGAGATCGTCATCTACGGATAAGTCCATCGCATTACTCATGTGCTTCCCCTCCTACAGCCTTAGCTCCCTTTTGACCCGCGAGCTCTTTTAAAACATCAAGCCAATAGCTTACCGTTTCCACGCTTTTGTTCACCGCATCCTCAAGCTCTGTAAGATCCTCAATCGGTTTAAAAATGCAACGGTCAGCGCCACGACGCATACAAGCCAAGGCATTTTCAAGAGTGACATATCCTGTGATCATAATGACCCGAGTCATAGGATAATCACTCCGTATCCGTTTACAGAGCTCGGCTCCATCCATCACCGGCATACGAATGTCAGAGATAACGATATCAGTTTTTCGCTGAGACATTTTATCGAGCGCATCTTGACCATTTTCTGCTGTCTCAACATCGAAACCAAGAAATCGAAAATGTCTTGAGAGCATATCGCGTATCTGCTCTTCGTCATCAACTACAAGTAAGTGTACAGACATGTGTCTTTCTCCCCACGGTGTCTTAGAGTGTTGAAAGAGGAAGCTTAATGGTGAACATTGCTCCTCCCTCCGGTTTATTCTCGACTTGGATATCTCCATCGTGTGCCGTAATAATATCGCGACAGATGTGAAGCCCTAAGCCGGTTCCTTTATCAACTTCTTTTGTTGTAAAAAACGGTGTCCAAATACGGTTTAACAAATCTTCTGGAATCCCTGGACCACCATCTTCAATGGTAAGGATGACTGTTTCATCCTGCTTTTGAGCTGCAACCTTGAGCGGGGCATCTTGTTGCCCTTCCATAGCATCAGCAGCATTCACAATCAGATTGACAAGAACCTGCTCGATTTCAACAGGATTCATCTTTACGAGCGGTAACGATTGTTCAAGATCTGTTTCAACGACAACTCGACCCTTGAGTTTTCCTTCCGTCATGTGCAAGGTGTGCTCAATGAGGTCGACAACGTTTGTCGGCTCCTTATCGCCCGCACCGTGCCCTTGTCGGCTATACCTTTTAAGCCCCTTCACAATAGCTGAAATTCGTGAAACACCGGTCTTCATCCCCTCAAGGAGTTTGGGAACCTCCTCTTTGATAAAGGTGAGCTTGGGCTCCTCTCCATTCCCTTGAGCCAAACTATAGTCAATCGTACTTAAGAGCTCTGGCCAAAATTTTTCTAGCGTTTGAACATTTCCGGAAATAAAACTTGTTGGATTATTAATCTCATGAGCAATACCAGCAGACATCGTACCGAGCGTTACTAAGCGGTCGGCATGCACAAGCTGCTTTGCGCGTTGCTGAGCAAGCTCTTCCATCTGCGAAGCGTGCATTTCGTGATAACGACGCTCAACTTGAAGCTCTAACTCATACTCCATGAGTCGACTCGCAACCCGCATACGGCTTTGCAAGAAACGTTTATCGAGTGGCTTTGTGATAAGATCATCAGCACCGGCATCAAAGGCAGTAATAGCCTCTTCCATCTCAGTCTTTCCGGTAACCATGATGATGTAACAAAAACGAGCATCTTCTCCCTTCTTCATCATTTTACAGAGTTCAAGGCCATCGATTTCTGGCATAGACCAATCAAGGAGTGCTAAGCGAGGTTGAGCTTCACCCTCAAAAGCTTCCTTAGCTTCCTTTCCATCAGCACAAGCGATCACGTGAAATCCCCAATTCGTGAGGAACTTTTCTAGTAGCCGACGAGAGATGACATCGTCATCAGCAACGATCACTGACTCTTCCGAAGTTAGGTTAATGTGACTCATAGTTACCCGCTTCTGTAGGCATACCAACGGCTCCAAACGCCATAAGTTCTCTGTCTAGTAAGTCGGAATTTCTCGTAGGAATATTGAGCGCTTATTGAGACGACTCGGACAGGAATAAAAGCAGGTAAAATCAGTAGATTAGGGGCTATTTCGCAAGGATTCGCCTCAAACTTGAGCGATCCAAGCCTATCTCTTTAGCAGCTCGAGCCTGATTGCCCGCATTGCGTTCTAGCGCCTCTTGCACAAGGCGCTCTTTAAAGGATTGAAGCTGTTCATGATAGCTCAGTGTTGTTGGTGCCCCCAAAGAGGCTGGATGCCTTCGAAGTTGAATGTGCTCAAGTGAGATAGACACGCTCTTTGAAAAGTTGGCGCGAAAAGCAGCACCTTCTATACACGCTTCAAGTTCTCTTACATTTCCAGGCCAGTCATACTTTTGGAGTTCAACGAAGGCCTCTGGCGAAAATGAAGAGAGACACATTCCTTCTTGTTCACATACCTTTCGGAGAAAATGATCAGCAAGAAGTGGAATGTCTTCTTTCCTCTGGCGCAACGGCGGAAGAACAATTTCACAGTGTGCTAGGCGATGGAAGAGGTCTTCTCGTAATTTTCCTGAAGAGAGCGCTTCGGAGACATCGCAGTTTGTTGCAGCTACAAGTCGAAAGGAGCACGGCTGTTCTTCTTCTGCCCCAAGTGGGCGAAACACTTTTTCTTGCAATACACCAAGCAGTGATACTTGCACAACTGAAGGGAGCTCATCAATTTCATCAAGAAAAAGCGTTCCTCCTTCTGCCAGAGAAAAAAGGCCTTTGCGGTCTTCGTCCGCACCAGTAAATGCACCACGTCGGTGGCCAAATAATTCGCTTCCGACAAGATCGTCATTGCCCAATCCTGGTTGATACCGCACAAACCTGCTCTCTCGCCTACTGCTCAGCGAGTGGATAAGCTTTGCACATACTCCTTTTCCTGTTCCAGTCTCTCCTGTGATAAGGACAGGCTGCGAAGTAGACGCAGCGTACTCAAGAGCCTCTCGAACTGGGCGTATTGCACTACTCTCACCGATAAACGTAGAGGCAAAGGGACTACTGCCCTCTGCTTGGAGTTTACGAAACGACCTGCGCAGTCGCGACTGCTCAAAACCATCAAGAATAAGCGCTGCAAGATGCGGCATATCAGCTGGCTTTTCAAGAAAACTAGCTGCACCTTCTCGCAGAGCACGTATTCCATTTTCTGTTGAACCGTGTCCAGTAAGTACGATCACACGACACGATGGGTCTTTCTGGATAAACGCTCGCAATACACGAAATCCACTTTCGACCCCTTCGCGATTATTCAAACTCAGATCGAGGACAATCACATTTGGCAAATGCGAGTCGAGAAGCTCAAGAGCTTTTTGTTCAGAGACGGCCACAAAGATATCTGATGAAACACCGTAAGCAGGAAGAGCCTTGGCAAGACTCTGTGCCGCATCACTATCATCATCAACGAGAAGAAGGGAATCTTTCATCACGAGGTCTTAAGAAAAACGAAGAACAATTACTCCCTGCTCTCCTTCACGTTTACACTCAAACGCAAGCTTTAGGGTTGAACATACCGCATCAGCAATAGGAGGAGAGGTAAAGTGAGAATTTGTTATCGACTCCACAAGCTCTGTTAAGGAAGTGGCTGAAACAAAGGTATCCGATAGCGCGTGAGCGGGAAACGAAAAAACGAGTGCTCCATCATCTTGCCAGTGAACAACGGCATTTGCTTTCGAGCTCGCCTCCAAGCCAAGAACACGATCGATCTCTTTAAGAACGTATCCAAGTCGTTGCTGCTCACTCTCGACGGTAACATCAGGGCTTATGCTAGAGAGTGCCCAACACTCACTTAAGCTCTCGTGTAACAGGGCTAAGAGCGGAAACCCTGTGCGCTCCATATCTGGGTCCACCAAAATAGCCGACAACGCTGAGAGGTGCTCTGATATCTCCTTACACCTACGGAGGCTTCGATCACACTCACCTTTGGGTAGCTGTGTTGCAAAATACTGGAGATCATTAGAAATGACAGAGAGAGGCGTGCGAATATCATGTGCCAATCCACGTAGGAGGTGGTCTAAGAGGTTGGCTATATTAGTCGATTTGGAGGCGCCCATAGAACGACGTTATATCACCGCTACGGTTCTTAGTCGAACTTCCTTCAAGACGAGAGGCGTGGAGACATTGGTAGCTTACTGAGATCATAGCAATTTTCAGTATTTGATTCTAACGCGAAGAGCGCGAAGGACGCGAAGAATAAGATGGATATTTTTTTCTTCGCGTACTTCGCGTACTTCGCGTTCCTATCTATTTCATAGGAGCCTCTGCCCCTTGCACCTGGCGTTTTTAGGGGAATTTGAATAATCTCAACCATCACAAACATTCGCCTAATATTGCAGGAAAATCACTCCATGGCTTCTGACAAGGAGAACGTCACCACGTTTACCACTGAAGAGATCGCTCAGCTCGGATCACTTGCTCGCATTAATATAACGGAGCAAGAGGGACAGTCCCTTACGTCGGATCTCAATGCCATCGTGCACTACGTAGCCCAACTTCAAGAGGTACACACAGAGAACATTGAACCACTTGGAAATGTTCACGGCGCTAAAAACGTTTTTCGAAAAGATACCGCAAGTTACTACGCCAACGTCGATGCTATTCTCGAGCAAACACCTGCTCGCTCTGGGCGCCTTATTCAAGTGCCTCTCGTTGTAGATCACGACGAAAACTAAAAATTGAACAAAGTACTCCATGACCGATCTCCTTTTTGCCCCCCTTACTGACGTTCAGCGAGCTCTAGAGAGCAAAACTGTCTCTTCGGAAGAGCTCACGAAAGACTTTCTCAAGCAAATACACGCTTTCGATCGTCTCAACGCCTACATCTCGACCTTTGAAGAAGAAGCGCTCCAGCAAGCTCGCACTGCTGACAAAAAACGTGCAAGTGGTGACACCTCTCCACTCCTTGGTGTTCCACTGGCTCTCAAAGACAACATTGTCATGACAGAAGGGGAAACAACATGTGCGAGCAACTTCCTTAAAGATTATCAATCTCCCTTTGATGCAACGTGTGTTGAGAAACTTAGAAACGCTGGAGCTGTACTTCTAGGAAAAACAAATCTCGATGAGTTTTCGATGGGTTCCTCGACCGAAAACTCTTTCTTTGGCGCCACATCAAACCCCTGGGATGAAACCCGTGTGCCTGGAGGCACAAGCGGAGGATCCGCTGCTGCAGTTGCGGCAGGACTTGCTACGGCAGCACTCGGCACTGACACGGGAGGGTCGATCCGACAACCTGGAGCATTTTGTAGTGTCACAGGACTAAAACCAACCTACGGACGGATAAGTCGCTATGGGATAGTTGCTTTTGCTTCCTCGCTCGACCAGGTGGGCACGATGACACACACGGCAGAAGATGCCGCTCTTTTGTGTTCGCTTCTTTTTGGAAAAGACCCACTCGATGCAACCTCTATGGACAAAGAGGTTCCTGATTTTGATTTGAGCACCACCAAAGACTTAAAAGGAAAAACGATTGGAATTCCTCAAGAGTACTTTACAGATGCTCTCAGCGGTGAGATTGCTCAAGTAGTCACTGCCGCCACAAAAGAGTTTGAAAAGCTTGGGGCAACACTGAGAGAGATCTCCTTACCTAATACTGAGCTAGCCGTTCCAACCTACTACATCATTGCGCCAGCAGAAGCATCGTCAAACCTTGCACGCTTTGATGGCCTCCGTTACGGAACCCGCGCAAAAGACGTGTATGGCTTAAAAGAGCTTTATGCTCAGAGTCGGACAGAAGGATTTGGCAAGGAGGTAAAACGAAGGATATTGACTGGAGCCTACGTGCTTTCGTCTGGATACTACGACGCCTACTACCTGCAAGCACTCAAAACCCGCAGGCTTATTCAACAAGATTTTCATACAGCTTTTGAGCATGAGTGTGATTTTATTCTCTCACCGACGACACCGACCACCGCTTTTCAAAAGGGAGAAAACGTAGATGATCCAATCGCTATGTATCTCAACGATATCTACACCGTAACAGCAAACCTTGCCGGACTCCCCGCTCTGAACCTCCCGTGTGGATTCGACTCTCAAGGTTTACCAATCGGCCTACAACTTACGGGAAAGGCCTGGGACGAAGAGCTCCTCTTAAAAGCTGGCATGCTCTATCAACGTCAAACAGACTGGCACACCCGTCGCCCATCTCTTACGGAGGGCAGCTAATGGACTATGAAAGTGTTATTGGTCTAGAGGTTCACCTCCAACTTTCAACTGAGAGTAAGATCTTCTGTTCATCTTCAACAACTTTTGGGGCCGATCCAAATACCCACATTGATCCTGTCACGTTTGGTCTCCCCGGAGCACTCCCTGTTCCAAACGTAAAGGTGATTGAATTTGCCATTATGATGGGGCTCGCTCTCAACTGTGATATACGAAAGCTTAACCGCTTTGCTCGCAAACACTACTTTTATCCAGACCTCCCCAAGGGGTATCAGATCTCTCAATTTGATGAACCTATCTGTGAACACGGTAGTATTCGCATACAAACAGGAGACTCTACACGCACTGTTGGTATTACTCGAATTCATATGGAAGAAGATGCTGGAAAGAGCATCCATGACCCAAAGACGGCATCCTCGCTCGTCGATCTCAACCGTGCTGGAGTTCCCCTGCTTGAGATTGTCTCTGAACCAGATATTCGCTCTGCTTCTGAAGCAAGTGCGTACCTCAAAGCCTTGCGACAAATTGCGCGTTATCTCGGTATTAGTGACGGGAACATGGAAGAAGGAAGCTTGCGGTGCGACGCAAACGTCTCTCTTCGCCCCAAAGGTGAACTGAAGTTTGGAACCCGAACGGAGCTCAAAAACATTAACTCCTTTAAGTTTGTTGAGCGCGCCATCGAATACGAAGTCGCTCGCCAACTTTCACTCCTGAAAAACGGCGAAGAAGTTGTTCAAGAGACGCGGCTCTTTGACAGCACTACTGGCGCAACAAAATCCATGCGCTCAAAAGAAGAGTCCGCAGAATACCGCTACTTTCCAGATCCCGATCTCCCCCCCCTCGTCATTGAAGAGAGTTGGATTCATGCGCTCCGCGCAAAGATGCCAAAGCTTCCCGAGGAGCATTTTAATGAGCTTGTTGATACTTTTGAACTCAGCGAATACGACGCCGGCGTGCTTACCGCTGAAAAAAGTTTTATCGACTTTTTCATGGCTGTTGTTGAAGTGTGTAGAAACCCCAAGGGAGCCGCAAACTGGATTACTTCTGAACTCTTTGCCCTCCTTCACAAAGAGGGCCTCGAGATCGAACGCATTCAAGTCACTCCCGAACAACTTGGAAGACTCATCTCACTCATTGATGAAGACATTTTAAGTGGCCGTATGGCTAAAGAGGTCTTCGAAGTTATGTTCACCAGCGGACGCGATCCCGAAGAGATTATCGAAGAACGGGGGCTCAAGCAGCTCACTGACGACACCACTATCTTAGAGCTTATCCGCACCGCCTTTGACGAAAACCCTGAGCAGCTCAAGCAGTACCTAGCAGGCGAACAGAAACTTCACGGGTTTTTTGTCGGCCAAGTTATGAAAGCAAGCGGTGGGGCTGCCAATCCAAAGAAGGTCAATGAGATCTTACGTGCTGAAGCCACCCGCAGAGAGAACGAGTCTTCATAACCATGGAAATATCAAGTAGTTATCTCACGGGAACCAACTCAGCGCTGATAGCGCTCGAGGTGCCTCGCGCCCATGTCGTAACGCTACAAACGTATATAGACTCTTATGAAGGGGTTGGGGTGGTACGTACTTTAGACCGAGAACAAAGCATTATTGGCATTCTCACCACACCTGATATGATGCCTGTCGTTTTTGAGATCCTTCACCATTTGGCTCCCACTGTACCGTGGAGGCCGTTGGAGCGATTTCCAGAAGAAGTCGCGAAAGATTTCCTAGCCCAACTCTAAAGGAGTCCTATGCTACAGACTATCCACCGATACTACCGTTCTGTTCTTGGTGCAGCGATGATTGGAGCCATTTCGCTTTCGATGCTCTTTTTCGGCATGGACTTTGGAGGTTCGAGCTCAAACGAGACATACGCCATTAAAGTTGACGAGCACACCGTCTCCTTTTCAGACTTCAACGGAAGAAAACGTGAAGTACAAGATCAACTCCGCCGCTCACTAGGGCCGAACTACTTTCAAATTGCAGGCCAACTCCTCCAAAATCTCGATCGACAACTTGTTGATAGTATCATCGATGAGCAACTCATCAGCAAACACGCTGACCAGCTCGAGCTTCACGCTGGGACAGAAGAGGTGCGTGCTCAAATCCGCGCAATGTTTCCTAACGGTTTTTCGATGTCACAGTACCGTACCCTTCTGAGCAACCTTGGAACCTCTGCGGCTGCCTTCGAGCACCGTATGGGACAAGACATTGTACGAAGTCAATACGCCGCTATTTTACAAGACGTCTCTCTGAGCTCAAAGCGCGAAGCAAAAGAACTGCTCACCGAAGAAGAGACAGCATACGACATCGAATATATTGCTCTCTCTGCTGACAACTTCCTCTCTTCGCTTGAAGAACCCGCAGAAGAAGATCTCGTGGCGTATTATGAAGAAAACGCAACAGACTACGAAACAGTACCTCAAGTCGCTTACCGGTTTGTCTCGTTTGAGCCTAAAAACTACAGCCACCTCGTTGAAATTTCCGATGATGACATAGAGTTTTACTACTCAGACAACGAGCGTAAATTCTCTACGCCTGAGCGTGTTCGTGTACGTCAGATTAAACTTGCGCTTGCTGCTGGTGCTACTCCTGACAAAGAACTAGGAGTAAGCGCCTTAGCAGATGAGATTCACGAAAAACTCCTTGAAGGAGAATCATTCGACGAGCTTGTAAAAACTTACTCTGATGATGCCAAATCTAAGAAAGCTGGTGGAGATATCGGATGGGTCAAAAGGGGAGACCTTGAGCCGAAGTTTGAAAAAGAGCTCTTTGAGAACAAAGATGGGGGTTTTACTTCTGTGCTTCGGAACAACAAAGGATTTTTCATCTATTCCGTAGAGGACTACGAAGCCCCGAGCCCAAAACGACTTGCCGAAGTGCGAGAAGAGATCGAAAAGCTTATTAAAACACAAGAAGCACCAGCCTTTCTCTCTGCTCATGTTGAAGAGCTTTACGACACGTGGACTGCTACAGGAGACTCTCTTGAAGCTTTCGCCAAGAGCAACGAGCTCAAAAGCGATGTTCTTGCCGAACTCTCTGAGAAGACAACAGATCCAACAGGTCTTCCGGGTCTTACCGCAAAGGTGATTGCCAATGCCACACTAGAAAAGCAGGTCATTGAACTTCGCGAAAAAACACTGCTTGTTGAAATCATCGATTTCTCAGACACGCACATCCCACCCTTTGAGGACGTAAAGGAGCGCGTTACAGCAGACCTCAAACAAGAACTCGCCTTTGCCAAAGCCAAAGAAGAAGCCCGCGCACTGTTTGCCTCTGCCACTGGAAATAATGGCTCATTTGATACTCTCAAACTCCCTGAAGGGGTGACCAAAGAGAGCAAGACGGGCCTCAAACGCAAGACTCCCGGGGAAGGCCCTCTTGCAGACTCACGGACACGCGATGCTGTATTCGCCATGCGCTCTGCTGGTCTTGTTGGAAACGAGCCTGTTACCGTTAACGGCAAACACTACGTTGTACGCGTAAGCAAAGTTACCCCACCAGAACAAGAAGGGCTCAAAGAGAAGCTAGAAGAGTATCAAGAAACAGCCTCAACACAGCTGGCCCAAAACCTCTCTCTTTCGCTTTCGAATCAGATGAGACGAGATGCGGTGATTGATATAAATAGCGCGGTTTATAACCAGTAGCCCTTTTACAAATCACTCTTGACCCTGACCTTAGACTTGACCTTGATCTTTACTAGGTCAAGGTCAAGTCTAAGGTCAGGGTCAAGAAACTCTCATTTCTGCCCTCTGACAGTCAAACTTTCTACGAGTATCTCAACACACTCCGCCTGCGCCCCCAAACCTCTCGCACCAAAACATGTAAACAGAGCAACAACGCCAAAAGAAAGAGAAGGTGTGGCTTCAAATCGGTCTCCGTTGTCACCATCCGCGACTCAGCTGAAAGATCAGAAGCGCTCGGATTAAGATTTCCACCTGTCATGCTCGCAAGCTGGGCGAGGAAGGGCACATTAAAGCCTTGATCTTTCTTTTCGCCAAACAACTCGCCGTCCAAAAGAAAAGAAACAGGTGTAAGTTTTTTCTGATCAACAAAAATTGAGAGATCGTATTTTCCAGCTGTGGCACGCTCTACTCGACCCTCAAAACGCCCTGGTGCAATACGGGTAAATGAAGCAGCTTTTGTTTCGCCAGACGGGAGCGCTAAGGAGCCTTCAACAGCGAGAGGCTCTTTTTCTGCAAAGAGCGTAAGATCAAGATCGAGTCCGCCACGTGAAACGGAGTAACGGAGATCAAAAGGAATCTTCTCTCGTTTTGCACTATCTTTTGGCTGAACCGATTCAATCAACTCTCTCCAAAAGGAGATAAACTGTGGCCAACGGATCCATGCTTCAGACCATCTGCCGTTGGTATCAGAAGTAAAGGCGATACTCTTTCCCTTTCCTACCTGCCAAGAAGCAAGCAAAGGCTCAGCTTTTCCAGCAGCAAAGGCGACAAGTTCAAGATCGGCTTTTGGTTTAATTTTGGTTTGCACATACCCTTTGACCTGCGGAAAACGGTCAAGCGATATACTTTTGAGCCCAGCAGGCCCCTTTCGTACAACATAGTTTCTCCGCTCTCGCATCGTTTGTTCACCAGCGGTTACTTTAAGATCGGAGAGAAAGATTCTCGGCAATGCTCGAACATCTGTTGTTTGATAGAACGCCCCACCACCGTACTCAGCCATATCACGCAGAAGTCTTACATCAGCTTCACGCCCCATCATTACCGTAGAAACAGTAATTCCAAGGAGGCGCATCTGCTCAACAAGCGTGATGTAGTGTGGGCCAGCATCTGGAATCTTGCCATCGGTAAGAACAATCATATGCTTTCTTCCAGCCGCTGCATTCTTAAGCCCCCGTCTTGCCTCATCCATTGCAGGAAAGAGATTTGTTTTTCCGCTTGGAAAGAGAGTCCCGATGCGATTCATTGCCATCGAGCGGTTGTCTCTCATCTGTCGCATCGGCATAGCAACAAAGGGAGTCGTATCAAAGCCGATGACTCCCAGAAAATCTTCATCTTTAAGGTTTCTGACAACTTCTTTTGCCGCTTCTTTGGCGTAATCGATTTTTTGGCCGTTTTTCATGCTCTTTGATTTATCGAGCACGAGTGAGACAGCAACATTAATTCGCTTTCGTTCTTTGCGTGGAAGGAGCGGCTCAACTGGAAGAAGCTTTGCGATATCGCTTTGCGCATACCCACCGAGGCCAAAACTCTTATCTCCACCGATCATAAAGAGACCACCACCTTGCTTGAGGTAAGGGGCAAGTTTTTGAGCCGCATTGGCGGGCAAGATGCGGCGAGGCACATTATTGAGAAGGACCGCAAAGTAGCTATCGAGCTTCTCAAAAGTTTTTTCTGGGACTTTTCCGATAAAGGTATCAAGCTCATAGGCTTGGCTTTGTAGCACCTTACTTAAAAATCTGTCATCTGCTGTTGTGCCACTCAAGAGCAAGACACGCTCTCGTTCTTCGGTTGATAAATAAGCGCTTCGAGTATGCGTTGGAAAGCGGGTGTCATCCGGTGTGAGAACAGCTCTCACTTCATTTACTCCACCAAGCTCCGCATCACTTTGAGCTCTGATAAGTCGAGATTCACCTGGTTGGAGTCGAAGTGTTGTTCGAGAAATAGAAGTTTCTCCGTGGAAAATTTCAAAGGTGGCACTTTGCTCACGCTCAGTGGCATTTTGCACCGTAGAGCGGATCTCAACGCTGGTTTCTGTTGGAGCAACAAATGGAACGTAGAGCTGCTCAATCGAAAAGAGGTCGCCGCGTTCTTTGGGATCTCTGGGAACAAGTGGATAGAGTGAAACTCCTCGCTGGCCTGCCATTTGAGCAACGCGCAAAACGTCTCCTTGAGTTTCAAAACCATCTGTGAGCAAAAAGATAGATTTCTGCCCCTGTTGTAGCTGGCTATCAACGGCCCTTTCGATATTGGTTTGCCCCCGATCGAGCTTTTGCCACGACGATTGAACTGTCTCAAAGGGTGAAAGACGAGTCATCGGCTCAGAAAAGAGCGCTGG
Source organism: bacterium (assembly GCA_030428205.1). Classification (GTDB taxonomy): domain Bacteria; phylum Bdellovibrionota_C; class UBA2361; order UBA2361; family RFPC01; genus JAUIBK01. The sequence goes on from JAUIBK010000003.1 coordinate 93,394, forward strand.
TGCACCAGAGAAAGGAGTAACATCAATAACGGTGCTACCTCCAAACGTCTCTTTGAGTTGTCCAAGAACCTGAGAGGCATCATCTTCTGCCATACTATCAGAGATATCGAGTAGGAGCGGATAGCGGCTCGACTCTTCTTGTTCTTTGAAGACTGGATCTGCGTATACGAGAAGAAGCCCTGCAAGCAGCAGGCCTTGTGTGATAAAGCTGAGCGATTGTCGAAAGATAAGAGTTCCCAAAAGAAAGAGGAGAAATACTACACTTGCCGACCACGCGAGAAGAGGAGCGCCGAACTCTATCATGCCACTCCTCCTATTTCTCCAGACCTAAGCTCACGCCGCTGTTTTGAGCGAAAGAGGGGAAGCAAAACAAAGAAGAAAAAATCCAGGAGAAGAAGTACTAAGGCTACGTGAGCAAGCCTCTCTGAGAGAAGTTGCGGTGAGCTCGGTTCAAAGGAAACGGTTCTTGGAGGAATAAGCACCGAACCACTCTCTAAGAGATTCGATTCACTACCATCAAAAAAATTAACAGCAACGAAGTCTGGAGACTTTCCGGGTTCTTTCACCAAATAGAGGTCGGGAACAAGTAGGCGAGAGCTCTCCGTAGGTTCCCCCTCAGCACGGTCAAGACCAGTAACAGTGCTTGTTGAGTCAAGAGAAGAAAGGGTTGTGCCTGCTTGCACGTAAAGTGAGTGGTGAGACGTTGGAGCAAGCCATCCAAAGGCGTTTAATGCGAGTACACTTAAGGCCGGAGCGCGTTTTCCAGTAAAGGGAAAGAGATCAAAACCAAACCCTAAATACCGATAACCGCCCTGCTCACCTGCAAGCACTATCGGCCCTTCTTCTACGGAAAGTTCTTCTTCCATCCAAGTTGGGCCCTCGAGTACATAGGCACCATTCATCGAGAGAGCAGAAAAATTAACGTACGAAAGAAGTGGATGAGTGGTGTTCCAGGCAGAAAGCTCTGCGTCTGGTACAAACACTTTACTCACAAGAGGACCGCTACTTCCTTCGGGAAGTAAAAAGAGCGCATTTGTTTTCGGAAGCTCTGCTGGAATGTATCGGTCAAAGATAGCGGCCGAGGATCCCTCCTCAGTAAGCCCCTGCTCTTCGTACTGCTGCTGCGAGAGGTGTTGCCACTGAACATGAGAGAGTTTCAAGAGACCAAGCTCTGCGGGAGAGCGTTTACCAACAACCGTAATGGACTCTTCAGCTTTACGGTGAGAGATCCACGCGACGTTATCACGAGCAAGCGGATCGCTCCACGCACCTCCCGAACGGGCAAGAGAGGTGAGTTCAAGTCGGTATGGCGACTCTAAAGAGAGCTCCTTGAAAGTCATCTCTTTGGTTTCTCCAGGCTCAAGAGAAAAAGAGGCAGAACGTGCCAGTGATGTCTGCCAGGAGGACCCCGTGTTTACGTAGCGCTTCACCTCAAGAGTACCTTGCTTTGCCTCGTTTCCGTAGAGCGTGAGTGATGCAGTAAGATTGCCCTCTTTGTTATCGCCTGAAGAGATTCGCACCTGGCTTAAGGCGATGTTGTCTTGTGTCGCACTTGTGTCATCGAGTGTTCGAAAGGAAAACGAAGAGCTCGAGGCGTCTTCGTCGGGCCATACAGGCTTTTTATCACTTACGACATAGATACGAGAATACTGCGGTTGATAAGCAAACCTTGAGAGAGCACCTGCAAGATTATCAGCAAGATAACCAACAGAGAGCTCATCAAGGCGTTCTTTCGCCTCGCCCAGCGACATCTCACTTTCTCCTACCTGCTCTAGCTCGGGAGAAACAACGAAAAGGGACAGTTGGGTCGTGGAAGCAAGCGAGTCTATGAGTGTACGCGCTTGCACCTTGGCACGATCAAATCGAGAACGCACCATCCCCTCACGAAAATACTCTGCGCTCATACTCAGTGAATTATCGAGCACAAGAGCTACATGCTCGCCCGAATCGTTTCTGTAAAGCCCCGCTGCCCCGGCTATAAGCGCAAAGAGAAGAAGGAGCTCAAGGAAAAAGCGGAGTGGTGGACGAAACTTTTTTCGAAACGAAGCCTTCTCTCTCAGAGCTTCAAAGAGGAAAGTGGACGAGACTACCGTACGCTTACCCTGCCCATGCTTTCGGTACGCCCACACAAGCGCAGCTACCCCTAAGGGCACAAGCAACAGCGATAATGGGTAAAGTAATCCAAACGGCATAACCTACTGCAGCAGTCCTTTCTTCATTAAATTTTCTAACATGAACGTAGCCAGATCCTCATCAGCAACAACCTGGGCATACGTAATTCCAGCCTGAGTAAGAAACGTACGTAAGGTGTCGTTATGTTCGTGCAAGAGATGCTCGTACTCATCTCGAATTGAGGCATCAAAGCGGAGCTCAACTTCCGCATCTGTTTCACTATCAACCACAATAGCGTCTTGGGTATCACGGAGCGGCTCAACGTCACTCCGACCTAAAACTTGCAACGCGGTAATATCAAGATTTTTTGCGCGGAGCATATTCATCATCGTTTCAACATTTTCAAGGGGCATAAGAAAATCAGAGAGAAAAATGGCAACTCCGGGAAAACGAAAAGCACTTAGGCCCTGGCGAATACCAAGTAAAAAATCCTTATCATCAGCAGGCGAGAGTTCTTCGAGGTCGCGTGAGAGCTGATGTATTGCTCGTCCACCGTAATAGCTCGGACTCATAAACGAACCAGGTACACAGAGGCGCACCGTGTCGTGTTGCATGAGCGCTACATACGCAAGCGACAAACAGAGATCTCTTGCCATACTCCACTTTTGTCCCTGCTCAGGAGCATGCATTGAGAGTGTGTTATCAAGCACAATCAAGACTGGAAGATCTTGCTCTTCTTGAAACCGCTTTACGTAGAGCCGTTCACTTCTACCATAAACGCCCCAGTCAATATGGCGCGGGTTATCACCGAGTTCGTATTTTCGGTAGTCACTAAACTCAATACCGTGACCTCTCTTAAGCGAAAGGTGTCCACCCTGGCGCGTCCCGAGGAACGTACGTTGCGTTCGAAGCTTAAGAAGCTCGAGCTGCCTGAGGTATCGAGGAGTGAAGGTTTGAGGAAGCACCAATTGCCCTCCTACTTAGACGCTATCTCACGTATGAGCTCATCAGCAGAAACACCGTCAGCCTCCGCCTGAAAGGTAAGGATAAGACGGTGGCGAAGCGCTTGTACGATTGAGTCACGAATATCTTCGTAAGCCACATTTATGCGCATTTCTCTAAGAGCACGGACCTTCGCCATAAGCAGAACCGCTTGCGCACCCCGCGGCCCAGGGCCAAAACGCACGTAGGTATTCACCCGCTCAGAAGCCCGTTCGCTTCCTGGAGTAAGTGAGCTCATGAGATCAACAAGAATATCAAGCACTGGGTCTGCAACCACCACCTTACGCACGAGCTGCTTCATAGCTTCCACACGCTCAACAACCTCGTGTGGTTGAAACACACTCTCAACCGTTGCACGCTCTGTACCAGTTGTTCGTACTAGAACCTCTTTGAGCTGTCTTGAGCTTGGAGCAGGCACCATAAGCTTAATGAGAAAGCGGTCGAGCTGGGCTTCTGGGAGCGGATAGGTTCCTTCAAGCTCAATCGGGTTTTGCGTGGCTAACACAAAGAAGGGAGATTTAAGTGCATACGTTTGATCGAGCACTGTAATCTGTCGTTCTTCCATAGCCTCAAGAAGAGAAGCCTGGGTCTTGGGAGTAGCACGGTTAATTTCGTCCGCTAAGATAATGTTGGCAAAGAGTGGTCCTGGCTTAAACACAAAACGCCTCCTACCGGCTTCATCTTCAGTCAACACTTGTGTTCCGGTAACATCGCTTGGCATGAGATCTGGAGTAAACTGGATCCGCTTAAATGCTAGACCAAACGCTTCGTTGATGGATTTTACAAGAAGCGTTTTTCCAAGCCCAGGCACCCCTTCCATGAGCACGTGTCCACCAGCAAAGATGGCGCTCAGGGCTCCAGAGACAACCTCCTCCATACCAACAATAACCTTGCCGACCTCACTCTGGATGGCACGAAAAACCTCGTTAAACTCTTGAACTTCTTTTTCTAAACGTGTTCCCTCAACCATTATCGTTTGTCTCCTTACTCAATGAGATCTTTGTACTCAAGTGGTATGCCCTGCTCAAAGTCGTTCGTTGAAGACTCAGGACGAACGAGCTCAACCTGTGCAAGGCCGGTCTTGGCTTTGATGTCACCAGTGTTTTTGACAAGTTCTCTCTCCTTGCCAGTATACTGAGTGTCGAACTTTTCATCCTTTCCTTCAATAAACTTCTCTTGAAATCCTTTGTCGTCTCCTAGGCCATCTCCCTGCCCTCCCTTCTTTTGGTCAGGATTGCGCTCACCGGGCTTTACTGGAGAGCTTTGCGTTGGCTGCTCTTGGTCTGAGCCCTGTTGGGGGTTCTGCTCTTCCTCTGGTTTCTTATCTCCGCCCGCTTGCTTCCCTTTGCTTTGCGAATCAGGGGACTTGTTCTCTCCACTTTTGTTCGGATCCTCGCCTGGTTTCGTTGGGTCTTTTCCCTCTTGAGGCTGCTCTCCCTTTTCGCCTTGCCCCTTTTCGCCCTTTTCTCCTTGTGCAAGATCTTGCTTCATCTCCGAGAGCGCTTGCTGAGCTTTGTCGAGTGCGTCTTGTTCTTTCTTCTGCTCTCCAGCTTGTTGCTCACCTGACTGTTGATCGTTGGGTTTTCCGTCTCCAGACTGCTGCTGTTCTTGATTTTCAGACTGCTCAGAAGATTTTCCAGATTGCTGCTGCTCACCTGAAGACTCTCCTTGCTTTTGCTCGGAGTTATCTTTTTCTCCCTGTTCCTTTCCTTTTCCACCTTTATCTTGAGCTTCTTTTCCTTTTCCGCTGCCCTCTTTGCCTTGTTGCTTGTCGTCTTTTCCCTTTCCAGTGCCGTCGTCAGACTTTCCTTTTCCTTTCCCTTCGCCTTTTTCTCCTTCGCTCTTTCCGCCCTCTTTCTGTTTTGCGTCTTGAGATTCTTTCTTCTTTCCCGACTCTCCTTTCTGGTCTTCCTTCTTCTCAGACTCCTTCTTTTCTTGCTCCTCTTTTGTTTCGCTCGCATGGGGAGTGGACGGAGTTGGGGGAATAACCTCTACTTCCTTCTCTCGTACTTGCTCGCTTTGTTCTTGAGCCCCTTGCTGCTCACTGATGCGACTTTGAGCCTCCGCCACAGCTTCTTGAGCAGCATCGAGAGCTTCTTCGATCTCTTCTTCTGTCACGTTTTCATCTTGCAACGTGTCTACAAGGTCTCGAAGCTCCTCTTGCACATCGGTTGGAAGATACAACTCTTCATCCAGCAGTGCTTCGACCGCTTCTACAGCTTGAGAGAGATCGCCGGTATATGGCGTGCCACGTGTATTGGTGTAAACAAGGTACGCACTCAGCAGCCACAAGAGTGGCACAAGAATAAGAGATCTTCGAAGAAGGTTTGGAAGTGGTGCTGTTGGAAGCTCCAAAGAAGAGGCTGCTTGAAGCGAATCTTCGAGCTGCTTTTTGATGTATGTATGCTGCTCAAGTGAGAGAGGCTCTTGTTTTCTCTTCTCCTTTATCTCCCAAAGGCTAATTCCTCGCTCTTTTACATCGAGGTGTGCATCGAGGAGTAAATAGAGATCTCTGTCCGATGGTGCAGCAAACACATTCTTGCGGTATGCAAGAGAGAGAGCTCCAACGGCGAAGAGGACACACAGCAACGCGGCAAAAAGTACGGGTAAAAAGGTAAGCAAGCATGCAAAGAGAAAGAAAAGCACCGTGAGCATGAGGAGCGCCCAAACAAAAAGCCTTTTCTTGGTTTCACGCTCTTGGTGATTGCGTAGTGATGTCAGTGCCTCATCGAGAGTCACAGTGATTATGCTCCTGGTGGAGTCAGAATCTTAGCAAGTTTTGCTTTGTGCTCAGCTAGCGTTGCTGAAAATTCAAGATCTCCAAATGGGTTTCTCAGGTAGAACAGGTACGAAGTTTCCTCTGGGAAAAGTGCCGCTCGTATTGCTTCTGTTCCTGGATTACAAATTGGCCCCGGTGGGAGCCCGTAATTTGTAAACGTGTTGTATTGTGATGGAGACTTTTTATCTTCCTCGGTAATAACTCCATTATAGTCTCGAAGCCCATAAATAAGCGCTTCTTCAGACTCAAGCTTCATGCCGTGATTCAGGCGGTTGTGTAGCACAGAAGAAACCAAGACTCGTTCATCTTGACGCTCTGTCGTTTGTTGAATAATAGAAGCTAGCGTGAGCACCTCGTGGCGTGATAATCGCAGCTCATCCGCTCGTCCAGAAAACTCTGGTGGCCAGTTTCGCTCACCTTGCTCAAGAAACGTCCAGATCACCTTCTTTGGCTCAACAGGACGGCTAAAGCGATAAGTTCCTGGGGCAAAGTATCCTTCAAAGCTTCCGGCTGCTATTCCTGCTCGCGCAAGGAGATCTGGAGCACCAAGCACGGCATCAAACGCATCAGCTTTGAGTAGATTTTCATTTTCAAGAAGAGCGCCAACTTTCCAAACAGAAACACCTTCGTTGAGAACTATTTCTCTTTGATACACCTTGCCAGAGAGAAGCCTTGCTAAAAGCTCTTTCGGAGTCATTGAAGGTGAGAGAACGTATTCGCCCGGCTTGATTGCCTTCACATCCCCCTTGAGCTTGGCATAGAGATTAAGGCTTCGCGCTTGAGCAATGATTCCTTTCTTCTCGAGTTCTTTACAAACACCGAGAAAGTCGAGACCAGGAGATATTTCAACAAACACTTTCTTGTTTCTTGCGCTAGGGTCTTTTGCCTCAAAGAATATTCCATTGAGGTATTGGTACATACTAAAGGCAACAACACAGGGGAGAAAAAGATAAAGAAAATAACGAAAAAAAACTTTGATGTTCCCCATAGAGATACTCTTGTAAAGAAAAATTATGTGTTGTTTTCAGGAAGCGTTACTACCTTGGCAATCCCATCAAGAAATTCCTGAAGTATTATAGATGCAGCCTGGGCATCGATAACACCTTTTTTCCGGATTTCTTGAGTTGGACTTCCCTGGATATCTAACCTCTTCTTTGCACGCTCAGAAGAAAGATACTCATCAACAAAGATAAGCGGTAGATCCGTTCTTCGCGATAGTCGCCGAGCAAACCGAGCAACGTCCTCACACTGCTCGGTATATTGCCCCCCCTCACCAAGGGGCAATCCAATCACAATCTTTCCAACTTTTTGCTCTTCGAGCAGCTCTAGGATCAGGCTTTCCGCACGACCCTGTGCTCGTGGAAATGTCTCGTAGGCGCGCGCGAGGCGACCATCTCGATCTGAGAGAGCCACTCCTACACGTGCTTGGCCGATATCAAGTGAGAGGTGCATTGCCATAGATAAAACAGCGTTTTTAGCCGGTGTTAATATTTTCGCCTATCTCGAGAGTATCAACAAGGGGCCGGGGCCTCACCTCGTTGAAAATCGTTTAGAGGCAATTCCCTAGGAGAATTATTACGCGAAGTACGCGAAGATCCATACCCCTTCGCGTACTTCGCGTTATAGAATTTCAATCCTGAGTTCTCTCAGAATAAAGTCTCAACTTCAGCAGAAGAGGCACCTCTAAATGCAGGAATGAATAAGAATATCAGGTAACAAGAAAACCTGAGCCCTTGTCGCTCTGTGTTTATAAAGGTAAAACGTAGGATTATGAGCGCGCTTGAAGGAATTCGACAATACCGAGTCTATTCTCTTATTTTTGGAACAGTGATTCTGCAGGTGATCCTGTTTTCAATTGCCACTTTCTCAGGTCCCCAGTCCTTCTCTTCCAACTCTATTTCACTGTCACTTCCCACAACAACTCATAGTGCGGACCCAGTTCAAGCAAACGATCAACAACACACGTTTCAAGAGGCACCAGCAATTATTCAAGACACTTCGCTTCCCGCCGAGGTTCCAACCAACGAGATAGAAGCTGGGGAAGTAGTTGGTCAAAGCGAAGTTGAAGAAACGGCTGCAATGGAACAACTCGCACTTCAACTGCAAGAAGAGACCAGCCCCGAACAGGCCTTGCTCGAGGAGCAACCAAACACAGCTGAGACATTTTACACCGTTCGTTCTGGCGATACTCTCACGTCTATCTGGACAAACAACGGCGGCACATACATCAAGGCCCTTGAAGCAGCGAAAAGCTTTGAGCACGCCAGTGTTAAGCTTTCTACCATCCGTGCCGGTGAAAGACTTAAGATCATTACTGATGGTTCTGAAATTACATTCTTTGAGAAAAACCTTCCTCAAGGAAAACGCATTACACTTCGCCTAACTCCAGAAGGAACGTATACACACGAAATTTTCACTCCAACTATTAGCACATTGAAGAAAACAGCTACTGGTGCAATTTCCAACTCGCTTGCAGAGAGCGCTGCCATACATGAAATCCCCTACGCTGTGGTTGACGAGTTCGTTGACCTTTTTAGCGGAAGAGTTGAATTCAACCGAGATCTTCAACGTGGCGATAGCTTTCAAGTAGTTTACGAAGAGCGCATAAACGATGAAGGCACACTCCTTGATCCCGGGCCAATCCAAGTAGCTTCTCTTATGAATGAGGGAGAATTGCTTGTGGCTGTGCGTCACGTTGGAAGTGACGGAGAAGCCCGCTATTACGATGAGTCCGGAGAATCAATTGGAAACTACTTCCTTCGATATCCTGTACGCTTTAGTCGCATCTCCTCGGTTTTCTCGAAAAGTAGGTTTCACCCAATTTTAAAACGCCGCAAAGCTCACAACGGGGTTGATTTTGCAGCCCCAACTGGAACCCCTGTTCGAACTGTTGCTGATGGAGTGATTATTACTGCGGGCTACAACCGTGCTTCTGGAAATATGGTGAAGATCCGACACACAAAAAAGTACTCTACGGCGTATCTGCACCTTTCTCGGATTTCAAAAGGGCTACGAAAAGGAGCTCGTGTAAAACGTGGCGAAGTTATCGGTGCCGTTGGGTCAACAGGCTATTCAACCGGGCCTCACCTTCACTACAGCCTCTACGAAAATGGCCGCTACGTGGATCCGATGAAAACAAAACTTCCCAAAATGCCCGACCACATCACTCCTATACCAAAGGATGTACTACAAGCCACGCTTGCTCAAGTACGAGGAAGTCACGAACAAGCACAGATGGCTTACGAGGCGAATCTTGCCAAGCATAAGGCATAGCCCCAAAAACCTATTATCTTGCCATGTCAGAAAAACGAAAACCTTGGATCACCGAATCAAGCAAGCACATCCTTCAAGACGAATGGATCTCGCTTCGTGCTGATACGTGTCGCTCAGAAAGAAACGAAGAAATCTCTCCCTACTATATCTTTGAATACTCCCCCTGGGTCTGCATCTTTCCACTTACAGCAGATGGAAAGCTCCTCATTACCGAGCAATATCGCCACGGCATAGAGCAGGTCCACTTCGAATTTCCTGGAGGCGGGCTTGACCCTTCAGATGCTTCTCCCCTTGAAGCCGCTAGAAGAGAACTACTCGAGGAAACAGGCCATACGGCTCAGGAATTCATAGAGCTGGGAAGTCTCTCAACCGATCCCGCCAAAAACACCAATCGCCTACATTATTTTCTCGCTAAAAACATCGCTCAAGTCGGCGATCAGCAACTAGACCGTACCGAAGATATCTCTCTGAAGTTTCTGAGCCTAAATGATGTTTTTTCTCTTCTCGATCAAGAACAGTTCCTTTGCGCTCGTCAAACAGGGGGCCTCTTGCTACTCTTACGGTATCTTAACCATCCTATCCCATCACGAGCTACATGAGTTCCTCTGTCTCAATACTTACCATCGGCAACGAAATTACAGATGGACGAATCATAAACACAAATGCTTCCTACCTTTCTCAAGAACTCAAAAAAAGTGGATACCTTCCAGTAACACATCTCAGTTGCCGTGATGAGATCGAAACTATCCTCGAGGCTCTCTCTTTTCTCGCAAAAAACTCTACCGCTATTATTCTGAGCGGAGGACTCGGTCCCACCTCAGATGACCAAACACGACATGCACTTGCAAAGCACATGAACGAGACACTCGAGCTAAGAGAAGAACAACTTCAACACCTCAAAGCGTGGTACCGAAAAAAACAACGAACGTTTGAAGAGGCTAATCGTATCCAAGCCTTATTTCCACCATCCGCAAAAACTATTGAAAATCCAACAGGAACGGCTGCAGGGCTTTTCCTTAAAGACGAAAGCGAAACGCTTCTCTTCGCCCTTCCGGGTGTGCCATCAGAGCTCAAGAGAATGTTCACGCATGGAGTGCTTCCCCTACTTGAAAATGAACTTCCACCCCCACCGAAAGAAACGGTGCGTAGCGTGCGGCTCTTTGGTCTCCCCGAATCCACCGTCGGTCGTTGGATCACTCAATTGAACATTGATAAGGATATTCACGTTGGATATCGCGCTCATTTCCCGGAGCTTGAGGTTCGGCTCTCAACCTCTGCGAAGGAGACCCAGATAGAAAACGAATATAAACGAGTCCGAGACGCTCTTGGTGAAGAATTCATCGTGACACAAAACAACGATCTTTTTCTCCCCGAAGTTGTCACCAGGCTCTTAAGCAAGCAACAAAAAACTGTCTCGGTTGCAGAATCTTGTACTGGTGGACTCCTTGGAAAACTCCTCACGGATCTTGGTGGCTCCTCCTCTTATTTTCTTGGGGGAGCACTGACGTATAGTAACGAGGCAAAGGAGGCGATACTGAACGTATCTCATGAAACTCTCGACAACTTTGGAGCTGTGAGTGAAGAAACAGCAAAAGAGATGGCACAAGGAACACGCCAACTCCTTCGTGCAGATATTGGACTATCACTTACAGGCATTGCTGGGCCTGGAGGTGGAAGTGATGAAAAACCAGTCGGCACATTTTACGTGGGCATCGCGACAGAGTCGTTGTGTCATGCTTCAAGATGCTTCTTTCCTGGACCAAGAACTGCCGTGAGGAAATTTGCTGCGTATACCGCACTTGATACGGTACGAAGATATCTCTGTGGGCTGAGGTTCATTCGTTAAAGGATATCTCCCCTGCATTTCATGGCCATGCCCCTGACCAATCAAGCATTACTCCTCTCACACGCAGGCCAAAGCCTCAATCTAACTTACTGGAATCACAGTTTTATTATTTTTCTCAATTCCCCCTTTCAAACAGTGGATTTATTTGAAATAAGAAGGCACAGAAAACGTCTAACGATTGTTCTTTTCTAACTCTTTTTTTGTGAACTCGATGGATTCGTTGCATTGCCCAGAGCAAAACACTCCTCTTCGCCCGCATACTCCAGGAACAGTGCTCGTCGTTGATGCCGAGCCCCTCCTTCTTGGTATTCTAGAAAGTTCACTGACAAAAGCAGGGCTTCCGACAAAAACATTTACGAACCCACTTGCTGCACTCGAGTGGTACAGGAGTAATCATCACGGTGTAGGCCTCGTTGTTTTCGACGATAACTTACCAGCACTTGCTGCACACGAATTTCTCTCAAACTGCCTCAGCATTTCGCCGACGAAAAAAATAGCCGCTCTCTCATCATCAAACGATCCTTCTATCATTGCTGAGCTACTTGAACAGGGGGCAGTCTCATATTTTGCTAAACCCCTCGACTATGAATCGGTTACTCTTTGGGCTCTTCAAGAATGCGAGCCGCAAGACCTTGAGCCAGGCGAGTATCGAGACTATCCGAAAACGTAATTTCGGATAAGACGCCAAAGTGATCTGAAACGACTTCGCTCTCATCGAAAATACGATCAAAGTGAAAAGACACTTCTTGCTGCGTACTCCTTGTAACAGAAATAACGAAATCAAGAGTCAGTGGGGTTTCCCCTAAAGCATACACATTACGTTCTGGATCGTAAGTGGTACCGACACTACTCACCTCAATATGCCCCATATTTTGTAAGGCCAAGAGAAGTTGGTCAAACGCTTCACTTCCAGGAGCACAGTTAAAGTCTCCAAGGATAAGAAGTGGCGAACCATCATCTTGTTCTTCTATCCACTCACAGAGCTCTCTTATTTGCTCCTCTCGGATTGTGGTAGAGGAATCTCCACTTTGTAGGTGCACATTCCAGACATGCATATGCTCATCAGCCGATAACTGGAGTGCCGTATAAAGAGCGCCCTTTTCAGCCAACGCTTGGACGCCTGACTCTGCCGTGAAACGGTACGAAAGAGACTCAAGAATTGGAAACCGTGAAATGGTAGCTAATCCATTTTTTAAAAAAAGTGAGTTTCGAAAAGGTGACTCCGCAACGTCAACCCCTTCAAGAGATAAAAAGATCTTCCGAGCCTCTTCAAACCAAACCTCTTGAAGCGCAACAACATCTATCTCTTCTCGTTTAAGAAAGTGAGCTACATCTTCAAACCGCTCTGAGGAAAGCCCCGTAATAAACTTAGGTTTCCCCCAAGTGTTGAGTGACACGACTTTGAGACACGGTTGAGAAAAGTGCGCGTCTTCTGCAACAGACAAAGCTCCACGGAGCACATCAGCTCGGGCCTGCTCTGGGGCCCGTGGTACTACATTACAAGAAAGTGCTCCTAGGGCAGGGAGCGCAAGAGCTGAGAGACCTGCTACAACCTTGCTTCTCGCAGCGGGCTTTTTTTCTTCAACTGGATTAATCGAGACTCTTTCACTAGGTGTCATAGAGAACATTGTTACATAAAGGAAGATAGGAACCTCATGAAAAATTCATAAGAATTTAGGGTGATTACGTAGAATACAGGCCTACCAAGAAAAGTCACGAGTATTTTTTAAGATCGCCGTTATAGTTCTCCAACCTAATAATAATTATAGGTTTTTTAAGACTCTAGTCCGCATCTTAACAACAAGAACAAAAGCGACTTGCTCAACTTTGGGGTAAAATAGGAGAAGGGAGAGACAAAGAATGAACCTCTTCATAAATGCCCAATTTTGTAGCAGTTTAGCGAAAAAGGTATACTCTATGCCTTTGGCAGTAACGCTACTGGGCGCAAGTGAATGAATAGTAAAGATATCAGAGAAAAATTCCTCTCCTTTTTCGAGGCGAAAGGTCACACACGAGTTGATAGCTCCTCCCTTCAACTTAATGATGACCCCACACTCCTCTTTCCAAACGCAGGTATGTGTCAGTTTAAGGAGTGCTTTCTCGGCCACAACGACCGGGGCTATGTGCGAGCCACTTCAAGTCAGAAGTGTATGCGTATCTCAGGAAAACACAATGATTTCGAGAACGTTGGTATGACCCCACGTCACCACACTTTCTTTGAAATGCTCGGCAACTTCTCATTTGGTGACTACTTTAAGAAAGAAGCTATTGAGTACGCTTGGGAATTCGTCATTGATGTTTTGCAGATCCCCCAAGAACGGTTGTGGATAACTATCTTTGAAGATGATGACGAAGCCGAAGAGCTTTGGAAGAAACATTCAGATGTTCCTGCTGAGAAAATTGTTCGCCTCGGTGAATCTGAAAACTTCTGGTCGATGGGAGACACTGGCCCGTGTGGCCCATGTTCTGAAATCCACTACTACACAGGCGATGACCCATCTAAAGCTACACGAAAAGGACTAGAAGAAGACGACGGAACCTTCCTTGAAATCTGGAACCTAGTATTTATGCAGTTTAACCGCGACGAAAGCGGCAAACTCCATCCTCTTCCCAAACCGTCGGTTGATACAGGCATGGGATTTGAGCGGGTAGCTTCTGTTTGCCAAGGTGTAGGCTCTACGTACGACACCGATCTCCTACGGGGAGTGATCTCAATCTGCGAAAAGCTCAGTGGCTACACCTACGACGGATCTTCGTTTGAGGTTCGAGATCTCAAAACTGACAAAGAGTATGCCCGAGACGTTGCCATGCGTGTCATTGCGGATCACTCACGCTCAATTGCCTTTCTTATTGCTGACGGGATTCATCCAGCAAGCGATGGGCGTGGTTATGTTCTCCGACGAATTCTACGAAGAGCCGTTCGTCACGGGAGATCGCTTAACTTCCCCGAACCTTTTCTTGCGCAAACAACTGGATACGTTGTTGATCTGATGGGTGACATTTACCCAGAGCTACGTGAGCGGCGTGACATCATCACCAAAGTTGCTGACGCAGAAGAGCGTAAATTCTATGAGACACTCGATGCAGGGCTTGCGGTACTTCAAAAAGAGGTTGCAAGACTCAACAAAGACGAGCTCTTCCCTGGAAAGACAGCTTTTCTGCTGCACGACACGTTTGGTTTTCCACTCGATCTGACTGAGGACGCTCTTAAGCCAGACAACATCAAAGTTGATACAACGGCCTTCCACAAAGAGATGGACGCTCAAAAGAAACGTTCTCGTGAAGATCGTAAAGAGCAGGGAATCTCTTTTGATTCTGTTTCTCTTTCTGGCAAGCCAACAACATTCCTTGGCTACCAAGAGCTTAAAGCCGAGAGTAAGCTCACTCAACTTCTTGGCGGAGAGAAACCATCTTACGGCGAAGGTGAGACTGTGACACTCGTCTTTGAAGAGACTCCTTTTTACGGAGAGTCTGGTGGTCAAGTTGGTGATACAGGTGAAATCATCTTTGCTGACGCAAAGCTCTCGCTCGTTGACACTCAAAAGAGTCCATCGGGACACTTCCTACACCACGTAAAAGTAGTGCAAGGCTCTCTCTCTCCATCGCTGATTGGAGAAAAGGCAACTCTCTGCGTCGACCAAGCACGAAGAGCGGCTATTATCCGTAACCACTCTGCAACACACCTAGTACATTCTGGGCTACGCACCGTGCTCGGCGAGCACGTCCAGCAGGCTGGTTCGCGGGTTGACGATCGCTCACTTCGCTTTGACTACTCTCACTTTGAACAGGTTACGCCTGAGCAACTCAAAGAGATCCAAGAATTCGTCAATGACCAGATACGCGCCAACCACGAAGTCGTTACTCAAGAGATGCCGATTGAACAAGCACGCGAGAAGGGCGCTACGGCTCTCTTTGGAGAAAAATACGGCGATGTTGTTCGGGTGGTTGAGATTGGCCCTCAGTCTCTTGAGCTTTGCGGAGGAACGCATGCGAACAGAAGCGGAGACATCGGCTTTCTTATGATCTCGTCTGAAGGTGGTATCTCCTCTGGAGTTCGTCGTATTGAGTGTCTCACCGGTATCGGCGCAGAACAGCAGATATCATATGAACACGACGAACGGTATGAAATTGCCCATCTTCTCAAAAGCGATGCAAAAGAACTCCCTTCGAAAGTTGAAAAGATTCTTCACCGCCAGAAAGAGCTTGAGCGAGAGATTGAAAAACTGAAATCACAGCTGGCAAGTAACGCCAGTGGCGACCTCTTTGATAAAGCTCGCACATCCCCAGAAGGTGTTCGTGTGATTGCAGAGCATGTTGGAGACACCGATCCGAAATCTCTTCGTAACATGGTTGACAACCTACGGGTAAAACTCGGCTCCGGAGTCGTCGTTCTTGGCTCACAGCAAGGAGACAAAGGGCTCATTATCGCTGGCGTAACATCGGATCTCACGGAAAAGATTCACGCTGGCACACTGGTGAGAGAAGCAGCAAAAGCAACTGGGGGCAAAGGCGGGGGACGTCCTGATTTTGCTCAAGCAGGGGGACTGGACCCAGCACTGCTCCCAAAAGCACTCGATCTCGTTTTTGGTTTGGTAGGTTAATACATAAGGATTAAATGCATCTATGTCAGTAGCAAGCAAACCTCTCTCAAAGAAGCGTAATGGCGCCCCACAGTCTGCCGAGAAAACGGAAACGCTCGAGATCTCCGATCCCGAACTTCTCCTTGAACTGTGCGGCGAGCAAAACAGAAACCTCAAAACAATCGAGAAAGAGCTCGACGTGCGTATTGCACAAAGCGCTGATGGCCTCACTATCATTGGCATCGACGCTGACGTGGAGCTCGTAGCCGATCTGCTTCGCCAACTAACAAGCCTGCTCGCCAACGGCGAGCGGTTCTTCCCTGGCGATATTCAACGCGCCATAAAAATGCTCTCTGGAAACCGCAGACTACAGCTCGCTGAGCTTTTTCGAGACCAAGTAAAAATCGCTGGACGAAAGCACAGTATCATCCCAAAAACATTTCGCCAAAAGGAATACATCGAAGCAATCAAATCTCACGACGTTGTCTTTGGTGTTGGTCCTGCGGGAACAGGAAAAACATACCTTGCTATGGCCATGGCTGTTTCGTCTCTTATGAACCGCGAAGTAAAGCGGGTCGTACTCTGCCGCCCGGCGGTAGAAGCCGGTGAAAAGCTTGGTTTCTTACCTGGCGACATGGCAGAAAAAGTAAACCCCTACTTGCGCCCGCTCTATGATGCACTCCACGATATGGTCGACTACGACAAAGCACACGAGATGGTCGAAAAAGGGTTGATTGAAGTTGCCCCACTTGCTTTCATGCGTGGCCGCACCCTTTCGAAAGCGTTTGTCGTGCTTGATGAGGCTCAAAATACTACTCCCATACAAATGAAAATGTTTCTTACCCGACTCGGTCGGCGTTCAAAATGTGTTATCACTGGAGACATCAGCCAGATAGATCTTCCTCGAGGGGTAACCTCCGGACTCTCTGACGCCGTACGAATCCTTAAAGACATTGAGGGGATCTCAATTACCAACTTCACCGGTGAAGACGTTATTCGCCATCCGCTTGTTTCACGAATAGTTGATGCTTACGACGAGAGCACCACGGTAGGCGATTAACCGCTCCTACAGATTTACTAACGAGGCACTGGTATGGAAACGAATATGCAACCGGCCCCACAGGCACCGCAACCCGCGCCAGCAGTTCCGCGGCTTAAATCTGCCTACGGAGTCGTACTTGCTCTCTTATGTGCTGCAGCGGCTGAGGCTATCTTAGGGCCACTTCTCAGCGACTCGGTAGCTCCCTTTACTCCTTTTGGTCGTGTTGCAATTGTTTTTCTCACACTCTACTCCATCCACCGTTTTGCACTTGGAAGCCTACGAACGTATCGCCCTGTCTTTAAAGATCTACTCACACTCGGTTTTATCCTGATCGGCGGACTTGCGATCGTGTGGGGAGGACGAATCCTCTCAATCGGGCTTGGGCACTATTCTCAAACAAGCGCGGCTAGTCCCGTGCTCTCTCCTGAGGCATTACAATTTGCTATTCCCTACGCTGCTGCAGCTCTACTTATTCAAGCCGTACTCGGGCTCCACTACGCACTTGTTTTAACTATCAGCTTTGCTGTTATCGTTGGAGCCTACTCACCAGATCAAATAATCTTTGTCCCCTATGTCCTTGCAACATCCCTGATGGGAAGCTTGAGCCTTGCTCGATGTCGCTCTCGTTCGGCGTATATTAAAGCAGGCCTAAACGTCTCACTTCTTTCTATTCCCTTTGCACTTGCTTGGGTCGTTATGACTGGAGCAGCTGACTTTACTTCCGTTGCCACTCCTATCGTAAGCGCTATTATCGGTGGAATTCTCTGTGCTTTTGTCGCTTCAGGCACAACGCCTATTATCGAAGCCGTTGGTGGGTATGTCACAGATATGCGTCTTCTTGAAATGGCAACCCTCGATCACCCTCTTCTCAAAGAGCTCAGCATCAATGCTCCAGGGACGTGGAACCATTCGATGGTAATGGGAATGATGGTAGAAGCCGCGGCAGACGCCATCGGCGCCAATGCCGTACTTGCTCGAACGGGGGCGTATTTTCATGATATTGGAAAAATGAAAAAGCCTCTCTATTTTGTTGAAAACCAAAGCGGAGGCGAAAATAGACACGACAAGCTCAGTAGTTCTATGTCTGCGCTAATTATCCGCTCCCACGTTAAAGACGGTATTGAGCTCGCCAAACAACACAAACTTCCGCAAGCTATCGTTGATATGGTCCCACAACACCACGGAACATCACTCATTAAATATTTCTACGACAAAGCACGCAAAGAAGCCAAAGAGCTCGACGAAGACGCACCACCAGTTGATAAAAGCCTCTATTCCTACCCCGGACCAAAACCTCAAACAAAAGAAGCTGGTATTTTAATGCTGGCTGATGGTATTGAGGCTGCTACAAGAACAATTTCGGATCCAACACCTGATAGAATCCAAGGTTTGGTACAGAAAATGATCAACACCGTTTTTTCTAGCGGACAGCTTAGCGAGTGTGATCTGACGCTGCGCGATCTCCACCTCATTGCAAAAAACTTTACTCGCATCCTGAGTAGCATTTATCACCAAAGAGTTGCTTATGCTGAGCCAGCCGAAAAGGGTGCTGAAAAACCCGCCCAACCTAAAAAGGCTGAAAAAGCAGAAGAGGAAAAGCAAGAGCCTACTCCGACTACTCAACCGAAGAAAGAGACTCAACCAGAGGTCAGGACCGATGACAAACAAAACATGGACAGTGGAGATACTGAACAACAGTCAGAACAAGAAGATAAATCAGACGGAGATTCTTCAGACAGTAAAGAAGATCTTAAACGACTTGGAATCTGAAGTGCCCGAGGAAGAGATTTGCGAGCTAAGCATTCTCTTTACGGATGATGCCGAAATTCAAAAGCTGAACTCTGCCTACCGCTACAAGAATGTACCTACTGATGTTCTCTCTTTTTCGCTCCTTGAAGGAGACGACACCGGAGTACCGACAACTTCGCTTGGAGATATCGCAGTTTCCCTTGAGACTACTGAAAGACAAGCGTCTGAGTATGGGAATTCCTTTCCAGAAGAGATCCTACGGCTTCTTATTCACGGGCTCCTTCACCTTCTTGGGTATGATCATGAGGATGTGCCTGAGGAAGAAGTGAAAAGGATGCAGGAGAAGGAGGATGTACTGTTTGAAAAATATAGCAAAGAAGTGGCAACATTTCTTGATTCACTGTAGGCTCAGATGACCTGCCATTTGAATTGAATTTTTGGTCCTGTTTTTGAAACAGGACCAAAAATTCAATTCAAATGGAAAATCTCTTAAGTCTAAGCTATAACATCACAGCATTAGACAGACTTGATGACACAGCCCATGACCGAAACTCATATCGATCCCACCACCCTCCGCTCTGAGCTCAACTCCCTCACAGAACGCCTTGATGCGTTGAGGGGGTATCTTTGACGTCCCTACAAAACAAGAGCGGCTTCGCGAGCTAGAAGCTGAAACACAATCTCCAGACTTTTGGAACGATCAAGAACGCGCGCAATCGGTGCTTCGTGAGCGCTCGCTCTGCCAAGAGGCTATTGATGGAGTTGAGGAACTCGATACTCTCGTTGGAGATGCCGAAACAGCGATTGAGCTTGCCTCAGAAGGAGAACAAGAGTTTATCGAAGAGGCACAAAATACTCTCAAAACGTTAACAGAGAAAATTGCAGCTCGTGAGTTCCTCTGCAAGATGGACGGTGAGTTTGACTCTCAAAATGCAATCCTTGAAATAAACTCCGGAGCTGGTGGAACCGAAGCTCAAGACTGGGGGGAAATGCTTCTCCGTATGTATCTCCGCTGGGCAGAAAAGAAAGGCTTTAGCGTCGAGCACCTTGAATGCACCGCAGGTGAAGAAGCTGGAATAAAGAGCTCCACTATTTTTATCAAAGGTGACTACGCTTACGGGCACTTACGCTCTGAGCAAGGAGTACACCGGTTGGTGCGCATTTCTCCTTTTGACTCTAATGCGCGCCGTCATACTTCTTTTGCTTCTGTAGCCATTACTCCTGACATAGAAGAAGACATTGAAGTTGATATTGACGAAAAAGATCTACGCGTTGACACCTATCGTGCTTCGGGAGCAGGTGGACAGCACGTGAACAAAACAGACTCTGCCGTTCGACTCACGCACATTCCAACTGGCTTAGTGGTGGCCTGTCAAAACGAACGCTCCCAACATAAAAATAAGTCTCGCGCTATGAAACTGCTCAAAGCGAAAATTTTTGAGCTCCGCCAACGAGAGCAACAAGAAAAAATGGCTGAGGTAAAAGGAGAGCGGAAGAAGATCGAATGGGGCAGCCAAATTCGCTCCTACGTAATGCAACCGTACCAGATGGTCAAAGATCTCAGAACGAATTTTGAAACTTCAAATGTCGATGGAGTGCTCAACGGTGATATCGATGGGCTTATCGAAAGTTATTTGCTCATGGATGAATAAGCAAAACTTTCGAACCTACCTGCACAACCATCCCACATTTTAGAGAATGTTGAAATTCAACTTCAAAATTGTCCAAGCATTACCGGCAGTATTCTGCCCCGTAGCATCAGGCTTATTGTCCTCACTGGACATATTCACCGGGTCCGAGCCTTTTTGAGAAGTGCCTATGAGGCATTTTCATTTGCGGAGGACCTACTCCCCGCCTAAAATCGTAGATACAGCTTTCTCCCTGTGCTATAATGAGTTTATGGATTTTAGAAATATCATTACCATAGATACGAATAAGATGGGTGGTAAGCCATGTGTTCGAGGTCTAAGAATTACAGTCTATGACGTTCTTGATTATCTCGCTTCTGGCATGAAAGAAGATGAGATTCTTACCGATTTTCCCCAGCTCAATTCCGATGATATCCGTGCATGTCTGTCGTTTGCTGCAGACCGCGAGCGAAAACTTGCTAAGCATTCCGCATGAAGCTCCTACTCGATGCAAATCTCTCATTTCGTTTAATAGATTTACTAAGGGAACTCTATCCGGATGTTATTCATGTTAAAGACATAGGATTAGATTCTGCTGGCGATGAGGTCATCTGGAGCTATGCGTTAAATAATGGCTATACAGTGGTATCTAAAGATTCTGATTTTCGACACTTAAGTTTTGTTCACGGCGCACCACCCAAGGTTATCTCAATCAAGAGAGGCCAACTATCGACTCAGGACTGTTTTGGCTTACTACAAAGGTCACACGAACGGATTGTCTCTTTTCTTAACGATGAAAAAGAATGCTTTCTTGTCCTAGACTAAAGGAGCCCTGTAGTCCCTCGTTCAGTAGATTATAATTCAGGAAAACATATGCGCCAGTCTCGCCACCTTGGCAAAACAATCAAAGAAGCTCCTCGTGATGCGCATACCGCATCTCACCAACTTATGATTCGTGGAGGATACCTCAAGCAAGTTTCTGCTGGTGTTTACTCTTACCTCCCTCTGCTCTATCGCACATTACTGAAGATCTCTCAGATCGTCCGCGAAGAAATGAATGCCGCAGGCGGAGAAGAGCTTCTCATGCCAGCTCTTCAGCCCAAAGAGCTCTGGGAAGAATCTGGAAGATGGGAGAGGTACACTGATCTTGATGGTATCATGTTTGCATTTCAAGATAGGAGAGAGAGCACAGTAAGTCTCGGCCCTACACACGAAGAGGTTATTACTGACATCATTCGTCGCGAGGTTCACTCCTACAAAGACTTGCCACTGCTTCCCTATCAGATCCAGACAAAGTTTCGTGATGAAATTCGCCCACGTTTTGGTCTTATGCGTGCTCGTGAGTTCATCATGAAAGACGCCTACAGCTTCGATCTCGATGAATCTGGACTAGACCGCTCGTATGAGCAGATGGACACTGCCTATCACAAGATCTGCCAACGAATAGGGCTTACGTACCGCTCAGTTGAAGCCGACTCTGGAGCTATTGGGGGCTCAGGAAGCTGTGAATTTATGGCTCTCGCCGAGACCGGCGAAGACACTCTTATGCTGTGCGACAGCTGTCAGTATGCTGCAAACCTAGAACGTGCTGAGTCTAAACTCGAAGAATTCGAACAGGATAGTGAGCAAGCTCCCATGGAAGAGGTATTTGGTGAGAATCTGATCGGCGTTGAACCTCTAGCTAAATTTCTCAACATCCCTGTGTGGAAAACGACCAAAACTTTACTCTTTGATGCCGACGACCAAGTTGTTGCCGTGATGGTACGAGGAGATAGCGATGTCAACGAACTCAAAGTTGCAAACCACCTCGGTTGTAAAACACTCAAACTCTGCTCCCCTGCAACAATCAAGGAGCTTACAGGTGCTGATGTTGGATACGCTGGACCTATTGGTCTCCCTAAGAACGTGCGCATTATCGCTGACAACTACTGCGCCAATCGTGTTAATTTTGAGTGCGGAGCAAATCAAACTCATTACCACAATATAAATGTGAACTATGGGCGAGATTTCGATGCACCAGAATTCGGTGATTTTAAAAGCGCAAAAGCAGGAGATGGATGCCCACGCTGCAGCTCAGGAAAGCTTCAAGAAGCCAAAGGAATTGAAATTGGTCACATCTTTAAACTCGGAACAAAATATTCTGAAGCGATGAATGCCAACTACCTTGATGCTGATGGCGTGTCACACCCAATCGTTATGGGATGCTACGGCATTGGCGTTTCAAGGATCGCAGCAGCTGCGATTGAGCAGTGTCACGATGAATATGGTATCATTTGGCCTAAGAATATAGCTCCTTACCAAGCTCATCTGCTCGGATTAAACCTCGAAGACGATGAGATTCGAAAACAAGCAGACGCACTGTACGACTCCTTTCAAGCTAGCGGGATAGAAGTGTTCTATGACGATAGAGAGCTCCGCGCAGGCGAAAAGTTCTCTGATGCGGATCTGATTGGCATCCCACTACGTTTAACCCTCAGCAAACGCTCGCTCAAGAACGGAGGCGTTGAAGCCAAAAAACGCGCTGAGAAAGAGAGTGAGATCGTCTCAATTGATGCACTCACTGAGTATGTAGAGAGCTTCTATCGAAAGGAAGAGAGTGGACTACTGAGTTAAGCGACTTGTCGGATGAACTGGTTTCAACGGCTCAAAGTCTACCTCTGAAAAATTGCCGATAACAGAATCAGCTAATAAAAACCCCTTCTCCGTCAGGTGAATCCGCGCCTGTGTTTTTTTAATAAGATCTTGATCAACAAGCACTTCAAGAACATTACCGTAGACTTCTTCAACCCCTATTCCAAATTCATCACGAAAGCTTGCGAGAGTAACACCTTGCATCTTGCGAAGTCCTAAAAAGAAAAACTCAAACATGAGATCTTTTTGTGAAAGCTCATCATGCCATGACGCGGCGTTTCCACACGCATTAGCTTCTTCAATGTAGCGGTTAGGAAGAGCGTAGTTTGAATAGCGTTTAGCGCTTTTACCGAAGTCAGTTACGTAGTAACTGTGAGAACCAGCGCCAAGTCCGAGATAATCATTTCGGTTCCAGTACGCGAGATTATGCCTTGCTTGGCGACCAGCTTGAGCATAGTTACTAATCTCGTACCAAGCGTAACCTTGCTGGGGGAGATACTCTTGGAGGCACTCCATCATCTCTAGGACGAGTCCTTCTGAGGGAAGCTTCATCTTTCCAGACTTTACCGCTTGGTAAAAAGGAGTTCCTTTTTCAATCGTTAATCCATAGGCCGAGACGTGCTCAGGAGCAAGCGTGCGAATCATGTTGAGATCTTCTCGCAAATCTTCAAGTGTCTGCTTTGGCACTCCGTACATCAGGTCAAGGCTAACATTCGTAAAGCCAGCAGCTCGTAGCATCTCATAAGCCATCACAGCCTGATCAGCAGAGTGAATACGACCAAGTGTTTCAAGAACATGCGACTGGAACGACTGTGCACCAAGACTAATACGATTTACCCCGGCATCACTTAAGAGCTCAGCGACCTCATTATCAATACTTCCCGGGTTTGCCTCGAGCGAGACTTCAGCAAGCGGATCAAGCGGAAAAGCGCGGCTAATAGCACCAATAATTCTCGCAATAGAGGTAGGGTGAAATAGAGAGGGCGTACCTCCTCCAAAGTAAATCGTTTGTACGGAGCGTCCTTGCCACTGTGGCTCGCGAGAAACTCCGTCGAGCTCAGAGAGCAAAGCTGTTACATACTCTTGCTCAGGAATCTGAGAGAGTGCGTACGTATTAAAGTCACAGTAGGGACATTTATGAAGGCAATACGGAACGTGAAGATAGAGAGAAAAGGGAGCAGCCACTACTTCTTTTTCCTTCGTTTGCGCCGTTGAGCCTTCATCTTCGCTCGCTGCTCCGTGGGGTCTTTGTGTTCTTCTTCATCCTCTTCCCCTGCAGATTCATGCACCATTTGCATCTGTTTTTCCATCTCTGCGCGGCGCTTTGCCTCAGCCTCGATATGAGCCATAAGTTCTTCTGGCTCAGGAATCTCATAGTAAAAGAGCTTTCGAATGACTGTCTCTTTTAATGTATCGAGCATCTGTTGAAAGAGAACAAATCCTTCTCTCTGATACTCATGCTTAGGATTTTTTTGGCCATAGCCACGAAGCCCAATCCCCTCACGAAGATGGTCCATCTCCAAAAGGTGCTGGTTCCAATGGTGGTCAAGCGCTTCAAGAAAAGTATCTTGCTCAATAGTAGTAAACGCAAAAGGCTTATTTTCATCTTGGGAGATACGAACATCAACGGGAAGGTCTTCAAGCCCTTTCAGTTTGGCGTCACGCGTTTGCACTCGATCCTCATACAACTTCCATGAAGCCTCCCGAACGAGATCGAAAATCCGCTGTTGAGAAAGCTCAAGATCAGAAGGCAATTCAAGAGGAGCATTATAAAGGAACTCAAAACGAGCTTTCATCTGCTCAAGGTCCCAGTCCATCGGCTTTTGATTCTCGTCGCAGACAGCCACGACAGAAGCTTCGAGAAGATCGTCATTTGCGTCGCGCACTTCTTGGCGAATATCCTCGTTGTGGAGGATACGACCGCGCATGTTGTAGATCACTTGGCGCTGCTTATTCATCACATCATCGTATTCAGTAACGTGCTTACGAGCTTCAAAATGGTGCCCCTCAACTTTACGCTGGGCATTTTCAATCGAGCGACTAATCAGTTTGCCATCAATTGCAACACCTTCCTCCCAGCCCATCCGAGACATGATGGCCTGCATACGCTCACCACCAAAACGGGCCATCAAATCATCTTCTAATGAGATATAAAAACGCGTGACACCGGGGTCTCCCTGACGACCCGCACGGCCACGGAGCTGGTTATCAATACGACGAGACTCGTGGCGCTCTGTACCCATAATAAAGAGCCCACCAGCTTCAAGGACTTGCTTCTTCTCTTCTTCGCACTGTTTTTTATAGAGTGAAAAAGCTTCTTGGAAATTCGCATCCTCTGGGTCTTTCGTGCCGACTTCTTTTAAGGCAAGCGCTTCAGGATTTCCTCCCAGCATAATATCGGTACCACGACCAGCCATATTCGTTGCAATCGTAACAGCACCAAGTCGGCCAGCCTGGGAGACGATATCAGCTTCGCTTTCGTGGTGTTTCGCGTTCAGCACGTTATGCTCAACTCCTTGTCGCTCAAGGTGGCGTGAGAGAGACTCACTCTGTTCAATGCTAATCGTACCAACAAGAACCGGCTGCCCCTCCTTATGGAGTTCGACGATATCTTCAACTACGGCATTGTATTTTTCTTTGCGTGTACGAAAGACAACGTCCGTTTGATCATCACGGAGAAGTGGGCGATTCGTTGGAATAACAACAACTCCCAATTTGTATATCTCAAGAAATTCCCCCGCTTCAGTATCAGCTGTTCCGGTCATACCAGAGAGTTTCTCGTACATACGGAAATAGTTCTGAAACGTAATAGAAGCAAGCGTTTGGTTCTCACGAGCAATCGGGAGGCCTTCTTTTGCCTCAATAGCCTGGTGTTGCCCATTAGACCACCGCCGACCTGGCATTAATCTCCCGGTAAACTCATCAACAATAATAACTTCACCTTGGCGCACAACATAGTCGACATCACGCTCAAAGACGGTGTGTGCACGTAAGGCTTGGTTCACGTGGTGAAGCATCTCGGTGTTATCAGGATCGTAGAGGTTATCGATACCGAGAAGTTTTTCAGCGTGAGCAACCCCTTCCTCTGTTAACGTTGGCTGCTTCGATTTA
Source organism: bacterium (assembly GCA_030428205.1). Taxonomy (GTDB): domain Bacteria; phylum Bdellovibrionota_C; class UBA2361; order UBA2361; family RFPC01; genus JAUIBK01. Next base: position 119,147 of record JAUIBK010000003.1, read on the forward strand.
AGATCGACTTCGTAGTGCTCTTCAGCTTTAAGTTGTGGAACAACTTGGTTTGCTGTGTAGTATTTATCAGTTGCATCCTCAGCTGGACCAGAAATAATAAGTGGCGTACGCGCTTCATCAATAAGAATAGAATCCACCTCATCAACTATGGCGTAGTGATGCTTGCGTTGCATCATCTCAGAAGCAGAGAACTTCATATTGTCGCGCAGGTAATCAAAACCAAACTCGTTATTCTGACCGTAGGTAATATCGCTGCGATACGCATCTCGCTTATCGCCTTCGGCCATTCCGCTGTAGACAACCCCCACAGAAAGGCCGAGAAAACGATACACGCGCCCCATCCACTCAGCATCACGTTTGGCGAGATAATCATTAACCGTGACGATATGAACACCTTCGGCAGGAAGAGCATTAAGATAGGCTGGCAAGGTAGCAACAAGTGTTTTCCCCTCCCCAGTTTTCATCTCGGCAATCTTCCCTTCGTGAAGAACATTACCTCCAATGATCTGCACATCAAAGTGGCGCATCTCCAACGTTCGCCAAGCAGCTTCACGGACAACGGCAAAGGCTTCAGGCTTTATGTTTTCAAGGTCTTCACCATTCTCTAAGCGCCCACGGAACACTTCTGTTTGACGACGGAGTTCTTCATCGCTCATCGTTTTGTATTTTGACTCAAGCTCGTTTACACGAGCGACAAATGGGCGCTGCGATTTTAAGTATCGGTCGTTACTGGTGCCAAAGATTTTTCGAGCAAAATATTGCAGCATAACAGGTTCTCAGAATGCATAATCAGCGGTAAGTATCCAATATCGCGGAAAAACTTTCAACTCCCGAACACAAGAAGTAGCCCACCCCTTCTCCCTCTCGATACAGCATATAGCTCTTTTGAGTAGGGATTGAGAGGGAAGTATACTCGAAGAGGTTGTTGGGACATTTGAGCATCGTTTTTCATGACCTTCACCACTCCAGTCCTTCAGATCGATCCACCTGAACTCCGAGGCGCTGAACCACTTCCTGCAGAGTCCTTTGACGCTCTCTCTCAAGCACGGAGAGAAGCGATTCTCTCTCCTTACATGCATAAAGTCGCAGATCCAATAGATGGGGAGAACAACTGGATTACGTTTGACCAGATAGACCAATCTACGCACTATGCCATTCAAACAACAACAACCGGTCTCCCCACACTCCTCCCTAAGTTTTATGCAGATTCTGTTTCAATTAAACAGCTCCAAAGCACCTCTTGTGACAACCGACCATCTCCCCGTGAGCTTATTAAGACGTACCTTGAGGCCTCTCAGAAACACTTCGGTGCCTTGCTCCCCGAGGCGGCGAAGGCAATAGGTCCGCTTCCAAAGAGCTGCCAAATAAGCATACTTATCCCAGCTGCTGCTCGTGAGGAAGCTCCCTTTATTGGACGAACATTGCGTGCCTTTGCGAGTCAATCAGTTGATTTCGATACGTTTGAAATTGTGGTCTTTCTCAATTGCCTTGATTCAAGCGGACAGGTTGATGAGCGTAGTAGAAAGACGATTTCAGCCATGGAAGAAGTCAAACGTATGAACCCGCAGCTCAATATACGCCCATTTTTTGCAGCACTTCCAGAACAAGAGGTTTGGACAATTGGAAGAATTCGAAAGCTTCTCATGGACTCTACTCTACTACGCTCTTACGAGCGCTCACGAAAAAGACCAGAACATATACTCTTTACCACCGATGCTGATTGCACAGGAGTTCATCCTCAGCTCATTGAGCACACCTTGTCACAAATGCATAAGCACCCTGAAATCGACTCTCTTAGAGGAAGCATCGACTGGGACTGGAAGGCCCTAGCCTCTGATCCTTTATTACTCTTTAGTGTGCGCCTTATGTCTACTCTCGATGCTCACCGTCGTTTAACAGACCCAACGTATGGAGTAGGCACACCTAGCTTTGCTATTCGTGCCGAACGATATGCGGATGCTGGCGGGTATAACGCTCTTGATAGAGTTGGCGAAGATATGGACCTCATGGCACGATTAAAGGCGAACCGCGCCGGAAGTAGTGTCTACACTCCTATTGCTCGTGGGGGTCCAAAGACAAGAATATGGACCTCCCTTCGTCGTGCTGAACGAGCAATGGAGATCGATAACACACCACCTCAAAATATGTGGTTTGTTGATGGTGCGCGATTTCAACTATCGGACCCCGAGGTTCGACAGGAAAAAAGACCTCGAGAACAATCGTTTCACGACTTACTCGAAGCTCCTGATTTTAATGGGAGAATAGAAGAACTAGCAGCAAAAACATTTCATACTTATGCTCAACCTCATAGTACTCATAATCCAGTAACAGCACGCGATCTAGCTGAGATCATACATCGCTACTCAGGTGTTCAATTTACCTTTTCAGAAGACGATACCCAGGTACGAGTGAAGAACCTCGAGAGGCTCAAGGAGTACCTCATCCATTTCCACGAAAACGCTGAACGATACTGGAAAACTCGGTTTCAGCTTGAATGGTAGGGCCATGAAGCATGAGCTCACACGGATAGATCTCAACAAATCTATACTGAGCGGCTATCAGAATACTCCCTAGGCTCAGAACAAACCTTTCTGTTCAGACACATTTTGATTGGCGACTGGTATAAGCTACCGAGTCAATCCAACTCCTGTACTCAGCTGACAGTCTGTAAAAGTACCTTGGCAATCACCGTTATGGCAGCCGGTCCCTTGAGTATTAGCACAGGAATCTTGATCGGTAACTTCCGTCAAATCCCACCAATACTCACTATCATCTCCAGAAGGATCTAGACAAAAACGAGGTGGATCAGGCTTAGGTTCGAGAGCATCAAAATCAAGTAAACTCGAGGAGCTTTGAGAAAACAGTGAATCAACGACAAGCTCGATAGACTGGTCAACGGAATTTGGACCATTTGCTTCTTGCCCCCCTCCAAGATCACCTGGCCTTCGGGCGAGTTCTGTATATAAACATCGACAACGGCAGTAGGTTGCGGAATGAGTCGCAGCATATGAAGAGAGAGGGAGCGCGGTGAGCAAAAGAAGTGCAGCGATAACAATTAAGTTTCGCTTAAAGTGCGGCCTGTACAGGAATGTATCGAGCTTCATAATTTCCTTCCAATGAAGAGATTCTATTCAGCCCCAGCTAATAGTTACTCCACACTTCGATTCACTTTGCTTCTCGACAAGGTAAAATTGGAAATATCTACTAGAACTCGAGACTATTCGTCTTTGAGGCAAAGAAGCACTGTGTTGTGTTAAGGCTTAAATTTCAGCAAGTTAAATAGGCATCTCGATCAAAAAAGTGCTCTATACTGCTGTGCTGTCGACTCCCATGTGAGCGCTTTCATTCTCTCTTTTCCGGCCTCGGTGTACCGCCTGGCAAGTTCTTTATCGAGGAGGAGCTCATCAAAGGCTTTCGCATAGCCCTGGGGAGTTTGCTCGGACACAAGCACTCCCTGCACACCGTTATTGACTAGTTCACTGTGCCCAGCAATATCAGAAACAACAACAGGAGTCCCTGCCACAAGCGCTTCAGCGAGAGAGTTCGAACGCCCCTCCCAAGATGATGCAGTAGCATATAGCGTTGCTACGCTGTGATAGAGTGCTATCTCTTTCGCATCAACGGCCCCTTCGAAACGAACACGTTCTTTACAACCAAGCGATTCAGCCAGTTTTTCGAGTCGCTTCCCATAATCTGGCTGCACTCGCCCAACAAGGAGAAGCTCGACATCTGAGTTCTTTTGTAACGCGAGAGCCTCAATGAGCAGCTCCATTCGTTTGAGTGGGATGACCCGACTCACAAAGAGGATATATCTTCTGTCTCGAACCAAGCCTCGCTCTTGAAGAAAAGCCTCTCGTTCTTCGTTCGTAAATGATTCAAGCGAAGCCCCATTAGGGATGCAGCTTACTTTGGCCATATCGACAACATGTAAGCGCTCAAGCTCTGAGAGAAAAGCAAGATTTACCGAAACGACGTGCGAAGCTTTTTTGAGAAAGAATCCTAAGATACGGCCAAGCAGCGGCACACGCAACAGCTTCATATCCACACCTCGGAGCGTTACAACAAAAGAACGCCCCGTACAAAGCGAAAGCATGAAGGCAGGAATAGCACATACTATCCAGTTGGCATGTACAACCTCCCATTCCCTTCTCGTTTTCCAGGCCTGAAAGAAGAGTTGAAAAAGAAAAAGTGGGACTTGTAACAAGCATAAGGGGCGATGCTTTATGTTCGTTAAAATTCCCTGCCCATAGGCAAGAGAGCCTTTTGTAAGAAAACCATACTGAAACCGATGTACCGTAAAGTCTCCCCAAGGCTCATGACGTAATTCATTATCATCACGGGGGCAAATGACGACCCCACGTAATCCACTTTCGGAAAACGCTTCAACGAGCCTCCCAACAAAGAGCGAAGCCTCATCACCTTTATGGCGTGGAAAGGAAGATGTTAAGACACAGACAGATTTAGTTGAGCTCATGGTCCTGGCCCTCGATGGACGGCTCATGCTTTTGGAGCGAAAAGATGGCATAGGGCCCAAGCGCTCCTACAGGCTCCAAGTATTCCGTAGCAAAAGCATTCCATATTTTGAGATCCTCTTTCTCAAGGATGCTTCGAAATGAGCTCTGCATCCGCTCTTGATGGGCTACAATATATGTGATGTTTCGCATACGTAATTCACCAACAAATTGCTCAACACTTGATGCGTTTCGCATCCAACGGATGAGAAGAGAAGCTGATTGATGCCCTCCCGATAAAACGGGGGTATCATAGTAGTAAAAACGATTTCCGGTAGCTAAGAGATACGAGACCTCCTGGTCGCTTGAAAGGGTCGCCAGTTCGCGCGCGAGGTTATAGTCGAGGACCTGCTCTGATAGATACGCTTGTCTACTTTGATGCTCAAAGAGATATGGCAAAAGCCCACGCTCTCCCATAAGGCCAATCAGGTAATAGGAGGAAAATGCAAGTTGCACAAGAAAGAAGGTGCCAAATACTTCAGCTTTCTCTTTTCTTGCAAACCTCTCTGCAAGAATCCAAACGCCGTACAAAGTAAAAATAATTCCAATACCAAAGAGTGGCGCAAGATAGCGAATACGTGGCCCACTGAAGAAAAGCGCTGTATACGTATATCCAAAGAGCAACAAGGCTCCAAAAAATATCCAAGGACGAAAAGGTCGCTTGAAGAATGCAAAAATCGAGAAAAAGAGCAGAGGAGAAAGAACTCCATCAAAATATTGAGGAGAGTTATCTTGCCCAAGAAAAAACATCTTGAGTGGTGTCAGAAGATACTCCCACCACTGCTCACCGTAACGCAGGAATCGAAATTCAAGTGGCTGAAAGCCGCGTATACCGGCTACGCCCTCTGATGTCCCAAAGAGTCCACCAAAGAGTGGATACACCGGATTTTGCTTCCACCACATATTTTTGAGTAACCACGGGGAACTCACGACGAGAGCAACACAGCCAACCACAAAGACAAAGCGAAACGTTTGACCCAAAGAACGCCCCGCGTGTTTGCCAAGGATAAAAAGAAGCAGACAAAAGAGCGCCACAAAGAGAAAGCCGTTGTATTTGACTCCCATCGCAAGTCCAAGTGCTACTCCACAAGCGACCCCCGCAAAGCGAACACGTTGCCTGGTGCCCCACTGATAAGCAATGACAAAAGCGATAGTGCAATAAACGGCTAGTCCGATATCGACCAGTGGAGTTGTTGCCAATCGCAAACAGACAGGTAGCAGGATGGTAAAGAGGAATGACACGGTAGCAAGCTCTGCGTCATTTGATTCTTTATAGAGAAATCCTGCTACTACTCCAGCGAGGATCACAAGGTAACTGAGATGGTAAAGCGATGCCCCAGCTTCAAATCCAAGCGAGAGAAAGCCCGTAAAAGCCATCTGGAGGAGCATTGGGTAATACGACCACGAATGCCAGGGAATCTCTTTAATGCTATCAGCTTTGACCCACCAAAGAGGGACAGCGAGGTGATGTATCAGCGCGTCGCGAGCAGTTACCGGAAGGAAACAGAACAGCACACACACAACGAGGAGAAGTGCCAAAAGAAGGTAAGGAACAAAGACTCGCCATTTTGTCTGTTTGGCTATACGAAAAAAAAGCAAGAGGCTAAACACGACTGCTGACGCACACAGTGCAACATGAGCAAAGAACGTGTCCTGAAAAACAGGGCCGTGAATCGGAAACAGCATGCCGAGAGGGAAAAGGGCAAGGAGAAGTAGGCCTGCTACAAGCGTCAGGTTGACAACGAGGCCATAGAGGAGTGCTGGGGATTGAGATTCTTTTTTCATTTGCTTTATAAGTATAGACAAGACCGTAGAATAGGCCCAGAGTACATAAATAGTATCGTTACAGGAAAATTTTAACGCGAAGGACGCTAAGAGCGCGAAGCTCTACATTCTTCGCGTCCTTCGCGTTAAAAAGGTAGAAAAATGAATTCTCAACCTCCAAGAATCCCAGCAATACGAATGGTGATGATGCCTCGTGATACGAATCCACTCGGGAGCATCTTTGGTGGCCATATTTTGAGCCTGATCGACCAAGCGGCGGGGCAGCATGCTCGCACCACTGCACCTCTACAATTTGTAACGAAAGTCATGCGTGAAGTAGAGTTTATTGCACCAGTAAAAGTTGGTGATACGGTCAGTTTCTATACTGAAACTACTCGTATTGGTCGAACCTCAATTACGATTCAAGTTGACGTTGAAGCGTGCCGCGGGGTCAAAGACCGCGTCAAAATCCCTGTAACCTCAGCAGAGGTCGTCATGGTAGCTATCGATGAGCAGGGGAAGCCTGTTCCGATCCAGGAATAGGCATATATACTCAGTGACCACAGGTTTAGGGATCGGCCCTTACTGATTACGCGGGGAGTATCTGTCTTCCCTCCGGGGGATATACCCATAAAGAGGGAGCGACATGCTTCCTGCTGATCTTTAAGAATAAAATATAACGCGAAGTACGCGAGGTACGCGAAGATCAACCTCCTTCGTGTACCTCGCGTACTTCGCGTTATAATTCATTTTTCATTCATATTATCTGCAAGCTTTAAACTTCACCAAGACGGCGTAACCTTTAACGCGGTCGAAGATTGGTTCGTGGTGTTACCGTCTGGATAAAGTTCGCAAGAAGCTTGGCTGAATTCTCAAGATCCTTCAGGCTAATAATCTCTGCTTGTGTGTGCATATTGCGGTTGGGGAGCGCGATACTTGCTGCAGCAACTCCAGCGCGATTGACCTGCATAGCGTTTGCATCGTTCCCCATCAGCCTTCCAGAGGTAAGCGGTTGGTACGGTGTGCGGTGTTTTTTTGCAGCATCAACCAACATCTTGTACATAATGGGATTAATATTTGGACCTTGATAAATCCCAGGGCCTTTACCAAGCTCACACGGCGATGTTTTTTGCCCTGAATTAGCAGGATCATCTGTTGCGTGCGTTACATCAACGGCAATACCGATATCAGGATCAATTCCATACGCTGCTGTTTTTGCACCTCGCAAGCCAACTTCTTCTTGCACCGTACTTACTGAGTAAAGCGCAACAGAAAGTTTCTTTCGAGCACACAGTCTCAGCGCTTCCATGACAACAAAGAGTCCGGCTTTATCATCGATTCCAGGCGAACAAACAAGATCGTTGCTTAATTCTTGAACCGTAAGATCAAACGTTGCGCTATCACCAACGGTAATAAGCTTCTCCGCATCTTTCTTATCCTTTGCGCCAATATCTACCCACATCGCATTGAGATCAGCTTTTGGACGAGAACGTTCATCGGCAGGAGTAAGGTGAATGGCCTTTTTACCAAACACTCCCCGAACTGGGCCTTTTTTTCCGTTAATGACAATCGTGGTCCCCCAAAGAACGGCATTATCAATGCCTCCAAGGCGGTCCATGTATACGTACCCGTTCTTGTCGATGTGCTTGACCATAAAACCGATCTGGTCACAGTGCCCAGCAAGCATCACACGGCGTTCTGCCTTGGTATTGATTCCAACAATCAGATTCCCGTGCAGATCTGTCTCAATTGTGTCCGCGTACTTCTCCATCCGTTTTTTTACAACTTTTTGAACAGGCGCTTCATAGCCGGTCGGGGACGGAGTTTTGAGTAACTTATAGAAGAAGTCTTTGGATTCTTTGTTCATATCAACACACAGTATAGTTAGGCCTTATCTCTTATTAGATGTAATAGAACGGAGAAGAGAAACAAGAACCAAAAGAAATAACAACGTTCTAATGATTGAGATACCTAAGTTCTCATCCAATTATCATCTCTTGTTTTGTCTTTTAACGCGAGGTACGCGAAGATCAGCTCTCTTCGCGTACCTCGCGTACTTCGCGTTAAACATATTCAAGGTAAACGCCCAAAAGCTCCTCATGCTTGGCTATTTTGAGAGGGCATCTAGGCAAAGTCTCTTCTCTCAAAGAGAAGATGCGCAAGGAGCAACAACACTCCAGCATATCCAAAAGCATACACCGTCCCAAAGAACACCTGCTCGAAGGGAACCGTCACACCATAAACAATCGCATCGGCAACGTGGAGCTGGTCGAGGTGCGGTAAGAGGAGGTGAAAGACTTTGATGAGATACCGCAAAGGTGCCGCAAGAGTCTCATTGTCGAGAAAATAGAGCAAAAATCCAGCGGATCGTCCCGCTAGAAATACACCTGCCGTAAAGAGCCCAATCAGCATGGGCGTCACCACGATTGAGGAAAAGAAGATAGCAGCGGCACAGATGATTACTAACTCAAGAAAGATGGAGTAGTACGCAAGAAGAAGGTTCCAATCAAATCTCGCATCAAAGAGCAGAACAAACAGGGAGAATCCGAGCCCCATGATGACCAACATAACCGAGGCCGTAAGCAACATTCCGACATACTTTCCTAGAAGAAACTTCCAACGGGGAATCGCTCTCGAGAGAATATTATAGATCGTCTTTCGAGAGAGCTCCTTAAAGAGTAGCAACGATCCAGACAGAATGACATAAAAGGTACAAAAGAGAGAAAGTGAAAAGAGACCAAAATCTTTAACTACTTTCGCTTGGTCACCAATGGTCACACTTCCAAAGAGCGCTGAAACGGAAACGAGTAACAGAGCAAAGAGCATAAGCGAATAAAGCACTTTGCTTCGCACCGATTCACGAAACGTATTTTGCGCGATAATCCAAATACTCGTCATTCTTTTCCTCCAACAAGCTCGACAAAGAGCTCTTCGAGTGTTCTACGCACCTTGCCGTACGAAACAACATGTTTTGAAGAAGCAAGTGCTTGCGAGAGCGCAGACTCAGCATCTTTCTTATCAGAGAAAACATAACGTACGAGGTTTTGTTGGAGCACCTCCTGAGGCTTAGCTCCAGATAGCTCACGAGGCTCTTCCTCTTTCTCGAGAAAAAGCTCAAACCGTTCGTGTGCGTGATCAGAAAGCGCTGCAATAGGCAACACTGTTTTGAGCTCTCCGTGTGCCATGATAGAAACACGATCACAGAGATACTCGATATCTTCAAGAATGTGAGAGGAGACAAAGATGGTAGTGCCTTTCTCTTTTTCTTCTGCAAGTAAGTCTTTAAACTCTTTTCGGCCAATAGGATCGAGTCCTGAAAAAGGTTCATCGAGAATCAAAAGTTTTGGCTTCGCAACAAGGGCTTGAGCCATTGCCACTCGCTGCATAAGCCCTTTTGAAAGGGAATGCATACGATCGCCAGCTCGCTGCTCCATACCTACTCGCCCGAGCGCTGTGCTAACGGCACCCGGCACATCACGGTGGGCAACCCCTGAAAGGTGAGCGTACATTGATACAAGCTCACGGATAGAGAGATGATCATAGAAATAGGGCTGTTCCGGAAGATATCCTATCGACTGGCGCGCTTGGGGATGGTGATGCTCCACACCAAAGAGCTCGATAGCGCCACTGGTAAGACGGATGAGATCAAGGACACATTTAATCGTCGTTGTTTTTCCAGCACCGTTATGTCCGAGAAATCCAAAGGTTTCTCCCTCTCCTACTTCAAGAGTAATTCCTTTGAGAACCTCAAACTGCTTTGTTGTCCACTGACTCTTGTAAGAGAATCGTAGCTCGTTGAGAGTAAGAGCAGAAGAAGGTGTCATTGCTTTACCTCCCGGTGAAGTTCTTTCAGTTTTTCAATCAGAACCTGACGCTGAGTCGGATCAGTTGTCTCTTTCAAGGTTTCAATAAGAAATTCCTGTGTAGAAAAGGGATCTGCAGTATCGATTTTTTTCACAGCCAACCTCAGGAGGAACGGGGGGGCATCTTTTTGCTTCGAACCGAGCAGAAAATCTCGTTTTGCCGCAGTGTCATCTTTTAAAAAATAGAGAGAATTAAATCCCCTCAGGTAGTAATAACGCCATCGCTGCGGGTTTGTTGAAATGGCTTTATCGAGGAGGGCATTTGCTTTTTGAGGGGCGTTAGCCTCCCATGCGAGCATTGTGCCACAGAAATCAAAGACATGTTCTGCACGAGGATTGAGGTCCGTCACGAGTCCACACATATGTGCCAACCAAGTATAGTTTCGATCGGTCTTAAAGTGTTTTCCAAAATAATTGATCGTTTGAAACCATAAGAGATCAGACAACATGTTCTTATATCCAAAGCTTAAGAAGCCAAGCCCCTTTCCGCTGGGAAGATAGAGCACTTCTTGCTCAAGAGAAGCTTTGTTTTCCAACGAGACTTGATTGCTGACAAGCCCACGGTAGCCGTAGGTGGTCAGCGATACAAAGAAGAGAAATCCTGCGGTCAGAAAAAGTTTCATTGTGCGCTATGAAGAATAGTGTGAATGTTCTCCAGTATCTCAGGAGAGAAGTCGTTTCGAAACTGCTCTCTCTCCTGTAAAGAAAGATGAGCGTAAGCCAGCGCAAGATTCTGCAACAACACCGGATTCAAACGACGTCTCGCATGAAAGGTTGATATGCGGCGCACAGCCTCCAGATACTGCTCTTCTCGTACAAGATACACCGCTAAGTTATTGACTGTGACAGCCGAGCACTCTCGAAAACGCTCGCCAAAACAAACCTCTTCGAGCACTTGAGCAGCAAGATCAAATTGCCCTTGCTGTGCGTAGTAATCAGCAATTCCCGTAGCACGAGCCTCGAGGTAGTTGAGAGCGTCGTCTCTCAGTCGCTCGTGTGAGAGCGAATCAACCCCGAGCAAAAGCTCTTTCAAGTCAGGACGCATGCTCGGTGTCGTTGATTTCTGCTCCCCGACAATCCGAAGAAACGAGCCCTCATCAAGTGAAGTCACGTTTCTTAAGGGGCCATTGATTGATGCTACGGGCTCAAAGAAGAGCGACGTAAGAGCCTTTGAAAAAAACGAAACACTCGCTCCAAGCGCACGGAAATGAGGAGAGGCTACTCCCTCTTCTCTTCGGTAGTTTTGGCTGACAAACTCAGCTTGCTCATAGACAACTTCTATTTGCGAAAAGAATTCGGGAAAATGGAGTTGAGGCAAGTAGAGAAGCGTTAGGTCAGGACGCACACCTTCGATTGCCTGTAAATAGAGTGCGAGAAACCAACTTTGCTCAAGCACGACAGCGCTTCCTTGTGGAAGGTTCTCAAGAGACTGCGTCACAGCTTGAGCAGGTAGTTGATTCGATTTCATCTCATTGAGACGCGTTTCTTGATCGACAAACGAAAAGACTCTTAGCCCAGCAAATACAATGAGAATAGCCCAAGCAAAAATTTGCCTTGTTGCTTGCATTTGCTTTGCGCCAAATTCAAGCACCACAAAGATGGCAAAGGCAGCCCCGAGTGAGAGCGAAAAGAGAAGTGGTTGCCAAGGATCGGGTTGCCACCCCTTAAAAAAGAGCCAATTAGTAACTCCTAAACCAACAAGAAGTACGCCAAGGAGAGGCGCTCGAAAGAGAAAGACGAGTAGTCCAAGTCCGCCAAGTAAAGTCACCCCAACACCAAGCTCTCTATCGAGTCGCTTGATATCACCAAGCGAAGCTTTCAAGAAGGTTTTCCACGAGCCAGAATCAATTCCAGCTATCTCGGTAATAACGTGTGGGCGAAGCACTCGATCGCGCTCGTCGGTCATCAGACTTGCTGCTCGCTCTAGAGTAGAAGCATCTCCTGTATTAAGCGGCGGAACGCTCTTTGCTCGAATCGGAATATAGGCATACACCGCAAGCCCAATCAGAATACTCCCCACAAGAGCAGGAAGGAGCCGAAAGAGCTTTCGCTCAGAAATCAGCAAGACAACGAGCCCAAACGAGAGAAAGAAGACAACAGAGACGTGATTCCCACAAGCTAGCCCCCCTACAAAAGCCCCAAAGAGTAAGAGGCGCTTATCGTGGCTCAGTGAGTACTCGACAAAAAGCGCGTATCCCGCCAACAGAAAGAGCGTATTGAGCTGATAGACTTCTGCAAAGAGCGCTTGATGAAAAAAGGACTCGCTTCCGAGAAGAAAAAGTGCGGGAAGAAAGAGATAGGGAAGGCTCTCTTGAGGAGTCTTCAGGAATACACTGGTCAACAAGCGATAGAATATCCAGACGGAAAAACCAAGCACACCAAGAGCGCACAAGCTAGAAAAGAGGTGTACTCGCCATGCAATCGGACCAAGAGGAACAAGCGTAAGAAGATTGGCAAAAAGCGAGTAGGTCGGAAATCCAGCAGGATGTGCGACATCAAGAAAGTAAGCACCAAGGAGAAACTCTCCCGTATCTCTCCAATAAAGAGTAGAGGGGGCAAAGGAGACAAAAAAAGCCCAGAGAGCGAGGAGAAAGAGTGTAGAGCAAAAAGAGGCACGGGTCATTGTGCCTATTATAGGGAGTTCAATGCTGAGCGATAAAGGGATAAAAAAAAAGCCAGATCACATTGTGACCTGGCTTTTCATACTTAACTGAGAGTTAAGAGCTTATGAACAGTTCTGAAGTCCGCCAGAAGCACTATCCCAGTTACAAGTAACACCTGTTCCACTTGGGTGAGTAGAAGTACCAGTAAAACCTGTACCAGTAGTAGTAATAGCAAGTGTTACACCGTTAGAGAGAGCTGCAAGCCCTGGAAGAAGAGTAGCACAGTTAGCGTGCGTACAGTTCTTATATACTTCGTAATCTACAAAGTAAGCTTCTTCAGCAGTAGCAACGTTTCTGATATCGCTACGAGAACGTGCATCAAATCCACGTGCACGGTACTCAGCAAATTGTGGAATCGCAATAGCAGCAAGAATACCAATAATCGCGATAACAACGAGAAGTTCGATGAGAGTAAAACCCTTTTCGTTCGTCATTTCGTGTTCCCTTTTAAAAAGTGGCTTTACAACCCG
>JAUIBK010000058.1 GCA_030428205.1 bacterium
TGCCATAAACTACTTACTCCATATCAGCGTAGCACACGTCGGGCTCTTTCCCTCTCTCTCACAATTTCGTAGTGAATACCTCTACCCACTCTCAAAAGATCTCCTCTTACGAGATATCTCCCTCATTGCACTCCTCTCTGGTTTTGGAGAAGAGCTTCTCTTTCGTGGGGTTCTTGCTTACGAAGTAAATAGCCTGCTCGGGGAAACGCTCGGCATACTCCTCGTCTCATTTGTCTTTGCTTACGTCCACCTGATTGGAATGGCGAAAGAGTACATTCTCTTGCTTATACTCTACCTTGGTGTTGGTCTCTACTACTCGTACTTGAGCTGGTTTAATGGACAGATCCTCACCGTAGCAATATCACACGCTCTGTTTAACTTTCTGTCACTGCTGTTTCTGAGAAAGGCCGCAAATAATCAGCATCGAGCTCGTCATTGCTTATGATCTTGGCTTCTCAAGACGAAAACTATGCATCACAGCCATCAAAGAGCGCGTTGACTCCAGAGCTGCTGATAACTCCGTTTCTCCGTACATAGATCCATGCTTGGCTTAGAGGGCTGCTATTGCCGCTGTGAAGGTTGAAGTACAACCAACCAGAACTAAACGGCACATTATCAAGATAGTTCGTAGTGGCCTGAGTCACGAACGGCGCTGGATTTACAAGAATTTCGGTCGGCTGAGACTCTTCATCAAAAGCTACCACTTGAGTAAATTCGAGCGGAAAGTGTTCAGGGGTCGTGCCACATAGCTGCGGCGAAGAAGCGCCTTGATTATCTCGCCAAACAATCAACTCAAAGGGACCTTCAGCCTTGTCATACTGAACAGCAAAAACCCCAGGAAGAACCTCTTGTGATACTCCCGGAACGGGCCCTTCTTCAATCAAGGACTCAAGATGCACCGCGGACACTCCATAGAAGCCAGTACTCGATTCGACGGCTTCTAATGTGAACATACTGTTGAGATCTTTTCGTAACCTATTTTTTCCCCGACATTTTAGTCTTTTCTTTTGATTCTTCTTCTTTTTACATTTTTCGAGAGTGAGAAGCTGAGCTATGTCTTCTATGGCTGTATCTCCAGCACTCCCCTTGCCACGATAAAACACATCCCCCATCAGAACATTATCGTATACAAGATCATCATCACCAAAAATGTCATTATTTGCTTCATTATCGATGGTAACATACCCAACGCCTATGTTATTTCCACGATCAGAGCCATAACAAAGTTCATCGGAAGTCGAAGGGCGTCCCACGAAGCGGCTTCTATAATCAAGAAGGTTTGATTCGGTCAGGGGGAGAGGAAAAGTTGTTTCGGGATCAGGTACAGAGCCTTTACAAAGTACCTCTCTCAAGCTCACACGGTATGTCCCATACCCATCAAGATTCACCATGTAGCCAAAAACAGGAATCCCCCAATCTGTCCAAAATCGAAGCACAGCCGTAGTATTCACCGCCGAGATGTTGGTGAGCCTTACTACGGTATCAAGACCACCAGTTTGGTCACACATATCAAAGTTTGTCTCGAAATATGGAATAAGAATAGTGCGAGCTGGCACGCTATCAATGCCACACTTTTGAGCATTGGCTGCCGCTGAAAACGTAACAAGCATAACGAAGATTGTGAGGGAGTAAGATCGACAAAATCCGGTGTACTTCATAAAGTCTCTGAAAATTCGTATCATCATGCTCTCCCAAAAAAGAAACTCTTCTGCCCTCGCCCTTCACAAAAGGGTGTACTGCTCGCTAGAGATCGGACGCTACCACAGATAAACCCAAAACTCTCCGACGTTATCTTCCAAATCGTCCCAGAGGCCTTCAGAAGGTTTAACTAGCTTAAATCTTGAAGTCTTTTCTGTGTCCTAGCCCCCTGATATTCCACATCAAAAAATAACTAGACAACTCTCCATTCAAATCGATACTTTTACTAAGGAAGGGGCATCAAACAGTACAGCTGCCTTTTTTAGTGTTTTAAGGGAAAAGTGTGATTTTTGCCCATAGAATTTCTCTTTGTTCTATTGCTTCTTCCCTCTTCTCTTGTCTTGTCTTCCTCCTCTTCTCTTCAAGTACAGGTGCTGCTCAGCCTGGCAAACGACAGTCTCCTGGAAAGGCCCTTAACCTCAGCGACTTATCTGAATCCGACAGTATTTACGCTTTCGACCTCGATTCTTCTCTCGACTCTCTCTTTGAAACAAGTACAGATACAAATCTATACGATCCACTAACGATCCGCACTCTCAAGAGGCTCAAAGATCAATCTTTTCCTTATTGGAGTGGAGATAGTGAGCCAGACCCTGAACGAACAAGAAGAATTGTTGAAAAAGCTTTTACACTCGAAACTGTCCGTAAGATCTCAAAAACACTTCAAGACTCTGAACTCAAAGAGTTCTACCACGCCGTCAAACAAGGGCTAAGTGATTTAAAAGACACCTTCCGCTTCAGTCTCCAGCGTAATGGCTCTCAGCTCTTTGTAAGCCGCAAAAAGCATGGTCAGAAACTCCTCGAACTCAATGTTCAGTTTAGTGCCTCAAAAGGTATCGATCCTCAACTAACTTTCGGCGAGCACTTGCGCTTTCGCTATGATTACGTCAAAAGCCGCCCCATGCTAGAAGTTGGCTTCGACTTCTAGCGCCATCACTTTTTTCCAAAGTCTCTCAAGCCTACCTGCCCCTAGACTTCAACCTAGACCTAGACCACTGCTCAAGAATCGCCAAATCCTTCTGCTCCTCCCATGGACCCTAATAATCTGAATTTCTCTACTTGCAAGGAACACATAAAAAAATCAACGCTCCCCCCATCACGTCGTTTCCCTTCGGTTACTCTCGTGATAGCCTCACTCTGCTTTCCTGAGATGAGGAGAAATTCATGTATCGAACACTCAAACTACTCACAGCCTCTTTTGCCGCTATGCTCCCGCTACTATTCGTTGTGGGATGCTCTAAGAAGGAAGAAAAGAAAGATACCATTGTTCTTCAAAGCGACATCCTTAAGAAGTTACCAGCCTCTACCTATGGCTTTATCACGTGGGACACTTCGAGTAAGGCCTATGAGCGGTTCCAAACCTCATTTGCTTCGATGTCAAACCAGAAGTGGTTCGAGGGCTTGCTCACTGATCTCGCTGAGTTTGAAAAATCTTCAACAAAAAAAATAACCCCTATACTTCAGTGGCTTGCACGCGAAGGGTTTATTCAACTTGCTCCAAACCAAAAAAATTCCATTGCTCGGGGGCTGGCCTTCTTTGAGATGAAACAGGATGTTCCGATTCCTGCAATAGGGCTGTACACTGAGGGAGAAAACAACGTGGATCTCTCAAAGAAACTCACAAGTTTTCAGTCTCTACTCAAACAAGAAGGAGTTGAATCAAAGCCATATTCATCAAGTGGAATAGATGGCTTTGAAGTAATGCTCAAAGAAGCGACACCTACAGATGAGACAACCTTCTCTCTTTTCTTTGCAGCAGATAAGAAACGCTTTATCGCCGCAAGCTCAACTCCCCTCCTCCATAACCTTTTTCAAGAAGGAGATGGTGCAGGTATTAACGCAATCCGATCTTCCGAGCAGTACAAAAAGGTCATGGCAGAACTTCCCGAGCGGGGAAATGAGCTCTCATTTGCCTTTCTGAACATCCAGGGGCTACTTCAGCGCGTAGCACCACTGCTCCCTGTATCACCAGAGGAAGCCAAACAGCTCAATCAAATCCCCGTTGATGCACTTGCTGCATCCTCACAGATGAACGAAACATTCGTTTCAAATATTGGGGTCCTCTTTAACCAAGGTCTCAATTCATTTGGCAACATGAAAAAAGCACTTTCGTCTACTCAGAGCTGGAGCCCACTGAATAATCACCCTAAGAATGCAGTCTTTGCACTGAGCTTGAGCGAAACCGTCCTGAAAACAATTCAAGAGATTGCATTAAGCCAAGAAACCGATCCTCAGAAAAAAGCACTCATGGCTTCTCAAATGGAAAGCATGGGCGACATAAAAAGCATTAACTTATCAATACTCCAAGGGGACGCTGCTTCTTTTCTTCCTGGATTAATCGTCTCAGCCCACACTCCTAAGCAACAAGAGCTGTTTGATATGATACGGGGGACCCTCGGAGCACTTACAGCTGGTGGTGGAATGCCAACATCAGGCTGGCAAAAAACAAATATTGAAAACACTGATGTGGATTACATGATGAGCCCTATGGGGGTTGGAGCCTACCTTGCAAAACACGGAGACTCACTACTTGTAACTACTTCACAACCAGCAATGATGGCAGCGCTCAAAGCCAAGGCTGGAAAAGAAACTCTTCAAGCCTCCCTCTCAAAGCAAGATACAAAACCACTCTCTGGCACCTCGCCACTGGTGGCAACATACCTCGACGCCGAAAGCCTCGCTTCGCTCGTTCAACAGATGCAGGGCAGCTTGGCGATGTTCACAGGTGGCCAAAATCCAGTTCAACCCGATCAAATCGAACAGATTCGGCAAATGGGAAGGTCTCTCTGGGCTGGGTTTTACTCCAACGACGTCTTACGCCTCTGGGGCACTACAAAGCCTGCAAAGCAAGGGTAGCCCGACTAGGATTGAGATACTCCTAACCAGCCTTAAAACCATTATAACGCGAAGTACGCGAGGTACGCGAAGCTGCCGTTCTTCGCGTACCTCGCGTACTTCGCGTTATAAAACTTCAACCAGAATACCCCTGTGCTCTACGCCAAAAGCCTCAATAGATGCCCCACAAACTCTCCTAACTCTTCGGTAAAGAAGGCTTTATTTGCTCCCTGAATCCCCACTCCAAAATCGCTCATCTTTATGGATGAACGTGACACAGGTTTTCTGCGAAAGGATGAATCATGGATACACTCGAGAGACTAATGGAAATATCCAATAGAATTGAGCACTTAGAGAATACAGCTGAATGGATAGCAAAAGAGAGTATTCATACCGATAACGGTATTTCACAAAGCGGCACCTTGATCTGCGTTCTTGCTGATGAAATTCGTGAAGCAATCTACGAACTCACAAGGTCGCTAGAAAGCGAATCTGAAGAAGACGAGATCGAACACTTCCACTAATATTACAATAAAATCAGACAATTGCATTTTTTATTGGAGCATCGCTTAGCTTCTCCCTGACACGTGTTTGAGCATTACGCTCATGGTGTTTAGCAGGAGAACCTTAGAGATGACGCAGATTGCCATTGATCTCACAAAAGCAGGATACGGCAGTATCGTGCAACGTGCTGAGAGCATCCGTACTCAAATTGGTTCACTCGCCCCCTCTCGCGAAATTGTCCTACTAGGACTAGCCCTCGTGCTCTTGCAGATTATGGATGGTGTCCTTACTTCTGTTGGAGTCTTTCACTTTGGTATATCAGCTGAAGGAAACCCCCTTCTCTCGCACCTGATGCACCAAATTGGTCCAGCCTACACTCTCTTATTCACGAAAGGATTGAGTATTCTTATCATTGTGGTCCTCTGCTACCTCGCAACTCGAGTCAAGTGGCTCACCCTAGCACTCAAAGGGGTCATCGCTATATACCTCACAGCAGCTATCATTCCCTGGTCAGTAATACTGCTGACGAAAGTAGTCTTCGCATAATCAATTCTGCAGCTCCCAAAAAATTCCAGCTATTTCTTTCCTCATCTAATTCATCTATAGTTTTTCTATGCGAATCACTAAATGGGGAGAATTTGGCATTCTTTGCGCTTTATTTCTCGGTTCAAAAACAGATAACGATGGAGAACCTATAAGCGTTGGAGCAGCCGAAATCGCTGAATCCCAATCCATCCCATTACAATACACTCAGCAAATCCTGCAAAGACTCCGTAAAGGAGAGATCATTGAGAGCATACGTGGTCCCAAAGGTGGGTATAAGCTCTCACGTAACCCCGAGAAGATTTCTTTACTAGATGTCCTCCTTGCTGCTGAAGGTGATACGTTTGAGGTTATCTGTGACACGAACCCTGTTCATGGAGAATCCTGTGCTCAGCAAAGTCACACATGTGGTCTCAAGCCGATCTGGGGGGAGCTCAAGGAGACTATCGATACTTTTTTGAGCCAATACTCCCTTGCTCAAGTCATCAAAAATCACTCTTTTGAACCTGGTAAACTTGGGTGTCAAAACAGTGCTGAATCAAAAAACCAAACTTGCTGCATGGTGACAGAGCTCACCTCAAGCTAGTGCTATGCCCAAAAAGTTTTTTGTCGGAACACTAGTGCTGCGGTGACTTTAGGACACCATGATCGCATCACTATAAGTAAACCAACGCACCCGCTACAAGGAGAATAAATGCTGCCGTCATTACACGGATAGCTATTCCGAGCACACTGGTTTCTGATTCACGAGAGTTTCCGAATACCTTCGTAGAAACACCTTGAACAGATAAATGAGAATCCACACTTGCCCCTCCAAAATCGCTGAAGTCGTCATCACTCTTTGCAAAGTCAGCTTTCATCTCCTCTGCAGACTGATAACGTTTTTTAGGATCAGGTTGAGTGGCTTGTCGAATGATAGAGACGTACTTCTTTGAAAGTCCAGTAAGCGCAAGTTGTGGTATTTCAAACTTTGTCTTAATGAGGTGCTCAATCGCTTCCATTCCTGGCTTATCAGCCAACCGACGCTTCCCGGTTAAGATCTCAAGCAACATGATACCAACAGAATACAGATCTCCCCGCCCATCGTATTTACTCGAACGGATATACTCTGGTGGCATATACTGAGCTGTACCAAGTAAAACTCCTGCTCGTGTCATCCCACGAGTATTGAGATCTTTCATGAGCCCGAGATCGCTTAGCTTTACAACACCATCTTCACGAATAAGAATATTCTCAAGTTTGAGATCTCGGTGAACAATCTTCTGCTTATGCAGCTCTTCAAGGGCTGACAAGAGCTGAGAAAAAATCCAATCAATCTCTTTGGAAGTAAACTCTTTTTTCTCGTAGAACATACTCCCAAGATCGCACCCTTTGACATACTCCATGCTAAACGCAATCGTATCTCCAAGATCGATAAAATCGTATGCCTGAATGATATTCGGATGACTCAACTCACGACACACACGCATCTCATCACGAAACCGCTCTAAGGTGTGCTCATCAAAAGCCTCGTCATTTACAAGAACTTTAAGTGCAACCTGCTTTCCTTTCTCTTCTAAATCAGAGACGAGGTAAACGGAGCTACCAGCCCCCTCGCCAAGGGTGTCGAGCACTCGAAAACGATTCGCGAGCGCTGGTCGAGTAGAAATTATGGTCGTATCACCACCCATGAGTATCCTGTTCCTTTAGACAGGAGAAAAAACACGTACTGACTATCTTTCGGTAGAAAGAAACAAAGCCCTAAAGCGTTATCTGGAGGATAACTAGGCGGGAGAAATGCTATGTATTTTCAGAAGCTTGCGCAGCCTTCTCTGGGATCAATGTATACTTAAAGAGCATCTCTTGGCCATTTCGCTTGATACGAATTTCCCCCTGATTAAGTTGAGCAAGGAGTTCCACATAGGCAACAAAACGGCGAGGATCATAGATCACCCAATCATCTGCGGACATAAGGATATCTCCCGTCTTTAATCCGAGGAGTGTATATGGACTCTCTGGCGCAAGCTCAAAAAGTCGATACTCAGGAATAGCCCCCTCCATCGTTGAGCCCCGTTTGTAGACAGGCACCGTTCGAAGGCGATAGAGAAGTTTCTTTTCTTCGAGCGACTTTGCGTAGGTATCTCGTTGTATGAGCGAGGGGACGACTTTAATGTCTTCAGGCTCAGGTTGCACCGAAGAGAGCCGAACACCAGGCTTGGCTGCAGGGGAACGGTGAAAAAGTGACGTACACGACGTGAGCATCAATACAACAATCAGATATCGAATCATCGCTTCTCCTTAACCATTTTCCTCAACAGTGCAGTGCTTTTTGAGATCAGACGGATGTAGACGGTGACGGCGGTGGCGTTCAGAAACGACAAGGGCCGTAAGAGCTTCGGTCGCTTCATCAAGGTCATCATTTACTACCACATAATCAATACCAGCAGGCTCTTGCTTCATTCCAAGCAGAGTCTCATACTCAAACTGAGCAGTAGCAAACCGCTTTTTGAGAGTCTCCTCGTCCGTTGTTCCCCGCAGGGTCAACCGTTGCTTCATCTCGTCAAAAGAGGGAGGGAGCAAGAACACGCCAACGGTATTCTTCGGATACGCTTTCCAAAGTGAGAGTGCTCCGCGGATATCAATATCGAGAAGGAGGTCAACTCCACTCTCAATACTCTCTTCTAATGTTGAACGTAGAGTTCCGTAATAATTACCGTGCACCTCTTCCCACTCAAAGAAGTCACCAGCGTCACGCTTTGCTTCAAACTCACTTCGAGTTAAAAAATGATAGTGTGTTCCGTCCTGCTCTCCCTCTCGTGGCTCACGTGTTGTTGCCGAGATTGATAGACGTAAACTCTCGGGCCACCGTTTCAGGAGGTGCTGAGCAAGTGTTGACTTGCCACTTCCCGTGGGGCCAACAAGGCAAAACAGTATCCCTTCTCTCTTGAGTTCCGTCATACGTCCTTATTCGAGGTTTTGAACCTGTTCTTTCATACGCTCCATCTCAGATTTTCCATCGACAGCAAGTCGCTGGAGATCTGAATGCTGTGCTTTTGAGGCAACGGTGTTGAGCTCTCTTCCGATCTCTTGCAAGAGAAAGTCGAGCTTTCTTCCATTTGGAGAGTTCTGACCTATCTCTCGAAAATGCTCACAGTGACTTTTCAGCCGTACTATTTCTTCTGTTATATCGATGCGGTCAAAGAGGAGGGCCACCTCACCTTCAAGACGATCTGCCTCAAGCCCACTTGATTGCACAAGAGACTCTACACGTTCTTTGAACTTCTTTGAGATCTCTTCGGCTCGACTACTAAGACAAGCCTCTATGTCACTTGCTATCTTCTCAATCGCACCAACCCGTTTGAGGAGATCCTGGGCTAACTTTTCGCCCTCAGTCTCACGCATAGCTTTCACAGAAGATACCGCTTGGAGAACCCCCTGTTGAAGAAGCTCTTTTTCCTTCTCTTCGTCTTTTACCTCTTCAGCAAACTCAAGCACCTCGCGCCGTAAGAGAAAATCTCTCACAAAGGAACGCTCAAGTTCCTCATTGAGCACCCCCTGCTCCTTGGCAACACGAGTTGCCTCAGCATAGAGAGCCTCAAACACAGGAGCATGAAAGAGGACACTTGTAGAGTCTTTATTGACAACGGTTCGGGTCACGTACAACTCAACTCTGCCACGGTGAAATTGAGAAGAGAGAAGCTCTCGGAGAAACGATTCAAAGGCAGAGTAGCTTCTTGGCGTCTTGAGAGAGAGATCGAGAAAACGGCTGTTAACTGTTTTCATCTCGATATCAAGAAGCACACCTTCGGA
This sequence comes from bacterium, assembly GCA_030428205.1. Lineage (GTDB taxonomy): Bacteria > Bdellovibrionota_C > UBA2361 > UBA2361 > RFPC01 > JAUIBK01. The sequence continues at coordinate 9,370 of JAUIBK010000058.1, forward strand.
CTCAACGCTGGCACGGCCAAAACCGGTCATACTTACAGCGTGAAACGTCTTTTGTGAAACTGGAGGTTTAGCCATGAAGCCCCTTACAACGAACTACGTAGAAAGTTCTGAGATTTTATCTCTCAGTTTATCGATATCAATAGAAACTGTACCAACTTCAGAAACAACAATCCCAGCTCCAATATTGGCCAGATGCCCAGCTATTTCAGGAGAAGCGCCAACGCCAAGAGCAGCAGAGAAGAGTGCTGTGACCGTATCCCCTGCTCCACTCACATCATAAACCTCTTGCGCCATCGTTTCGAGATGAACCCCCTCTGATGCTCCTTTGGGCACAATCACAAGCCCATCTTCTCCAAGCGTAATAAGCATCATATCAGCGCTCCAACGTTCAAGGAGAACTTGTGCAGCCTTGATTGCAGAAGCCTTGTCGCGAATATCGAGGCCACTTGCCTTTTCTGCTTCATGGCGGTTGGGTTTTGCCACGGTAATGTTTGAGTAGTGGTCATAGTTTGCTGGGTGTGGGTCAACAACCACTGGAGCGGTAAGCTCCCCGCTCTCTCTCATATCAGCAAGAAGCTTGAGGCAAGACTCCGTTATTGTCCCCTTCCCATAATCAGAGACGACAACGACTTTCGCTTTAAGCGCGCGTTCTCGAACGGTGTCAAGAAAGAGCTGGCTGGTAGCAAGAGGCCACTGATCGAGATCTTCTCGATCAATGCGAACGACTTGCTGTGAGTGAGCAATCACCCGCGTCTTCAAAGAGGTTGGTTGTGCACTGTCAACAAAGACCGAATCGTGACCAATGCCACTTTCGAGAAAAAGGTTAATTAATCGACGGCCTTCGTCATCGTCACCGAGAATACCGCACAGCTCTACGCGCGCACCAAGCGATCGTAGATTTCGGACCGCATTTCCAGCACCACCAAGCCGGTCTTCAGTCCGACGAACATGCACTACTGGAACAGGGGCTTCGGGAGAAATGCGATCAACCTTTCCCCATATATATTGATCGAGAATGAGATCTCCGATCACAAAAACGGGTAAATCCGCAATACCATCAAGTGTTGTTAATAACTCTTTAGAGCTGCTCATACACTGCTATTCTCTCATACAGATACGAACCAGATGATAGCGGATATTTGCACAAGAGAGCAAGATGAGTCTATCAACTCACCACCTTATCGAATCGAGCAAGAATCTCGTCAACAGAGATCAAGCGCATACATATTTTATCAAGACCTGGGCACTTTCTCTTTAAACAGGGAGCACATGCAACGTCGGCTCGCACAACAAGCTCCTCAGTGGCGTACGGCGCAACTCTCCTATGATCAGTTGGCCCAAAGAGTGAAATATATGGTGTACCAACCGCCGACGCGATATGACCGGGACCTGAATCAGGCCCAACAACAACAGCACAGCGAGCCAAAAGCGAAGTAAGTTGAGGAACATTCGTCTGACCGACAAGTGAGGATGCTCCGGTTTTCTCGACAATCATCTCGGCGAGATCTTGTTGAGACCCGTCGCCAAGCAAGAGTACCTGTGCATCTCGGTCCTGCATAAGCCGCTCACACAGCGAAATATATCCTGTCGGAATCCAATCTTTTGACTCCCACGAAGAACCGAGTACGACACCGCAGAGAGTTTTCTGTTCCTGAAAATCATAGAGATCAGAAGTGAAGCCTTGAAGCTCAGCTTGAGACAGCCCAAAAGAAAGTGGATGAGTATAGGAAGCGTCAATGAGATCGCAGAACGAAAGGTAGTGATCGACTTTGGACGACCCCTTCTCATAAGGTGGAATATAATGTGTTTGAAAGAGCCAATTGCCTTCCTTAGCATTCTGTTTTGCAAATCCAACTCGAATGGGAGCATCAGAGAGATAGGAAAAAACTCCACTTTTGAAGTGCCGTTGAAGATCCAAAGTTATATCAAAAGACTTCTCTTTGAGCTTACGCCTGAGTTTCCCAACAGCTCGCAGACCCTTTGGACGGTCAAATACAATGATTTCATCAATCAATGGATGAAGCTCAATAAAGGATTTCCATTTTGGCTCAATCAGCCATGTGATATGAGCACCCGGGTACCGGTTTTGGATCGGCTCAAGAAGACAAAGCCCACGTGCAACATCACCAAGCGCTCCCATCAAAATGAGGAGAAATGAAGGAGACTGAGGAAGCGAGAAAGGTGCTTTACTCATGGGTAGAAGTGAGTAGGCCTCCACAAAAAAGCTCTGACAGATCGTCAGGGAGTTCATGCTTAATCACTGCCCGTCGCCACCTTCTCAGGTACTGCTGACGTAAAGCCCGGGGAGCCCCCTGGTATCGGTGAGCCTTATCAAAATCGACAAGGGATACTTCACCACTATCTTGAACAAGCACGTTACCAGGGTGTAAATCTACATGAAAGATCTTGTGCTGAATCAACAGATCAACCTCGCGGACAAGATTACGTAGTGCTTGATGTACAAGCTCAGGTGCGTGATGGCTCAACTGTGCGAGGGTATACTGCGCGTCAACTTCACGAGTAACAAGCCACGTACGGTAAAAGAGAGAGCCAAGGTTGACATAGCAGAGCGGCTCAGGGGCGTGCCCTCCTACCTCACGAAAATCATTCATCAGATCAAATTCTTGATGTGCACGAGATTTTCCAGACCGAATATAGTAACTCGAGACAAAAAATCGCAGCAGACCACCCCGCCGATACGTTTTAACGACGATTCTTCCTACGCCGTCGAGATCAGCGTGGCGCACACTTGCTCGCCCCTCAAGCGATTGGTTCTGTTTTTGAACAGGGTTTTGAATTAATGCCAAAATCTCTTTTTTCTGGGTAGCATTCAAAGAGAGCGATGAGCCAATTTCGTATCCAGCAATATGATCAACATTCATCGACATTTCTCTACCTTGACTTATACACTCGATCATTGACTCTTAAGATAGACTGGGGTGCGGACAAGACTCACAAAGCAAGCCATCCACAGCTTCAATAACTTCACGACAGGACACATCTCGCATACAGCTTTCCGTTCCTGTCGGACAAACATTTCCCCCATGACGGCGACACGGCTTACAGTACAATCCTTTTTTCTCCACAACAACGGCCCGGTTTTTCCACGGTCCAAACCCAAACTCAGGGGAAGTCGCACAAAAAATAGCGACTGTTGGTGTCTGAAAGCTTGAAGCAAGATGGAGCGCCATACTGTCGTTACAGACCACTACACTTGCATGTTGTATTAAAAACATCATCTCACTGAGTGACGTACGGCCTGCCAAATTGACTACTTCTAACCCTTGGCACACCTCAAGGGCGATCTCCTGCTCATCGGGAGCACCAACAACAGCCACAGAGTGCCCAGCAGCAAGATAATGCTCAGCAACTCCTCGAAAGCCTTGCGCATCCCAACGCTTTGTTTTCCAAGCACTGCCAGGAACAAGCACCACTGGACGAGACTGCGAAAGGGATGCAACTTGATTGGAAACGTCTTGCTCAGCAGGAGGATAAAGCCGCAGAGAATCATCAAAATGGTCGAGAAAAGGAGTAAGGAGACTGAGACTTCGTTCAACAGCATGCAATGCATTGGCTTTCTTGACCCGCCTTGTATACAGAAAACTCCCTACAGCATCACGAAAACCAATTCGCTCTGGAATGTTGGCTAAAAAGAGCAGGAGCGCTGTGCGAAACGAACGGTGAAGAGAATAGACTCGCTCAAAGCGTTGATCGCGCAGTTGCATGGCAAAAGCGAATAGCCCGCGCATACCACGAAAAGCTCCTCGTTTATCAAAAACAAGTACACCTTTTACAAGTGGATCGCGTTCAATAAGAGGGGCTGCCGCTGGCGTTGTAAGCACCCACAGCTCAGCTTTAGGATCAATAGTATGAATGTTCGTCAAAAGTGGTGTTGAGAGGATCACGTCCCCAAGAAACGCCGTCTGAACGAGCAGAGTTTTCATGTATTGGTTCGACCTCTGACTGGAGCCACAAAAAGTTCAAGCATAGCAATATGTTAGGCGAGAAGCAACAAGGCCAACCTGAGCAATTTCAATGCGTTGGCATAACGAATGCAATATCAAACTCGAGAAAAAATGGAGTACTTCCGATTAACTCTCGGACAAGTGATAATCAATAAGACTATGACAGAGATCCCCCGTATAGCCATTTTCAAACCAGAGCCCAAAGAAGAGGAAAAGCTTCTTAAGCTCTTTGAAAAGCACGAATATTCTATTCGCATGGTTCCTGACGCCGCCGAGGCTGAAGCTCTTGTGAGAGAGGAAGACGCTCCATTTGATGTGCTCCTTATTCCTCTCCGACTCTTCGATAGGTCTAGCGGCATCTCCGTCTGCCTACAGGCTAAGTCAATGGAGACCCTTGCAAGCACACCGGTGCTTGGCGTCTCAATGTCTACTGAGAAGCCTGTTATCCAAGCATTCTACGAAGTAGGCGCTGATATCGTTCTGATCTCTCCTACTGATGCTGACCTCTTTCGTTTTCAAATCCTTGCTATGACCCGCCAACGTCGTGCTTACGACGAACAGATACGGGTGAAACAGGAAAGTTCTGGTTTTAGTCGCTCCATAATTAGCGCCTTCAACATTGTTCGTGAAGGCCTACTCATCTTTAACAGTAATTTTGAGTACAGCTTTGGAAACGCAAGTTCACGTATGTTACTCGGTCTCGATCAACATACATCTGCCGAGCAGATTCTCGCTGTAGAAAAACTCTTTCGCCAACTTCTCGTCCAACACCATAAAAACACCCGAACACGTAAGCCGGGGCCTGGCCAAGATCACCCCATTAGTCAATTTGAAACGTCACTCACCCGAGTAGACAGAAGAGCATTTCGTGCCAATGTTCGAATCTCCTCCCTTTATGCTACCGACAATCACCTTATGGGGTACACGGTGTCGGTAACCGACTTAAGTGAGCTCGACCAACTCTCAAACTCCCTACTCCAATCTCAACGCACTCGTTCACTGTGTCTCTTAGCAGCTTCTGCGAGCACGAAGCTCATTAGTAGTAGCTTTGACAATATTACTCTCTCTCCTCTGAACAAACTCACACCGCTGCTCGAACAAAACGAAAAGAAGGCTCTCATCTCCCCCATTCTCACAACTCTAATGGAGTATCTCGATCTCGTCATAAGCACGGACACCCGAGTGAAAGTCAAAAGCAAAGAGGAAACGATGGTCGCTCTTCGACCTACCGATCTCTTTCAACTCTTCGGTCATATCATTCTTGATGCCGTCCAATTTGCGGGTAAAGCAGGAGAAGTCATGATCGACGTGAGTGGCTCTATCCCCGGCGAAGGCGTTACAGCGCTGATTACAGGACAATCAAGAAAGGTAACTCCATTTATCCCCAACGATTACCTCGCCAATCTCATTCAGGGAGATATCACCGCCGGAAGTACTTCGGAAGAGAGCGCGAAGATGAATATCGGCCTTGCTGCAGCTCAAGAGATTGCGGCGCAGTATCGTACTACTGTTGAGTATCAGACGACTTCTGAGGGGAAACGGAAGGTGAGGGTGAAACTACCTCCTTGTTATAAATAATCCGCGACTTATTCTTGTTCTTTTTCTTGCTCTTTTTCTTGCTCTCAAGAGTGAACAAAACTCTATATTGGAGCAGGCCAACCGGTAAGGGGCAATCTCATAGAAAATCCAGATATCACGGTGAAATTTTATAACGCGAAGTACGCGAGGGACGCGAAGTCGTCTTTCCCCTCTTCGCGTCCCTCGCGTACTTCGCGTTATAAACTTGTAACCAGGCGGAGTCAGCTCAAGAAGGAGAAGCTTAAATCCAGGATAGAGTTCCTGTGTTGAACAGACATCACCTTATCGATTTCAAACTGCTTCCTATTCTTAATTTGCTGTCCAGCTTGCCCGTGGATCTGGCCTAGTCTTAGACCTGCTCTCTGGCTTCTAGAGCAAGGGCAAGATGAAGATGAAGAGCAAGAGAAAGTGTGGCGGGGACGCGTACGAGTTAGACCAACACATACCAAACAACAAGCAACGCCAGCACAAGAAACAATACCACCCCAAGCAAAATAATCACCTTATCTTCGAGCGAACTCCTTCCATATTGTTGCGAAGGGTCACCATAAGGATATTGCTCATAACGGCCCGGAGGAGATCCATAGGCTGAGCTCATCTGGTTAGGATCCATCGAGATAGTTTCAGCGAGATCCATCTCATCTGGAGACTCAAACGAGCGGCCAAAACTCGTCGAAACAGGCTGAATCGGCTGAACAGGCTCCGCAGCTACAAGATCTGGACCTTGCTCCTCTCCCCAATCTTTCAGACTCGTCAAAGTGCCTTGAGCTCCTGTGCCCATCGCCCCTGCACCAGCGGCTGCGCCGACCACAGAGGGGGGATCATTAAAGAGAATCATATACTCACACAGTTCAATGGTATCTCGATCTTTGAGAGCGCTTGTCTCTTCTACCTCTTCCCCATTCACTTTAAGCGAATATTCTTTGGCAACATCATAAGCACAGACGCTATCGCCACGTCTTTCAACAACAAGAGAGGGGTTTTCGTAAACATCACCCCGTATATCGAGATCGCCCTGCGAACCACCGACAACGAGAGCTCGGCCGAACTCGGGAATCGGAAATTCATCAATAAAACGATCCTCAGAGAAAATAATAAGGGAACGGCCATTGGTTGCCGGGAGGCCCGTGAGAGTTGTAGCAACTCCCTCTCCGGATGCGCTTCGGAGACGCACCGCTAAATCAGCGAGCTGAATGTAATCATTTGGCCGAACGAGTTGCCAAATACCCTGAATAACGGCATTACCGTTTATCCACGAACCGTTCGTGCTACCAAGATCTTTGTAGAACCAGTGATTTCGCACACGCAGAAATGAGCCGTGCTCTCGAGAGATAGCACCGTGATCAATCGCCAACCCCTGATCAGGCTCTCGACCGATAACAGTTTCACCGCCTTCTAAACGACCAAGCTCTTGGATACCCGAAGAGCCAACCTCTTCAAGCACAAGTCCTTTCGACATATATGGAACCTGCGAAAATACGGACGCTCCGTAAAACAGCATCCTATTGCTACCTTAACTTTGTAGTAAACTTTCGATGAGTTGTACAGGTACCAAGATTCTCCATAAACGAACAAACTCTGAATGCTTACGGCGCTTTAATGAGACGGAGTTGATAAACTACCGTTTGTTTTTCTCTTCTAACCTACGAAGGACAACCGCCACAGCCTCATAGAGCTCTTCTGGAATTTCACTCCCTACCTCCTGGGAGCCAAGTACTTCAGCAAGCTCTGAGTCTTCGACAACGGGGACTCCGTATCGCTTTGCAATCTTCACGATATCATCTGCGAGAAAGTCTTGCCCCTTAACACTGAGTTCGGGCGCATTGTGAGTATTGCTCTCATAGGAGAGACCAAGAGCAAGGGAGTAGTTTGTTTTGCCAGACTTCGTCAACGTGATTACCTCTTAATGTGTCCGATAATGAGCAGAGCTCTTCGATACTTTCGTGCTTGGAGACTCCCCATTGTCCTCAACTTTTTCAACCTCTATCGAGTCAGTAAGTTTTCTGGCAGGAGACAGGCCAGGAAAGAGATCGCGTAAAATGGATTGAATAGCCCAAACTCCAAGCGGCTTCTCAATGACAGAGACATGCTCTTGTTGGGAGAGAATCTTCTCCCACCGCTCACGTTCAATGGTAGTAAAGATGAGAACAATTTTTTCCTCGATGGACCGAACCTCCTTGATAAAGCCGTGCACTTCCTGCCCCATCTTATCGAGATCAATAACAATCAATTCGATATAGTTTTTCCGAGCTGTGAGAGCCTTGAATAGTTCATCTGGTGTCTGTTGTATCTCGCAGTGTAATCCAAAAGACTCAAAAGCAGCTTTCAGGGAACGAGACTCCGAATGGGGATCATCGAGCACCACGACACAAGGAGCCTCAGATTGTAACGAAAACTTCTTGCCAGCTTGCACCTCTTTTGAGTCGTAGACTGGAAGGTATATACTAAAGACACTCCCCTCTCCTGGCACACTCGTGACCGTGATCATCCCGTTATGTTGTCGCGAAATAGAGTAGGCTGAAGAGAGTCCAAGCCCCGATCCGGTCAGGCTAATTCCCGTGTGTGAATCTAGGTCTTTCGTTGAATAAAACGGCTCAAAGCAGCGCGTACGACGCTCTTCGTCCATGCCTACTCCGTTATCTTCAATATCGATTCGAAAATATGAACCAGGCGCTAGCTCTGGATCAACTTCCCCAGAGCGTAGCCGTGCTTTTCGCATACGTACCGTTACATTTCCCTTTGGTCGCTCGCCGATGGCTTCACGACTGTTCATAAGGAGATTGGTAATAATTTGTTGGAGCTGGTTTTGGTCAGCAAAAATATCCCCTTCTTCGTCTGCCACATCAACTTGCAAGAAGATACTTCCACCGAGCATAGAGGCATAGAGATCTTTTGAGTCATGAAGAAATCGCGAGAGAGAAAACTTTTTCTTTTCGACATGAGAATGAGACGAAAAACCTAGGAGGTGTTTTACAAGTCCCGCGCCTTTTCCTGCTGCTTCAATAATTGTTTTAGCAGACTCATGAATGGGTGATTCCGCAGGAAGTTGCATCTCAATCAGAGAGGCTTGTCCCATAACCGCTTGCAACAGGTTGTTAAAATTGTGGGCCACTCCGGAAGCCAGCACGGCTGCCATACGCATCTTATCCGCATCTGCCATCTTAGACTCGAAACGGCGGGCTAAAATAACAGAGGCTATCTCGGTAGCCATGGCAGAAAGGAGAGGAAGTTTTCGACGTATGAAAGACGGAGAAGAAACAGAAGGTTCGATCAGAAAGACTCCAACAACCTGTCCCAGCGAGACAAGCGGAACAATCACAAAAGTCCCCAGCTGAAGGCGTTCCACCACTCGATTGAGACCACCGCAGTTCATCTCTTGGCCACTTTCAACAACAACAGGCTGCTTCGTTTCAAGCGCTTCATCAAGAAAATCGTGTGATACGGCAAGCTCGATTTGAATGTCTCGCAGGGGAGCTCGAACACCGGGACCAACTCCACTCTGACCTATAATATGTGTGCCTTGCTCATTGAGCACCCCAAGCCACATCCGTTTACAAGCGAGCTCTTTTTGAATAAGCGAAAAAGACTGCTCGGCAACTTCGGAGGGAGTAAACAGTTTCGACAGCTCATGGCTAAGCTTATAGAGCACAGCGAGAGAATCCGCTTGACGTTTCTCTTGGGTATAAAATTCAGCTTGGCGTGCAGCAAGCGCAATTTGGTTGGCTGCCGCAGCAACAAGATCAAAATCCTCTACAGAGTAACGCGAAGCTTTGTGACAAAAGAGAACAATCGCGCCGAGCACGGACTCTTCAAAAATAAGCGGCATGACGATAGTTGATTTGAGATCTTCCATTTTTGCCACCTCAATCGAGGCCCGCTCGTCACGTTGTATATTATTGATGAGGAGTCCTTCTTGATTCTCAATCGCGTAACGTACGAGTGACTTTCCATCAATCACATCCGTGACAGCTTCAAGGTACTCAGCAGAGAGTCCTTCGGATGCCATCATCTCGACGCTTGATGAGTCCTTATCATAGAAACAAGCAAAGCCGGCATCCGAGTTGGTTGCACGGGTCAGTGCTCGAAGCCCTTTGAGTGCAACAAGCGCAGGATCGAGATTAAACCGAACTGCACGTGAAACTTCGTAGAGTGCTTCAATCCGCTTTCGTTGAGATCTGAGTTCTATTTCGGTAAGTCGCTTCTCGGTGATATCAACACCGTAACCTTCCCATCCAAGAAGTTGCCCACCATCACCGAGTCGAGGAACAGCTCTGAGCATAATCCAGCGACCACCTTCACTCTTTTGATGAGGAGCAATACGAACTTCTTCACTGAATTCATGGGGATCCTGCTTCATCCGAGCGAGGCGTAAATTCAAGCGGCGTAAATCTCGAGCATCAAGAAAATCAGCCCAGACATC
>JAUIBK010000079.1 GCA_030428205.1 bacterium
CTTAGCTCCACATAAAAAGAACGTTGTCTTTTCCCAACAGTAGAAAATACAACTCCACCCTACTGTTGTTATTGGCCATTATATCCCGGATGTGCGGGTTAAAATAGCAATCTACAAAAACTCCCAAGAGTGCGCCAAAGACAAGCTAACCACCTGAAATTAATCAGACTTAAGCCATTCCGGGCATTCTAAATTATAGGGAGAATGACGGTTGTATCACTTTTGAAGGGGCAAAGTCGAGAAAAAAAGCTGTGGGCTTCAAAAAGGTCAAGCTGTCAAAGTGCGGAATTTTAGCCTGGATTCCTTAATAAGGGTCTAACCACACAGGGGAAATGCCCAAGCAGCCATGCTATAACAATCCTCAGATGTGATAGAGAAGGTGCTCATCTTTAAGAACAAACAACTTATTTGTCGTCACACGAGACTCGATGTTTCTTGATTTTCTCCCAACCATACTCACCTTCCTTATCGGCATAGGCATCAGAAAGGCTGGCTAGCACTAGAACATTGGCCACGAATTTTTCATCAAGGTCGAAAAGGATTCGATAATCGCGGGCGCTAAGGCGCAAAGCAAGTTTAACCTTTGCATCTTTTTAGAGAAAATGCCCCATCTTCTCTCGCTTACACTCAAGATATGCCATCGAGAGTTCATCTTTGGGAGCGACAAGCCCTATACGCTCTACAATATCTATTCCAGCACGGGCAAGAGTATCGTTTTTCTCAGGGTTATTCGTGAGAAGCCGCACACGTTCGATATCAAGCAAACGAAGAAGCTTAGCACCAACAACAAAATCTCTTTCATCCGCCTCAAAGCCAAGCTCGATGTTTGCCTCAACGGTGTCATGCCCTTCGTCTTGGAGTGCGTATGCTCTAAGTTTATTGAGAAGCCCAATACCTCTCCCCTCTTGTCTAAGGTAAAGCAATACCCCACAACCTTCATCAACGATACACTCCATTGAATCGTTCAACTGAATGCCGCAATCACACCGCCGACTCGTAAAAACATCCCCGGTGAGGCACTCTGAGTGAAGCCGAACCAGAACTCCCTTGTCTGCTCCCTTTGAAACATCTCCGTACACAAGAGCGATGTGTTCCTTGCGAGCGACATCATCCTCAAAAACATAGACGTCAAAAACCCCGTAATCAGTCTCAAGGGTTGAGTGGGCAACTTCTCGGATAAGGCTCTCTTTGTGAATTCGATACCCGAGTATCTCTTCAACACTGGTGATCTTTAAGTCGTGCTTTTTTGCATACGCATCAAGGTCGGCACCTCTCATCATCGTGCCGTCAGGATTTAGGATCTCACAGATCACACCAGAAGGTTTAAGGCCAGCAAGGCGAGCGAGATCATACGAACCTTCCGTTTGCCCCTGTCTTGCAACAACTCCTGCAGGGTTCGCAATCAGAGGATAAACATTTCCAGGTCTGACAAAATCAGTAGCCATCGCCTCGTCGCTCACGAGATGTTTGATGGTTTTGGCCCTGGCTGATGCAGTAATGCCAGTATCAGCTACATCTCTATAATCTATGCTTGTCGTAAAAGCTGTTCGTAGTGGAGCATTATTATTTTCAACTTGGTAGGGAAGCTGTAATTTGCGAGCCTGTTCAACAGAAACACTGGCACAGATAAGCCCTCTACCAAACTCGACCATAAAGCCGATTGATTCAGGGGTAACGTGCTCAGTAGCAACCGCAAGGTCTCCCTCGTTTTCGCGATCAGCATCATCGACAATGATAACAAGTTTTCCTTGGCGGTAATCTTCGATGACTTCTTCAATTGGCGAGAGGGTAACGCAGTCGCTCACGATGCTCCTCCTTGAGCTGCTAATAGCTCGGGAGACTCGCCTTGAAGAATACGGTCAACATATCGAGCTAACATATCAATTTCGATATTAACCTTATCGCCTGGTTTACACTCAGAGAGAGTTGTCACTTCATCAGTATGTGGAACGATATAAACAGAGAATCTATCTTCAGATACTTCACCCACAGTAAGAGAGACTCCCGAGAGAGAGACAGATCCTTTCGGAGCGATATACTTCATAAGCTCTCTTGGGGCTTTCCACTCAAGGCGATCGCACGCCCCGTCTGGTGTGCGGCTTACGAGCTCGATGACTCCATCAACATGTCCAAAGACAAAATGCCCGTGAAGACGAGACCCAACTGAGAGCGAACGTTCAAGGTTTACCCGTTGTCCCGCAGCAAGTTGGCCGTGTGTAGATTTACGAAGTGTTTCATCAGCAAGGTCAAAGCTGAGCAGAGTGGCTCCATCCTGGTCGTTCTCTTTGGCAACAACCGTAAGACAAACTCCTCCGGTACAAATAGAGTCACCAAGGTTGGTCTCCGCGTGGTCAAGCTTACTCCGCAATACAAGGCGTGCCGGCTGACGGTCTCCGTCATAGAGATGTACAGTTGCTGATTCTTCAACAATTCCAGAAAACATCACCGCTCCTTGTTCTTTTGCTTGTTCTTTGTTCGCCACATTATCCGTTAGCTGTTTTGTCAGCCTCTTCTGTTTTATCTTTCGACGCTGCTTGCTGATTCGTTAGTGTTTGCAACGTATCAACAAACTGACTGATATCAGAAAATTCACGGTAGACAGAAGCAAAGCGAACATAGGCGATATGATCAAGAGTCTTGAGCTCTTCCATGAGAAAATCACCCAACTGCCGACTTGGCATCTCTTTAACACAAAGTTCATGCACCCGCCTTTCAATAGACGCAACAGTTTCATCGACAGCTTCAACACTCACGGGGCGCTTTTCACAAGCACGGAGAATTCCAGCGTGAAGCTTTGCTCGATCAAACGGCTCGCGTCGTCCATCTTTTTTGATAATAAGAGGAAGGGCAAGCTCTACACGCTCATAGGTCGTAAACCGAAAACCACAGTCTTGGCACTCCCGCCGACGACGGATGGCGCTCACCTCACCCCGTGAGTCAATAACGGAAGAACGATCCCCACCACACTTAGCGCAACGCATACAATCAAATCCCTACGAAACAAGCCTGTGACTATACAGTGGAAACTTTTTACTTAGCTCAACAACATCTTCTCGAACAGAAGCAAGCTTTGCTTCGTCATCTCTGTGTTCGATAGCAGTAGCAATAAGCCCTGCAATAACCTTCATCTCCTCTACTCCCATACCACGGGTGGTAAGCGCAGGGGTTCCAAGCCTTACTCCACTACAGATACGAGGAGGTTGAGGATCGAACGGGATAGTATTCATGTTGGCCGTAATCCCGACTCGGTCAAGAGTCTCAGTAGCATCTTTTCCAGTAATATCGGCAGGGCGAACATCGACGAGAAAAACGTGAGAATCAGTACCACCTGAGACAATGGAGAAGCCTTTCTCAATAAGAGAAGCAGCCAAAGTCTGAGCATTCGAGATAACCTCTTTCGCGTACGTTTTAAACTCAGGCTTTAAGTTCTCACCAAACCCAACCGCCTTTGCTGCAATCGTGTGCATGTGAGGACCACCTTGCAGTCCAGGAAAGACAGAGCGGTTTACCGCTTTTTGCATATCGGCTCGGCCCATAATCAGTCCAGAGCGTGGGCCACGGAGAGTTTTATGGGTTGTTGTGGTAACAAGCTCTGCGTTCGGCACTGGGCTTGGATATTCACCAGCAGCAACGAGGCCAGCATAGTGTGCAATATCAGCTAAGACGACAGCTCCTACTTCATCTGCTGCTTTGCGAAAGAGCTCAAAGTTAATCCTTCTTGCATA
>JAUIBK010000059.1 GCA_030428205.1 bacterium
CGGGCATTTTTCGCTCGTTCTTCCAGCTCTGCCATAGAATGATCGAGTCGCACAGCATAGAAAAGTTCTGGTTTGCCTCCTTGATCAGCTCCGCGCACTATTCCAAGAAGTTGGGCGTCTTGAGCTCTAAGGTTTTCTCCAAGCTCCTCGCGCATCTCCCGAATGCCTTCTTCAGAGAGATCTAATAGAGGTTTCGATGAATTTTCTGCAGATGGGAAGTCAACACCACCTGAACCAAAGGGGATAGTATGTCCTTGCGATGTTAAGTTTTGTACCCCTTGAACTGCCGTAGCGAGGTAGCCATCGTTCGTGATGGCAAGAACAGAGACTCCAAGAGTGTGCGGGAACGGGAGGATGTCACTCGTAAGATCTAATCCATCGTTAACATCGTTTATTCCTACTCCTCGAAGAACCTCAATGACAGTACGTATATGATCTGTATCACTTTTGCGGACTTCGCCTGGGATTCTTTTTCTCATGCCGTGTTCTCGGAGAGGACGTAGGGCGTTACAGAGATTTTTTGATATTGCTACGTTTTCTGAGTACCGCGCGTGATCAACGTGTATGATGATTGTACCATCTTCACTCACATCGATGGAGGTAACATGAGGTTTGTCTGCGTCGAAAAAGTTTTCATTATTTGTGACGCGTTTTTCTACTTCGTGGGTACTGAGATTGAGGATAGAAGGAGCGTAGCGAGGCCTAGTCTCGAGCCAGTTTTTTCCACTATCTTGCATGATGACTTTCCCGTTAAGAGCAACATTGGCGGGAGTCGCGCTTATCCAAGGCACCTCCTCTCCGTAAGGATTACCGAGAGAGTTTGAAACAAACTCTTCACCTGCTAGGGCATACGTAAGAATACCTGGATGAATGCTATTGAGACGAGCGAGTTCGCCAAAAACGAAAAAGCAAACGGGATCATCAAGATCGATGGAAGGGTCAAGTAAGATTTGGATCTCCGATCTCGCCTGTTGACGGAGTTCTTCAAAGGTTGCTTGTCGCTCTGGTGATTGTAAGTGGGAGCCGTGCTCGTGTTCTCGCGGCCCAAGGCTTGTTTCTGTTACCCCTGTCATACCACCCCCAATGGTAGATATTCTTTATCCTCTGAAAGTTATGGGAGGGAAAACTCAAGGTGTTTCATAAGGTCTTGGGGAAAGAAGAGGCTTTGAACTGCTCAATAAGCTGTGAGAGGGCAATGCCTGATTCAGGGTGTTCCCAATGAGGGGCTATTTCTTGGAGAGGATAAAGCACAAAATCTCTTTCTTGAATACGGGGATGAGGAATAATCAGATTTTCAGACTTAATAATAATGTTCCCAAGCGAGAGTAGGTCGAGATCGATCTTACGAGAGGCCCAGTAGGTGTGATTCGCTCGGTCTCGTCCAAGAAGTTCTTCTATGCGATGTAGCTCTGCGAGAATGTCAGAAGGAGTGTGGCTTGTCTTAAAGTGAGCGACTCCGTTACTAAAAATTGGTCTATCATCAGCAACGGTATTGGGATCTGAAAGCGCCTTCGTAGAATAGAGCTTTGATGCCTGTACAAGGGGGCCCACAGATTCAGAGAGAAGCTCTAAGGCTTTCTTATATGCATCCTTTGGCGATCCGAGATTTGCGCCAAAGGCGATGTAAAGGTCGAGAGTCATACCGTGCTCATAATCGTCCAAACGCTAAACTCTTACAGCTTGGAGATCCTCATTTCCTATGGTATTTTCCCTGACATGTCAAAGAACCTCAAAGAAGTTGTTGGAGCAGAGCTCGCCTCACGCGTTGTCGATGGTGAAGTGATTGGTGTAGGCACGGGAACTACCGTGGAAGCCGCGCTTCGTGCTATCCATAAGCGCATACAAGACGAGGGGCTTCGTGTGAGCGTTGTGCCAACTTCGTATCAGAGCAGCTGGGTCTGTGAGTCTATTGGGCTTACCGTGCTATCACCTGCGCTATGCCAGGAGCTTAGTTGGGGTTTTGATGGAGCAGATGAAGTTGATGGTGATATGCGGCTTATCAAGGGCCGTGGAGGGGCCATGCTCCACGAAAAAATTATCGCAGCAAAGTGTAAGAACTTTGTTGTGATAGTTGGTGAAGATAAACTTGTTTCCACTCTTGGAGAAAAGTGCCCTGTCCCTGTTGAGGTAATGCCTGAAGCGCTCTCAATAGCTCGCGCTGGATTAGAGAAGCTTGGTACAAAAGATATTTCACAGCGAGAGTGTGTCGCAGTTGAACGAACAACTCCGTATTACACGCAGTCTGGCAACCTGGTACTTGATGTTACCTTTGATAAAATCTCAGATTCTCTTGAGGCTGATATCAACTCGATTGTTGGTGTTGTAGAAAACGGCCTCTTCTTTGGCTACGCTTCTGAAATTCTTGTTGGAGCAGAAGAAGGCGTCCGGTCAATAACGCAGTAACATACTCATGGTTATTGGTCTTAAACGTGGCACAGTAAAACTCGTTGAGCACGATCCTGCATGGGAGCAGGAATTTCAGCGAGAGGTAGTAAGGCTCAAAGAGCTTCTCCCCAATGAGCTTGGTCCATACGAACATATTGGGAGCACTTCTATCCCTGGGATTCCTGCAAAACCAATTATCGATTTTATGGTTGGAACAGATGATATCTCTCAAGCATTTGAGCTTGAGGCCCTCTTAGAGAGTGCAGGATATGAGCACCGCTCAAATGGTGATAACGAAGAGAGAGTGCTTTTTGTTCGTGGGCCTGAGGAGTGTCGAACACACCACTTCTCATTTGTCACCCTAGGGAGTAAACAATGGAGGCAGTCTGTCGGCTTTCGAGACCTCCTCAGAGTTGATAGAGAGCTTGCTCATCGGTATGCCGAGCTAAAGCGAGAGTTAGAGCAGAAGTATTCTGGAGATCGAGCCTCATATACTGAAGCCAAGCAGCCATTTTTTAAGGATGTTTTTGCTCGACTATGAATCATACATCTTCAGATCTCGCGCCACTGTTTCGTCGTATTGAGGAGCAGTGTCTCAGCAACAAAAAAATTATCGTAGCCATTGATGGTTACGGAGGAGCTGGAAAATCATCATTGGCAAGAAAGCTTGTTGAAGAGATCAGCTTAGCCGGGCTTGTTGAATTTGATTGGTTTCACCTTCCTCGTAATGAAATTGTGAGTGACGATCACTTTGATGTTGATCGTTTTCAACGCCAAATACTTATACCTTTTCTTGATGGATCTCCGACGCTGTTCTTTCAACGATACAATTGGGGCTATCTCGCAAAGAGAGAGGAAGCTCTTGAGCCAGGTTCTCTTGCTGCCGAGGCGCTTCAAGTTTTGGTTATTGAGGGGGCTATGACGCTTCATCAAGAGCTCTGTTCGTCTTACCATTTGAAGATTTGGGTTGCTACTCCTCCAGAAGTCGCCCGAAAACGAGGAATAAAAAGAGACATCGAAGAGTATGGCCTTGAAGAGGAGACTGTTCGAAAAGCTTGGAAAGAATGGGGCCGTTGGGAGGACCGCTGCCTAGATAAAGATAACCGAAGAGAGCGTGCTGATTTTATCGTCAATTGATTTGGGTGAGTATTCTCAGAGAGCTTGCTCTCGCGACCTTTTTTCGAAGCGAAATGCAGTGATCATTCCTTTTTCAATGAGCGGTGTTCTTGAAAACCCACTCTTTTCAAAATAATCGATAAAATACTTTGGCACACCACCATCAAAAGAAGGTTGTGCAAATTGTCTCTGCCTCGGAGAGATAAGAAAAAAAGTCTTCGTATCTGAGAGAAGAGGGCGCACCGTCCGATTGAAATATGCTTTGTGCTTTGCTCCTTCAAAGCTCGAAGGGATAAGGGTGCTTTCGTGGCTAAGTGGATAAACAGCAAGCGGAGCTGAGAGGTATGGAGCCTTCTTGTGGTCTGTTAGCCAATCGATTTGTTCAAGCTCTATAAGTCCTGTGTAAAGCAAAATAGGGGCATCTGGTACCTCTTTGAGTTCTTTGTTTACAGCCTCAATTGCGCCTTTCCAGTCTTCAAGAATCCACTGGCGGGGGATAAAGGCTAAGAGTAGGCAGAAAAGGACAACGATAGCACCCCGTGCTTTTTCTGCGGAAATAGACTGTAGCGCTATCCCCCAGAGAAGAGAGTATCCGATGATACTCCAGCTGTAATATCTTTCAAAATAAAGCGAGTTTCCAGAGAGGTGTGAATAGCAAAAGAAGAGTATTGGTGCCGTGAGCCAAAGGCAACACACAAACGGCAAGCCTGAAGAAAGGTCTTTACTCGGTTTGTTAACTGTACACGGCACAAAACAAATCACAGCAAGAAATGCGGTCAAAAGAGCGAAGGTTAGACGGGGAGGAAAGAGGGCCTTAAGGAGATCGATTAAGTTTGGGAGTTTTGAAAAAAAGTATGTGCCACTTCTTGAGTGAATATCGAGAAGGTGTACTCCGCCTGGTGCTGCAAGGAGTAAAAAGAGTAGCCCGCCAAAGAGTATCTTCATGCGTAGTTCAGAGGAGAGAGGGGAGCCTTTTGTTGTGAGTAAAATTGCGTGAGGAAGGATGATAAGAAGAAAGAGGTAGTGCCCGTAAAACATAAGAGCGAGAGAGGAGGCGTAGAGCAAGGTCTTTGTCCAATCTGGTTTCTGTAGCAATCGGTAGAGCACGTATGTCGAAAGGAGCGCTCCAAAAAGCGCCATACTGTATGGCCGAGCACTGACGGCAACTTTTCCAAAGGTGTTCGATGCAGCCAGTGTCAGGAGGGCAAAGCTTGCGATCGGCAGTCCAAATAGACGAACCCCAAGGAGCAGGAGCAAGACTCCAGTGATACCTGCGAGCAAAACGCTTGGAAGTCGCAAGATGAGCTCAGATGAGCCAAATGTGTCTCGTATCAGCTCAATCAGCCAGAAGTACAGAGGAGATTGCCCCTGAAACTCAAAGACGTTCTTAGCCGTAGTTGTGAAGCTGGAACTTGTTATCCACCAGGTGATGCATTCATCCCCCCAAAGGCTACTTCCTAGTGGGAAGCGAATGAGAAGGATTCCAAAAAACAAGCATGCGCCTAATAAGGCAAGCTGTGTGCTTAATGTTCGTTGGTCATTGGAGGAGGTGTTGCTCATACTTCTGGAGACTATAGCGTATGAGTTGGGGCTCGAGAAGGATAGGATTCAGCAGGCTAGTGGGACTGGCTGTGAATCTTGCTGTTTGGCTTTGAACGAAGCCAAACAAGTGGAATCAAAGAGGTTTGGCTCACAGATCTCCTACTGATGCCTAGGAATAAAATATAACGCGAAGTACGCGAGGTACGCGAAGGGGGATGATCTTCGCGTACCTCGCGTACTTCGCGTTATAAATTTAAAACCTTGAAACCTGTAAGGCCTATTGAGGGATTAACCGTCAGCCCGCATTGAAGTTTAGAAATAGGTTTGGCTTAATCGCGCCTTGGGGAAGGGTCACATCTCCTCGTTAAAGACAGGACGTTCTGGTCCGACGGTGTACTCATCTGAAAAGAGAACCTGTCCCCCATCAGCTCCTTTTTCTTGAAGGAGGACGAGTGCAAGCTGCTCTGCTTCACTTAAGTCTCTTGCTGGTGCTATCCCGATTTTATCTGGGGTTGAGTCAGGGGAGACCATCATGAGCCGCTCGTTAGCCCGAACTATTCTCACCTGGCCGTCTTTTTCGTAACTTCCAATGACCTTGCTCTTCTCGAATGCTGAGAGCAGATCAGGAAAGTCCTGGTCTTCAATCGTTATAATGTACATCGCCTTGCCTCTCCTCGTTATCTCGCTATCAGAAAGGAAATCGGCAAAAAAAGGGTTGGGCTTTAGCAAACGATGTTAGCCAAGTAGTGATTTCACAAGCTTACCTAGGAATCCTTGTGATTTTTGACGAGAAAAGAGGGGCTCTGCCTTAAGAAATATTCCTAGGGTCAGCTCTCTGTTTGATGTGGTGCCAGTATAGAGTCTGACAGGATTAGATCCGATCAGCGCGGTTTGAGCGGCTGATTCAATCTTGTCTCGAGCTTCATTTGCCTGGCTCGTTGTTGCTGAGTCATTAAACTCAGCTCCAATCAGGATGAGATCGATTTCTTCGCCGTCTTTGGTTTCACCAGCTTGCTCAAGGACGTAGAGCGCGTGGAGCTCAGAGAGCTCCGGGCAAAGCTCTCTGAGGCTGTCAGCAAGCGTTTTGTGCTCCTCATCGTTGAGTGGCTTCACTTCGAGAGTGTCAGCGATATAGGCAGGAAAGAGCTCTTCTATCAGGGCTGGAATCTGCTGATCGCCACCACGTAAAACTTCAACCTCCCAAGGGGAGAAGTCTTTTCCGTGTTCACTGCCTGGATTCAGTGTGAGCCACCAATTCTCAGGTACTCTTTCGAGAAGCTCAGCTCCAGTCATCTCTTGTTGTTCAAGTGGTTGTCCGCACCACTCTTCAATCAACTCGCTGCGGGCGAAGACGGGAATCACAGATTTCTCTTCAGCAGCTTGTATGCCGAGTAGATTAAAAAAGTCGTTTGGATACTCAGGAGAGTCACTCAGTGGTTGAGCTTGATATCTCTCGGGCACAACGAGAGTTGAAGTAAGAAACTCTTGAAAAAAGAGGTGAGCAGCTTCTTTGTCGCCGTCACAGGAAACAAGAAGGTGCTTCTCGAGAGCAGTAAGTTCTTCTTGGGAGTCGAGCACGGGAAGCTTAGCTATTTACCTTCTTGATAATATCATCAGTGATATCAAAGCTCTTCATGCCGTACAGGACAGGACCTCTACCGCCTTGTGCGCTTTTATCGAGCACGAGATCGATATCGTTGTTGGCTGCATACTTTGAAATAGCATTGAGAGTCTTCTCAGTGAGTTTCTTATTTGACTTCATAAAGTCGCGACGGAGCTTCTCTTCTGTGTCTTTAACGTAGCGTGTGAAGTCCTTAGCGTCAGCTCGAAAATTTTCAGCTTCGGATGATTCGGGAGAGATTTTCCCGGCCTTGATTTTTGCTTCTACTGCTTTGAGAGCGTTTCGTCGTTTTTCAACTTTGCTCTTAGCCGCAGCTGAGGCTTTGTCGAGAGCTTTCTTGGCAGCCACAGATTCCTTGGATTCATTCAGTACTCGATTAATATCAACGGTAGCAATGGAATACTCAGCAATGGCTGCTTGAGTGTAAACAAAGAGGCAGGCCACGAGAAAGAAAAGGCGGTACATAGAGACACTCCGTAAAACATTGGTAGAGAAGTGGATTATCCAGGTTAGAGAGGGATTTATCAAGTCTCTGGTGTTTGAGGTGGAGGATTGAAGAGCTTGTGATAATCCCTTGAGAATATAGCGATTTCAGAGGTGCTTTGTTTAACGCGAAGATCGCGAAGTACGCGAAGTCAATAATATGGGCTCAAGATTCTTCGCGTACTTCGCGATCTTCGCGTTAAAAAATAAACTTTATTGTTAGGAATAAGCTTGCTTAGGCTCCCAACTCTACAGGGATCCCACCAGGAATAGAGGGTAACTTCTGATTGAGTATCTCAACCACCGTACGGAATATCCGCCGAGCCTCGAACGTAAGAGAGCCTTCTACTCCACAGTCAGCATAGAGCGCAACAGGGGTATCATGGTCAGCATCGATAGGTGCCAGAGCAAAAGCCTTACTTCCCCAAGGAGAGGCCTCGTTTGGACGGTTGGAAAATGATTGGACTTTAGAGAAACAACGAGCGAGTGGCGAAAGAGGATCGGTAAGTTCTAGTTTTTGCCCGTTTGAGATAGAGCCGCGAGCAGCAACTACGATAGCGTTCTTTCTATCGTGTGAAACAACAATGAGCGCAGCTTTATCAAAAGGACCATCGGTGAGTTTTTGAAGGAGGCCAGAGAGTAGTTCTTCGCTACTTTCAGCTTCTTCAAAAAGATCGTTTACCGCGGAGACGAATTTATTGCCTTTGTTTGTGCGAAGTTTTGGAGGTTCCACCGCTTTGACCGGTTCTTGTACTCGAGCAACAGTTTTCTTCTCAGTCTTAGCACTTGCCAAACTAAATTGTTCTTCAAAAGCATGGAGATCTTCAGCGATCTCTTCGACCTTGGTGCGTTCAGGAAACTCAGCATCATCGGCGGCAAAAGAGTCGAGGATGAGCTCATCTGCACCAGTAGAATCACTGATGATATCTTGAATTTCCGACTCAAGAGCTTGAGTTTCTCGGCTATCAACAGAAGATGAGGGAGTTGGTTCTATTTCTGGAATCGGTTCTCGGCGCTGTTTTTCTTCAAGCATTCGAGCGGAAAAGAGGTATTCAGAGGCACGCTCGTAAATTTTAAGGTACTGAGAGTCCGTCATTTTGAGCATGCGAAGAGCGCTCTTTGGGGGAACCTTTTTGCCTGGAGCAAATTTCTCCCACTTGTTTGAATCAAAAGCATCCACCAACTCACTTGCTGCCATACAGAGTGGCTTCATGACGACGCGATCTTGTGTCCTCGGTTTCGCTTCACGATCAATGGCAAAGAGGAGTGATTCCGGTATGCCGTTACGACGGAGATACGCAACGCACATATCATCCACATTGAACTTGTGATTAGAAGAGAGCCGGTAGTTGACACCACTTCGTGAGTGCTCTTCGGCGAGATCAACGTAGTCTTTACCGAGATAATACACGGCGAGCATATCACCAATTGAGAAGAGGCAGCCCACGGCCTGGCAGTCTTCTGCGAGAGGACGAGCTATAGCTTCTGCAAAAATACGAGAAACGATTCCGATGCGCTTTGAACGGCTTCGGTTTAGACCGTACCATTTTAGTTGATCTGGATCGGTGAGTTGTTTGCGAGTAGTGAGATTCTGAAAGGTGTCGTTTACAACATCAGAGCCGAGTCGAACGACAGCAGTCTTCGGGGAGGTGATTGCGGATTTGCCCGTAGAAAAATAGAGCGCGTTTGAGGTTTTCAGTAGCTCTACAACAATAATCGGGTCTTGTAGGCAGGTCGTGCCGAGGGCATCGACTCGAGAGTTTTCTTCGCTCATTAACCTGCGTGCTTCATTGAGCACTGCTGGATCACAAGGCATTTGCAGGATCAGGGGGTTATTGCTCTTTTCAGCAGAGTCCCCACTTTCCTCATGCATGTCGTTTTCTTCGCCCATTCGAGGATTCCGAAATATCGAATAATAAAAATATGTTAGCGTAAAGATTGAGCGTCGCCGCCTTCGCTCATACCACTCGCACCGAGTACAATAAAGATTCGACCAGATACAAGAATAACTTAACGGAGCTCCGAGGTCTGCACAACATTGATTGTGCTCTTTCTGGGAGGCTCCATCTTACTGGATTTTATAGTGATCTTTGCGAGACGGTGCTATGCTTTTGCCTCAGATGTGCCTCCTGTGAGGGCAATTTTTTTCTAATCCGCATACCCCATGGATATTGCGGGCTAATTTCTCTGGAGATGGATAATGCGTATCGAGCGTGACTCAATGGGTGAAATGGAAGTTCCTGAAAATGCTTTGTATGGGGCTTCGACACAACGTGCCGTTTTAAATTTTCCGGTGAGCGATCTCCGTTTCTCAAGGAAGTTCATCGCCGCCCTGGGGCTTATTAAGTATTCAGCAGCCCAGGCCAACTCCTCGCTCGGCTTGCTTGAACAAGAAAAAGCCAAAGCGATTATGCAGGCTGCTCAAGAAGTTATCGAGGGAAAGCTCGATGAGCATTTTGTTGTTGATATCTTCCAGACAGGTTCTGGTACCTCTTCAAATATGAATACGAATGAGGTTATTGCAAATCGTGCTGTTGAGATCCTCGGAGGTGAAAGGGGCGATAAATCCGTTGTTCATCCAAATGACCACGTGAATATGTCACAATCATCTAACGATGTGATTCCTACTGCTATTCATATCTCGTCTGCTGTTGCTGCAAAGGAGGTTCTCCTTCCGGGGTTAGATAAGCTTGCTGCGGCGCTCGAAAAGAAAGCAGAGGAGATGAAGGATGTGATAAAGTCAGGAAGAACTCACCTTCAAGACGCCACTCCTATTACGCTCGGGCAAGAGTTTAGTGGGTATGCCGCGCAAATTCGTTTTGGTATTGAGCGTATTGAAAGCGCAAACAAGAGGCTCTGTGAGCTCGCGCTTGGTGGCACAGCTGTGGGCACAGGGCTCAACACCCATCCTGAATTTCCAGCAAAAGCAGTTGCGTGTATCTCTGAGCAGACGGGAGTCAATTTTTGTGAGGCGCGGAACCACTTTGAAGCTCAAGGCGCGCGTGATGCTGCGGTTGAGTTTAGTGGTCAGCTAAAAACGATTGCGTGTTCTCTCATGAAGATTGCCAATGATATTCGGTGGCTTTCCTCTGGGCCACGGCTTGGTATTGGAGAGATTGCTCTTCCTGAGATTCAGCCTGGTTCAAGTATTATGCCGGCGAAGGTTAATCCGGTTATTTGTGAGTCTGTCATGATGGTAGCGGCTCAAGTTATGGGCAATGACACCTGTATTTCTGTTGGTGGCCAACACGGCAACTTTGAGCTGAACGTCATGCTTCCTGTGATCGGTTATAACTTGTTGCAGTCTATTGAGCTTACGGGAAGTGTCTCTGCTAACTTTGTCGATAAGTGCATTGAAGGAATTCGTGCGAATGAAGAGAAGTGTACGGAGAATGCCGAAAAGAGCTTAGCAACTTGTACTTCGCTTGCTCCAATTATCGGTTACGACCAAGCTGCAGCCCTTGCCAAGCGAGCGTATAAAGAGAACAAGACGGTTCGTGAGATGGCTGTTGAGATGGAGGTACTTCCAGCGGATGAGCTTGAGAAGGCGTTAAATCTTTTGGCGATGACGAAGCCTGGGGTGTAGTCGGTAAGGCTTTCTTGCTCTTGCACTTCATCTTGCTCTTGCTCTACAGAGCTTGAGTTCTCTCTTGCTTGGGGATAGAGCAAGATGAGGAGCAAGTGCAAGAGTAAGAAAGGGTAGGGGCAGAATAGACATTCTATACTTGAGGCCCCGATAAGAAACCCTTCCTTATCCTTTGAAGCATATCTGCCGATAATTATTTTACTCGTTTCGACCAATTAGGGTAAAATAGAAGGTATGTATATGCTAAGACGGTTTTTTCACTACCTCTCTGAGCTTCTCTCGGATTTTGAGGATCTCTTTGTTCCAAAGCAACGAATCCCAGTTCGAGTAAGAGTCGAGCGTAATTCACATTATTCTCGGCGTCGGTAGCTACAAAGAGGTCTACTTCGCCCGGTAGTCCATGGTCAATCAAAACAGCCCGAACGATTCTGCTCGTCAGTTTTTTGGTGGATGCCCCCGCCTAGAGGAACAGTACCGAACGATCGGTAAAGCTCTTGGGCAATTTGAGAAGACCAACGGCCGCTTTCGTACACCATCACCGTCCTCCGTCAAAGAGTTTCGACAGTCTCTCGTTTTTCTCCCCGTTGAAGTCCTTCAGTCTTACCTCGATGATCTGCTGAACCTTGAAATAAAGCCTGAACAGCTGTTTATCTCTCACGATGCGTTTGGAAGTCGCATAGCTTGGGTAGCTGTTTTTGGACTCGCACTAGCGATCGGTCTTGGGCTTTACGCTGCCTCTGGAGGAGCAACGCTACTTCTTTCTTTTGCATTAACAGTTTGTATCGCGTGCCCGTTCGCAGTGCTCTGGCATCTCTCACCTCGTGAAGCAACGGTGCGGCGGATGCGTTTTGCGCAGCTGCTCTCTCATGAAATTTCAAAGCGTCGTGGCGGAGGAAAGGGAACAATGACCCCTTCTTCTGGTAGGCTCGTATTCGAAGGGCTTTGGGGGCAGGCAACCACGCCGTCTTCCGAAGGCGCGATGTCTCGTAGTCCACTACGATACCCCATCCTTCACTAACGCCGTTCTTCTCAAAACAAACTGCTGTGTCTAAGAGTATTTCTTAAACTCGCCTTTTTTTGTGTCGATTCTGCAGCTTATACTTATTGATATCGCTTACTGTGTCGAATCATCCTATTAGAAAGACAAACTCATTCGGAGGATTTTCATGACTCGCTTTTCGCTCTGCTTATTCGCAGTATCTTTCTTTGCGTTCGGTTCTACAGCTTTTTCTCAAAACTGTGACGAGATTGTCTCGCTCATTAATAGCCATAAAACAAAAACGTCGTGCTGTATGTATGATGACAATGGAACGCAAGTAAACACTCTGGTAAAGATGAATAACAAGGGGGATACCTCTGTTGAGGAGATCGATAAAATCCTCTCTTTTGGACCGAAAAAGAAACAGTTCAAAAATAAGTATCAAAACACAGGAAAGAAGGTTTGGAATAAGCTGAAAAAGAAAGTCACTCAGTGTAAGAAAGTGAGTAATAGTCGTTTCGTCATCGGTGGTGGTGGCGGTAGCGGCGGTGGCGGCGGAAACTCTAATACTGATGCCTGTGATGTAGCTGGCGATCCTACTCAGCAAAATAGTCTCAATACGCGAATCATCAACGGAGAACAGTGCTCTGTCGGGGAGTCTCCGGTTGTGTATCTTCTCTTTAGCTACAATAGTTCCTGCACAGGTTCGCTTATTGCGAACACTTCAGGAAATGCCTGGGTTTTAACAGCCGCGCATTGCCTTCAGGGGAGTTGGCAAAACAACTCTACGAGCGTAACGGTTACTTCTGGTAATGATGAGGTTGATTCCTCGCTTGCCTATTTTATGGAGACATATGATGGAGACGCCGTACCATATGGAGAGCACGACGCTGCTCTTATTCGACTTCCTCGCCCGCTTGATGGCGCCCAGGTTGCAACACTTCTAACAGACGATTCTGTCCTTGAAGATGGCGAAGAAATTGTTATCGCTGGATACGGCCGTATTGGTACAGGCCAGGCTCAAGATAATAATTTTGATGCTGATCTCTACGCTGGCACAATGGAGATTGACGATAATGATGTAAATGATCTCGGAGATACAAGCGAGTCTGAAATTTTAGCCAATTTCAATCATTCGCAGAACACTGGCGCGAATACCTGTAACGGTGATTCTGGAGGTCCTGCTTTCATTAATGATAATGGAACGTACAAAGTTGCTGGGATTACATCGTATGGCTTTTCTCAAAACTGTGGACCAACTGATAGCTCCGGCTTTGCGAATGTAACGGATCCAGATATTGTTGATTTTATCTGTGGTCGGGTGGTTTTGGATCTCTGTCCTTAGCCAAAGCGCCGTTCAATAATCATATAGTATCTCAGATGGAGGGCTTAGGATCCTCTTAACCCTGACCTTTGTCTTGACCTTGACCCAAATAGCGATTTGAATTGCGCTCAGGTCAAGGTCAAGGTCAAGACAAAGGTCAGGGTCAAGAAAGTTGGGCTCTGGGGTGGGGGGATTCTTTGGGTTGAGGAGGGAGAAAAAAATACCCTCATCAAGCTTTAGGGACTTGATGAGGGCAAAAAGGATGTCTGGTTTGTTCGTTAAGGAGATGCGAAATCTATCTGTTCTTCCCTTTTGACGCCTCAAAAAGAAGTTTATTCAAGCTACCCAGCTTTTTTTAGCTCGGTACCATCAGTTTTTTGAAAATACCAAGGAGCAACTCTGCGAGAGCCACGTTTCGGCATATTGCGGATCGTCTCCGCCACAAAGTTCACGTCAATATCAAGTTGTTGGCAGACCCAGGGAAAGGAGAACTCGTTGTATTCGGGGTTATCAAGTTCGCCGAAAATCCACTCTTCGCTAGAGATAACCTCTTTTTCGTCGTTCCCAACGAAATCAAGGATAGCCCGTTCGAGCACTGCCATGAGGAGGTTTCTCTCCGGTGTGCCTCGAAAGTTAGGCTCTCCAAAAAGCTCCTGTGCATCCATATCAATCTGCAAAACGCTTGTTCCTTTCTTATTCATGTGCCTCGCCTAAAAAAACCGTACTGCGACTATCATTTTGTCTTCTTTATAATAGACGCAATCTCGAGTAGAACATTCAATTTTTTTTCAACTATTCGGTGTTACTGCATACTTACAGAGAAATGACGTCGTGAGAGCTCGTTTGGTTGTCAGCCTCTTGGTGGGACTCACTGTTTTCAGCCCTGAGCTCTGTATGCTATCTTTCACCCATGCTTATTCAGGCGCGTGTATACCGTATTCTTATAACAGTGTTTGTTCTCAGGGCCATTTTCCCTACTACCCTCTCTGCTGAATTTCTCTGTCGTGCTGATACTTCTTACTCTTGGATAAAGGAAAAAACAGCTATTGCACCGAGCGACGGAAAAACGGAGATGCCCCCAAAAGTCTCTCGCAATGAAATGAAAGTCTTTTGGACTTCGTCTGAAGCTAGAGGAGAGGATGAAGAGAAGGCCAAGGCCGCTCTTATGAACAAACTTGAAGCTGAGCGAGAAAAGGCGCGCGAGTCGTGCAAGAAAGAGCACGAAAATGTGGCTTTCTGCATAGCGAGTAAATTTTCTGCTATGAAAAGTGTGCTTCAACAACTCGACTTTGAAGCACGTCGTACCCTACGTGACTCCATTGCAAGTGACTGCGCAGCTCAACAAGGTCTCTGCCAAGAGGCGGTTTCCACAGACCCTACCTGTAAAAACCTCACTCCCGCCGTTGAAGGAGAGGGAGAAGAGAAAGACGGGAAGGGAAAGAAGAAAAAGAAATAGCTGCTGTTAGCCGTTCTGTAGTCTATTTAAGTACACCTCAATCCATCGTAGGTCTTCGAGAGTTTCGATCGCTACCATTTCAGCAGTGAGTTTCTCTGGCATTTCTGAGGCGGTTTTAAGCTCTTCAAGAAAGGCTGGTGCGTGGGGAAGATCTTTTTGAGCTGCTGCGAGAACAGAGAGCGCAATGGAGTCTGAAACCTCTTTTTCTTGGCCAACCTTTCGCGCCAGGTTACGGAGAGGAAAGAGGAGGGAGAGTCCAAATCGGTATATCCCTTCCACCGAGAGAGCGTGGTAAGCATCAAGGAGTGATATGTCGCTTATCTCTGATATTCTCTCGAGTGCAATGTTGATTGCGCCTCTCGTAGCAAGGCTAATGCGTTCAACGGCTTCAGTATCAGAGAATGGAATTTTCCAGTAGAGCAGGGAGCCGTTCATGATTCGGGTTAGTTGCTGAGCGAAGTTTTCGTGCTCTTGCTCTGGTACTAATTGAAGGAGGCTGCTGTAGGGTTCCAAAGTATTGCGCCGTCTATTCAAAATGAGAGGCTCAATGATAGGAGCATCAAGAGAGAGGGGAAGCACAGAGGATTCTTTGAGAATCGGTAGAACAAGAGACTCAGGAAGGGGGGAGTTCATTCGGTCCGCTGTTTCATCATCAGGTATCCCTTCGGCACAAAGTCGTTTGCGTTTATCCTCGTAGCTTGACTCTTCCAACACAGAATCAGTAGACACAGAAGGAATGCTCAGGAGTTGATAAAAGACTTTGGCATCACTCTCGAATATGTAAGCAAGGAGCCTACCCAAGAGGAATTGGTGGTGTTGATTTTCAATTTGAATCTGGATCCACGTTCTTCCCTTATCGGGAGAGTAGTAGTCGGGCCCTGGTGGTGAGTCTGTGGGCTCTTCGAATGTTTCCGTTGCAAGGTAGCGGCTTATCAGTAGCGAGACGAGCTTGAGATCAGCAAAGCGTAAGAGCTTACGAAGTGGCTTGAGATCTCCTGTTGCGTCAGGAAGTTCTAGCCACTCCCAGAAGTTTTCTTCCGAGAAGGTGGCCCCATTCCACAGATCGAAATCAGCCATCAAGCGACACTGCTCATCACTTGCAAGTGCAATAAAGTCTGCGCAGTCAGTTAGCCCTCTCTTTCGGATCTCGAGGTACAGAGTTTCAGCCGGAAGTGTTTTGACCAGTTTTTCCGGGTGATTGCTCGAGAGGATAGCTTTAAAGAGATCCCCTTTGAGGGGGGCTGTCGTTCGTAGGTGGCTCATAAAATTTACATTCCTCACAGTTAGACGAATATGATAGAGCCTTTGTGGATTTAATCAAGGGTGCAGAGCCCAAAAAAGCTAGCATTTGCAGGTAGATATGCGTTTTTTACGATCTGTTGTTTTGTGTGCGATACGGAAGAAGCGCGCCGTCATAACAGAAACGTACGTTATATGCACTTTGTGCGCATATTCAGGTCAGTGCTATGACCTAGGTTTCTTTTGTGTGGTTTTTATGTCTTCTCTTCTTACTCCTGTAAAGTTTTTTCTCGCTTCTCTTCTTGTTCTCTGTTTTGGAAGTGTTTCTCTTGCAGAAAACAACTCTCGGCATATGGTTATTATCGCCGATGCCTCTTTTGTCAGTCACTATCAAGCGCAAGGGGTAGATCCCGAAAGGGTCATCTCTGCTGCTTTTTCGCATGTTCACCAGATATTTGCTTCGCAAGTCGGTGTGACACTTACTCTTCGCAGGACGTATGCACTGACACAAACGACGATGTTTGACAGTGCGCAAACAAGTGGTGAGCTCATTGATATCCTCAAGGACGTCGCAAACGCCGAACGTATTTCAGAGCGTGGTGATATCATCGTTCTCTTAACGAGAAATGAGAGTCAGCAGATCGGTTGGGGGGCTATCGGAGACCCTCTCTGCAACAGTTATTCTGGAGCTGGTCACGTAGCATATGTTAGGGACCCCTTAAGCTTTGGCCATCTCGTACAGATCTTTGCTCACGAAGTTGGCCACCTCTTTGGTGCGCAACACCCTGCTCCTGGGCCACAGGAGGCTATCATGCGCGGACTGAATATGTACGCCCCAGCGCCAGATGAATTCCTTTCTATAAATGTTGAGCGGATGAAGGCCGACTGCTCGGAGAGATAGCTTAAAAAGTTATCCTTCCGCGCTATCTTGAGCAACTTTCTTTTTCGTTCCGGCCTTAAGCGGAGCAAGCACGATGTAAATCTGTCTCCCTCGAGCAGGAGAGCGCTCATCAACTTCAGCGACATCTTTGAGGTCTTCAATAATCTCTTCGAATTTTTCGAGTCCGAGATCGAGGTATACAATTTCACGACCACGAAAGCGCATTGAGAATTTTACCTTGTCGCCTTCTTCGAGAAAGTCTCGAGCTTTTTTAAGCTTTGTTTCTAAGTCACCAACATCAGTTCTATATCTGATACGGAGCTCTTTCACTGATGTTTCAGAACGCTTCTTCTTGGCTTCGGCTTCTTTCTTCTGAGCTTTATACTTAAACTTCCCGTAGTCCATGAGTTTACAGACAGGGGGATCGGTATTGGGTGAGACTTCAACGAGGTCGAGCTCGCGTTCTTCAGCAATAGAGACTGCTTTACGGGTATCAAGAACGCCTAATTGTTCTCCAGTGTCTGATATGACGCGAACTTGTGGTGCTCGAATTTTTTGGTTAATGCGGTGGGCTTCTTCAGGAACTTCCCTAACGTTGCGTTTTCTTCGTCCTTTTCTAAAGGTGGCCAAAATATCTCCTAAATATGTGTTCAAATACTCCTCACGATCTTGTCACAGGAGGAGCTTTACGTTTGATGCACAAAGGGGTGTTCCCTGTGCATACAGGAGCGCATAATGCCCGTAAACTACTGAAAAATCAAGAGGTTGAACAGTCGCGCAGGGGAGTCTTTGAGTGGGATTACCCTGTCGTTTCAATGGATTAGCCGCCTTAGTCTCTCAGTTCTTGAAGAATCCCTCTCTTCCCCATGCACTTGAACGTGATCAGGATCTTCGCAGATGTAGTCGCTCACGTTCAAGTGTAAGGGAGGGGGAAGTGGACGCAAAGTCCTATGGGGAAGATGAGCTACCCTCTCGTGCTATTGGTTCTGAGGATTGGTATAGTGTCCCCATGAACCGCATTGCAGTGTTTGATAGTGGGCTTGGTGGGCTTACGGTGCTTAAGACTTTGCGCGCCCATTTTCCTCAAGTCGATTTCTATTATCTCGGAGACAATGCTCGCCTCCCGTATGGGAGTAAAAGCCCTGAAGTTGTGCAACGTTATTCCCTAGAGTGTGCACGATTCCTCGCTACTTTTGAGCCTGATGCGCTTGTTGTTGCTTGTAACACCGCATCTTCCCTTGCCTTAGAGCACCTTGAGAGAGAGTGTCCATTTCCGGTCATTGGGATGATTGATCCTATCGTTGAGCATGTCATAAGTGAAATAAAACCCTCATCTCTTGCGGTACTTGGAACAAAAGCTACGATCGCTAGTGGTGCGTATCAAAACAAATTTGCTGCTCAGTCGACTACTATCGATGTACATGCTGTATCTTGCCCACTCTTTGTCCCTTTTGTGGAAGAAGGGATCTTTCACGGCCCACTCTTAAAGCGCGTTCTCGATCTTTACCTTAATCCTCTCAGAGCTCATTGCCTTGACGCTGTGATTCTGGGTTGTACGCACTACCCACTCTTGCACAAAGAGCTTGCTGCTTATTTGGGAGAATCAGTACAAGTCGTTGAGTGTGGTCAAGGTGTCCTTGCTGAGCTTGCGAAACTTCCTATGAGTGCTTCAAAGACAAAAGGGAGTGCTCAGTTTTTTGTGACTGACGATGCAACAAGCTTTAGCCACCTAGCCTCGCTCTTTCTCGGTGATCCTCCACGAGTGGAAAAAGTTGAGTTGGGGGCGGCTTATGGTAGCGCTGTTGGCTGGTAGGTCTCTGGAGCATCGTACCCAGAACGAACATACTCTTCGAAGCTTTCTGTTTGCATGAGAGCGTCAGCAAATTCGGCAGCACTCTGAAAACGCTTCTCAGGATCTTTGTGGAGCGCTTTGAGCACGATATTGCTCAAATCAAACGGGCAGTCGTTTCGAATATATTCAGGGCGAAGCGGCTTGTCTTGGACCCGTTGCATGAGATTTTCAAGCGGAGATTTTCCAGAGAATGGAAGCTTTCCGGTAAGGAGCTCAAAAGCAATGATGCCAATGCTGTATATATCTGAACGCATATCATAAATGCCTTTCTCGATATATTCAGGGCTTAGGTAGTTGAGCGTTCCAACCATGACATCATCTTCGCCACAGGTCACATTATCTCCAATAACAGCAATCCCAAAATCAGCGATTTTGAGATCGAGGTTTGGTGTGAGCAAGATGTTCTCAGGCTTAAGATCACGGTGGATGATGCCATTGAAGTGCAAGGCATGAACACCGGAGCAGAGCTGGAGCATGAGTGGTATGAATTCTTCCCATGGTGAAACTGTATTTTTTTCAAGATAGTCTGAAAGCGTACCACCGTTGAGGTAGTCCATTCCGAACGCTGTAAAGACATGATCTTGATAGAATCCTTCGCACCGCAAAACGTTTGGGTGTTGGATACGTCTACTTACTTCTAATTCATTTTGAAACCGCTCGCCAGTC
>JAUIBK010000080.1 GCA_030428205.1 bacterium
CTGTTCGATCGAAAGGAGCCTTTGAAGTCGATCGTGTGCTAGAGATTGAAGAAGAGGTCAAGCACGATGTGATCGCGTTTCTTACAAATGTGGCTGAGTATGTTGGTCCGCTCTCTCGCTACGTTCACCGT
Source organism: bacterium (assembly GCA_030428205.1). Taxonomy (GTDB): domain Bacteria; phylum Bdellovibrionota_C; class UBA2361; order UBA2361; family RFPC01; genus JAUIBK01. The sequence goes on from JAUIBK010000080.1 coordinate 132, forward strand.
GGAATGACCTCAAACGATCTCCTTGATACTACTTTTGCTGTACAACTCTCACGCTCGGGGAAAAAGATTCTCGAAGCACTTACTGCAGTCAAGGATGCTGTCCGCGAGCAGGCTGAAAGATGGAAGTACACTCCAACTATTGGTCGAAGCCACGGAATTCATGCCGAGCCCACAACTTTTGGTATAAAACTCGCGAGCTGGTATGCAGAGCTTAGTCGTCGACAAGCTCACCTTGAGCGAGCAATAGAGGGAGTTTCTGTCGGTAAGATCGCCGGCGCTGTCGGCACTTATGCCTCTCTTCCACCGGACGTTGAAGCGTATGTCATGGAGAAGTTAGATCTCACCGCAGAGACAGTTCCTACTCAGGTCGTTGCACGCGATAGACACGCAGAGTTCTTCACTTCTCTTGCTCTGTTGGGGAGTTCTCTCGAGCGATTCTGTGTTGAAATACGCCACTTGCAACGCACAGAAGTAGGAGAGGTCTCAGAGCCATTTGGGAGTGGACAAAAAGGCTCTTCTGCGATGCCTCACAAAAAGAATCCTATCTTAACCGAGAATCTTACAGGGTTGGCTCGGCTGCTTCGTGGGTATGCTCAAAGTGCATTAGAGAATGTAGCTCTCTGGCATGAAAGAGATATTAGCCACAGCTCTGTTGAGCGTGTGATCGCGCCAGACGCCTGTATCCTTGCACACTTTATGCTCCACCGTTTTGAGAGAGTTGTCTCTGGACTTGTTGTTCATGAAGATCGTATCCAAGAGAATCTTGATTTTACCCGTGGGCTTGTCTTTTCAGGTACGTTGCTGATTGCTCTCGTGGATGCTGGAGTGACTCGCGAAGACGCCTATAGACTTGTCCAGTCTCATGCCCTGTCAGCCTGGGAAGGTGGGGAAGACTTTCCTACGCGAGTTCGGGGTGATGCAGAGCTTACTGCCAAGATAACTCCTGAAAAGCTCGAGGAAGTGTTCGATATCAAGAGACATTTGGCCCATGTTGATCTTATATTTAACCGAGCAATGGAAGCGTAACAATAGGATGGTGTCGTGAAGGTACAAGTACTTGTAAGACTCAAAGAAGGAGTCCTTGATGTTCAAGGGAAAGCTGTCGAGCACGGACTCGCTGGGCTTGGATATGAGGATATTGGCTCTGTTCGAGTTGGTCGACTCGTCGAGTTTGATGTTGATTGTGGGTCGTTTGCCGAGGCAAAGGATCGTGCGAGCAAGGCATGCGAGGCGCTTCTGGCTAATACTATTATTGAAGATTTTGAGATTCGAGAGCCTGCCGCATGAATATCAGTCTGATTGTCTTTCCTGGAACAAATTGTGACCACGATATCGAATATTCGTGTGGTGATGTGCTTGGTCACACGGTTACTTCGTACTGGCACAGTGATGCAGAGATCGGTTCTCCTGATATTGTTATTGTTCCAGGTGGTTTTTCTTATGGGGATTACCTGAGGTGTGGAGCTCTTGCCAAGATCTCACCTGTCATGAAAGAAGTTGAGAAGTTTGCCCAATCAGGCGGCCCAGTGCTTGGAATCTGTAATGGCTTTCAGATCCTCTGTGAGAGCGGTCTTTTGCCTGGTGTACTCCTTCAAAACACGAGTCGCCGCTTTCTCTCACGGTTTGTTTCACTCAAAGTTGAGTCAAAGAACACGTTTTTCACTTCACATCTCTCGGAGGGGGATGTGTTTGAATGCCCTGTTGCTCATTTTGATGGTAATTTTTATATAGATCCTAGTGGCTTATCTGAGCTCGAAGAGAATAATCAGGTAATTTTTCGCTACTGTGACCAAAATGGCTCAGTGGAGCCTGAGTGCTCACTGACCAACCCGAATGGGTCGCTTGGAGCTATTGCTGGCATTTCTAATAAAAAAGGAAACGTGGTTGGTCTTATGCCGCATCCTGAGCGTGCTGTAGATATGCTTGTGAGCATGATCGGAGGTCGCACCGGCAACGCTCTGAGCCGTCAGACTGAAGTTAACAGAGAACTGTTTTCCTTTCAGGCCTAACGCGCATTGGCTTAGCAATTACAGCCATTTGCATCACTTTTCTGTTCGTGCTATACCGCCACGGTGAGAATGTCTTGGGATTTCTGATCGTAAGGCAAAATCTCAAATTCACATCCAGGTCATTCATCTGTCTTGAGCATGAATCGTTATGATTTCACTCCCTAAAGAGTGTGTCTCTTGCGAGTTTTTGTGCTTACCGAAATTCATGAGACCTGGAGAGGACGAAAGACGGAGGAAATATGTCTGATACCGAAACAAACGAAAACGTTGAGGCTGCTCCAGCGCAGACAGAAGCAGCAACACAAGAAAGTTCAGCAGAACCAACTGTTGAGAGTCAATCAACACAAACGCCATCTGAACCATACGAGCCTGTACCAGTCAGTCTTAAGACTCTGCTACATGCTGGGGCACACTATGGCCACCAAGCATCTCGTTGGAACCCAAAGATGATGCCGTATATTTATGGCGTAAGAAATGACGTCCATATTCTTAACCTCGATATTACCCTAGAACTCTGGCAGAAAGCTGCCAAGAGACTCGAAGATGTGGCTAACCGTGGTGGGATGGTTCTCTTTGTGGGTACCAAAATGCAAGGACGAGATCTCGTCAAGCAAGCCGCGGACCGATGTGGTGCTTTTCATATTACACAACGTTGGCTCGGTGGAACGCTCAGTAACTTTGAAACAGTAAAGCGTTCCATTAACCGTATGAAAAAGCTCGAAGAGCTTCTCAGCCAAGCAAACGACGAAGAGTCAAAAGTGAAGATTAGCAAGAAAGAGCGACTCAATATCTCTCGGCAGCTTCAGCGACTAGAAGATAACCTTGGCGGGATTCGCAACATGCGACACCTTCCGGATGCACTCTTCGTCATTGATATTAATCGAGAGTCAATTGCGGTTGCAGAGGCTCGCAAGCTCCACATTCCTGTCATCGCACTTGTTGACACAAACGTAGATCCAACACTGATTGATTATCCGATCCCATCAAACGATGATGCAACGAAGACAATTCGACTGTTTGTCAATGCAGCTGCTGATGCTGTCGATCGTGGACGCAAGGCATTTCTTGCGCGTGGCCCAGAGCGGGAGAAAAAGGAAGCTCCTGAAGTGACATCCACAACAAAACGTGGAAAATCCGACTCTTCTGAGGAGAAGAGCGCGAAAGCTTCAACGAACGGCGGAGCGCAAGAGAAGACGGAAGAGGTTGCACCTGCAGTTTCTGCCGCAGCAAGTTAAGCGTACTGCACCCGGCGTCAACCGGAGTGTGTGCATTTCGGTTGACGTCCAGCATTTTTATAAAACTCCTCTCCAGAAGAAGCTGGAGAGAACATGAAAAAATAAGGAGTATCATGACTGGTATTACCGCATCACTTGTAAAAGAACTTCGTGAGAAAACTGGCGCTGGAATGATGGATTGCAAGAGCGCACTCAAAGAAGTTGATGGAGATCTTGATAAGGCAATCGAAGTGCTTCGAAAGAAAGGCATGAAGGACGTCGGAAAGCGCGCAGGAAAAGTT
>JAUIBK010000004.1 GCA_030428205.1 bacterium
AGCCCTAGCTGGAGGGTATGAATAATTTCAAAGCCAAGATATTGATGCAGTTGGAGAGGAGACCAAGGCCTAGAGAGACATGTACAGGTGTTGTTTCTCATCTGACCTAGCTAGAAGAGCCCTTTCGCCCCCAGTACGTGCCGAGTATACTGTCTTAGATATATTCTCCTTTTTCCGATCCTGGGGTGCCACTATGCCTTTATCAAGACACCTTCGCCTCTCCCTTTTTTCACTTTTGGTTTGTTCCCTTTTTCTCATCGCAACAAGCGTCTCTGCTCAAGAAGAGGTTTCCGATCCTCTTGAAGGTATGAATAGAGGGATTTTCTGGTTGAATGACAAGCTGGATCGTTATGTTCTTGAGCCTGTTGCCGATGGTTATGACTATGTCACACCAAATTTCGTTCAAGATGGTATTTCAAACTTTTTCTCTAACCTCCGTTATCCTTCCCTTTTGCTGAGCGATCTCATTCAGTTAAAATTCGATCAAGTGGCTACTCACACCGGACGCTTTGTCTTGAACTCTACAGTGGGGCTTGGTGGTTTGATCGATGTAGCCTCAGAAGTGGGACTCGAAGAACATGATGAGGATTTCGGAACAGCCTTAGGACATTACGGTGTACCAGCTGGCCCATACCTTGTACTTCCCATTCTTGGTCCCTCTAATTTTCGTGATGGTTTTGGGCGCCTTGTTGATAATCTGTTGGATCCGCTCGCGTGGATCGCTTTCTCGACTGCTTCAGACTCTGATGCTGAGTGGATAACTTTTGGGGCTGCTTCTCTTAAGGTTATCAATACTCGAGCAGAGCTTGACGAGGCTATTGAGGCCGCAAGAGATGCCTCGGTTGATTACTACCTCTTTACCCAATCTGCTTATTACCAATACCGTGATAGCGTCATTCATGATAAGGCGTCAACGGAAGATGATCCTTTTGCTGACGACGAAGCTTTTGATCGTGAGATGGAAGAAGAGCTTGAACAGGTATCGAGTTTACGTAATGTGCAAGGCCTCTATGCCTTAAAGCAGGACCAGCCAGTTGGCGTTGGGTGGTACCTCTCTGACACGTATTAGTGTTTTTTTATAGAGGTAATATCTTTCTTTGTGAGGAGTGGTACTTTTGACGGGGATGATCTCGCTTCTCTATTTTATCCTCGTTGTTGGAGGTCTCGTTCTTGTTCTCTGGCGTAGCCCCGTGCCACGCTCGTGGTTTCTTCCAGTACTTTTTATTACCCTCACATTCGTTTATGCTTCACACCGTGAAGCAGTAAGCTTTCCTGTGAGCGATGCTATTGAATACTCTGTGGGCGCTTCTCAGGTAGCGCATGAAGAAAGTTACTCGCTGAGACTTGGCTCAGATGAGTATCCCCCAAGATTCGATCCAGGTTTTTCGATTTTTCTTTCCCCAGCCTACTTGATTCTCGGGGATCATCTCGGTTTTGGGATTTATCCGGCCCTCCTTGTTGTCATCCTAGGAATCCTTGCTTCATTCGCGCTTGGGTATCTCCTTGGAGGAGTCTTTGGAGGAAGCTTTGCTGCTCTCTTTGTCCTCTCCCTGGGGTCTTTTCGGTATTTCGGATCCCAGATTCTCACGGATGTTCCTTCGGCTGCTCTAGGATTGGTGCTCGGATTACTCTACCTGCAGATGAGAGATAAAAATAAGAAGACTCCCGATCGATTCTATCTTCTTGCTGGCTTTCTTGCAGCTGTAGCCTGCTCGTTTCGACCAACAAACATCTTCTTTGCGATTCCATTCGTTTTACTTCTCACTCATCTAAAGAGGTTTTTCTCTTTTGCTCTTCCACTCCTTTTCTTTTTCGCCCTTACTGCCATCTATCACTTCAAATCCTTTGGAAGTATTTTTCGGACAGGATATCACTATTGGGTGAGTGTTCCGTATGATTCGCTATCGCTTGTCTTTCATACGAAGTACCTCACGCAGAACCTTGAGGTTGCACTTCCTGTTTTTCAGGTACTTATGCTCCTCCTTCTCGTTGTGTTCGTCCTGCGATGTCCCGCGCAAGAAGCTTGTATGGTTGATGCTGAGCGTGCTTTTTTTCGAGGGGCTTCTTGGTATGTCTTTCTTACGGCAGCACCTATGGTGTTGTTCTATCTCTTCTATTTCTACTCTTCAGAACGTTTTTTCCTCTATCCTCTCTTCAGTATAGGTGTACTGCTTGCCGGTCGCCTCGGTGGCCGTATTCGTTTACGTGCAGGATATGAGAAGACGCTTTGGGGTATTGCCCTTCTCCTCTCCATGAGCCTCGCTGTTTTTCGATTCTCTACAACTCTGATGGACGGTGATGAGCAATATCAACACCTCTTGTCTCTTCGAGAAAGCCTTCCAAAAGAATCTATTCTTCTTACCTCTCAAAATCCGGCGCTGGTAGAATATCTTGTAAAATCATCGCCGGGGCAAAAAATTCTTCCGCTTTCAAGAGATGTTGAGTTTGCATCAAAGTGTGTGGCTCCATATTCACTTGCTGATGCGCTTGATGATGTAACCGATCTCTTAGCTCATCGAACACAGAAACTGCTTGATGCTGGTTGTATTGATGTGTATCCGTGGGTTCCTCGCGACGACCTCGAACAGCTCAAGAAACTTATTGAAGGGGGGAGTAGGGTGTTTCTGTCTTCGCGTGAAGAGTGGAGGGAAGAGGGGTTTTCATATTCTCTACTTAATGGTTCTCTTGTGGAGATCGGGGTGAAGTAAGTCTTTGGGTTGAACAACCATTTTCTTGAACTTTTTTCTCCGTGGCGAAGGTCGTTGTATAATGCCATAGATTTGTGCCACGGAGAAAAAAGTTCAAGAAAATGGCAACGAAAAGCTTAGTTCTTCCTCTGAGACTAACTCCTATAGTTCGGAATACTTCTTTGCCGATCCTTTGGCGGTACCGATGGGATATTTTGAATCGTTCAGCCCCATCTTTTCTTCGAAGGCCTCTTCAAGATTTATATCGAGATCGTTTGCGAGAAGGAGTACCCAATAAAGAACATCTGCCAGTTCATGGGAAAGCTCTTTACGCTTTTCTTCCACACAAGCATCAAGTTGTGATTCGTTGACCCATTGAAAGAGCTCCCCAAGCTCGGCGGCTTCAAGCATCAGCGAGAGAGCCATGTCTTTCGGGTTGTGAAACTGCTTCCAGTCACGCGCGTCTCGGAAGCTAACAACTTGATTTGTAAGGTTTTTTAGGGTTTTTTCAGACATGACTGATATGCACTCCCACAAGGAAAGGTAGCTTCTAAGTCTTTAGAGGGGCTGAGAATATTCCGATATTCTAAGGTAAGCAAAGGTTTTTTCACTACATTTGGGGACAGCTCATGGGTGAGCCGAATCTCTATGAAATATTAGGCGTACCACGTAATGCAACTTCAGCGCGCATTCGTGAAGCATACGAAGAGCTCTCTCGCTTCTATGAGGGAAGTGATGAAGTTGTCGATACAGCTACAGTCGAGATTGAGATCCCTGAAGATTTACGACCGAGCTTACACAAGCTAGCCGAAGCATACGAAACGCTCTCGCACGATGATCGAAGAGCTACGTATGATAGTTCTCTTCGAGTTGATAAAAACCGGGGACAAAAGCCCGTAAATTATGTTTTTGGTTCTGTCGGAAAAACGTCTGTTTTAGATGAGATTCTTGAGCGTGAATCTCGATTTCTTGGTCACCGCGTTCCAGTAAATGGCAAAACATTTACCTACCTTGCATTTCTCATTGCAGGAATCTTGCCTTTTATTCTGGTAGGTTTTATTGCTTCCTTACGATAATTCGAACGAATCGAGTTTTAGTCGAGTCAAATGAAAAGATATAACGCGAAGTACGCAAGGTACGCGAAGATTAACTCCTTCGCGTACCTCGCGTACTTCGCGTTATAGATTTTTCAACCACCATGTCTGTAAACTCCATTACGAAATTGCTCATCTAAGCAGAGGGTCGCGTAAACCGCCACAGGCGGTTGGAGCGAACAGCGGACAAAGGCTGAACGCTTACTGTAGTCGCAGGAGGTCATGGAGAGTGCGGCACATTGCTTTAAAGCGAAGAAGCGCCGAAGAGTCTCGTCGTTTGAGGAGCTCTTGATTTGGTTCAAGATAGAGCACCCCAACACGTTGCTGCATCCCGAGAACCATAGCAATACACGCTTCGCCTTTTGGAGTAAGGGAGTAGTTGCTTTCAACAATTGGAGTATTGCAGTGATATGCAGCAAGAACTGGATTGGTATCTCCTGTTTTGGTGTTCGGCATAGAGAGCGCGTGATATTCTTTAAATGTCTTCAGCGGAAGAGAACCAATCTTAAGCCTAGGGTGAAGCTTCATTGTTTCAGGCTCAAGCAGAAAAACACATCCGTTATCAAAGCCACTTGGTGGGACGATCTCACGTACAAGTCGAGCAATAAGCTCACGATTAATCTTTTGACTTGATTCGAGCTCTGCGTACAGATCAGCAAGGGCTGCCTGTGTATCTCCAGGACAGTGGCGGATGTATCGATTGAGGCGATAGCTTTCGGTAGTCTGTTTTGACGCAATTTCTTTTTCAACGTCTTGTTGTACTTGAGCTTGAAAAACTTCTGGTGCGAGCGCGAGGTAATTTGAACAGTTTTCTTTGACTTTCTCTTGAACCACCTTAACACCGTCGTGTCCAAGAATGGCTTTAATGCTTTTTTGAGCCGTATCCCAGTCTGTTTGAGCGCTTGGATAGTGCTCGGGATGGTTAGCGCGAGCAAATGCTTCACCGATTTCACAGATTTTCCCCAGCATATTCGCTGTTCCTCGAAGGGCGTTGGCTTTTTTGGCGGAGAGGTTTGCGACCGCCTGGTGGTCTCCTATTGCAAGTCGAATCTCTGAAGAGAGTCCCCACTGGCGTGCCATGGCAATTCCTAAAATGCTTGGAGAAAATCCGAGAATCCGTGTTAATTCGTGGTCGAGTCGCTTACCATGTTTGTGTAAGTCCATCGCCTCTTCAAATGCATCAGGGTAGTTCCAAGAAATGAGAGTGAGCCCGAGTTGGCGGAGTAGGCCGGTGGAATATCCAGTAGCGGCTGCGAGGTTTCGCCTCTCAGAGAGTACTTCGGCTGTACTGGCACCGAGCATAGATTCACTCATACGAACGCCATGCAAGCCAGAGAGGGCGTCAAGGGTAAACGGTGAAATGTCTTCAGGTGCAATATCGAGCACGTGTGAAAGCCGCTCTAGCCCAGCCAGTCTAAGGAGTTCAGTGGGAGTTCCTGAGCGAGGAAGATCGATTCCTTCATGCGTGTGCTCTCTAAGCTGTTTGAGACAATATGTGTAAAGAGCAAAGTCGGTTCGTATGTCAGAAACAAGAAAGTCTATATCAAGCTCATATGCACCAGTTTCTATCCCACTTTGAATCCGAGACAGGAGAGCATTATTAACGGGAAACCAGTCTTTATGGATCTTCTTGCACGCTTGCGCAAGATTGCGGTTGAGGTGCGGTGCAGCTCCAAGTGAGCTACCTGTAGGCTTTCCTTTCTGACTCATAACTACTGTAAGACACCGGCGCTTCCCGGCACTACCCCCATGTCTCTAGAGATCGGCGTTTTTTGCAGTTATGTTTAGAATTGAGAGCTCGAAAAAGAGCAATAGGCGTTGTTCGCCGTCCTTGGCTGAAACGCCTGATGAGCAGTTATTTTTGCTGCTGTAGTCGCTCTCCAAGCTCACAGAGCACTTTGGCTGCTTGTTTATACGAATTATTCGTATCTTTGCTGATTGGCTTGAGGAGAGAAACTTCTCCCTGAAGACGCGAAATGATCTCTTCGATTGGTTGTTGCTTTTGCATGACGTAACTCCTTGTCCTTTAGCGAGTATTCACACGGCATCCTTCCGTGCAAGGAGAGAATCGGTTGGAGCAAGAGAATGCTTTCGATTCTGTCGCGCTTTTTTTTCGTAATTTTCTCTGAGAGATTTTCGTATACCCCCCGTAAATGAAAATACCTGGCTTCGAAAAGCATAGGCACTTCTTGTGTGGAAAGGCTCTGATCGGGCCTTATCGCTTTGTGCGGGGGGTATGTGTTGTCCCTCGACTCGGCTGAGACTTCGGCGTGAGACTTCGGCGTGAGCTCAGTCGAACGCTCAGTCGAACGCTCGTCACAGGCCGGGGGATACTCCCCGCTCGAGGAGCTCAATCAACCGAGCATTTTCAAGTGTGTGGAGTATAGTTACAGCGCTATGATTTTTTCGCCCAACCTCCAAGGGGTTCTTGGTTCGCCCGAGACCAGAAGGCATAGCATAAGATTCCAGCCACAAGCAGGCCAATGCTTAGCCATTGGCCTCGAGTAAGAGAAAAGAGCTGATATCCAATATGGAGATCAGGCAAGCGGAACTGCTCGTTTATGATTCGGCCTATGGCATAGAGTACGAAGAAAAGAGCAGTAATTATTCCAGGCTTTTGTGGTTTTCTCCATATGTAGATGAGGGTTAGGAAAATGAGCCCACCTTCGAGTATGGCAGCAAAGAGCTGTGAGGGATAACGGGGGTCGAGGAGGGGGGCTAATGCCATTTTCAGCTGCTCGTTACCGTTTTGGATGGAGGAGACAACGAGCTCTAGAGTTGAGTTAAGAGATTGCCAAGCGCTTGATGAGGTAGTGGCCTGGGAGACCCAAGAGAGCCAGGTGTCTTTGTGTACCCCTTTTAGCGCAACAACATCAGCAAGTTTAGATAGCCGCTCTGTTTCATAGTAAGGCCAAGAGAGAATGTCTTGAGGGAATTTTACGGCAAGTGGAAAGTCTGAAGGACAGATTCTCCCCACAAGTTCTCCATTTATAAAATTAGCTATACGCCCAAAGAAGATTCCGAGCGTAGCAGCAAGTATAGTGAGATCGAAGAGGTGAAGGGGGGATTGCTTATGGTGTCTTGCAAAGAGAATACACGCTACAACAATTCCAATCATTCCACCGTGGCTTGCCATTCCTCCCTGGTTTACAGCAAAGACTCCCCAAAAAGGTGGAGATGCTGAAAATTCAATAAAGAGCTCTGGGCGATAAAAAAGACAGTATCCAAGCCGTCCACCAGCGACTGTTCCGACAGCAATCCAAAAAACAAAATCTCCGACAGTAGGGCCCGGGAGCGTGGTGAGTTTTCTCTTCTCCATCCACAAGATGATGAAGTAGCCGAGCACAAACGCTGTCAGATATGCGAGACCATACCAACGGATTCCAAAATTACCCCATAATTGGATGGCAAACGGGTCGATATCGTGGATGTAGGGGGTTCTCATAGAAGATAGGCCTAAGAAGTCTTTCTCTTTCTATATCGTATGGAGAGAGGGAGGAAAAGGGATCAGTCTCTCGTAGAGGCTCAGTCCAGATCCAATTTCTATCTTACAATATTCCCAGTCCGTATTCCTGGCCTTGGTCCTGGTTCACAGTCGTTTTCTCCTAGTCCAGGTTCTTCATGATTTAGGCTGTGGCCAAGACCAGGAATACGGACTAGGACTAGGAATATTGGAAGATGGGATAGGACAGAAAACGGAAGCGTATTTCGTCCGGAAAGTTTTTTTCACCTCTGAGGTGCAGTGGTATAATGAGATACTAGCCTTTACTCAAAGCCTTCACCCACCGAAACCCCCGCTGCGCAATATCGAGTGCTCTCACCAGTATCCGACTCAAACGACCTTGAGAGCTCATAACAACAGAACTCAACTGTCTCTGTTCAGGCCACAGCCGTTCAAACATACTGTGAGAAGGAATAGCACAAGAGTCCATACAACAGATATCTTCTCTCTTCGAAAGATAGTCTATGTTTTCAATTTCAAGCAGTACTCCAGGTGAATACTTCGCGTATGCTTCGTCAAAAGCTATTTTATATGAAAAGAGCGTGTCGCCTGCGACAAGACCACACCTCATAGCAATCGGTTGCTCGTTGAGTGTCAGGCGGATAAAGAGAAGTTGATTGTTGCTATATGCGCTCCCAAGAATCTTAGAGAAGTACTGCTTCTCACTAAGGTGAAGAGCGATGGCGGTTCCTTCGCGTCCTTTCCATCCGCTTTGCTCAAGCGTAAGGAACTGATCTATCCAGCTTTGAAGTTCCTCTTTGTGGGTGAGTATTTCGCACTTCAGCTTGCCCTGTCCAGCAAGTTGGCGTTCTTTGCGAAGAAGATCTTTTCTCTTCTTTCTTGTGAGCGATGAAAGGAAATCACCTTTAGGAAGACACTTCGTTACAAGAGAACGAGAGTATGACTCAGAAATAAAAGATGCTCTTGGCCGTTGTTTCAGTAGTGACAAGAGGGTTTGATGAAGCTCTCCTTCACCAATCATGTGAGAGAGTTCAACAAAAGAAAATGAATGCTTCTCATCGAGGTAACGCAGAAAGAGTGAAAAAGCTTCTTTCTCTCGTCCTTTTCGTATCAAGGGGGTGAGGTACCCACAGTGGCTAAATGCTAGTGTTGCTAGGTGGCTAAAGGGAAGAACGCGGAACTTTGATTTTTGTATAAGCGGAAAAAATCCAATCAAAGATCGCTCATTTGACGAGCGGTTTTTTTCTTCAATAACAACAAATGATGTATTTTCTTCAGAGAGAAAATGTTTGAGCGCTGGCAGGAGTAACCACGGTTCAAAATAGACATTACTCTCAGATGCGTTTGTAGCAAGTTGTTGTAGGGCATCTTGAAGAGGAGCAAGTTCGCTGCGAGAGGTGAGCTCCGTATACGAAAGGGAGTGTGGCGGACGTAGCCAGCGGGGACGCTTATGAGCCCCAGTGCGATTTGTCGCGATTTTAAGGATGTCTTTTCTACTCAAAGTTCGAGTAGGAATATCAAGAGATGAAAGCAGCATAGAGGGCGATTTTCCTTGGGCTGTTACGTCAATAGGTATGATGATAGTGCCTCTAAGATACTAAGCAAATTTTTCTTCTATCTAGGTTTCAGGCTATCTTAACCCCTTCATTTATGGTGCAATACTGGGGTATGAATCCACGCCCATTGAACCGCATAGATCTCCTTGCCTTGCTCGTCTTTCTCATCTTTGGGGGGTGGTTGTTTGGGGGGTATGCGTATCCTGACCCCTATCTTCTTGCGCAAAGCTCATGGATTACGGCAAAAGCCCTTCCACTTGCTGGCTTGTTCCTCTATGTCCTCCTCTTTTTGTTGCTCATGGGGCTTCGTACTGGGCGCTTATCAAGTTCTTCCTTCTTTCTTCTTGTCGGCGGGTTAGGAGTTGGCGCTCTTTTTCTCTTTCCATTTGGAAGTGAGTGGTTCTATTCAAAACGCTTCTCCCGCAAGCTCGATGGCTATCACGCTATTCTACAACTCAGCCCGCCAGCGTATCAGCCACGAGGAGAGGGCAAGAATATTTTTTGTTTGGGGGGCTCAACGACTGCCTGGGCTGACTCTGAGGGGCAGGACTGGCCTTCTCGTGTGCAGCAACAGCTACGCGTGCAGTTAGGAAGTGATAGTGTGCATGTGCATAACCTCGGCAAGGAGTGGTACACCACCTTGCATACCTTGGTTAACTACGAGGCGAATCTTCGTCACCATAAGCCTGATACAATTGTTGTCATGCATGGGGTAAACGATCTCCTGATGAATGCTGATTTTAGTTATTTTAGTGTAGGGCCGTTTCGCGAAGATTACGGACATTTTCTTGGCCCCATCAAACATCTGATCAAAAGAGAAACTTTGGTTCAACGACTGCGGGGAATGCTTGGCGCTGGATGGTATCATACGCCCAGAAAGCAACTCTTTCCCGACTCCTTTCCAGGCCTCAAGCCTTTTGTGAGGAATCTTCATACTATTATCGATCTCGCTCAAGCCGACCAGACTAAGGTTATCTTGATGACCCAACCCTACTTCCCGCACCTTGGTATGACCCAGGACGAGGAAGATTCACTCTACATGCTCAAAATGGAAGCGGTAGGCCCAAGGGTAAGATGGAGTCTGGATGCTGCGATCAAAGGGTTTGCTGCTTACAATAATGCCGTGCGTGAAGTCGCCCGTGAGAGAAAGGTAGCTCTGATCGATCTTGAGTCCGCTCTCCCCAAAGAGCAGAAGTACTTCTCTGATGATGTACACTATTCAGATGAGGCGTATCCTCTACTGAGTGAGTACGTAGCCCGTGAGATTGCAAGCAGTGATACGTTAGAGTCGCTCTAATCCTAATACTACTTTAAGTTGCGCAAGTTCGGTGAGTATGACATCAGGTTGACTTCCGTTGAGTGAAGGATCATCTTCTCGCAGCCGTAAGGAGCGTGCGTCTCCTGCGAAAAGTGCAGTTTTCATGCCTTGACGAGCTGCTCCGTGTACATCGTTTTTCATATCGTTTCCGACATAGAGAGCTTGGTGAGGTTCAAGGTTGAGTCTCTGCAGCCCATCGAGGACTGATTGGAAAATGATCGGAGAGGGCTTAGAAGCTCTACACTGAAAGGACCATGAAGTGAGCTCTGGAGCAAACCCACACTCCCCAACGCTCTTTCCAGCAAAAGCATCAAACAGATAAAGAGAGTAGAACTGTGCATTTGAGATAAGTCCGAAGGGGACTTGTGCGAATTGTAATGCAGAAAGAGTTTCATGAAAGCCAGGCATAAGTGCAGCCTTATTGAGCCTGTATTCATATTCAATAGCGAGAAGCTGTAATGATTCTTGGGAAATTTCGCCAGAGATAAGGCCCTGTGCACGGAGTGGTTCGATTAAGTCTTTCCAAAGAGCAACGATGTCCATCTCAGGGTGGTCAATGCCCTCTGCTCGGAGCCATTCTCTTTGGGCAGCATTTAATTCGCCATAACGTGAAATTGCATTTCCAATATTTCGATCGGTAAGAGAAAAGCCAGCAGACTGTAGCGCATCAATAAACGCGTGGCGGTGCATATCACTCTCTGTTGTTCCGATTTCGCCTGCTTCTGAGACGAAGAGCGTTCCGTACACATCAAACAAGACGGCTTTAACATCATCAAGGCGTGGTAGCTGAGGTTGCACCTCTGTTGGGATCGGAGAGATATCAGGCGAGAGGTGTTGAATTCTTTCTATGATATCCTGACGAGAAATGTTTCTGTGTACTGCGACCATGCCTTTTATCTTGGTTTAGGAGGGATACAGTCTGACAAAGCTTGCTTGTAACATACTGAACTGCCTCAGGTAAACAGCATTTGATTTTTGGCAATAAACCACGTCTAATCACGCTATTAGCTACTGCTGATCTTTTCCATTCTTTCTTTTGAGTATCTGTGACTCAACGCCTTAGCACCTGACAGGGTACTTATCTTGATTTTTAGATGTACTCGTTCCTTAAGGCGTTTTCTCGCTGTCCTTTGCTCTAGCTTATTTTACTCCGGCTAGAGCCGAGGGCAGCGGTACCGGAGTAGGTTCTCTCCGCTGTTTTACCTTGATGACATTCCGTTCAGTTAAGGCTCAGGTTTAAACCGAAAGGAGGGGAAGTTTGGACTTCCAGCAACCTGGCATTACCACCTTGCATGATCTTGCAGGTGGACAAGCAGCTTCGGCTGCGCGAGTTGAGGCTCTTCGGAAAAGGGACAAAAAGCTCGGGCTCTTTTTGCCTGCGCTGTATCGTGATCTTCACAGCGACAGTATGCGTGTCATCGTTGACGAGCTCCGCTCGGTCGACTGGCTCGACATGATCGTTCCTGCTGTGACTTTCCGCGATACTCCACCTTCACCGGAGAGAGTCAAAGAGGTCGGTGAGCTGTTTGCGGAGTTTGCTTCGCCTGTGAAACCGATCTGGATTAATAGTGAGCCCATTCAGGGCTTGCTCGATGAGCTCAAGACCAAAGGGATCGATGTTGGCCCGAATGGAAAGGGGCGTACGGTCTGGCTCGGCGTTGGCTACATGTTGGCCAGCGACATGGACGTTATCGCACTACATGACTGCGATATCGTTGGTTACCGTGGGGATTTGGTCAATCGACTCTTCTTTCCTGCGGTGAAGTTCGACTATGAGTTCGTTAAGGGCTACTACGCCCGAGCTCATGGTGGTCTCTACGGTCGTGTGACGAGGCTTCTCGTATGGCCGTTGCTCGGTTCGTTCGCTCGACTCCGTTCGGGGGTTCCGTTTGTGAACTTCGCTCGCAGTTTTCGTTATCCCCTGAGCGGTGAATTCGCGATGGGGGCGGATCTGGCCGAGCGTATCAGTCTCGAGAATGGTTGGGGGCTTGAAGTAGGTTCGCTTGCTCAGGTCTTCAAGCTGCTCTCGCTTTCGGAGGTTGCACAGGTGGATCTCGGTATTAACTACGAGCACCATCACCAACCGCTGGGGCAAGACAGCGACTCGGGTCTCCAACGGATGGCCGTTGAGATCGTCTCTAGTCTTCTTCGTACGATGGCTGGTACGGGTGTTACTTTCGAGAAACACGCGTTGTTTGCTGCGTTCGATGAGGTAGGAAGAGATCTCATCCGTGCCTACCGATCGGATGCTGCATTCAACGGGCTTCCTTACGATCGCATGGCTGAACGTGATCAACTCGAACTCTATACCAGGTCCCTGGAGAAGGGGTTTGCCAAGTTCGAGGAAGAGCCGAGCCGAAGTGTTGGGGTGAAGCTTCCTTCGTGGCGTACCATTGAAGAAGAATTCCCTGGTACCTCGGCAGAGCTTGTTCAACGCATCGAGACAGGTCCTGAGCACCTTCGTCAGTCCCCCTGACGGGCGAGTTCAAGGCCTGATAACGACATGCAAGCTGTGTTCCTGCGGAATACCGGGAGCCTAAGGTTTCTCCAGTACCAGCTTGCCTGTCACTCTCTTGTCTTGTCTCAATGAGGATTTTTTCTCATCTCAAGTGTGGCGTATTGACGTCGAGATGAAACTCTATAAAGTTAACCCCTATGGTCTCTTCACAAGCAGTTTCCCCCTCGAGTGCTCACGTTCATCCCTGGTGGGTCAGAATTCACCAGATTCTCTTAAAGGTGTATGGAGAACGGGGGGACGAGTTACTCAAGCAGCTTCTCGAGCTTTCGACCTCTTTTGAGTCTTCTTCTCATTCACCATCCTCACCGCAGCTTCAATATTCTTATCAAGATATTGCACTTATTACTTACGCAGATACTTTCCTAGGCGACGAGACATCACCTTCACCGTTGTCGGCTTTGAATGCGTTTTTTTCACAAGAGAAGCTCTCTGAGGTTTTCTCGTTAACTCATCTCCTTCCTTTTTATCCCTGGGATACCGATCGGGGATTTTCCGTGAAAGACTATTATGCGGTAGCAGATGAGAATGGATCGTGGAATGACATTGCTACACTTTCGAAACAATCAAAGCTGATGTTTGACTTTGTTACGAACCATGCATCGATTGAGAACCCCCTTGTACAAAACGCTCTTATTGAACGGCATCTCTGTGTGGATGATGTTCGTTATGAGACCTACGCGTCTTTTAAAGATTTTGTAATCTGCTTTTCAGAAGAAGAGCTTCCGGATTCTGAAACCATTGCTCAGCTTGCTCGTCCAAGAGCACATTCTGCTTTCACCCACTATGTTGTTTATGAAACTCACGATGGAACATTAAGAGCTTCTCTTGGCTCACAAGTAGAACATGCCTCTCGTATGAAGAAACTCCTTGGAAGTGGTTCTGTCTGGACTACTTTTTCTCGTGGGTGTGATGAGCAGGGGAGAGAAGAAACAAAACAGGTGGATCTCAATTTTGCTAACCCCAATGTCCTCCTAGAGTCTCTCAAGATACTTCTGTTTTACGTCTCTCAAGGTTCTCACTTTATTCGTCTTGATGCAGCTGGGTATATCTGGAAACAGCTCGGAAGCCGCTCTCTGCATGAGCCAGAGGTTTTCGAGTTGTTAGAAGTGTTTTGGAAGTTTATGGCTTTAACCGCACCAGGTGTGACAACAATTGCTGAAGTTAATGAGCCTCAGGATTCTGCATTTCTCTACCTTGGTGAAGAAGATGCCTGGTGTTCTGATGTCGTATATCAATTTACTCATTTTCCCCTCGCTATCCATGCGCTCTTTACTCAAGATGCTACTCGGTATGCGAAGTGGATTGAGACAACGGCAAGTGCAAAGGGACGTCAATTTATCACAGTGCTCGGTACTCACGATGGTATGGGCTTTAAGCCTCTTCACGGAATATTGCCAGTAGAAGAGATCGATCGTTTTTCTTCCTTTCTTGTAGAGGCCAGAGAGATTTTTCCTAACTATGCAAAGCTTCCTGGTGGAAAAGAAATTATCTATGAGATGTGTGCAACCCCCTGGGAAATTATCAATGATACCGAGGAGGATATTCCATTTGGGTTGCAGCTTTCACGTTATCTCCTTATTGCTGCTATGGGACTAAGCATTCGTGGTCTTCCGGCGATCTACGTTAATGGCCTCCTTGGTGTGCCAAATTACATGCCAGAGGAAGGTGTCGATGAGAATCGTACGGTCAATAGAGAGTGTTTTACAGAACAACGAATCGCTGAGCATCTACAAGACGGAGCTTCTGGTCGTGCTATTTTCAATGGAGTGTGCCACCTTCTTAAAGTCCGACGAGCTCAAGAAGCTTTTGATCCCACAGCTCCAGATATTGAAGTTGTTCCCTCTTCGAATAAAGCTCTTTTGCAACTTGTTCTTCCTGCGAAAAACAGAGACGAAACAATTTATGCTTTTTACAATCTCTCAGAGAGAGCAATCCCAGCGAATGCTCCATCGGCACTCAGGGATGTTGTGACTGGAAAAGAGATCTCTTCGTCCTTTGAGCTCTCCCCGTATGAATTTGTTTGGCTTAAGGCTTCGTAACCTTCATTCATGCATGAATCTTCACTTCCTCAGTATCAGGCGCTCGCTTTTGGAGAATTTCTCTGGGATCAACTCTCAACGGGAGACGTATTAGGAGGAGCGCCAGGAAACTTCATTTTCCACCTTACACAACTCGGAACCTCTGCTGCTGTCGTTACAAGAGTAGGTATTGACCCCTTAGGGCAACAAGCACTTGAGCTCTATGCTCACGCAGGGTGCTCGACGCACCTTATCCAACACGATCCTCATCATCCGACAGGAACGGTTACGGTGGAACTGAATGATGCGGGCTCTCCAAGTTACACCATTCATCAAGCGGTTGCTTACGATTATATTGAGCTCACAGATGAGCTCCTCTCGTGTGCAGAGCATGCAAAACTCATTCATTATAGTACTCTTGTACAACGGAGCGAGAAAGCTCGAGAGACTCTCTACTCACTTCTTCAATCTACACCCCATTCGATACACCTTCTTGATCTTAATTTGCGCCCGAAGTGCTATTCGAAGGAAACGGTTACGCACTCTTTGAGCTTCGCAGATATCATAAAACTCAATGATGAAGAAGTTGTGGAGGTGTGTCGCCTTCTTGAGATCGGCACTTTATCTCCTCAAGCCTTTTCTCAGATGCTCTTTGAAAAGTTTCACGTTGGTATTTGCCTCGTTACGATGGGAAAAGATGGGGTGCTCGCATTTTCACCAAATGAAAACGTGAGCATTCCCGGTATTTCTGTACAAGTAGAAGACACTGTGGGAGCAGGAGATGCCTTCACGGCTGGATTTGTACACTCCTATCTCCAAGAGAAACCTCTTCAAGAGAGTTGCCAGTCTGGAAACCAGCTCGGAGCACTTGTAGCAAGTAAGCAGGGGGGGATGCCACACATCTCTAAAGAAGAGCTTTCGAATCTATTGAAGACAATTTTTTGAAATGACCTCTAGGTAGAGTATACTACGGATCTGTATACTTAGTGGAGTTGACCTGTAATGCAAACCCCTCCTGTCGAAGACCATCGATCGATCGATGAAAACCAATCCCTTGTTGTTCCAAAACTTGAAATGCCCGCATGTCTTGCCGTCGTTCGTCACGGAGAGAGTGAAGCGAACCTTGTCCAGCGTGCAGTAAAAGAAGGTGTTCTTTCTGAGTATCCTCAAGGATTTTCAAGTATTCCCGATCGTGAATTTCGACTTTCAAAGCTCGGTTGTCAGCAAGCAGAGAAGACAGGTCTTTGGTTGAAGGAACAGTATCCTGGCGGCTTTGATGTTATTTTTGTCTCTGATCATGTTCGAGCAAAGGAAACTGCTGCACTCGTCTGTCGATCAGCTGGCTGGGAAGATGTTACGATACTTGTTGATCCTATGGTAGGGGAACGACATTGGGGGCGTTTTTCTGAGGCTGAAGCCCAAGTACGTGACCGAATTATGGGAGAAAGGAGGCGGGATCCTCTCCATGCCGCTATGCCTGATGGTGAAACGCTTTTATCTACTCGGCACCGTTCACGTATTCTTCTCGAAAGAGTTTCTCGGGAATTCGCTGGAGCTCACGTGCTTGCATTCTCTCACGGTGAATATATCGAAGCGCTTTGGGCTGAGATCGAGCATATGAGTACGGAACGTCAACGTGAGTTTTTTCACTCTGAGGCTGGTGATATTCGAAACTGTCAGATCGTAGAATTTTCAAGTGTAGATCCTGTAAGTAATGAAAATGATGGAAAATTACGCTGGGTGCGCAGTTCCTGCCCTCAGGCTCAAGTCTTTAGAGATTGGAACAGAATGGCTCCTAAAAAATTCACTCCAACTGAGTTACTCGAGCAAGTATACCGATACCCAAATCTTGATTTTGGAGATATGAAAGATTAGAGCTATGCCCCCTACAAATGAAAATGCCTAGAGTGGTCACCAAAAACAACGCCACTTCGTGGCATTATTTTCGAGGATTGCTATAGATTCAATAAGCTGAGACGCTTCTTGTGGAAAGCCCCTTCTACGGACAAGGAGCAGGCCTTATCTCTTTCTAGCGAGGAGTATATACCCCGTAACCTTAGGTTTGTCGTACTCTCTAGATATATTCGCCGCGTACCGTGGTGTGAAAGCTGATCGCTTTCACGCCTTGTTTCTCCACGGGGTATATTTGTCTTCCCCAGGGAAATACGATGCTTTCGCATCATATTTCCCATGCGACGTCCCCGAGGACGCCTCGCAGCTGCTGCGCAGCTGATATACTCAGTGAGTTTTTCTCCGACAAACCTGTGGTCACTGAGTATAGATCATGTTTTCTGCTGTCAGTTCTTTGACTCTTTTGTTCCTCTCTCTTTCTTCTAACACATTAAGATTACATAGTTTGTACTGAAGAGACTCGTGGCATACGGATTGCTTTTCTTATTCTTTGGCGGACTCTGTCGCCAATCAAGAAAAGGAAGAAGATATGCGTTTATTACCTCGCTTTCGTGCCCCACGTATCTCGTACGGACAATTTGATCCGAGCGTAGCTCGTGGACTTGCCGTGTGTGCACTCTTTATCTTTGGAGGCATGCTCCTCGGTGGTCAGGGCGCTTCGTTTATTAGTCTCGCTGGCCTTGCCATTGTGATTGGGGGAACGTTTGGTGCTACCTCGATTCAGCACTCATCGGGCGATCTTGCTCTTGCAAAAGAGGGATTTCTTGAAACTTTATACCGTACGTCTCGTCCTTCAATAGGTGAGCGTGTGGCCTACTTTACAAAGCTTTCCAAAGTGGTCAAGCGAGATGGGCTTATGCCTCTTGACCGTGAAGCGAACAGAGCAACGGACTCATTCTTACGCCTTGGACTAGAGCTATGTGTTGATAGGTATGCACCTGAAGAAATCCGCCAGATCTTAGAAAATGAGATGAAAAGCTCCTATGAACGAGATCTCCGTAAAGTAAGCGTATTTGAGAGTCTCGGTGGGTACGCTCCAGCTATGGGTTTGATTGGTACGTTGATTGGCCTGGTGCAGATGCTTCATTCCTTAGGTGACGCCGCTCAAGTAGGCCCGGCTATGTCTGTGGCGCTACTGACAACCCTTTACGGAGCGCTTTTAGCGAACATCGTATTCTTCCCAATAGCCGGTAAATTACGGGCTCAACTCGAGCAAGCTGTTCATGTAAAGTCCGTAACACTTGAAGGGATTTTAAGTGTTGCACAAGAAGAAAATTCGGTTGTGCTCGGTCAACGTCTCCAGAGTTTTCAGTCGCTCCAAGAGGTAGGTTAGCAAGATGATTCGCCACGGAGTGCTTTCTCCAGTTGAAAACACAGTAGAAAAAAGGCGCGATGCCTTTACGCTCAACTATGTGGCGCTCATTCTTATTATTCTCTGCTTTTCGGCTACGTTTACTGTTGGTCCAAAGATGGAGTTAGAACTCCTTTGGGCGGGGAATACACCAGATAAGGCAAGCTATCCAAAAGCCCCCGAATCAACTCCATTTAGCGATCTGACATACACATCACTGTTTTCTCAAGGCACCTCAGAGCTTGACGGAGCTAGCCTTGATGCTTTAGCAAGTGCGTTACTTCAACACGATATCAATGTTGAGATCTCACTCTATATGTCCCCCGATGCAGACTCGTATGAGTTAGTTGTGGCACGTAGTGTGACGCTCTTTCGAGCACTTGTCAGACACGGGGTTCCTGCGTACTCCATCCAACTTGCCTCTTTTGAAAGAGGCTCAGAGACACAAGCCCAGGTGCGATTTCACTGGGAGGAGGGTGAAAGATGAGTGGTGGTCCTAAGCGTGAAGCAGCAAAGAGTTG
Organism: bacterium; assembly: GCA_030428205.1. Taxonomy (GTDB): domain Bacteria; phylum Bdellovibrionota_C; class UBA2361; order UBA2361; family RFPC01; genus JAUIBK01. The sequence continues at coordinate 18,438 of JAUIBK010000004.1, forward strand.
GCTTGTCTCATTTGGCGATCTTTTGACACTTTTGTTGTGTTTATTCCTCTTTCAGTTTTCAAACAGCAGTATAAAAGAGCCCCAAAATAGTAGTGAAGATGGGGTAACTCATCAAAATGACACAACCGAACTCTCGCAAGGTATTTCAGAGTATGGAACACGGCACCGTGGCACCTTACTTGCACAATTAGAGAGTGGAACTCCGGTGATTGAGAGTGTTTTTGTCACGGATGAATTTATCTTAGACAACCACACTCTCAGGCAGGAAGGAGCGGACCGATTGAAAAACGTTGAAATTCCAGATGGATATGGACTTGAAAACGTGTCGGTACTGACTTTCTCTTGTGAATCATCCACACCGGAAGCTCTCAGTTGGCTTGAGTCAACAGGGAGAGCACTTAGTATTCAGCGTCAACTCATTGACGCGGGGTATGATCGAAAACAGATAGCGGTAGAGGTACTTGGTCCGCACTGTTATTCAGAGCGTTTTTCTTATTCGAAAGAGGGAATGACTGCTCTGGTACGTTTTCAGTTAAAGGCAACGGCATAAGATGGCTGAAGAAGAAGAAAACAACGAAGCAACAGAAGAAGAAGCGACAGAAGGATCTTCTGAGAATGCAAGTGGTGGGAGCAAGAAGATGCTCCTGATCGGTGGTGGTGTCTTAGGGCTTCTCCTTTTGATCGGCACACCTCTTGTTATCATGAGTTTAGGTGGTGAAGAAGAAGTGCCTACCGAACAACTTGAAGCTACAGCTGCTCAAGATGAGCAAAATGTGATCTTTGAAGGGTTTGGTGAGGAAGATGAGCTTGATGAAGACGAAGAGACTCTCGGCGCAATCTTTCCGATGGAGACCTTCGTTGTCAATTTGAGCACTGGTGGATACTTACGTTGCCAGGCGCAGATTGAATTTGAAACTCGTAATGTTCCACGAAGGTATTATACGAAATCAGTTCCCATTCGTGACGCTATCATCTCACTTATGTCGCAACAGAATAAGGAGGATCTCCTTGAGCTTAAAGCACGAGGGCGTCTGAAAGATGAAATTCGAACCGTGATCAACGAGATTCTCAAAGGTGAGGATGTTCGAACGGTTTATTTTACACAATTTCTCATTCAGTAGCGGTTGATTAGGAGAAACGAGGTTTATGAATCAGGTTCTAACACAAGACGAGATTAACTCCCTTCTACGTGGTCTCTCTGACGGAGATATAGAAGAGGATAGCGTCGAAACGGAAGACGCGCCCAATGCGAAAAAGTTCGATCTTGCGAATCAAGAACGAATCATTCGTGGTCGTATGCCGACCATGGAGCTCATTCATGACCGTTTTGCACGACAGTTCCGCTCCTCTCTCGGTAACTTCCTTGGACGTACCTGTTTTGCCAACGTCGGTGGAATTGAGATGATTAAGTTCGGGCTTTTTATGAAAAAGCTCCCACTGCCTTCCTCTCTCCATATTTTCCGTATGCCTCCACTGAGCGGATATGCGCTCATGGTTGTTTCTTCTCCGCTTGTCTTTGGAATCGTCGACGCGCTTTTCGGTGGTGGGGGACAAGGAAGAGTGAAAATCGAAGGTCGAGAATACACACCAATTGAAACCCGCCTGATCGGTAAGGTGGTGATGATGGCGCTTGATGTTCTCAAAGATGCTTGGGCACCTATTCATCCTGTTGATTTTGTTTACGTTCGCTCAGAATTTAACCCACTCGCGATTGCGATTGTACCGCCAACTGATGTGGTCATCATTGTGACGATCGAAGTTGAACTTGAGCAAGAGAGCACGACGCTCACTCTTTGTACGCCGTACTCTACGATTGAACCTCTTCGAAGTAAGCTTGCGACCGGTTTTCAAAGCACGCGTCTTGAAGCTGATTCTGGTGTCGTAAAAAGAATGAATTCAAATGTGATGCAGACGATGGCAAATCTCAAAGTTCAGCTTGCACAGGGGGCCATCAAAACAGAAGATTTTCTCGCGCTCAAAGAGGGCGACATTATGCCTCTTGATACGTATCCGACGGAGGAAGCGATTGTTATGGTTGAGGGTGCACCGAAATACTATGCCTTCGTGGGAAGTTATCGTGGAAACCGAGCGGCTCGCATCACCAAAGCTATTCCTAAAGAAGATTTAATTAACTACCAGAATAAGCAGGAGATTATTAAGTATGGCTGATGAAGAAAATGCACCGGAAGAGTCTCCGGAAGGTGCACCAGAAGAAGCAAGTGTAGATCCTGCCGTTGAAGAGGGTCTTGAGGGGGTTGCTGAGGCTGCAGGTGAAGCGATTGATGCAGCAGAAGCTGTAGCAGCATCACCTGCGCGCACGGTTGAATTCATCAAGGAAGTGCCTCTTGCCGTTACGGTTGAGGTGGGTCGATCGCGAATGACCATCCAAGATCTGCTCCAGCTCGGACAGGGATCGGTTGTTGAGCTCACAAAACTCGCTGGTGATCCACTCGATATTTTCATTAACGGAAAGCAGGTCGCTTACGGTGAAGCTGTGATTGTTAATGAGAAGTTTGGTATTCGACTAACGGAAATTATCTCACCAGAAGAGCGACTCAAGCATGTATAACCAAAGTAGTAAGAAGTGCATTGCAGTTTTTGTTTGTCTGCTTCTTGTATGCGGGATTCCTGTTGGGGTTCAGGCTGAGTCGGATGTCCCAGCGAAAGAACAGCCGCAAGCTGAGCAGACAACAAAGCTTGAGCGAACAAAAGCGCTTGTTGAGGCTGCTCAGAGTGGTCAAGGTGTAATCCAAGCATCTGAAACTCCAGAAGCAAGTGAGCTTTCGCTCATGAAAGTATTTCAGGGACTCGCTCTTTGTATCGGAGCTTTTTTAATCTTTATCTGGGGGCTCAAAAAGCTCAATGGAGGAGCTGCTCAAACCGGAAACCGTCGCTTAACAGTTCTTGAAAAAATTCCCGTAGCTCCAAAAACCTCACTTTTGCTTGTACGAGTAGATCAACGCGATGTTCTGATCGGTGTTGGCGCTGAAAATGTATCATTTCTCTCTGATGCTGGAACAAAGCTTCGTCCTAAGAATGACGAGCAGATTTTTTTCTCAGATATTGTTGAAGGCATAGAGTCTCAGGAGGAGAGATGTCAGTAGTATATCAGACTCTTTTATTCTTCCTTTCTTCACGTATGGTACGGTTTGGTTTTTATAGTACCGCAGTTCTTTTCTTATTCCCGGACTTAGCTCACGCAGCTGGTGAAGTCAGTGAGCCTACCTCAGTTACCCTTTCATTGGGGAGTACAGACATGATGAGCGAGGAGGGGGTATCAAGTGCCCTCAAGATGCTTATTTTGGCTAGTGCGGTCACGTTTGGTCCAGCTGCTGTACTTACGATGACCTGCTTTACTCGAATTGCAGTTGTGCTCTCCATGACTCGACAATCACTTGGGACGCAACAGATGCCACCAAATATGGTGATTACTGGGCTTGCACTCTTTTTGACGATAAACATCATGGGTCCAGTATTTAACCAGGTTTATACCGAGGCACTTCATCCTTACATGGATGGGCAGATGAGTGGGGAAGAGGCTTGGCGAAAAGGCTCAGAGCCAATGAAGAAATTTCTTGTGAACCATTCTCGTGAGCAAGATCTCGCACTTTTTATTGACATCACGCAGTCCGAGTTCCCGGAAAAACCTGAGGACGTTGGACTCAACGTCGCCATACCTGCTTTTGTTTTGAGTGAGCTCAATACAGCGTTTCAAATTGGATTTCTTATCGCATTACCATTTCTGGTTCTTGATATGGTGGTGTCGTCGGTATTGACCTCGATGAGCATGATTACGCTCCCCCCGGTGGTCATCTCGTTGCCACTTAAATTGATGCTCTTTGTTGTCGTTGATGGCTGGCATCTCATCATCCAATCGCTTGTACAGACGTATCATGTAACTTAGGAGGTAGGTGAGTGGATATTGATCAGTTCTTAAAATTTGGCCAAATGGGAATTGAAACCGCTGTGCTCGTCTCTGCGCCAGTGCTTGTACTTGGTCTTGTCGCTGGGCTTGCGGTGAGTATTTTCCAAGCCGCTACCTCAATTAACGATGCAGCGCTCGCTTTTATACCAAAGATCGCATCCGCTGTTGTCGGACTTGTCCTCTTTGGACATTTTATGATCAACCGTATTGCCTCATTTACGACGTGGCTCTATGAGCATATCGCTACTATTGGGCCTTAGTTCATCGAGGAGCAGCAATGCAGTTTAACGATCTCGATGTTGGAATACACCTCCTGAATAATTTTAATGTCCTCTGGACATTTATGCTGCTCAATACCCGTTTCATTGGGATGATGAGCCTTCTCCCTGGAATTGGTGGAGGAGCTCAGGGCTTGAAAATTCGCTTTGGTGGCACTTTACTTATGGCGCTTGCGTCACTGCCAGCTACCGAGATGGTCCCTCCTCCTGATAATATCGTTATGATGGGTGCAGGACTTCTTTCAGAGATGGTGCTTGGTGCTGTGATTGCATTTATTCCCTCTTTGCTCATTGCTGGAGCACAAACAGCCGGTCAATTATCATCAACAACAATGGGCCTCGGTGCGAGTCAACTCTTTGATCCTTCAATGGGAGCAAGTGTTTCAGGCTTAGCGAAGCTCTTTGGTGATATGGTTGTGCTCGTGTTTCTCCTTGTTGGTGGACATTATGTCGTTATTAAGGCTGTTTCAGGACTTGGAGGAGAGATTATTCCGGGAACGTTTCTTATGGGAGGTTTGACGACAGAGCTCTTAATAAATCGCACCGCACATGTCTTTCATGCAGGAGTTATGATCTCTGCTCCGGTAATTGTTGCTCTCCTTCTGACCCAATTTGTCATGGGACTTATCACGAAGGCTGTTCCAACAGTAAATATTTTTATTGTAAGTTTTCCACTTACGATTGGTATTGGTCTTGTTCTTTCTGCGCTCTCGCTTCCTGACTTGGTAGCGCTTATTGATCGCGATGTACGTGCATCGGAGAATTCTATACTCGTATTACTCGAAGAGACTGAGCACCGAGAAGTGCATGTTAAATCTCCTTGAAGCACAGAGGGGCCCCATTTTAACATTCATCACAGAGGCGCACAGAGGAATTGAAAAAACGATCCTCTGTGATGAACAAATCAACTGAGTGTTGTTTGCTGTTTGAGAGGAGATGAATGTCAGCCTTTTGACAATAGCGACAAGAAGAGGTCGCTTATCTCTCGATATCTCACCTAATTTCAGCTACTTAGGCTCAAAATTGTCGGCACAGAGCTTGCTTTTTGCCTCTGTAAGGAAACGTTTCTCACAATCCAAGTAGAAGAGTATGTCTGAACATTCAACCCCCGAAGAACGGACCGAGATGCCCACCGAGCGTCGGATGGGCCAACTGCGAAAAGACGGTGCTGTTCACTTATCAACTGAGGTCGCTCAGGTTTCGGCTCTACTCGCGGGGTTTCTCTGCCTCTTCTACCTTGCTGGATGGATGATTAATGACATGAAGAGATATCTTGTTGATATTTTTCAAGAGGTTGGTCGTCCCCACCATTTCACAGAACTTACTGCCTTTGAGTATGCCGAAGACGCCTTTCGAAGGTTTGCTCCTGAAGTTGCTTTACTCTCGATAGTCGTTGCTACGGTAGCAACACTTGCCGTAATGCTCCAAACCAAGTGGAATGTAAAACAAAAAAAAGTTGAGTTTAAATTTAAAAATCTTAATCCAATCAATGGAATTAAAAAAGTAATTTCAACTGACGGAGCCGTTAAAACACTGAAAGCACTTTTCAAGCTCTGCCTCATACTTCCTATTGGATATCTCGCACTCAAATTCTATGCACCAGGAATGGTTCAGTTGATGCACACAACTGTTCCATCAATCATGGATTTTATTGCAACGGCTATCCATGATCTTTTCTGGGACATTTTTATTATCCTCTTTCTCTTTGCCCTCTTTGATTATTTTTGGACCCGTTATCAGTGGTTCCGCCAAAACAAAATGACCAAAGAAGAAGTAAAAGATGAAAAGAAAGCGATTGAAGGGGATGAAGCGACCAAGCGTAAGATCGTAGCAAAAGGTCTCCAACGTATTATGGAGCGTATCCAAAATAGCGTTCCGCAAGCTGATGTAGTGATTACCAACCCGACGCACTATGCGGTTGCCTTGAAATATGATCGGGATGAAATGGTTGCTCCACGGGTTGTCGCAAAAGGGAAAGGATTTCTCGCTCTACGTATTCGAAAGATTGCGAAAGAGGCCAATGTTCCAATTCTCGAACGAAAGCCGCTAGCACGAGCGCTCTATGCTTCAGTTGAAGTAGGCGCAGAGATTCCTCGTGAACTCTTTAAGGCAGTGGCTGAAGTGCTTGCCTACGTATACAAGCTCAAAAACCCTTGGGGCAATAGACAACAATCAGGAGCGTAAGAAGAGATGGCAGAAGAAGAAAAGAATAGACTCAAAGACCTGAAAGCATCATCGGTACCTATTGCCCTCATTGGTATCCTGACGATTCTTCTTATCCCGATACCTACGGCACTGCTCGATGTGTTCTTAGCGCTGAACATTACAACGTCTCTCATCGTTCTCTTTGTCTCACTCTATATGTCGAAGGCGGTTGATTTTACCTCATTTCCTGCCTTGCTCCTTATTACCACCATGTTTCGACTCGCAATGAACGTTGCCTCAACTCGTCTCATTCTTCTCAATGGTGATAGTGGGATGGATGCTGCTGGTAACGTTATTCAAGCGTTTGGTGAGTTTGTTGTCGGTGGTAGCTTTGTCGTCGGGGTCGTTATCTTTCTTGCTATTAGTATTGTGAACTTAAAGGTCATCACGAAAGGTTCGAGTCGTATTGCTGAGGTCGCTGCAAGATTTACTCTCGATGCGATGCCCGGTAAACAGATGGCGATTGATTCCGATCTCAATACTGGCTTGATAGATGAAGACGAAGCAAAAGAACGCCGAAAAGAGCTCTCTCGTGAGGCTGAGTTTTATGGAGCTATGGATGGTGCGGCTAAGTTCGTAACGGGAGACGCGGTCGCAGGGCTTTTTATCACCGGAATTAACATCGTTGGTGGCCTCTTTGTTGGTATCGTTCAAAAAGGAATGGAGTGGCAACTTGCTGCGGAAACGTACACCCTCCTTACCATTGGTGATGGACTCGTGAGTCAGATCCCTTCCATCATTATTTCAACCGCTGCTGGTCTCATTGTCGCTCGTGCGGCTTCGGGTGATGACCTCGGGAACGAAGTACTTAAACAGTTAGGACGAACAACAAAGCCACTCTATTTAGCTTCTGGCGTATGTGCTGGGTTAGCCATTGTTCCAGGCTTGCCATTTATTCCATTTACTGTACTGGGACTCTTCTGTTTTGCCATGGGGATGGTTCGCCGCAAAGCTATTCAAAATGCTGAATCTGGTGTGACAATAGGCACAGATGATTCTCCAATTGAAATTGACAATAATGCTCCAAAGCCTGGAAGTACGGAAGAAGTAACTGGTCTCCTCGGTATGGATACCCTTGAACTCGAAGTGGGATATGAGCTTGTATCGCTTGTTGAAGGAGGTGATCTTGTTGAACGGATCCGATCGCTTCGAAGACAGTTTGCCATTGATTATGGGTTTATCGTTCCTCCTATTCACATTCGAGATAATGTACGTATTAAACCGAGTGAGTATCGATTCCTCTTACGTGGAGCTGATATAGGAAAGGGAGAGCTAAAATCGCACTACCTTCTTGCGATGGATCCGGGAACGGTTACCGCCCCAATGGAAGGGGATGCAACCAAGGAGCCTGCTTTTGGTCTTGATGCTATTTGGATTCGTGAGTCCGAAAAAGAGCGAGCACAATTTTCGGGTTATACTGTTGTTGATCTCTCAACGGTTATTACTACGCACCTCACAGAGGTTGTGCGTTCACATATGCACGAACTTATTGGCCGCCAAGAGGTCCAGCATCTCCTTGATAATATCGCTAAGGATAGTCCGAAAGTGGTCGAGGAGCTTGTGCCCGGGCTCCTCACCGTGGGGCAGGTGCAGCAAGTATTACAGCAACTCTTACGTGAACAGATAAGCATTCGTGATCTGAAAACAATCCTTGAAACCCTTGCTGACTGGGCACCTAATATGAAGCATCCAGAGAAGCTTGCTGAATACGTGAGACGAAAGCTCAGTCGAACGATTACCGCAAAATATACTTCCGATGAAGGAGTGCTCCCTATTGCGAGTCTTCATCCTGCTCTCGAACGTGATCTCTGCAACGCAGTACAGCAAACTGAAGAAGGTTCATTTCTTGCGCTTGAGCCTTCCCACGCACAACAGTTTATCAATCGCCTCAGTACGGCTTCGATGAAGTTTATTGAGCAAGGACAAACTCCACTTATCCTCGCACCAAATCATCTCCGTTCAGCGCTCTATCATTTTGTTGAACGGTTTGTGCCTGGGTATGCGGTGATCAGCCATCAAGAGATTGCTCCGAATACAAAAGTACAATCAATGGGTGTTATAGCGTTAGAGGAATAAGAAATGAGCAAAAAAGTTTTTCGAGGAAAAAATATGACATCACTTCTGCAACACGTTTGGCGTGAATGTGGTAGAGAAGCAAAAATTCTGTCTTCGAGAAAATGTCACAAGAGCGGCTATGAAGTAGAGGTTCACCCCGGTGGAGAGGCGCTTCTTGGAGTCGACGATCTCTTCTCTCTGTGTGAGGAGAGTGGGGTGAGCGAGGTCGAGGAGTCTACGGGAGTAGGAGGTCTCGCACATTAGCCCAGTAATATCAGTAAGTTAGGTAGGTTTTGAGAAATTTGAGACAACCCTTTTAGAGAGCGAATCATAAAGAGGAGATTATTTCAGTGAATAATCACGCAACGTCACATTCACAAGTAGTTAAGGAGCAGGGTGCTACACAGATGAGTACGCCAACACGTGTTATTAGTTTTACCAGTGGAAAGGGTGGAGTGGGGAAAACTCATTCGCTTGTAAATACTGGAATTGCCCTTGCTCAAAGAGGTCGCAATGTCCTGCTCTTTGATGCCGACCTTGGACTTGCCAACATCGATGTTCTCCTTGGAATTCAAGTTGAATATACCTTACACGATGTTTTCGAAGGACGAAAAACACTCGATGAAATTATCGTAGAAGGCCCAGAAGGAATATCAATTATTCCTGCGGCAAGTGGTGTTGATTCTATCTGCAATTTAACATTTCAAGAACGGAGCATTCTTCTTCAATCTGTTGAGGGTATTGCTGGAAGCTATGATTACTTGCTCATTGATACACCAGCTGGAATTGGCTCTGATGTTATCTATTTTAACTGTGCGTCAAACGAAATCGTATGCGTGATTAATGGTGAGCCTACTTCACTAACTGATGCTTATGCATTAATCAAAGTTCTCTCGAGGAAGTACGGCGAGAAATCAATCTCAATCTTAGTCAACAACGTAGCTTCAGAAAAGCATGCTCAGCAGGCCTATAGCCGCCTCTCAAGAGCAGTCAATCAGTTCTTACACATTGACCTACGGTATTTAGGTTGGGTGCCTTCGGATGCCACCGTGCGGGATGCTGTTACGGATCAGCGAGCGGTGATTCAAGAATATCCAAGTAGTAAAGTATCGCTTGCGATTTCGTCGTTTGCTGATCGCATTGAAGAGGACTATCACCGCCTTAAGGTAAAGGGTGGAGTACAATTTTTCTTTCAACAATTACTAGATGTGAACAACTATGGGAAGGAATACGACGCGTAGATCGAGTAACTACATACCGCTAAAGAGATTGCAAGCCACGGTGCTCTTGCTGTGCTTTCTCGTTGTCTTAGTGGGTGGATTCATGAGTGGTGTATCACTTACGACTCTTTGTGTTCGCTCGGTCGTTGTATGGGCGGTTATCGCGGTTATAACGCGCATTGTTGTACAAATTCTTGTGACCAACGAGGAGATGAACGGTGGCCAAGGTTAAAAAAACTGCAGTGGAAGCATATAAGTCCGTAGATGATTTTGAGAAAGAAGAGCTCATTAAGAGCTATCTTCCTCTCGTAAAAAAAGTAGTTCATCGACTCTCAGGACGGCTTCCAAAAGATGTTGATATTAAAGAGATGCTCAATTCCGGGATTATCGGGCTCGTTGATGCGCTCGAAAAATATGATCCCAAACACGAGACAAACTTCTCCACGTATGCACAGTTTCGTATTCGTGGCGCTATTCTTGATAGTTTTCGCTCGCAAGACTGGCTTCCACGATCGCTCCGATATAAATCGCATAAAATTGAAAGTGCCTACCAACGGGTTGAGCAAAAAATTGGCCGTGCCGCAACAGATGAAGAAGTCGCTATTGAACTTGGAGTTGAAGTAGGAGAGTTCCAAAAGCTGCTTGGTGAAGTTGGGAGTGTGGTGATGTTGAGCTTCGAGGAGCTCGGTTTTGGTCACGGAGAAGAACGTTTTCAAGCTGATGAGTGGCTCTCGGGAAAGACAACGGATCCACTCAACAAACTTCTGAGTACAGAGAAGGTAAGTCTCATTGCTCGAGCACTTGATAGATTGCCAGAAAAAGAGCGACTGGTGATTAGTCTCTACTTCTACGAAGAGCTGAATTTAAAAGAGATTGGGGAAATCTTAGGTGTTACAGAATCTCGCGCATCACAGATTCGTTCACGGGCGTTAATACGACTCAAAAACTATCTACGAAGCGCAGCCTAAGGCTCTGTCACCACATGAAAGGGAAGCATGGACAGCAGTAGGTCTGGCCGAGAGGATCATATCCTCGTTGTAGATAAAACTCCGGACGACCTTGAGCGGGTCGATCAAGCGCTGTGTACTTTTTTCCCCGATATTCAAATTGATACCGCTCAGACGCTTGACCAATATCAACAGAAACTCAAAGACGATCAGTTTGATATCGTTATTCTTGACCAGGATTTGACCTCTGGAACGGAGCTGATTGAACTTATTTTTCGCCTGAAGACAGAAGATTATGAGCCTTCGGTGATTGTTGTCGCAAAAAATCCAGCAGTTCAGGTTCTCAATGAATTATATAAGTTTGGTTGCCACCGTTGTATTGTGAAAGATGATCGTTGGCTTGAAGAGCTCGGAACTGCTGTTGATTATCTGATTCGGTTACGAAAAGTAGCTCATGAGAACCTTATTTTACGGGCAAAGCTAACTGAGGCGAACATGCTCCTCAGAGAAAAAAATGAGCGCCTCGATGAATTTAGTGCTACGGTTGCACACGATATTCGAGGACCTCTTGGAGGTCTTTCTATGAAGTTAGAGTATCTCCTCGACCAATACGGAGAGCTCTTTGATGATAGAGCAAACCTTCTTCTTCAACGTTCACTCGGTTCAACCAGTAGGCTCATTGAACTTGTGCAATCAATGTATGACTATGCAAAACTTGGCTCTCAAGTTTCCGAGATGGAAGATGTCGATCTCAATGCTCTGATTCACGATGTTTTTGAAGATCTTCATTTTCCCGATGAGCTTGATATTCAAGTACAACTTGATGAGTTGCCAATTGTCTGGGGCGCTCCCGCATTGCTGCGACGCGTGTTTATGAACCTCGTATCAAATGCTGTGCGCTATAACGACAAATCTCCGGTAAAGATTTCATTTCGACTCGGTGCCTTACATAAACGCGCCTTTGGTGAGCTGATTGAGATTCTCGTAGAAGATAATGGTCCAGGTCTTCCAGAGGATGAAGATGAAAAAACTCTCTTTTCTCTCTTTCAACGTGGAAAAAGTGGAGAGAGAGACTCTGAAGGAAGTGGTGTAGGGTTGGCTGTTGTAAAGCGCATCGTTGAGCTGCATTACGGGGAAGTGCACATTGCCAAAGGTGAGGGAAGTGGAGCTTGCTTTTCCGTCCTCCTCCCTATTGAGCCGATGAATATAATCGGATAATCTTGTGGGTGTGCTGCACCCTATTTTCAATGACATAGACCTTGTAATTTGGGATTTCAATGGAACGCTCCTTGATGATGCTGAGTTGTGTCAAGATATTACCAATAAGCATCTCGTTCAGTTTGGCAGAAAGCCTCTGAGTCCCGAGGCTATGCAACTCGCGTTTTGTCATCCAATTTCAAAATACTTTGCGGCTATGGGGTTAACTCTCAGTGAGGCTCAGTTCGCACAGCAAGCGGATGATTTTCATGCCGAGTATGAACAACGTCGTGGTGATTATGGCCTTCGAGCCGGTGTTCAAGAGCTACTCTCAACTTTGCAAAACAAAGGTGTTCGGCAAGTCGTTCTCTCAGCATACCCTGAAAAAGAATTACACGATGTTATTGAGCAGTTTTCCTTAACTCCATATTTTGAAGCTCTGCTTGGTCTCCCAGACCGTCTCGCTGTGAGTAAGGTAGAGCGTGGAACGAGTTGGATGAAATCTTCAGGGGTGACCCCTTCTCGAACCCTCCTTGTCGGTGATACCAACCACGACTTTGAAGCTGCCCAAGCCATGGGCACAAAGTCGCTTCTCTGCCCCAGCGGCTACCAGCATGTGAATCATCTTATTGCCTGTGGGACGGAGATGGTGGAGTGCTTGAGTGAGCTGCTCCACTTTGAAGAGGCTGGTTAGAGCCGGAACGCTCCTTGTTCTTATCCTTGTCCCACTCCAGATTCCAATATCTCAGTCCTAGTCTGTTTTCCTGGTTCTGGCCGTGGTCCATAAACGCTATCCCTGTCTTTCTCCAAATCGGAGTTTCGACTATTGACCAGGACCAGAACCAGGAAAATGGACTAGGACTAGGACTAGGACTGGGACTCTGGGACTTGGGTAGGGTTGAGTAGTGAGAGGTACAGAGGTATCCTACGAGTGGTGGATCGGGGCATAATTTGGAGTACTTATGACCACACAGCAAGTAGAAGATCGATACGGAGCACTTGGTCCTCAACGTCAACCATTTGCAATAGATCTCGAGCAGAGCTCTCCGGTGGGTTGGACCTTGGATCAAGAAACATTGACCCCAATGAATCGTGAACTTCCTCAAATCCCTCAATTTATTAAAGGTGCTGTCTTTGATCTTGATGGCACACTTGTAAACTCAGAGCCGTATATTCTACGAACAATCCTACACACAGCTGAAAGAATCATCGGAGACCAAACAGGAGATCCAGATTTCCGATTTACGGGGCACCAGGTTGAACGGATCAAGGATGAATGTTTTGGCCGAAACGATGACGAGATGTCTCGTCAAATGCTCCGCTTTATCCAAGAGCACGATCTCAATGAGGGAATCTTAGAGGTGATGACAGCTGAAGAATTCATCCCTTTCTTTCGACAAGAGCGTCAAGATGAATTCATCTCTCTGTGTAAACGTGGTGAGGTAAAAACAGTTGAGGGCTCTATTGATCTCGTTATGAGAGCTTATGAGAAGTATGGCCCACTTGCTTTAAATACTGCTAGCCCCCAAGTCCTTGCGCAGGTAGAGCTAGAAGAAGTTGTCGGAAGAGAGTTGCAAGAACGTCATGGACTGTCTGTTGATGATGTCTTTCCTTCTCATTTACGAACCTATGGTGATGAGTGTGGTGCGCATTTTGGCAAACCTCACCCCCTTGGATATATTATTGCTTCGGACAAGCTCAGCATACTTCCTTCCCGCCTGATTGCCTTTACCGACAGGCCAAATGACGCACAAGCATCTCTTTCTGCAGGCTACGGGCGTGTTGTTATTATCCCAGAAAACCTGGATATGACTCCTTTTTTCGTTGCTGGGAAGCATACCCTACAGAGCTTCTTCGAGAATTTGCCAGAGCATAACCCTTTGCGAGATCTCGATCGTGTGATACTGACAGGGAATCTTTCTTGGCTTCAATTTGAAAAGTAATGGCCTATCTCGGAATAGACATCGGAGGCACAACAACACCTGTCTGCCTCGTCTCTAAAGATGGAGAGCTCCTTTCCAAAGAAGCATTTTTAACCAATCAAGCAGAAGGCCCCAAGCCTTGCGTTGAGCAGATTCTTCTTGTCGCGGAGTCGCTTCTCAAGCAGCATTGCAGTAGCCCGATGGCGATTGGTATCGCGTGTGGCTCTCCTCTTGATCCCGAACAAGGTATTATTCAAGCTCCCCCGAATCTTTCTACTTGGATTGACGTACCAATTGTTTCACTTGTTGAAGAACGATTGAAGATTCCTACCTATCTCGAAAACGATGCAAACGCAGGTGCATGTGCAGAGTATTGTTTTGGTGCGGGCGTTGGTTCAAAGAACATGATCTTTCTCACCTTTGGCACAGGAATGGGTGCTGGTATTATCTTAAATGGTGAGCTCTACCGGGGAACAAATTTTAATGCTGGTGAAGTAGGGCATATGCGTTTAGCGCCAGAAGGGCCAGTTGGTTACCACAAGGCTGGTAGCTTTGAGGGATTTTGTTCTGGTGGTGGTATTGCACAACTTGCTGCGTCTCTTTATCAGGATTTTCGAGGCGAAACAGTTCTTTCGCCGACTCCAACAACGCGAGATGTTGGTGAAGCTGCTGTCCAAGGAGATCCTCTCGCACGTGAAGTGCTCGCCCTCTCTGGCCAATTTCTCGGTAAAGGACTTGCTCTTTTGATCGATATCCTCAATCCCGAGCGGATTGTGATTGGTTCAATCTTTGAGCGGTGTGAGGAGTTTCTCCGTCCTGCAATGCAAGAAGTTCTCGAGCAAGAAGCGTTGCCGAGTTCACTGTCCTGTTGTGAGATTATGCCTGCGAAACTTGGGGATACTGTTGGGGATTTTGCGGCAGTGTCGGTGGCGCGGATGTTTCATTTGTCGAGATGAAGGCTGCGCTTTTTGTCGTGTTTGAGGTTAGTGTGGTTTATAACCGCAAAGACGCAAAGTCGCAAAGAAATTGAAGGTAGACTTAGCGTCTTTGCGCCTTCGCGGTTCGATATCGATTGAAAGTTTCGAAGGCAAGAAGCTGAGAAGCCCTCTCTGTCGCGCCCCTCACTTACCCCTTCTCAGTAAGCTCTCCTTTTCCTTCTCTCATCTGAAGTAATTTCGCTTCCCCGTGATTAGCAATAGCCCCCCGTCCAAAATCAATAGCTTTCTCAGGAAAAGAAACCTCTTTGAGTCCCTCGAGGATATTTTTTGGATTTTTTTGTGCCGCTCGGGCCAAAGCGTGTAGGGCATAGTAGTGATTTTGAGCTTCAAGAATGGGGCTCAGGTTAAATTTCTCTTCAAATTGCTCAACAAAGGAATCTCTTGCAGGCCAGTCAGTAAAGTAGATTCCTTCAAGCAGTGGTTTGAGCTCTGGCTCAGTAATCATAAGGCGTTGAATATCGCTTGTGGTGAGAATCGGGAGGTCTATTTTTGCTTCAGCAAAACGTTTGAGTGCGACATCAAGAGAAAAGGTGACGATCACTGCGTCCGGGAGGTTTTTTGAGATACGCGCTGCTTCAACTCGAAAGTCATTCGAGAAATCACTCGAGCAGAGCTCATCCGTTATCGCGATATTTCTCTCAGCGAGAATCTTCTTCCAGACAGCGAGATTCGCACGCCCCCACGGGTCATCCCAGCAGAGGATCCCTACTCTTTGAAGCTTTGGGTGGAGATCGAAAAACTCTCGTACGGCACCTTCAAGACTCACGTAGCGGTGTCCAAGTGAAAAGAAGTAAGGACTGGTCTCGCTTATTGATTTGTCCATCACCGTTGGTGAGATAGTGGGCACTTTGAATCGTGCGCTTAATGGAATGAGTGGATTTGTGAGAAATGCCCACAGTTCACCTATAACGGCATCAACGTGATCGATAGTGACAAGCTTGGTATAAGCTGAAACGGCTTTTGCAGGAATAGTTTGTGAGTCTTCAAAGAGAAGCTTGATCGGCTGCCCGTTGACTCCTCCACTCTTGTTTATCTCATCACGAGCGAGCTCGATGGCCATTCGACCAAAGTCGGCCCACTCTTTTGCTGCTCCGGAATACCCAGCGATGACACCAATCTTAAGAGGGGCGTTATCCTCAGCGCCAACCATCGGAGAGAAGAGCAATACGAGAGAAAAGAGGAAGGAGGGTAGAAACTTCATTACTTCGTTTCAGCTATCATCTCAACTTCAATCAGCGCATCAAGCGGAAGTCCAGCAACGGCAAATGTTGCTCGCGCCGGTTTGGCGTCTCCCATCCACTTGGCGTACACTTCATTAACAGCAGCAAAGTATTTCATGTCAGCCAGAAGGATAGTGGTCTTTGCTACGTCGGCAAAAGAGAGTCCAAGACCTTGAAGAACGTTTGAGAGATTACTCATAACCTGTTCCGCTTGCTTCTCGATATCAGCTTCGACAAGTTTTCCTGTTGCAGGATCTATTGGAACTTGACCTGAAAGAAAAGCCATATTTCCAACAACTGTTGCTTGCGAATAGGGGCCAATAGCACCTGGCGCACCTTCGATGCCATTTTTATATGATACCGTCATACTTTTATCTCCTTCTTGATTAGAATCCGCCAAGCAGGCCACCAAGACCTCCACCTTTCTTCTTCGTTTCCCCTTGTCCCTCTTTATCTTCTTTGTTGCCGAAAACCTTTCCGAGAAGTTTATTCGTTAGAGCTTTTCCAGCATTCGACTTTAAGAGCTCAGTTACATCTGGAACAACAACAACTTTAGCCGCTGTGCCTTTGATGCGTAGAGGGATATTCAGTCGGTTATCTTTATCGAGCCAGTCTTCAAGTTCAGATATTTTTTCGGCCAATGAGAGTGAAAATAGTTCAGTAAACCGGATGTTCGCTCCGAGGTTAAGTGACGTATCAAAGCCGATTGTTCCTTTGGCGGTAAGATCAAAGATGGTGCTTACAAGAAAGAGATCGTTTGTTTGAAGTGTCTCACTGTTGATCGAGATGTTGCCGGTCAGACTCTCAATTTCGGTATTGTCGGTTTGAAGTTTAGCACGTTCTTCTTCGGGGACAGCGCTATAGAGAGAGTCGCTAAGAAACGGAAGATTTTTGACAGACTGAAGGACTGCTCCTGCAAGGTTTGTTCCTTTGAGCTCTGCATCTTTGATGTCAATCGAGGATGATCCAGTCAGAGACTGTTTGAGGCTGTTGCCAAGGATTCCTTGAATTTTTCCTTTTGCTCCCTTAAGTGTTCCAATAAGGAATACAGGTGAGTCTGGTTTAGCGGCAAGCAGTGCTCGCTTAAGGTCAAGTTCTGCAATATCAAGACCCGCGGTAAAAGCTTGTGTCTTTTGAAAGTTGTATGAAGCATCTGAAGAGATTGTTCCACCAAACGCTTGTGCGGTGAGTTTCTTCAAAGCTGCGGTGCCTTTGCTCAGTGCTGCGTCTGCAGAAAAGGTTAACGTTTCTTCTCCGAGATGAGCTTCGCCTGCTCTTACATCGAGATTTCCACTCAGTGTTGCTGTGTAAAGTGTTCCAGAAAGAGTCGTTTTATTCCCGAGTGCTGAGACAGTTAAGTCAGAGAGCTTCGCTTTGCCTGTAGTAAGATCAAACGAGAATCCTTTTCCTTGGGCACCAACAGAGCCTTTTCCTTTAATAGAGGCTGAAGCATCGAGGCGGGGGAGTGAGAGTATGCCATCGGTAAAGAGGAGACCAGATTCGAGGTTTACTTTCTCTATAGTAGTGGTTGAACCACTCGCCTTATCGACATAGACAAAAGTTCCATTTTTAAGAGCAAAAGATTCTAAGCTAAGAGCTCCTGGGGGAGGGGACATCGCACTTGTAGAAGAAGCGGCGTTCTTTTCTTCTTTTTTCTTCTTTGCTTTTGGCTTTTGGGTGTTTGCTTGTTTTGGTTTTGGCAGACCTTGTACTGAGACTCCTGCAGCATCTTTGATGAAAGTAATAGAAGGACTGTCAAGTGAGAGCTCTTCAATCGTAAGCTTTCCAGAGAGGAGTGACATGAGGTTAGCTCGAAATGTCAGATTATTAAGTTTGAGCGTATCCTTGCTGCCTTTGGTTTCGGCCACCTCAAAGGAATCAACAATGAGTTTTGTTGTTGGAAAAACAGAGACATCAATGTTGCCAAGTGTTACTGCGGCACCAAGAGCTTCGCTTGCACCCTTTTCGATATCAGGCTTAAAAGTAGCTACAAGAGAGTTGGCGTTCATCAGGGCGTAAGCAAACACTCCACCGATAAGAACAACGAGGATAACGATTACGATAAGTAGTTTTTTCATGAGTCTCACTAAAAAGTTTGCAAGAAGAATGGCCTTTATAGTTACGAACAATGAAAAGGACCGCAAGGATCAAAGGTGCCCAGTGATATCAGTGAGTTAGGAAGTGGAGCTAGTGTGTTTCTTTCGGTAACCCGTTGATATTATGAGGGTTAGAGGGCAGTATGTAGGACTTGATTATAACGCGAAGTACGCGAGGTACGCGAAGGAGGTTGTTGTTGTACTTTCTCCTTCGCGGACCTCGCGTACTTCGCGTTATATTTTTTCACACAGATAGCCACCAACCCATAAGCATATACCGCCAAGCTCTAACATACTTCACACGCCTTGCCGCGGCCAAATTGTAGCTGCCCTTATGTTGTGAGAGAAGAATAAAAAGAAGGAAGACGCAGCGCTCATAGAGAACCTTAACTGTCTTCCTGCAACAGAGTCCTATTGCGATTGCACATTCGACAGAGCAAGAGCAAGTCTTGTTACCTGATCGACTTTCAGCAGTATAGATTCTGGAGAAACTGAGTGTTGACCAAGAATCAACTGATGGTGGCAAGTTTCAAGCCTCCCGGTTTGAGACAAGAAAAGGACTTCGCTCAGAGACATGCTGAGCAACTCAGCTGCTTCAATCACAGAGCAATACACTTTTGGTCCCAAAGCTTGGGCGAGGCTATCAACTTGAGCAGCTTTGATTACTGCCACGTTCTCGTGATGAAGCATCTCTAGCTTGCCATGTCGAACCCAAAATTGAACTTCTTCAAGTGAGGTGTTGAGTATTTCGCCTGCTTGCCGAAGAGTATAATGTCCTTCAGGTATACCTGTGGAGTCGTCCTTCATATCAAATATATTTGTACTCGGATCATAGGGGAGTTCAATCTCGAAAATTGAGACACTGACACTATTAGGATCATCAAGAGGATTTGACTCTGCTAATGTCAGCTCATCTGTCTCATCAATGCCTGAGAGGATCTCGACTTGATCGACTTTGAACATTGACTTGTCTCGATCTCTAAACTCTTGCAGCTGACCTGAATTGACGAGTTCCATGACGTCATTTTCACTCATGTCGAGTTTTGCTGCTGTTTCTTCTAATGTGTAAAACATCTTTGCCATTGTAAATTTTCCTTTCGGGGTAAGAGTATAAGAACGGGCGGGCAGAGTTGGAGCTCTCCCCGCCCGTCCCTGTACCAATCATATGGCAACAAAGGGTAAACCTTTTTGAATAAGCGCTACGCCTCTCTCTCAAGCTCCGTCAGAAAGGTACGCTCACTTCATGTGAAGTGGTGTATCAGGAGAAGACAGAGAGGCGCATTGCGAAACAATATCGTAAGATATGTTTCAAATGTACTCTTATGGAGGGAAGAAAAAGAGCGCTGAATTATAGTAAGGAACTATAATAGAATACGGCGTATTTTAGCTGATTTTCTTATCGAATGCGAAAAGACAAGCAGAGAGCGCTCTCCTCTCATTTATTTTGAAGCTCTGTGAGCCCTTTCGTCTATCATGAGGGCTTTTTTTACTACTGCGTCTTTGTCCCCACTGTATGAGTAGTGGCCTCTGTATCTATCGCTCTTCTTCCTACGGATAATGGGAGAGTAGAGGGGGACCGAAGCAGGAGTGTCCAGTGATATCAGTGGCTTATAGAGATAGGAGAAAGGGGTTCTTTCTCTAACCCATTGATATTATGAGAGTTAGAGGGCAGTATGTAGGACTGGATTATAACGCGAAGTACGCGAGGTACGCGAAGGAGGTTGTTGTTGTACTTTCTCCTTCGCGGACCTCGCGTACTTCGCGTTATATTTTTTCATAAAAAATAACCACCAACCCATGAGCATATACCGCCGAGCGCTTAAGTACCTCACTCCCTACCGTGGCCAATTTGTAGCTGCCCTGATCTGTATGGTGCTCTTTGGTGCCTCTGATGGTGGTATTCCGTTTCTTATTAAGTATGTCCTCGATGGCATCTTTGACGAGCAAAATACAGATCTTCTTACCCTCTTACCGATTATCCTTGTCGTCTTTACGATTGTAAGAGCTGGTTTTGATTTTCTTCAGCAGTATCTTATGGCTCGCCTCGGCCATACTATTGTTCGAGATTTTCGAACCTCGATTAACGATCATATCTTAAGCCTTTCACCTTCGTTTTTTATCCGTCGCTCATCTGGAGATATGCTCTCACGGCTGACCAGTGATGTGATGCTTGTTAAGGGGCTGCTGACTGACTCTGTTTCTTCTATTATTCGTGATTCGATTCGGGTTGTAGCGCTTCTTGCCACAGCGATCTATCTCGATCCCACCTTGGCGCTTATCGCCTTTGTCGCTTTTCCACTTGCTATCTACCCTATCTACCGTTTTGGGCGCCGCGTTCGAAGGCTTACCAAGCGGGGGCAAGACGCCACCGGGGCTCTTAGCGCGCTTATGCAAGAGAGTATAATCGGCAGCAAGGTTGTACAGGTTTTTGGAAGGGAAGAATACGAACAAAAACGATTTGAGGGAGAAAACGCCCGGCTCACTGACGCCTTTATTAAGTCAGATATGACCCGAGCGTTTACAAGTCCTGTAAACGAAATCTTAGGAAGCTTAGCTGTCTCTGGTGTTCTTCTTTACGGGGGATACTCAGTTATTGGTGGTGTGCGTAGCCAGGGTGATTTTATCGCGTTTCTCGCTGCGGTGTTCCTCATGTATGAGCCGTTTAAAAAGCTCTCGCGGGTCTATAATAACGTGCAGCAGGGCATGTCAGGCGCTGAGAGGATTTTTGAGCTCCTCGATCAAAAACCTTCTATTGTTACTCCTGAAAATGCCAAGCCTCTTGGCTCAAGGAATGATATTGTTTTTGATGGGATCTCATTTACTTATGAGGGAGGTGAGGACCACGTATTACGAGATATCTCTGTTACCGTTGAAGAAGGCAAGAAGGTAGCTCTTGTTGGTTTTTCTGGTGCTGGAAAAAGTACGTTTGTTGATCTCATTCCGCGCTTTATCGATCCAACAAAAGGAAGTGTCTCTATTGGTGGTGTTGATATCCGCGAGACTTCGCTCGAAGAACTCCGTAGTCGCATAGCGATGGTAGACCAACACACCTTTCTGTTTCACGACACGATCCGTCAAAATATTGCTTACGGAAAGCCGGATGCTACTGATGAGGAAATACACGAGGCTGCTCGCGCAGCGTACGCATACGATTTTATCATGAATCTTCCCAAGGGCTTTGACACCGTGGTAGGGGAAAGTGGGTTAACCCTTTCAGGAGGAGAGCGTCAGCGGGTAGCCATTGCACGTGCCATCTTAAAAGACGCGCCGATTCTTATCCTCGATGAGGCCACGGCTTCTCTTGATAACCGCTCAGAGCGAGAGGTACAAAAAGCTCTTGAGGCTCTCGAGCGCGAGCGAACCTCCGTTGTAATTGCTCACAGGCTTTCTACTGTTCACGATGCAGATTGTATTGTGGTGCTCCGAGATGGTGCCATTGTTGAAATGGGGACTCACCAAGAGCTTTTAGCCAAGAAGGGAGAATACGAGCGTCTCTATACCATGCAGTTTTCTGAGCAACCAGCTGCAGCAAACGAGGGGTAGGAGATGCTACTTCAGTTCGTCTACTCAACGCTCACTGCCGGGCTTTCTTTTCTTCTTATTCCTGTCTTTCTTCTTAAAGAGAGGGGGCGGGTGCGTCTCTGGGAACGTTTTGGACTCTGGGGTAGCATTGCGCCTGAGGTTGTGTGGTTTCACGGCGCTTCGGTTGGCGAGGTGCAAGCGCTCTTGCCACTTATTCGAAAGTGGAAAGAGCAGTTTCCAGAACACAAAGTGCTCCTGACTTCAACGTCTGCTACTGGTTTAAACTGTGCAAAAGAGGATGTTCACTACCGAAGGCTTTTACCTTTTGATTCCTACCCTTGGCTATGGTTAGCACTTCGGGGTGTTACCGTTCATCGGCTGATCTTTGGTGAAACAGAAGTCTGGCCAGCACTCCTCTCGTTATTGGCTAATAGAGGTGTACCCCTTCATCTTGTAAATGGAGTGATGACCGAGAAGACATACAAGACGTATTCGAAAGTTAGGTTTTTTCTCTCTTCACTTTTTTCCTCTTTTAGTTCACTCTCTGCAAGCGATGAGCAGAGCCTGAGCCGGTTTCGAAAACTAGGTGTGTCACGTGAGCGTAGTTTTTATGCAGGAAACATAAAGTATGATCGCCCTCGAGGGATAGCTTCGAAAGAAGATGGAGAAAAAAAAGCAAAAAGCTTCTTTCATGAGCATCGCGAGGTTGTTGTCTTGGGGAGTGTTCATCCAGAGGAGTTTGAGCTTCTTCTCTCAGGATTGAAAGAGTATCTCGATCGATTGTCATTTATTGTGGCGCCACGTCACTCTGAGAAGTTTGATCACTTTGCCTCTCGTCTTCAAGAGGAAGGAGTTTCTTTTACTCGTCGGTCAGAGGGAATCTCCTCTCCGCACTCTGTGGTGCTGCTTGATACTCTCGGTGAGCTTGAATCTGTGTATTCATTTTCATCTCTTGCTTTTGTTGGTGGCACCTTAGTCCCACTTGGGGGGCATAATCCACTTGAACCAGCAAGCTATGGTGTTCCAATTATTGTTGGTCCACATCAACATAAAATTATCCACCTTATTGAGGGGCTCAAAGAAGAGCGCGCACTTTGTGAGATACAAACAACAGCTGATTTCAAACACGTACTTCAAAAGTATCTTGAATCCCCAGATGAGTTTGCCGAATTCGGCAAGAAAGCTCATAAAGTCTGGAAAGACAACCAGGGAGCTTGTGAGCGAGTGGTTCACACTATTCTCGAAGCCCCGAAGACTTCTCATATTCATCCGCCAAGCTTTGGCCTTTTTCTTCTTTCGAAACTTTATGGTGTAGCCACCTCTTTTCGTAACAAGGCCTTCGATTATGGGCTGCTCAAACAAACCAAGAGCGCATTGCCAGTTATTTGTATTGGAAATTTAACTGCTGGTGGAAATGGTAAGACACCCTTGTGTGAGTATATTGTCACTCAACTACAATCACTTGATAAAAAACCAGCTATTCTCTCGCGTGGATATGGGGGGAGTACGCCAGGGCCGTATATTGTGAAAGAAACAGATAGTGCTACATTAGTTGGTGATGAGCCGTTGATGTTACACCGAAAGTGTAAGACTCCAGTCGTTGTCTCTCGTTCTCGGGTAGCTGGAGCACGCCTTATTGAACAACAAGAGCTTGGCGATGTCGTAGTTCTTGACGATGGGTATCAGCACCGATACTTACGCAGAGATCTCAATATTATCACGGTTGATATTAGCTCCGAGGGTGCTGCAGAGTCGTTTCTCAAAGGAGAGCTCATCCCTCTTGGTCGTTTTCGGGAATCAAAAGAAGAGGGGTTAAACCGGGCAGATATCGTTGTACTAGCCTACCGTGGCGTAAGAACTGAAGACGGGCAAGTGAGAGCTAGCCGTATTCGAGAGTCTCTCCCTGAACATCTACCTGTGTTTGAGAGCTACCTTTCACTTCAAGGTATTGTTTCTCTTTCTGGAAATGAAACCTTATCTCCTCAAAAAGTTGTTGCTGTATGCGGCATCGCTAATCCAGAAGGTTTCTTTTCCCTTCTTTCTCAGAGTGGATATGACTGTGTGGCTACCAAAGTGCTTGGCGATCACCAACGTATTTCTCAGAGTGATCTCGAGCAACTTTCTCAATACAACTTACCGATTGTTTGTACTGAAAAAGATGCGGTGAAGTTGCCAGGTGGATCTCAAGTCTATGTGACACGGGTGGGTGGGGAGATAGATGATTCTGAGGAATTTCTTGAATTACTCAAAGTGATTTAACCCTAGAAGCATTGCGCTTCGTTCATATGAACAGCCATTTTGTTGAACTTTTTCCTCTGTGGCTTCATCTTGTGGCGTTGTGCTGAGTTTGTAGCCACGGAGGAAAAAGTTCAACAAAATGGAACGGAAAGAATAAGAGAAAAGTTCAAGTAAATGGGAGTTTAAATCTCATTCTACTCTCTTTAGGATAGATAAGAGATTTTTTTGATTAGCGATTTTCTCCGCGGTACAATAGCGATATTGACGACAGGAAAGGAGTCGACAGGGGGTCGACTAAAACCTGATATGCCAGGGGGTTATAAGTGGAACAACCAGAGAAATCGTCGCCATCTCACTGTGACAGAGTTGTTGCTGTTATTCAAAAATTACAGCACCTTCAACAAGCGCATTCAATCGATTCGGAAGAGAAAGAAAAACTTAAAGAGATACTACAAAACCTGTCCGCGTTTCAATCTCTAGCGGATAAGGAGGTGGCTCATGGATCCTAGTCACGGTTCTGATCGAGACAGCTCAGAAGGTGTTTCTGGTGGAGAGCTATCGAATGAGAGTCCCCTAGATGTTATCGATGCTCGTGCTTGGGAGGCTTTTGAGAGAAACCTTCAAGCTCGTGAGGGTCACTTTGCTGCTTTAGGCGAGACAGCCTTGAATTTGTTACGGCGCGCCTCCGACGCAAGCAAGTCCGAGAGAGAGCTCTATATTGAAGAACTCGAGAGAACCACAAACCGGTTAGTACTTGATACGAAACAGTCGCCCCATCTTGAACAAGTTGTCCTTCCTGCAAATTTATCCAATGCTCGAATCCTTGCACTTAGTACGGCACAATCTGATGGTGGTTATCTGACCTATGCCGAAGAGCATATAAGAAATGTTCTTGGCCCCGATGTTGATACGATTACCCTTGTGCCATACGCA
Organism: bacterium; assembly: GCA_030428205.1. Lineage (GTDB taxonomy): Bacteria > Bdellovibrionota_C > UBA2361 > UBA2361 > RFPC01 > JAUIBK01. The sequence continues at coordinate 43,194 of JAUIBK010000004.1, forward strand.
TTAGCAGATAGAGATGCTTATGCAGAAAAGCTTGCAGGGCGTTTTGCCGAAATGGGATATAAGACGCGCTCTGTGCATCAAGGAAATCCTCTAGAAGAGATTTTGAATGCTCAGGCGATTTTTGTTGGTGGTGGAAATACCTTTCGCTTGCTTGTTGCACTTCATGAAACCGGTATTTTTCCTCTCATTCGCCAACGAGTTGAAGAGGGAATGCCTTATATGGGTGCAAGTGCAGGGTCGAATATCACATTTTATAGCACATCGTCGACGAACGATATGCCGATTGCAGAACAACTTCCTGTGATGCGCGGGCTACACTTTTTCCGTGGCGGCCTTAATCCTCATTATAAGATCAAGGATCCAAACGATCCTCATAAGGGGGAATCAAATGCAAAGCGTATTCACCAATTACAAGAAGACCAACCAAATCTTCCAGTCATCGGAGTGCCAGAAGGAGATGGAATACTCTGCCTTAACGGAGAGGTTTCACTTGTTGGGAAGGGGACTAAGCCATCGATTCTCTTTCGTGGAGGAGGTGAGGAGCTCGAAATTCCTAAGGGGGATCTTAGTTTCTTAGCACAGCGGTATGAGCACTAGTACAGCGTCTCCTTTTTCTGAAGCATACGTGTAGAATTTTAGGTTACGCTCTACGAATGATACACCCTCCTTCTTAGGGGTGTACCGAAGCTTAAGCGGTGTTTATTTTGCTTCTTTCTCAGTTTTCTTAAGCCAATGATCAACGACAAAAGGGCCAAAGGGAACAATCGCACCGAAGATACCAGCGAGCATCAGTCCAAACGATATTGGTACGCGATCGCGCGCGGTAAGAAAGAAAGCAAAGAGTAGCATAAAGAGAACTCCGTGAACGGAGCCGAAGAGAGTTACTGCCATTGGCATGTCTGCCATATATTTCAATGGCATGGCGACAAAGAACAGCAAGAGCGTTGAGATTCCTTCAATCATGCCGAGTATACGGAGGCGAGAGAGGAATATGAGATCTATTTGTTTTTCCATAAAAAAGTTCCTGCCTAGAGACACAAAAATAGGAGTAAGTTGTATGAGATACCTAGCCTCTCTTTATTGAGTACAATCAATATATACTCAATGAACACAGGTTTGTCGTAGACAAAGCTGTGTTGAGTATAGAAAATGCGAAGCATTTTAGAGCCGTCCTCGAGGACGGCGCAAGAGAAATCTGCTGCGCTAGCAGCGTATTTCCCTGGGGAAGACAAATATACCCCGTGCAGAAAAATGCGTGAAAGCGATCAGCTTTTACACCACCATATGCGGCACAAACATTTGGAGAGCACGGCAGACCTGATCTCACGGGGTATATCCAACTCAGCAAGAAGTAAAAGGTGTGTAGCTGCTCGATTGCTCCTAAGACGCGTCGCTCGACTTCTTGTAAGCTCTGTGGTACTCATAGCTCTGTGTGGCCTGGGAACCGTTGAGGAGTAGAAGAACACGAAGTCGCATTTCTCTGTTTGCGTTCTTAGGGAGAGCAAAGAGTGAAAAGCGCCTTCAGAGTTTCATACGAAGGTTCTTTTCACACGTTTTCGCGTATCATCCTTTTTTCACAGATCCATTTCAAGAAAGTGAGGTGTCTCATGCACACATTGTCTGCACAAGACAGGATCATTAATGCTGCCCGGCTCGTAACGGAGCTTGGTTGGGGCGGCGAGGCAGGAATTCGAGGAAAGTTGATTACGATTTACGGTGCTCCGTGCAACTATAACCTCATGGTTGCAGTAGCTCGTGAGGCGTATGGTCTTGGAGCAAAGCACTGTGCGCCAGTGATTATTGCTCCTGAAGTTACGGCACTCCATCTTCAGGCTCATGCTGAAGATGCAGAGCTGCGTAACTTCGTTGATCCGCTTTGGGCTGACTACTGGAACGGACTGGTCGACGATAGCGGATGTACCGTTCGCATCACACCAGCTGAAGATCCACTCGCACTCAGTGAGTGTGATGGAGGCCACGTTGGAGAGCGAGCTGTTGCCGAGCATAAAGCACGTAGCCACTTCTACGATGATGGCCTCTTTGCTGGAACGCTCCCCTGGACCATCCTTCCACAAGCGACTCCTGGCTGGGCAAAGATGCTTGACCTCGAAGTGGATGACCTGCAAGAGGCGCTCGATCAGATCTTGATGACTGATCGGCCCGATTGTGTCGAACGTTGGCGAGCGCTGACAGAGCTCTCTTCGAGACGAGGCGAAGCTCTCAACGCCCTTAAGCCTGTCGCGGTTCACTTCGAAGGTCCAGGCACCGATCTGACGGTTGGTCTGATGCCACTGTCACGTTTTTCGGCAGCACTCAAGACGACTGCTGGAGGTGTGACATTTATGGCGAATATTCCAACGTTTGAGAACTTCTCGACACCGGATGCTCGTCTGACTCGTGGGTACTTTGCGTGCACCAGGCCTGTGATCATCGACGGCACGCTCGTCGACGGACTGAAGGTCTGGTTCAATGACGAGGGCGAGGTTGATCGCTTTGAAGCATCGCAAGGTCGCGAAGCCTTTGAAGCTGTGCTTGCAGCTCCTGGCGGCAATCGCCTTGGAGAAGTTGCACTCGTTGGTCTCGACGGCAATTCGATCTTCTCCTCTGGCCTGGTCTTCAAGAACACCCTGCTTGATGAGAATGCAGCGTGCCACGTTGCCTTTGGTCGGGGATACCCGATGCAGATTGAAGGCGGCACCGAGATGGATGAATCTCAGCTCAATGAGATTGGGTGTAACTACTCAGAGAAACATCATGACGTGATGCTCTCTGATCTCTCAACTCAGGTGCACGTCATCCTCGGAGATGGCTCGCGTGTTCAGGTCATCAAGGATGGTAAGTGGTGCGAGAATCTGCTCTCGTAGAATTGTCTTCCTTCTCAATGCGGCACCCTGTTTTTCAGAAGGTATTCCTTGAAACTCTGGGGTGCTCGCAGTTTGCTGGCTAACAATCCTCGTTGACTGTTTCCATCCGTAAGACAAAGCAGTCTTCATCAGTTGGAGGAGAGGACTCTCCTCCGCCACCGCCGCCACCTGTTTTTGGTGGATTGTCAGGGTCGTAGCAGTCGCATGGGTCTTTTGCGCCACCACCAGAAGGGTTCCCTGCAGTAAGACAATCTTCATTGACTGTTTCCATCCCAAGCGTAGGGGGCATTGTTCCAACGCTAAATGTCTCGGGGTACTCCTCTTCTGTTGAGCAGTAGGCGTGATAGAGAGGGGTAAAGAGTTCTTGTTTTTCAGGGGTAAGTAAAGTGCCTCCAAGTGCTTGGCACTGAAAAGAGAGGCTTTTATAAATAAGTCCCCAAGCTTTTTGGACAGAGAACTGCTTTCCTTGAGCATTGAAGAAATTCTTGAGGTTTTGCAGGGAGCGTAAATCAACACCGCAATTATTTTCTCCCTCAGCAACTGCGCGAGCATTAAAGCCGTGCTGGCAGTAAAAAGCAAAAGTGCCTTGAGCAAAGGAGGCTGCTTGTAGCTCGACTTCACCACGCTTACATGCTTTTGCAGCATTACGGAGTTGGGTAGTTTCTTTGAGTTTCTTTCTTTTCGTTTTGAGTTTTTGCTTCTTGTTTGCATTAAGAGGCGCTTGATCTTTTAATCTTTGCATCCCTTTCTTGAGCTTCTTTCTCTTCTTGTTAAATTTTTTGGCAGCGGCACCAGCAGAAACTTCTTCTGAGACACCATAATCCCCTTTAAAGGTGACAAGGTTCTCACTCTGTTGCAACACACATCCCCATTCGTTATTGGTTGGGATAAGTTGGGTGATCTGTTGTGATTCGGCAGAGGTGCTGGGTGCAAAGCACAAAAAGAAAGCCGTGGAGAGAATGGTGGCTACGGCTGATGGACTTCTATGGAACATTCTGTCGGTCTCCTGAGTTGGGTATAAGGGCAGAATTTTATCAGATTTTGGGAGGGTAAGAAAGGATTGACTGTGTTTTTAGGGGGTTAGAGTAAGAGCAAGATGAAGGGCAAGAGCAAGAGGGGGTGGCGGGGATTTAAGGTGATGGAGGTGTGTGCCGAGAATAGAGATGTGTGCGTAGTTTGTGGTTATAACAGGAGGTTATTCGTGTCGCTTGAAGAGAAAACATCTGAGCTTGGATTCCATTTTGATCGTGTGCGGGAATCTACAGCTAAAGTCATGCAGAGCATCTTAGATAATCCATCGCTGAGTCCTGAAGAGCAAGTCGTCTTACTCAACACACTTGCGGATCGTCATATGGCGATTGGTCAGCTTGTAAAATCTAAGCTCGATTTTGGATTTTTAACTCAAATCCAAGAGAAAAGATTATAAGTGCCGCAAGCTTGTTCCTAGAGCTTGCTCTAACCGTACAAGAGGATCTGAATCGCGAAGATCGATTTTTGCGCGGGTGAGAAGATTTTGAAGATCTTCAATGGGGAGCTGTGACCGTTCGTGTAGCTCGAAAAGGGAAATCCCTTTCTCGTCCATCGCTCGCCTTACAGCTTGTGAGATAATCATTTGGCTCTCATCTTCTCCTCGAAAGAGGGGGCTTCCAAAATCATCTCGGACAAGATCAATGAGGCTTGCTACCGAGGGGCTTTGGAGCTCTCTGAGAACTTCACTCAGTTCTGTAGGCACTTCTTGGGAGTCAAGATGACGTGGATCGAAAGAGGACATAGGGCAGTACTACAAAATACAACAAACACAACAAATACAACAATGATGACCCACTACGTAGGAGAATTCTACCTCATTCTTCTTTTCTAAGGAAATCGTTTGTAATGGTCGATGGTTCCTCGATTTTTGTTCTCATGGATAGGTTGTTGATAGAGATTTGCGCCGAAGCCTTTAGATGCTCTGTCAGTTTGAATTTATAACGCGAAGTACGCGAGGTACGCGAAGGGGGGATGTCTTCGCGTACCTCGCGTACTTCGCGTTATAATTTTCCTTGGTCTACGACACAAATAAGAGCTACGACAGAACAAGATCAAGGCTTTGTCCCCACACTAGCGAGGGCGGCCAAGTATTGCTTTGGCCTCTTGCGGCATCGCTAACCAGCTCTTGGGCACTTCATTTGTCTCTTTGAGGAGCGCCTCAAAGAGTGGCTCTGCTTCAACCATAGATTGCAGGCTGCCATCATCCATCTGTACAAGCATCGACTGTTGATAGTCTCCCCGGTGCATATACGAGAGGTCGCAGCGGTGAAGGTAGTATTCTGGATCAAAACCAGCTTCTTCTACAGCTTGTTGAGCCTCTGTGTAGAGAGTCTCGATGTCCTCATCAGGGCGAATGCGAATGGTTTTAAAGAGATTTCTCAAAAGGAGACGTCCACAGAGATCGGACAAAATAGGATCGCTACTTTTTTGCCACTTTCCGAGGTGGTAGAGCCACCAAGATTCTTGCATTGCAAAAATATCATCAAGTGAGAGGTGCTCAGGAGAATCAACGGCGAGCACATCTCTCATCGTATCATCAACAAATGGAAGGTCGCCCCTGAGTGCTCTCGCTCGTTTGGCAATAGCCCAGTTGATTCGATCGGAGCTCATGAGCACCCGGTGTTGGTAGACCTGGCGGTACATTGCGTGCCTTGAGAGTGCAAAGTGCATCATGGCATCAAGGCGGTTTTCCTTAAGAGCGAGGTTGCCGTCCTTGGTCAGGCACATTGAATCTGTAAGTGCTGCAACATTGTATTCGCCGTAGCTCACTCCAGCGAGGATGCTGTCTACAATACACCAATTTCCACGGTCTGCGTTCCAGCCACCTCCGGAGATAACCTGCCAGGTCCACGGTGGAACTTCGCTTGTTTCTTGGAGAATGGCACAAATAGTCTCCGCAAGGTTTGGAGTGTATTTTTCAAAAATAGTGTTGAGCTCTTTGTCTTCACGGATAATGCGACAGCCAACTTCTTCGTGAATATCTTTTGTTGTAGGAAACCAAGTCTTGTACGCCGTGTGTGAGCCAGGAGCGATGTGGCCGAGGTCGTGTAAGAGGGCTGCTGCGCTCACCGCAAGCGAGTAGTGATTTATTTCCGCTGGTGAATTGCGAGCCAGTTTTTTCATGAGAGTAGTAGCGAGATGAGCAACTCCTACGCTATGGCCGAAACGTGAGTGCTCAGAGAACATATACACAAGTCGAGTATTTGCCGTTTGGCTAATATTTCTTAGTCTTTGAAACCACTTCGTATCGATAAGCTCAAGAATGAGAGCTTCGTTTTCATGCTCGGTTGAAAATGAAACAGAGGGAGAGGCTACATCAGCGAAAGTAACAACACTCATTGTTCGGCCTTAAAAGTTGGAATAGGACGTTGGGTAACAATCTCAATTCCAAAAGGTTTTAGTCCAATCAGATCTTTGGTGCTGCGAGTGAGGAGCTCAATTTTTTTTACACCAAGATCTCGTAAAATCTGTGCTCCGAGTCCGTATTCTTGCATCATGGTAGCGGGCTTTGTGGTAGCACTCTCTTGCCAGTTTGTGACTTGTTTTTGAACCTGACCAATTTCGGGGCGTCTGAGATAAACGAGCACGCCACTCTCGTTTCTCCCGATCTCTTTGAGAGAGTTGTGGAGAGCTGTGCGTGAAGGGGGATTCTTTCCACCAAAGACGTCAGCAAACGTGGACTCAGGTTGAACCCGTACAAGTGTGGGTTTCTCCGGAGTTATTTCGCCTTTGACAAGTGCAACGTGCTCGCCACCGGATAGAGGAGATTTGTAGACATATGAGACGAGTTCACCGGCCAGTTGTGTAGGCAATTTGGCTTCTGCAACTCGCGTGACAAGTTTTTCGTGCTCAAGCCGGTAACGAACGATATCACTCATAGTAAAAAGTGGAAGTGAATGACTCGATGCTAATTCGTTTTGAGCCTGTGCATCAAGAAACTCACCATCTGAACCAAGCAGATCGATAAAGCAGGCAGTGTTTTCTCCGCAAGAGAGTCGAACAAGGTCGTATGCTCCTTCTGGAAGTGCGTGGCGCACCAGTGTGCCGCCTTCTCGAATGCAAACTGGAAAAACATGCCCTGGTTGAACAAGCATACGAGGGTAAGGAGTTTCGCAGCCAAGAAGTGAAACTGTCTTTGCTCGGTCTGAAGCAGAGATTCCAGTAGTGACGCCTTCGCGAGCTTCTACAGAAACACACGATCTTGAGAGTGGGGAGGTGGTTAATAGCTCATCAGGTGAGCGGTGACTCATCTGAGGGATATGAAAAGCCTCAGCACGTTTAGACTCAAGAGCAACGAGCACATTGCCTTTACCCAGCTCAATGAGCGTATTCATGAGCTCAGGAGTCATATCAGCGGACGGAGCAACGATAACTGCCCGCTTGTCAGCTGAACTGTCGAGCCGGAGAATGGCGATTTTCCGCTTTTTAAAGGCGTTTAGCTGGTTTTTCATATACGAAGTATACCTATACGGATGAAAAAAACCCAATATCTGTAGGCTCCTTTTCATTGTTTTTTTTGGTTTAAGTTCGCTCACTTATCTGACGATTACTTAGTACGTACTTTTTTTGACCCAACATAGGACGCCCCGGTCAAAATACAGGTGAATAATTCTTTTTCGTAAAAGAGGTTGTATATGGAACAGGTTGCGCAAGGGGGCGAAACCCAATCAGCTGGAGTGAAAGTTTTGGACGAGCGTGAACAAGCACTGGTGAAAGCAAGACGCACTGCTTTTGTCGCTCGTTTTATTGTTCTTCGAGAATCAAAACGTACTCGAGCTCATCGGGTTATTGAGATGATGGAGTGGGAGCCCCTTACGACCATCGAAGAGTTATCTGAACGATTCCGACAGGCATTTATCGATAATGGAGACAACATGACTCCTGTTGATCGAGATATTCGTCGAGCACTTGCTCATGCCAATCGTTCGCTCAATCATTTTATTGCTGAGTATGCCAAGCGCAGTACCTTAAACTTTATCGAGTCGCTTGTTGATTATGAACGCTCGAACGAACTGCTCTTCGGTGATGATGAATACCCGAAGCCTGGTGGTTGGCGACTCCCTCATGAGTTGCTCAAACAAAAGGAGCAGCAGGACTAAGACAGCTTGCCTATGTTAAAAGATCTCGCTTGCGAGCAGGAGGAGCAGTCGGCTGTTGCACTACAGTATGACTCTCCTAGCGAACTTCCAAAGGTACTTCTCTCGGGGAGTGGGGAAGTGGCACGTTTTATACTCTCACTTGCCGAAAAAAACGGTGTCCCTATTGAGGAAAACAGTGAGCTCGTAAACCTCCTTGCGGGCCTTGAAAAAGGTGCTGAAATCCGAAAAGACTCCTTTCGTCTCGTAGCAGAGATTCTTGCTTTTCTCTACCACGTCGATGAGGCGTGGCAAAAGCAACATTCGTTCATGAAAGAGATCGTTTCATAAAATAGTCCTCTGGTAGCTGGAAGCAATCTGTGAAACCATAGTCCCATGAAGCGACTCTATTCTTCCGACAAAGCATTTACTCTTGTTGAGCTTCTTGTCTCTGTCTCACTTACTCTTGTGCTCCTAGCGACTGCTCTATCAAACTTCCAGAGGTATAGGCGGTATGTCAGAGATTTGACCGCTCAGAGTGACGTGAGAAATGTCTCTGTGGCTCTTCAAGCGCTTGAGTTAGACACGGAGGAAAGTTCCAACTTCTTCTATTCACGGACAGGGCCAGTGTCACTTCCTGCGCCTCTGGGCGAAGCTTCGCTCAGTAGGGGAGTAACAATGACCGTTGGGTATTGGTCCTATCAGTCTATTCTTCTCGGTTTAAGCTATTCATATACCTATCGTTATGCCTATGGATATCACCTTGAAGGCTGTCACACATTCTATAAGCTCGATTATTACTTCTCCCTAGCTGATTCAGATTCGGAGATTCACTACGATCGCCGCCTCCCTAGAGCTGGTAGACCATCAGATTGTTCGTAAAAGGAGCACTGTTTATGACTGATGAATCATATCAAGACATCATACAAGAAGGGCTCCAAGAGGACTCACGCAGTAAGTTTCAGCAACAAGAGCGTACGTATGAAGCGGAGCAGGAAAAGAAAATAGCTTCGTCAACACCGAAGCTAATTATGGGAGTACTTGCTGTTCTGACTGCTACAAGTTCTTATCTCTTTTTCTCAGGGATGTGGGGTAGTGCCGATTTTGGAGAGGAGGGCCCTACTCCTCATGCGATAAGGATGGAACTTGAAAAGCCTATTTATGGCGCTCTTGAGGGAGTAGAGGAGGTTCCTGCAGGACTTAAAGCTCTCTTAGCTGTGATTGAGGATACCACTACACGAATGAGCCACGGGGGAGAAGCGCTTCCTGCGCAGCCTCTGCGTAGTAAGGTCAAGCAGTTCATGGATCAAGAATCTTCTCAAGGTGAAAAACTTTGACTCTCGATAATATATTTGGACTAGCGTTTGTTCATTGGCTTGTTGTCTTGAGTGCACTGATAAGTGTAGCTGGTTCCTATGCTTACATTAAAGATACGGTTTCTGGAAAAACGAAGCCTAATAGAGTTTCTTGGTCGATGTGGGCGATGGCTCCTCTTATTGGTACGGGAGCAGCAATAGCATCTAATGCTGACTTTTGGGCTACTGTACGAATCTTTCTTGCAGGCTTTCTTCCTCTCTTAGTCTTTCTCGCCTCGTTCTCAAACAGGCAGAGTTTTTGGAAGCTCTCTCTCTTTGATGTGGCCTGCGGAGCGTTGTCAATAGTAGCGCTTATTGTTTGGGGGGTGGTCGATTCGCCTCGACTTGCCATTTTGCTGGCTGCTCTTGGCGATGGGTTTGCTTCTCTTCCTACCGTGATAAAGGCTTGGAGGTATCCGGAGACTGAAACTGGAGTAACCTACATAGCGAGCTTTGTGAGCGTTCTACTTGTGATTCCCTCTATCCCTGTCTGGAATATTGAAAACTCGGCATTTCAAATCTATTTGCTGGCAGCAAATACTCTTCTCTTGATCGCTGTGTACCGGAAAAAAATTTTTCGATCTGCCGGTTCTAGAATAGCGCGTAAATAAATGGTGAAAGCGCAGAGCCTTGGGTTGCAACAATCAGAACACCGAGAAGGAGAAAGACGGATACCATTGGCACGAGCCACCAAGCCTTCTTTTCCATGAGAAGTTCAAAGAGTTGTTTTACGGTGCTTGATTTACTCATAGTACGCATCTATTAGAAAAAAGTGTGTTTTCATTGAGGCAGAGGTGCGATGTGATTATGCAGCTTCTCGCTTTTCTGGGTGTTCTTCCTCAATAAGCCTATCGACTTCCTCAATAAGTGAGCCGATTGCATAGGCCCAAACATACTGCCCAGCCTTCTTTCCAGTCAAGACTTCAGCAATTTGTCCTTTATCTTCAATGCGATGCTTAATGAAAAGCTGTCGTCCATCAGTAAGCAGGACCATATCGCGTGGATTTTTATGGAGCTTAGAGACTTTCTTTCTGAGGTAATCGATACCCCGACGGAATCGGTTTACAGGTAACCCTTCTTTTTTCATGCGGAAGAGCCAACAGAGAAGCACGAGATCGGCGTAAGAGTACTTTGCGCGACCACGGCTTAGTGTTTTACCTGTACATGGGACAAGATTTGTTCGGGCATAATAGTTGAGAAGCGCGAGACCGATCTTTTCCGTACCGCCAGTGAGTTTTCGCAAAACAGCTTGAACTTCCTTGGCAGTGAACTCTTGTTTCAAAAGTCGATTATTCATAGGGCATTACGAGCAAAACAGACAAAAACTAAACTACTGGCACCCCGTGTATGTGTCAATCCGTTATCTGTTTACACAGGAGCCTGAAAACTCTTTTTGTAAGAGTTTTCATGTGTTGGGAGCAGATTGTTATTTTAAGCTACTTTTACTTCCTAAGCTAGCCTATGGTCGCGATGGAGCAATATTGAGGACTTACGTGCGCTCTTTGGCAAACAGGCCCAGGGCCACAGGGACTTCGTCTCGGCCTACAACCGAAAGATCTTCCCCGTTGGCTATACCACCTGGGATAGAACCAGACACAAAGAGCTGGGTAGAGCCGCCACCATCAAGGTTGAGAGCGTCAACACAGCCTACATCACGGTGAAGCAAGATCTGTTGTGTTTGCTCAAGGGTGAGTCCAAGGAGGGTTGATGAGACTGCGAAAATGACGAGTCTCTTTTTATGATCGAGGCAGATGCCCGATCTTCTCGTACTCGTATTGTTCTGCCGAAACCCTTCTGGCGGTTTGCCTCCAATGAGAAGGCGAGGGCCCGCTTGGAGTGCTTCAAGGACAGAGGGAAGCCTTGTGTAGGAGCGATCGACAATCTCAACACCATTTCGGTGTATCACAAAAAGGCCAGTCAGCGTTTTTCCGCCGTGATGAATTTTATGGTGTACGTTTCCTTGGTTTACCACGAGACCAAGAGGCTTGCCGTGTTCATCGAAATAGTTTGCATTGATACAGACTGATGCTTTGCTCTGTTTGCAGAGGAACTTCACTGTAGCCTGGGGCTTGGTGAACTGGTCAGCACGGATAATTTGGGCGCTAAAGGCGCGTAGTGATGTCCGTAGTAAGGTGAGTTCGCCTGAAAAAAGGGAGGCATCTGGCGCACCAGCTAAGGCGATTTCAAGATCATCTCCTAGTCGTTTCCACTCAATAGGTTTAGGAGTCTGCGCGAGAGCAGTAAGAGGAAGGAGCAAGAAGAGAAGAAGAAATCTTAGAGGTATCATTGGCTCTCAATCTCATGTAGCGTAACAGAGAGGCTGGCAGGGATCAAAGAGCTGCTGTCTTTTTAGGAGAGAGGAAAAAAGGCGACCAGATGGGCACGGCCATCCGGTCGCTGAAAAAATTCGCAGCCTCGCTAGTCGTGCTACCCGCGAATCTTTGCCTTCGCTACATTGGTCTATGGCGCGGTGGCTGGGGTGAAGAGTGTGTGCGTGTGTGCGTGTGGTCAAGGAGGCCCCAGCCTATGCCTTTCCCAATGCCTTAGTGGCATTGATAGTTAAGAGCAAGTGGTGTGCCACTTTGAACTCGATTGTAGGCCTATTTTTCCTCCGGTTTTGCCGGATACGAGGCGGTATTTTTTTCCCAAGAGGAAAAAATAGCTCATAGATCCTCAACCATTTCGTTTAGAGGGGGTGTAGTCAAACAATGTTACCCGAGGCTCAAGTGAAAGAGATTGCACGAGAAGTTAACATTTCGCCTGCTGCGGTTAGGCGTCTTCTCGGGACCCTCTCAATACCTTCTGCAGGAGCGAATCCTGAATCTGAAAGGCCGGCTCCCCCTTTAAATTTAGGGCTGCGGCTCGATCAATTAAGAAAGGAAGGGATTTTTACTCCGTATAACACAAGTGAACTAGGTCGAATTCTGGTTGAGTATCGAACCAGTTGTCCTGCTGTATTTGCTTGGATTGTAAATGGAGGTTTCGATCCAACAAAGTCTCCTTCAACAGTTACGCGTGGCAATCTTGTGCACGCAACTCGTACTGCCGGAAGACTTCGGGCTAAATACTTACGTGCCTAGCGGCAAGCTTATCCACACCCTGTGGATAAGCCGGTAAAAAAACTGCCTTTCGGTTTGTGTTTCATTCTCTGATTGAAATTCGTTATACTCTCGTTGAACCCAAATTTTTTCACTTTGTACAAGCTCTTTTTTGGTCGCAGCGTGAGTAAGCTGTATTGTTGCATGAGGTAAGGAGAGGCGTAGGAGGCTGAAGGTTTCCGACTCTGTCGATAAAGCGTTCTTCTCGGTTCAGGTGAAATTTTTTTTGTTGGAGTACTAATAAACCGGTTCTGTTTTTTTGGTTCTGTGTCTGTGAGATCTTAAGTTGTATGGAAAGCGAAACGTTTCGAAGTCGAGTTGGGAAACTTCTACAAAAGAGTCGTAAGGCTCTTAGGCTCTATTCTAAAATGGGCCTTGTGCAAGAAGGGGAGATTTCAGAATACAACGAAATGCAAGTGAGCGAGTGGAGAGAAGTAAACGCGCGTCTCTTGAGGCAGCTTTCTTCTGCTCTTGAGCTTTCTCACTCTCGTCAGCTTGTCTCCTCCATTTACCGTATTCGTGATCAGTTTTACTCTGAGTGGCGTGAAAGCCAAGGCTCTGTTCATGAGAAGCGACGCGCCCTTACGCTTGCCGTTGAAAATGGTGACTTCATTAAGTGTGTGTTGCTCAGTAAAGAGCTTATAGCTCTGAAGGCGCGCCTTCAGGCAACCCAAGCAGCTCACCACGAGCTACAAAGTGTCATTGAAAAGAGCAGTGCTCGCCCTCCAAAAGAAGGTTCAGAACCGATAGTTGAGGAGGTGGCTGAAGAAGGGCCGCTTTTTACACAGGCAAAGATTATCCCGCTTCGTCGCCGGAGTTAGCTGCATTTCAGATTGAGACAGAGAGAAGTTGTTCAAGCGCCTTTTTCGTGAGAGTGAGGGGCTGTATCGTTGCATTCTGCGCGGAAAGCAGCGATGGAGAGCGCCAGCGTTGTCAGACCGGTGGAGAGCCTAAGAATTGGTGTGAGCCAGTCTTGGTGGAAGAGAGAAGAGAAGAAAATAGCGGGATCAATAAAATAAAAGAAGGCGTAGAGACCGAGGAGGTAGGGGAAAGAGCCCTGCCTACGGAAGAACAGAAAGAAAATTATTGGAAGGAGCCACGTAGCATAGTGAATCCAATAGAGTGGAGGAAGAAGGAGTAGAGTGCCTAGGAAGAAGAGGTGTGCCTTGGGAGAGGGGGAGGGAGTTTTTGTCGCTCGATATAACAGAATGCTAAAGAGTCCCCCGAGAGTAAAGAATAGGACCCATTTAGTGAGTGCATAGGGTGCCTCAAAAGATTCGGAGAGCACGGAAGCGAAGGCATGATTGTTTGCCTCTGGTTCAGGTTGAGGAAAGGACGCCATTGCCGATACAAATTGCTCCCAATACGAAAAGGGGGTGTTGAGTAGCAGACCGCAGAAGAGAATGAGAACGAATGAGAGTGCAAAGGAAGTAAGTATTTTTCCTCTCCTCGCAAAAAGAGGAAGGAGCACAAGAAGTATTGGAATAAACTTAATGTGGACTGTTACGGCAAGAGCGATTCCAGTGAAGAAGTCATTACGTGTCGTGTAGAGATGTAAGAAGAGGGTGATTAGAAAAGCTACGAGAAGGTGCACTTGTCCGTAGCTTAAGCCGTTCCAGACTGGTGGAAAAAAAGCAACAGCAAAGAGAGTGCTCAGAAAAAGGAGAGGGGGCTGCTCGAGAGGTCGTGTCGCGTAGCCTCTGAACATCACAGTGAGGAGATAGGCCAAGAAGAGAAGCGTTATCAGGTTGATTGCCGTATAGAGAACGATCGCGGTAGGAGGAGAAAACTCAAGAAATGGACGGAGGAACAGCAGGAACGTCGGGGGATAGTAAAAACGAAGTCCACTATGAAACGCGAGAGGGGTGTCAGAAATAGTGAATTTCTTTCCATATACTTGAGTATTATCGAGAAACGCGAGTGTTGCTGCTTTATAGGCCTGGAAGTCTGGAAGGTTCGAGGCGAGGCAGGAGCGAAAAATAGAATGGCAGTAAACTCCCCAAAGTATAAAGGCAGCTCCCCAGAGAATGAGAATTTGAAATTGGGTGAGTCGAACCGGAGAGTTAGTACTCATTTGTTAGGAGTCGTACGGGATCGCCGGTGAACGCTGAGACCACAGGGACGGGGCCAGGGCCAAAAGTTCGGTCGATAAGGGTCGCCCAGCACAAAACCGGAATGTTGCGTAGCGTTGCCTTTGTGTGTGCTTCAAGACTAGAGCGGGCAGTGGTAATAACATCTGTGACAAGGATCGCGTTGGAGCCTTGATATTTAGAGCCAAAGCCGTTGGAGAGCTTGCTCTCTAAATACTGTTCAAGAGGAATCTCCTCTCTTCCTGGCATAATCTCGGAGTAGATAGCGCTGAGGCGTTCTGCAAAGAAGCTGTATCCTCCTGGAAGTTTCAAAAAGAGTTGAGGTTGGTTCGGTGAGAGGACGTTTTCAATCCGGTAAGCAACGTATTCAGCGCATGCGTTAAGGTCGTCGTCTGTGAGATCTTCTGTTCGATAGTACGTATTTGACTCGCAGCGGGTTCCAATGGGGACTGGCTCCTCATACTGTTCAGTAATACGGCTGAAGATCTCATTAACGTCTTCTACGGTAACCATGGTAGTGATCTCGAAAAAACTAGTGGATGATAACTGACAAAGAAAGATAGCACACAAGCTGGCTTACCGACTAGTGTTAGCATTCACGGATTGGTAGAATTTTTGCTAAGGCACTGTAAGTGCTTAGAGTTTGTTTGGTGTTGATTTTCGACGTAGGGGCAAACTTCCCTATGGGACGCAAGCTTGCGTAGGGCTACAACTCTGCGGAGTACATGCCGTGGGGCATTTTTCGAGGAAAAGGAGCCTCTGTAGGTCAGCGAAGCGAACAGAGAGTAAAATCTGGGTGCTTATCTGCTCGAGGATATCGCTACTGATAGACTCGCCTGACTATTTTCTGGCTCAGAGTAGAAGTTATCTACCTCACGAGCCAAGATGTCAGGCCCATGGTGAGAGAGCTCATAGATTCCCTGAATGCTTTCTAGAGCCTTTACTGCTTGTTCAGGGTTTTTGCGAATATGCTCCAAGGCAACATCTGTGATTTTTCCGGCGTCTTTCCACCCTTGTAAGTAGCCTGAAATAAATTGTTGTTTCTGCTCTTTCGTCAACAGGCGCCATGTGGGTAAAAATGGCGTTGAATCTGCTAAGAGCACATGAGAAGGGAAAAGGGCGAGCAAAAAGAAAGCTATGTATTTCATTGACGGCGAGTATAGCTTGCACTTCGAGTCCAGTGCAAGACTGAGCCTTGTAGGTTAAGATACTGTAATGGTGAATGATAAGACATCTTCTTCTCATCGAGTTGGGGCACAAGAGAATCAAGAGCGCCTTGTCGGTCGAATGCTCGGCCTTGATGAGTTGTCATCTTCTCTTAAAAAGAGAGTTCAGCAGCGTTTGTCTGAAACAAAAGAGTCGGGTGTACTTGTTGGGGCCTTACTTGGTCGTGGAGAGTGGGATATCCGACCTATTCTACTTGAAGACGCCCAGCTTACCCTCTTACGTTTTATACACGCTGACTGTCGCATGGAAGGTTCCTTCCGGTTTAACACTTCTGAGCTCTTACACTCCCTTTCTCATCTTTATGGTTCCACTGGGAGTGTTGACGGGCAGTTTTGGGTACGTAGGCCATATTATGATCGGGTGCTCTCAGATGAAGCTCGCGCTCAGGAAATGGTCGGAAGTATGTCACCGTCCCAATTACTGCGGAAGATTCTTTGTGAAGTAGAGTCGCTCCATGCGCAAAAACTCTTTCACGGGCATCTCGTACTTTCAAATTTGACGATCTCTACAGAGGGACTTCAGCTGCTTGATGTTGGCTTATCCGTGTTTGACAAAGAGCGTTGGAAGCTCATACCTACAGCTCCAGGAGAGCTTCAGGAGGGCGCACCTTCATCTCGTACAGATGTATACTGGCTTGCTCAGTTGCTAGAAACATTCGTTCCAGATACGTTTGAAAATTTACGTGTAAAGATGCGTTCCTCTGAGCCTGATGAAAGGCCTTCGATTGAGGAAGTGGTCTGGGAGCTCTTCCCAAATGAGCGGGCGCATCAACAACAACCTTCCTCTCCAGCTCTTCTCCACCGTCCTTCGTCAGTTCCTTCTGGAAAGCTTATTGTTCCTCACTCAAAGGCTCAGGTGGACGCAAGAGATGCCCTCAAAGAGAAAAATAGGGAGTCCTCCTCTCGTGCGCAAGTGCCATCTGCTGATGATCGGGGGGAGTCGCAACCGGTCTATGATCCACCACCTCTCAAAGAGGAGGTGCGCCGACCGTCGCCAGAACAAAAGTCAGAAAGCCTCAATTCCTTATGGCTTTTACTCTTTGTTTTCGTTGGATTGAGTTCATACTTTTTTTATCATCAGGGGTACTTCTCGTTTCCACAATCTGAAGAGGTTTCTTCGCGACCATATACCTCATTGTGGCAAGTGGGAGGTGTCGATGAGCGTCATCAAGTTGCACAAGCTGCTATCGTTGACAACATTGCTGAAGCGCAAAAGGCGATTGTTCGAACGGCTCTCGTTGGGAAGGAAATTCCAATGGTGGCGAATGATTTCCTCTTTCAGGTCTTTTCCACACAACATGGCGCAGATTTTTCTCAAGATGACGTGCGGACAATCTTACGAATTGCTCTGGCACCGCTTCTCGAAGATTTGAACTTACCAGCCCCTGAATTATCTTCACTCGATCCCCGAGTGACTCTTGTCCTTCTTCGGTCTCTTGGTTTCGATAATGAGCAATCATGGTTTTCTTCCTATTCTACAAAACAGTTCTTCGAGTTATCTGAACCTGCGCGGAGTGTTTTTCGAACACTGGATCGACATGGTGAAAGCAATCTCTCATCTCGACTTGTCCGTGCAACAGCGGTGTTGGCATCTGATCCTTCTCATAAGAGTGCATGGAAAGTAGTACTTCAAGAAGTAGCGAAAAAAGGAGAGTTCGCCTCGACACTTGTTCCTTGGGTGCCGTTTTTTGAACAAGCGTTTACTCCAGAGAGTGATTTGTGGAAAGAATTTATAGCAGTTGCTCCAGCCTTTGCCTGGTTTGATAATGCAAAAATTGTTTCTTGGGTAAAAGTGAGCCCGGTAGAAAGGCTTTTTCTCTTCTTTTCGCCGCAGGCTTATGTTGGACTTTCGCGGGCTCAGCTTTTCGATCTACTTACACATCCTGAGAGCTATATTCGGAATCAAGCAGAGGCGGCTCTTTTGAAGACGGCAAAATCAAAGGGGATGAAGGAGACTCTCCAGGTACTTGCGAGACCTGAAGGAAGGCTTTCTCGAGACCAAAACGTGGCATTACTCTCTGCTTTTGATGAGTCAGATGGTGATGTTTTTTATTCTTATCTTTCAAAATGGTTTGATACAGCGCCTGATCCTCATGTTGTGCTGAAACTCCTCATTGCGAGAAAGGGGATAGTTGAACTGGATCCATTTAACGTAGAAGCGGCTCGGTATTTGACGCGCATGAAATGGGATCCGAGCCTCGAAGAACTGAGAGGCCTGTCTGGTCATCCTGAGATCTTGGCAAGAGCCTTCGCCTATGCTCAACTTGATCCTCAGGTTCCACAAGAGAGAGAACTCCTCCGAGATATGGCCTCGATTGAACCCAGTAGTCGAATAAGAAATCAACTTCAGAAAAAACTTTCTCTTTCTACAAGGTAGTCCTTTGGGACAGCTTCTTTCTGTCGGAGTGGATGAAGGCATAAAAAAAAGGCCGCCTGTCATACTGACAAACGGCCTTTCTTGTTTACTTCTTCACTTGAGAATTATGTATTCTCGAGGATGTTTGCATCGTTGAAGAAGGTTGATACGAGCGAGCGTAGGATAAATGCACCTACAGCTACAACAAGGAGCCCAAGAGCCGCACGGTATTGACCGAAAGCAGAACTAAGGATAGCTCCAAGCCCTGCAGCGATCATAATCAATGCACCAAAACTACCTTCTATGTAGGTAAGAATAGCGTTGATAGAGTTTGTCACACGATCATCGTTGTACGTGATGACACCACCATCTTGAGCAGTTACTGTCCCAGCAAGTCCGCCAGCAAGCAGAGCGATACCGAGCACAAACAGCATGCACTGACCTTGCGCCTTGCTAGGAGCTGTAAACATCGCTCCAAACGATTGGCCAGTAGAGAGATATAGTTTTTTAACCTTGGCAAACATGTTTACCTTTTCCTTTAAGAAGTTTTCTTAATCCAGTTTTTTCCGACTCAGAGGCGAAGCCTAAAAGTCCCATTGTGTTATATGTGTTATGTTGAGCGTGGCAGAAAATGTGTCATAGGATCAATAAATCCTTTCTTTAGTTATTTCAGGCAGTTAGGTGCCATCGTGTTTGCCTTCATACAGGAAAGAGCCATTGTATGGGGAATGCCTCCTCCCTTGAACGTGAACATCACCCCTTTGCCTATAGATAATCCCTTCTTACGTTCCGCACCAATAGGTGAAATGTTTTGGTACGCGGTTCTTAACGTGTCACGTTCATATTCAAGTTCACGTGCACGTGGAGGGGAGGATTAGCCTTGAGGTGCGTCTCGAAGGCCAGGGATATACTTCTCTGGATCTTTGGGTTCTCCATTAATGCGGATCTCAAAATGAAGATGAGGCCCTGTGGCAAGCCCCGTTTCGCCTACTGTTGCAATAATTTCTCCAGCCTGAATAGTTTGTCCTGGTTCGACATGGATAGTGCGACAGTGGCCATAGTGGCTTGTGATCCCGTTGCTGTGTTCGATGACGACAAGGTTTCCATATCCTTTGTAAGGATCCGCGAATACAATTTTCCCCGAGGCAATTGCACGAATTTGTGCACCTTTTGGGGCAGCGAGATCTATTCCAGAGTGGTGACGTTGGACTTGCCGAACAGGATGTTTGCGAAGACCATAGACACTTGAAACCCTTTCACCGAGGAGTGGATAAACAAAGATAGACTCCGCTGAGAGAGGTCGAGCCACAAAGGTAAGTAGAAAGCTGAAACTACTTAGCAGAGTGACTTTTAATGAGTTGGTAAGCTTGAGACTCAACATCGGGGTTATATCCTGCAATCTTGACAGTTTGACTAGGGCTTGCACTTGAGCTTTTTCCAAATGAAACAACGGATGCTGAAATCCATGCCCGCGTCCCTTCTGGAGTTACCACTCGATACCAACCGTTGAGTTGTTTTTCAACAACGAGTCGTGAGTTTTTCTTCACGCTCATGAGTGGTGAGTTGTTCAGGCCGGGGCCTGTTCGAAGGTTCGCTTTCGGTACCGTTACTGTAGCAATCAGCGTTGTATTTGCTTTCTTATGCTCCTGTCGGGAGGTTGATACAGGAGTTCGGCGAGCTCTTGTCTGTTGCTTCGTAATTTTTGGTGCTGGACGGAGAGAGGAAAGATTGTGAATATTCCTCGCTTCTATAATACTTGAAAGTCGCTCTACTTCAGTTTCAGCAATAATGAGTCTGTTCCTCGTTTCTTCTAGCTCCTGGAGCAGATTTGAAACTTTTGATTGTGTTCTTTGAAGTTGAGACTCTATCGATTCTTTAGACTTCTTGAGTTCAGAAAAAGAGGCGCGTTGTTTTTCAACAGTATCTTGGAGTGTGAGATAATCTTCTTTGAGTTGGTGAATTTCGTGGTTGCTTTTCTGGTCTGGTGACGAGGCTTGCATGGTATGTGTAGTCGCAATGGTTGTTTTCAAAGAGGCTTTTGCTACGCTCGTTTCTTCTTGCGATGCCTCGTTGTTTCGGAGAGACTTTTCCTGCTCTAGCTGACGAAGGAGCTCTTGTTCGGCAGCCATAAGCCGCTCATTGACTTTTTCCATATCCTCGTCGACAAGGACAAACCCGTTATCAATGTTTTTCTGATTTTCTTGAGCGAAAGCTGTAGGAGAAAAGAGAAGTCCTATCGCGATTAAGGCAGTAAAACCCCTTTTTTGGTGCGCTAATGTAATCATAATAACCTCACTAAAAAACCAATTATGCAGTTGCTCGTTGAGCTGCTTGCGGACTCCTTTCCCTTTGTAGCTTTGTTCTCCGGTCACGTTCTCGTTGGATCATGTCTTGAACTTCCTCTGGTGCAGCGACGCCTTGAATCTTAATTTCTGTAGCTCCCGTTGCAGCTGTGCCGATCTCGACCTCTCCAATGTGTAAAATTCGCTCAAGGAGAGTTTGCTCGAGTTCAACGCTTCTTACATCCTCATAGCGTACCTGAGTTGTTTTCGTGCGCATCGCTAAAATTCCATGCTTTTCTTCGATCCCGCGCGAGTCAATAGAATAACGGACGTTATAGATACGATAGAGAGAGTTTCCAATAGTAAGTGCTGGAATAAACCAGAAGAGAGGGAGGGAGAGGGTAAAGCGCATGCCAGCGATGGTAAAAAGTTCTCCTTGAACAATTGACCAACGAAAAGTGTCGGTGAGCCAAATACTGACGACACTGAGAACGAAAAACATCAGCATACCAACGCACTCAGAGCGCCATGTTTTCGGTATGATGATACGTTCTTCGCCCATAATTTACCTGAGTCCAAGACTTCTTTCGATGTCCTCTAGTCCTGTTGATGTCGATTGAGAGTTTTGAGATTTGGTCTTATAAGCCGCAGGCGCCGATCGCTTGGGTTTTGCTGTTTTCACAGGAGCAAACACTTGCTCACGTGTTATTTGTCCAGTTGATGGTGTGGTCGGTTGAGTAGGAGGAGATTTGAGTAATTCCATTTGGGCCGCAATAGGAGAGGTAGAGGTCAGAGGTGCGCGTTGCTGTTTTTGAGTTGGCTTATGAGGTGTTTCAACAGAGATTCCTCCTCCACTCAAGCGAAACACAGCAAAAGCAAGGGCAACCGCGATAATAGAAGTGAGGTGCACTTTATTGGTAAAAGGTGCTACTAAGTTTTGAATACTGACAAAAGCCATAACTCTCTCCTTTTGTGCAAACTCTTATTGGCGGTAGTACTTCCAACGACCTTGCCGGATTTCAATAACTTCTTGATGAGCTGGTCGGTAGTAGTGACCTTCCGGATCGATTCCAGGTGGAACATCAACAACATTCACCATTGGTTCTTCCCAAACATATTCTACTACACCCGGTGCTTGTCGAGAAACTTGTTGTATTACCTGACGTTCCTCGAGCGCTGTTTGGCTACTTCGTACTTGGCTTGTGGAGCATCCGGTAAGACACAGCATCGTCATTCCAGTAAGGAGAGTAAGTATCTGATTCATAGGTTGTTTTTTCATAATATACTCCTAGTGAGAAACAGTGCTATTGGCATTATCAATGAGATTGTAAACAATGTTCGACACTCCATCTCCCTCTTCAGCTGTAGGCATGCGGCTGTGCATATTCATCTCCTGCATCGCCCTGGCCCCAAACGGAGCAATGGCGACAGCGTGTTGTAGCGCAAGTCCAAAGTCTCCACCTGTCTGATCTAAGATCTCAGCAAAGAGCTGATTATCATCACCGTTGTTTGTGCTCGCCCAGTAAAAAGATGGCTCAAGTGGTAGAACAAGTGCGCCTTCCCCGATATCAGAGAGGAGGAAAAACTGTGACTCTACACCTTTTACGGTACGGAGCCGAAGGATAACATCTGCTTGTTGCTCGGTGAGGTTAAAGGCTTGTGCCGTGTAGTGGAACTTACTCGGATCTTGTCGTAGAAAGATTTTGTGAGCACTATTTTGAACGATGGCTTGGCCACCATTTCCGACATAAAAGTCTTCACCGGATTGTGACGCGGCAATAACGATACCTTTTCTCTTTCGATAGAGACGGAAAGCAGTTTCAATCGTATCGGCAGAAGTTTTTCCGATAAGATCGTGAGCCTCATCAAAAACGAGAATTTTTCGTGCATCAAGCTCTTTTGGATCGTTCATGACAGTATCAGCCCAGAGCATGGCGATTTTTAAGAACACACGTTGAAGATCGGGGTTGCGGCTAAGAGCTTTGAGATCGAAAACGATAAAGCGTTCTTTGAGCTGTAAGCTTCCAGGTCTATCAAAGAAACGAGCATAGGTCCCGTTTCCATAGTAGTCTCCAGCAAGAATAGCAACGCGTTGACGGCGTGCCGCTGAATCTTCTGGTTCCGAGATCTTTCGTGGAGCTCGGAGTACAGAGATAACGTCACTTAAAATAAACTCCCGTTTCATAGGGCCGTTACGATAGATACGATGTGACTCAACAATAGAGTCAATAACTGCTGCCTTATCGAGGCGCTCAAGGGTTTTATTTCCCTCAGTTGCCATATCACAAATGATATCAGCAGCCATATCAATCAGATCTTTATAGTCTTCGTTTGTAGTATCAGCTGGAGTAGTCCCAAGGCGCTGGAGGAAGTTCATTGCTGGAGCCTTGGACGGAGTCGCTTCATATACACGACCACCAAAAAGTTTCGCTACTTTTTCAAACCCACATGGCTGACCAGTCATTCCCTTATCGAAGACGAATGTAATCGGCTGTCGTTCCACCACACGGCCCGTGCTCATTGTAGCGTAGTGACCACGATTCATCGTAATGAGAATGTAGCAGAGTAAGTAGCTTTTCCCTGCACCTGATACACCGCTGATAAGAACGTTTGGTGCGACATCTGAATCATAGAAGTCAAAGCCGACAAGCTCTCTATTCCATAAGCTCGGGAGAGTAAACAGACTTCCTCTACTACCCTTCCAATTCCCCCAGAGAGGGAACATGCGAACAGCTCGGGAGGAGCGCATAGTTGTGGTCCAACCTGGCCCATCAGTTGCAGGATCGTAACATCCAGGAAGAGAGCCAAGAATAACACCGAGATCGGAAACCTCATGACTCATACCCCGAGCCCCATTGAGTTGTGGAAATGTGGCAACAGCTTCAGAGGATGCTCGCATCGCTTCTTCTCGTGTTTGGCAAACAAATGTTTGGTGTACACCAACTCGAACAATCTGACATCTGCTGCTATAGAGTTCCGAGCGAGCTGCGCGGATAGCTGAAATTTGATGTTGAACTTTCTGGTTTGCTCGACCCATTCCTGTGAACTCTCGGAATCCGAGTGTTTGGTCGAGACGATCAAGTCGCTTCATTTGGGTAGCTTGAGAGTCTTTCGAAATAGTCACGCTCAAGATATTTTCGTACGGTGTAGATTGAAGTGGCGAAATCATAAGAGGAAGACACTGCTTGGGAGGCTTCACAAGAGAAACAGCTCGGTAGTACCGACCGTCTTTTTTGAGAATTCCATTCTCTGGATGCTCAGCGTGAGTTTCTGAAAGTTGGTTTGAGAGAAATTCGTTTGGATCAAATACTGGCACTGGAATAGCTGTTGTACGGCCTCTACGGAATTTTCCAGACTTAGTGCTTCTTCTGTTGAGAAGTGGATAGAGGATGTTAATAAGCTCTTGCCCATCAACTTTTCGTGGTTGAAGGCCGAGATCTGCTAACTTTGCGACAGACCCTTCGATGGTACCGCGAAATTTATTGGCGTACTCTAGATACTCTTTGTGCCGCTCTTCGGTTGTCACCCCAGTTCTTCCCTTGAGCATAATCTTGAACGCACGTTGCATCTGCTCGAGAGCTGTTCGAGCTCTCCAAGGGGGATCGTAGCGAAAGGAAATAATGAGGCGGAGCTTTCTCGGGCGCATATGAAAGGCGCCGTTGTTGGCTGTACGTCGGAGCATTTGGGTCCAACGCCTTGCCATCCAACCCGCAATTCCACGAGTCGGATACTTATCAATTGTTTCTTTGAGTAGATTTTCAACATCAAAAGTTGTAATCCAGTTCATCTGGACACTGATTGTTTCGTTAAATGAGTCGATCATTTCCTGGACGCTGTCTGATAGCTGAAATGCTTCTATATCAGAAGTAGAGGTGATCCAGCGTGGCTGAAGCTCCCACATTGACCAGATCGAAGCATCAGAGTGAATAAACAATCCTTGCTCTTGATCGTATCTCGCAAAAGGAAGGAGCTGATTAAAGAGAGCTTCATCCTTATAAAGACGTTCACGTGTAAGACGATTAATACTCATTACCCTACTCCATTTACATTTGAAAACTGTGGTTGGTTTACTTGCTGTGCAAGGAAGCGTACTTCCTTGTTGGTGTGATCAACGATAACTCGAATGTTTGCCTTTGAGGCGATGAGTTCAGCGAGCTCGTCAATGGTCCCAAGCGATTGGACAGAGATTTTTTTGTCGGCGATAAGGCTTGAGCAGTAGCTGTGGTAACGAGCTGTGCCAGCAAGGACAAGTGAAGCTTCTTTCAGAGTAGAATCTTGAAGCTCGAGGTGAAAGACTGGAAGTATGAGTGGTCGCGTGTCTGTATACTGACGCTCACGTTTTGGCATGACTTCTGGAGGCTCTACCCAACGGAGTCGATTATAGACAGGTTCAGGAGGAAGTTGTCTATGTGCGATACTGTGAACCCGAGGGGCTTTTTTGGTCGCTGGGGTAGAGGAGCAACCAACGAGAAAGCAGACACTCATACTCATCGCACAAGCAGTGAGAGAGGTCATCAAAGTGTGTCTTGTGTTTGTATCAAAAACCATCATAAAACCGTTTCATTCTTCATTATTTTGAAGAAGCTCCAACATATGGTAGCCCCGAAGCCCCACTGGTTGCTCCCAGGAGCTTTTCTTTCTCGTGTACATCGGTCACAGCCCACTGATCGCCTTTTACTTTAAGGTAATAGTAGTGAGCTGGAACAAGATCGCCGTGCGAGTTAAGGTGATCAGGAACCCACATGAGACGAACGACTGCTGGCTGAAGAACTGGCTTATTCGGGGATGGGGGGAGTGCTCGATCGTATTGTGCCAGCTTATCGAAAGCAGCGCGTGCGCGTTCTACCTTGTTCCCTGATTCATTGAGTGCGTGATCGTTGGGTTCTCCTAGAAATGCGGTTGGCCCAGGTGTTTCGTAGAATGGATTCAGCAAGTTTCCAGTTGTTGTGCACCCTGTTACTGAGATGAGTATAATGAGTAGTACAAAAATCTTTATTGACGCCGTTGATCTTTTCATATCTAAAAAACCTCTCAAAAAAACTTGTTTCACTCCTAATCGAGGAGTGCGAAAATATCCGATTCCTCTTCGTCTATTGCATCATAGAGCCCGTCTATCACTACCGCTTGTGAGAAGACGGCGGTAGCTTCTCTTCCAGAGAAAACTTGAACCATCGGTGTGAGTTCACTTAAGCGGTTTTGAATAATTTGACTCCACTGAGAAGCACCTTCAGAAAGCCCTTTTCCAAGAGCATACGAAGTGCTGTCTCCACTGAGATACTGAAAAGTGGTCCCGTCTTCTCTCTCTACGGTTGTTTGTGAATCAGAGAGTGCTTGACCAAGACCCGCTACAGTGCCTGTTGTCATTGCGCCACCAATGGCTTTTCCTAGAGGATCGAGAAGGATACCTTGCATGCCTCGTAGTCCATCTTCACCAACGATCCATCCATCCACGTCGACGGTACGCCGCTCTCCGTTAGGAAAGCGCATGCTGAGTGATGTCAGACGGAAAATTGCTCGTGAATCAACCATTGAACCCTGGGCTGCTGCAATGAGCCGCGCCTCTCCGACAGGAAGGGCAGAGCTATCTGGGCCGTTGATATCGCTTACAAGCTTGAAAATAACAGGATAGGGTGTCCCGTCTGTTGGCGCATTTACGCCGGCAAGAAGCTTAATACGAACTGTGTCCCCAGGTGAGATGAGAACTTCTTTCGCTTCTTTTGGTGGTGCCGGTGGTGCAATCTGATTATTATCAACATCACCAAAAGGCTCAAGTGAGTCTGGTTCTTGCTCAGGAAATTCAGTTTTATAATCTACCGGATCTGGTGGCTGGTTCACTGCCACGTTTGTCACCGTTTGCTGTTGTTGGATTCGATCGATGAGCTTCTTGAAAATTTCAGCTGTTCGCATCTCGGCGTTTTCTTGATCGGTGCGGATATCGGCAATTTCCGTCTTTACCTTTTGCATGTCATCGCCGAGTTTCTTTTGACCGTCCTGGAGTGTCGTTACGAGATCCTGAAACGCTTCTTCAAAACCCATGCCTGCACTTTGAACTGGTGCTTGAGCAACTTGTTGCTTCGGGATTCCTCTTCGCTTTGGCGGCTCACTAAAAACGAGAAAGGCGAGAGCAAGTACACAACAGCCCGCAATGGCTTGTGCTTTGCGATCACTCTTGAGCAGGAGTGAAAGATCTTCAATTTTTTGCTTCATGCTCATGGCTACTTCCTTCCTACTTTCGTGGTGTTGTTATGACGTACACTTTTGCTTTATGTTTACCAGCGATTTGCTGCTCAATATTGAGTGGTTTTGGAGCAAGCTCCCAGTTGTCCATCGAAATGGCACGTGTCCCATCGAGTCGAAAAGATGCTGGATTGAGCCGTTGCCCTTCATCGAGTTGATTTGATGCGTCAATGACATATCCCCACAAGTTGGGTCCAATAAAAATTTTGTCAATCGTTGCTTGCAATGTGCCGTCGTTCATCACGGTCTCTCCCTTATATCGCTCGCTTACTTTATATCCTGGAATTTTCGGCTTTCCGAATTCAGAGGCAAGGACCATCTCTCGGAGGAGTCCAGGAGGAGAATGGGGACTTGAACGTTCAAACTTACGCTCAGCATATGGTAATTCTTCTTCTTCATTTGAGAGAATAGAAGAGCGCTCATCGTAGAGTCTGACCAAGCTGTCTCGGGGATCACTTTCGGTGGCAAGTCGGATACGCACAGAATACGATCTCCCATCATCAAGTCGAACGATGATAGCTTCTCCTTCTTCGGAGATACCTTCATTGGCGAAGACTATGAGATCGTCATCTTTTCTGTCTAATGAAAGACTTGATAGTTTCTTACGAAAACCACCAGAGATTTTATCAGGAAACTCAATTTGTGTAGGTTCTCCTGGCGCAACGTAAACAGAAAACTCGTTGTTATTGTATTCGATGTCTCTTGCAGAAGCAGTTCCTGCGACACAAGTAGCGCCGAGAAGAATGATGATGAATGAAAATGTTCTCTTCAATTGCATTACTATGTCTCCTTACCGAGAAAGATTCTCAGGAATAATATTTGTGACAACTATTCCGTTAGGATTAAGCCTATGTCGTGGATTGGTTGTCATTGAAATTGTGAATCGAGTAATGATCGTAGGGACCTGTTTGCCACCAATGAGTTTCAGCCGTTCACCAGTAAGGCCGACAGAAACGGTATTCCCTTGTCGGTGTACTGTTGTCTTGGTTGGATCGATAAAGAACATTTGTGTACGGCTGGTGCTCTCAATGGCATTCAGTTCAATTTCGAGCATGTCTTCTTTAAATTTTGAGAGTG
Organism: bacterium; assembly: GCA_030428205.1. Classification (GTDB taxonomy): domain Bacteria; phylum Bdellovibrionota_C; class UBA2361; order UBA2361; family RFPC01; genus JAUIBK01. The sequence continues at coordinate 70,884 of JAUIBK010000004.1, forward strand.
CCGGCTCGTTGAGCATCTCAGCCGCAGCAATAAACTGTTTGCGCGCAGTAAGCGGCTGATAGCTTGCGATGAGGTTTGCCATTTCGGTTGCGGTAGCGATGAATTGACTGTCTTGAAGTTCGCTTACCGCATATATGCCAGGTTCAGGTTTTGCCGGGACATGTAAAATGGTACTGCGGGTTGCGTAGATATAGATGCAGAGAATGATGAGAAGTGGCGTTGTCATCAACTGGCCTAGTGCCATGATCCGCCACATAGAGGCCTGCTCTTGATAGCCTTCCCAGAGACGAAACGTATCGTTTTCCCCTTTGGTAATTGCCTCAGCTGGTGCTTTAAAGAGTTCTGCAACTTTTGCCATAATTAACCTTTGAAAAACCGTAGAAGAAAGAAACAAGAAGTTCTTACTCTTCTTCTTCCTCCTCTTCGTAGAATACTCTGTCTAGTCCTAACTCAATAAATTCCTTCTTTTCGTCCATCGTTTTGAGTGGTGCACCGCTCCAAATCGGCTGAAGTGCCGCCGGTGTTGGAATCCCAGGAGGCTCTAACCCGAGTTGCACCATAGTAATATTTGCAACTCCACGATTTTCATCGGGAAAGCTTTTGCGAAGTCCAGCGAGGAGGAATGTGGTTCCAAGGAGAATCGAGAGGAAGATCGGCATATTTCTTGAGCTTTGCCCAAGGATAGTTTCGTGCGCAATCATAGCCATGACAAATCCTGAGCCCCATTCCATGACTTTGGCCCCCATAAAGGTCCAGTCATCACTTAGACCAGGTATGACTTCACCGTTATCCATGCGTTATACCTCTCCTTCCTTGTCCTCTCTATTCACTGTTCTCTGGTACTTCTGTCCCTGCTTCACCTAAAAGACCAGGTTGAGGGTCGAAGCGAACACCACTTTCAGACACTCGTGGTTGAGGTGCTAAGATGCGTTGTAGCTCCTCTGCACGGTCGTATACGATCGCTCTCCACTCCTTTGAGTCAATGAGTGCATCGGGGTTAACTAGTTGAGTTGCTTTGTCAAATTCTCTTAGTGCTGAGATCAACATAGCTCTCGATCGGGCGTAGTGAGCGCTGGCCTTGGTTAGGGTCGGTCCGGAAGCTCTCTCTATAGCAACTCCTGCTGTTGGGGCGGCAAGGATAGATGGAGGCAAGCTTAGGGCAAAGCATATGCCTGTAGCGATCAGATAACCAGTGGAAAACCTCATATGTGTGCTCCTAAAACATTGCTATTCATAAGCATTTAGTCTTTGCCCGGTGCTAGCGAGTAAACTCTAAACGCTTACAGTGCCGTAGAGTAAAACGTCTTACGTACTTGTTTCTCACGTCATCTCAAGGCGTGAGGAATGTCGTCTCATCGGGCTGCAAAGCAAGCCCTTCTGTGAGTGTTATGGGGATCTTGAGGGAGGTGATACGGAAAAAAACGTGGTTTGGAGGCCTTTCTTAGAGGTAGGAAGCGATCTATAATAAAAATTCAGTTTTTTAAGCGTATTAGGTCGATTTTTCTCTTCTTGCGAGAAGGTTAAAAAGCAACGATCCTACTATCTCTTCTTTGGGAATAGGATTGTGTGAGGATTTTTTGTGGCACTTCGAGGACGCATATCCCAGAAACATAGCCAGGAGCTTGCTCAGCTTCAGGGGTTTCAGTGGACAAAGCTTCTAGGTCTTTTCGGAATCCTCCTTCTCATTATCTATATTGGTACGGTCCTCTATCTCTCCCTTGGGTCGTTTTCTCCAACTTCATCACGGTACCAATCCTTGGCTCATCAGGGAGCTTCTTCTCATCTGCCAGAGGTGCGTCAGTTCTTCTCTGTTCAACGTGACTACCAGCAGTGGTTTATTCTTCGTGGAACGGTAGGGGAGAGGGCTTTTTTTAATGGTGCTTCTGAGATGTTGATGGAGAGTCTGCTGTCGTCATCTGTGCGTGGCTCCAGCTCATCGTTTTCTCTCTCTCTTCACTTTGCATTTCTCCGGACACTTTTTTTTCTGCTTGCGAGTGGAAGGATGTGTGTCTTTGCCCTTATCCTTTCGCTCTTTTACGGGATGCAGCGATGGAAAGTCTATCGATCGAATGATGTTCTCGGTCAGACGGGAAATGGAAGAGTGTACTATACGGGTGTGTTGGCCCGTCTTGAAAATTTGACTGCTGAAGGAATACCGGACAAGCAAGTCACGGGGTTAGCTTGTCCACCGTGTGTGAGTGAGGTTGAGGCAAAAGCTTCAAACCTTGCAAAGCTCCTCGAGGAGTATGGAGCACTCAATGGAACCACCTTAGCGCTTACCTCTGTTATTCTCGCTCTTGAGGAGTACCCTGCATACCTTGCTCAGCCGCAGGGACAGGAACAAGCAAAATTAAGAGAGGTTTTTGTTGGCGCAAGTGTTCCTGAGGCGACAGAGCATATTTTGCGTGTTGCCTTGTCGCTTCACCGCTCCTACCACCAAGGAGGGGGGGAACAAACAGTGGCCTCCGCCATTCATGTTTCTGCAGATAAAAAGCTCTCTATGCAAGACTACGCAGGTGAGTTGCATAAGGCTCTTCATCAGGTCCTCACTCCGCACCTTCGTGAGGAGTTGGCGAAGCTAAGTAGCGCAGAGGTTGCAACAGCTCTGCTTGCTCTACAGTCAGGTAAGGTCCTAGCCTTGACTCAAGCTGGTGGTCAGTGGATGTGGATCTCGAGCTTTCCTCAGCTCTCTGCTCGTGCAGTGCTCCACTCCGTACCTGCTTTTGTTGAAGAGCACGACTATCACCAACGCGAGACGATTCGCAGGTCTCTCATCTATGCTTCACGAAGTAGTGTCTTCGGTCCTGCTCGATTTGCTGTGGATCTTGTGTCTGCCGCTCGTGCACTTCGGCAATGGGTTGAGCTGAGTATGACGTGCCCTCATGAGCTAGCTCGAATTGCAGATGAGATTGAGCTCTTTGAGCTTATGAATGAGGTTCATGGTGTCTGGAAGGACGCTTTTTCCAAAGAAGTTAGCCAATTTACCGAACGATATCCTGACCGTGTGCACGCAACACAAACAAACTTGCTGCTCGTACCAGTTTCCGCGCTTCTCGAAATAGGCAAAAAGTCGATCGCAACGGATCGCTTTGATAGACTTAAGAGTCTTATCCGCTCGGTAAGTACCCATCAGCAAGAGCGCGAAGCGCAGATGAAAGAGGAAGAGGAAACTCTTGCGAGTGGAATCCCAGAATACGAACGGGTCTATCCACCATTTACACACCAAGAGCTTGAAGAGCTTGGCCAAAGACACGGCATCGAAAAACAAGACCTAAGTAACTGGGCAGTTCTACGGGTCTTGCTTCACAACTATGGGTGGCTTGCGAGGCGAGTTGGTGACTATACGGTACCAATCTCTACCCTTATTTTTGCGATTTTACATGGTGCAGGCTCCCAGGCTGAAAAAAACAATCTCGGTCTTGTTGGGCAAGCAGGGATGATTGCGCTCCGTGGCGCACGGCTCCGAGAGCGGTTTGGGAAGGAGTGGCACTCTCATTTTTCTCATGCTACCTATGCCAACATGGCCGAGACGAAAGAGCAGTATGAAAAGCTCATGCTTGGAATTGAAGATAAAGTGGAAGATGACAAGTAATGGCCCGTGAGTATAACACTGAAAATTTTGAGGCAATTCAGAGTGAGGAGCGTCACCACGCCCTCAAGCGGAGTGCGCTTTACACATTGGGTGGAGTCGGAGTAGCGGCTAGCCCTCTTTTAGGAGGCCTCGATCCTTCTGTTCTTGCACTGCTTGGAACCTTGCCAGCATTTGCTTTCTTTCAAGGTGGGAAGACGGCATCGGAGCAGATGTGGTTAGAGGTCGAACGTTCGAGAGAAATTGCAAAACGTGGTGGAGGTGCGGTGCTCGGAGCTCCGCCAGAGCGAGATTGCTTTGCTCAAGCGCTCGAAGATTCTCGAGCAAAAGGAAAGTCGATTATTGATAAGTACCTTGTTGGGTTTGAGCTTGATACCGGAAAGCCTCTCTGGGTAAGTGATGACAATATGATGACTCACGCTTGCGTCTTTGCCAAAACGGGTGTGGGAAAGACGCTCTGGATGGAGTCGCTGATTTTTCAACAGATGGCTCGTGGAAGAGCGAGTGGGTGTACTTTCATTGATGCGAAGAGAGACTCAGGCACCTTGGCGCATATCATTCTTATGGCGCTACTGACTGGTCGTATCGAGGATCTTATCGTCGTTGATCCATTTGAATCCCTTCATGCCTACAACTTTGTGATGACCAATCAGCGAGCAGACGTGAAAGCGCGAAAAGTCTTGCGAGCGGGTCTTCCACCGACTTCAGACGCGAGTACAACAAAACACTATGACCGACTTGCCGCGGACTCGATCTACCGAATGGTGCGTGCTATGGAAACGTTCGGGTTAACTTGGACGATCCAAGATATCGCCGTGGCACTCTCAGCTTTCAATCTGGCTTATCCACAACTTCGAAATATGCTCCACAAGATTGGAGCTCGAAAAGCGATGGTTGAACTTGGCCACCTTGCATCGAGCTACCGCACAGCAAAGGGGAGTCTCGACACTACTCGAATTACCGATAATTTGCGTGGTATCTCCTCTGAGCTTCATGCGATTGCTGGAAGCCAGATGGGAGAGGTTTTTTGCACCGAGTACACGGATCTTGTTCTTACCGATGCTATTCTACGAGGAAAGATTATCTATTTTATGTTACCTCGGCTTGAGGAAGCTGAGAGTGCGGCGCGTATGGTAAAGCTCTTTCGTGAAGATCTTGAGGTTTCCATTGGAGAGATTACTTCGTCGCGTACTCTCAATCTTGAAGATCCACATCTTGTGATTATTGATGAAGGGGCTTCGACTTTTGGTCCAACTTGGGCGAACCTGTTTGAGCTGGCCCGAAAAGGTCGCTTTGCTCTTATCTTCGGTGCTCAGTCTACTGGTGGTCTCACTGATGCTTCGATGGGATTAAGTGAGGCCTTCTATGAACGTGTGATGGCCAACGTTAATATTAAAGTCATGATGCGTATAGGAGATAACCGCACTGCCGAAGATATGACAAAGTGGTTTGGGAAGGTCGCCACGACTCGCACGTCAGTTGGAGCAGGGATGATGTCTGGCGGAGTCGGTTTGAGTCCTGCAGGACGTCGCGGCCGAGAATCACAGAGTATTAATATTCAAGAAGCCGAAGAGGACTTGGTTAGTGCAGAAGAGCTTAAGCACGAAATGTCCGCTGAAAAAGGTCTCGCGTGGTTTGACCTTGGAGACGGACGAATCGTTAAGGGGCGTTCTTTTTGGTTTAATGCTGATATTCCTGATACGTGGGAGGGAAGAGACTATATTCCTCGTCTAGAACGCTTTGAGAAAGATGGTCTTGGACTCGCTCGTTGGGTAGATGAGCGTATCCTCAAGCAAGAGCAGAAAGAGACCTCTCCCAATTTTGCTCCTAAGCCTGGAGAACAAAATCAGCCAGTGAAACCTTCAAAAGGGGGAAGCTCACCATCGCCCTCGACAGCTTCTGATAATACTACAGAAGAAAAGAACGAGCCTGAGCCGAGTGGTCCTTTTAAGCTCGGTGTCGCAGGTGGAACTGGCCGGTTTCGACGCGGAGTAGTAACAGCCTTTCCTGCCTCTACGGACAAAGAAAAAGAGAAGGGAAAAGAGAAGACGAAGGGAAAGAAAAAGTGAGCGTTACTCTTCGCGTAAGCTTCCATCAACAGAATCGAGAAAGTTGAGAAGAGGGCCTCTTATTTCTTCTCCCGCATAGACGTTGTCTCTCAGAGCAGTCAAGCACTCTTGAAGGAATTCAATTTGACCAAGAGAAAGGTGCCTTAACTTGTGGTACAGAACATTTGAAACATGCTCACCGCGTTCAAAGTGTCCAAATACATTTTCGCGAGCGAGCTCTGCTATTGATTCATAGAGAGCGGAGGCTGCAGACCTTTGAGGCGGAAGAGAGTACTGATTGACGTGTTGATACCTTTCTTGTGTTGCTGGGTAGGAGAGCGAAGCTCGAACAAAATCTTGAAGAGAAAAACCTTCATCGATAACATCCCTGAGTTGGCAGCATACCTCACGTGCTTCACTGAGTGGAAGTTGTAGAGCGTTGTTTACTCCGGCAAGGAGGAGCAATCTGTCTCCGAGCAGGAGGTTCTCTGTTGATTCGAGGTAGGCGGCGAGCTGCAGAATTTCTTGATGAGCTTCGTTTGTGATTGGAGAGTCGTTGAGATGCAAGCTGAGGCGCTCCACACAAGCGATAAGTTTTGCGTTGCTCATCCCACCTGGAGCGGTAAGAGAAAGAAAGTAGTCAGTTGTTGTTGGAAGAGCTTCTTCTAAAGGTCGAAGACCAGAAATATGATCCCGAAAATTGTAAACGAGGAGCATCATTCCACTGAGAGCTTGCATCCGTGCTTCTGGGGTGTGCTCATGTTCACTTCGAAAGTGAAGGTAAGGGCCCCAGTAACCATTTGGATCCTTGGGGTGTAGGCCGTCTCTGAGCGCCTCGAGTTCCTCAGGGGTAGGAAGAAGATCTGCGATCGAGACGGCCTCATCAGAGTCTTCACGAGAGCCTTGGAAGAGAGGGGAAATTCCCTCACAGAGTGACACGCTAAATCCTGCTTCACGTAGTGTTTGTGCCGCTCGTGTATTATCTAGAATGTGACGCAAGGCTTCTGCAGATTCGATTGTTGTAGGTATACGTAAATCAGTTGTGTGTTGCCCACAAGTCACTTGCCTGTGTCTTCCATGAATCATATTTCCGATAGAGAGTGTCTCTGGTAAAAGACTCTCAATGTGTTCGACGTGATTAAAATTTGGAGGTAGAGGAAATGTGAGAGGTTCGGCATCGATGAGTTCTTCGAGAGTTCGATTGTCACCACAAAGTGCCATTAAACTTTCGGGAAGACCCCGTAGGGTCGTGTAGCGAGCAACTTGCTCAACCCAATGAGAGATAATAGTGGAGCTGAGGGGATCGTCACTTGAATGATAGGTGAAGAGTAAGCTGAGTTTTCCTTGTGAAAAATCATTCTCAAGAGGACTCGAAACAGAGAGATACGCTTCTACGATAGGAGCAGTCGAACCTCCGAGTGGGTCTTCCGTTAAGAGAAGCGGTAATTCCCAAAGCTGTTCCTCAGAGCGTGCGATAGCTTTGAGGATGATTCCCCCAATGACTTCACTCACCTCAGAGGAGTTGAGTGAGCTCCATCTTTTAAAAGCAAGGTTGCCAAGAATCTCAGGGGTAAGCTCAACTTCTGCCGCACGATTAGAAAGCGCGCTTTTTAAGAGGTTCATTCCTTCGGGAATCTTGTAGACAGAAACATTCGGGAACTCACTTTCTTGCATAACGTGTGAAAAGACAGGGATTTGAGCGAGCGCAGTTCTGAGCTCTTGCCGCTCCGTGTGAACCGGTTCCCAATGAGCTCGTAAGGAGCCAAAGTAATTGCTTGCTCCATCTATGAACTTGAATTCAGGTGTATGATCTGGCTGTGGCATGGTATCGCGATTCCCTTAGAAGTAAGAGGATACAGAGGTTTGGCCTTTTAAGATAATAAATAATCTCAAGTAGTTTTAACAGGTTGCCGGGCTTGAAGGTGCAATTTTAAGCTACTAAAGTGATAATGACTGCACCAAGGAGCATTACGAGGCTGCTTACAACACGGGCTCTCATTCTCTCTTCTTGAAAGAGAAGTGCACCAAAAAATACAGAAAAAACAACGCTGAGTCGTTTTAATGAGATCACGTAGGCAACAAGAGCGAGGTTCATGGCGGTCATCTGACAAGCAAAGACGAGGGCGTTTAAGATCCCAAGAGGAATGAGTCGAGGAAAGGTTTGCAGAAATGTTGAAACATTTGCACGTGAGTGCACGAGCATTGCAAGAGAAAGAAAAAGGACTCGCACCCCTACAAGAGCACTTGTGTAGTACATTGGACTACTTTGTCCGATTCCGATCTTATGAATATTTGCGTTGATGCTCCAAAGAAGCGCGACAAAGATGAGGAAACGAGGCCCAGGTTCATGGAGGAGAGCGCGAAGAGGAACAAAGAATCCCTCCTTAAATCGGTGGATATGAAGCGTCCACGCACCGATGACAATCAGAAGCATTCCGAGAATGCCTCCCAAGTTTGGGAACTCTCCGATAAGAAGAGGAGACGTGAGAAGCATGAATACAGGTGTAAAATTCATAAGCGGAACGCTTAAGGAGAGGTCTGATGCCTTAATTCCCTTAAGGTAGAGAAGGGTTCCGCATGAGTCAATAAAGCCAGCTAAGAGGAGGGTCGTAAGAAACTGTGGGAGGATTATTGGAGCAGTTTCAAGAGATGTGATGTAAAGGAGGAGAGGTAAAGCAAACAAGTTTGTCCCAAAGACAACGACATACTCGTTGACGCCTTGAAGAACTCGCTTGCTTAGTAGATCCTTGCTTGAATGAAAGAAAGCAGTGAGAAGAGAAAGGATGATCCAAAGCATCTCAGTCTTTTCCGGGCTGCTTTTTCCATATTAAGACCCCATGGACATTCTCAACCACAACGTACCCAGCTTGCTGGAGTCGTTTACGTGGGAAATATCTGCTGACTTTTCTCTGGTCGATAACGACTGTGCTTAAGTTCGGGCGTAGGATCTCTTTCCAGAGCTCTTCGCGGGTAAAGAGGTGATAGTCTTTCCGCTCTTCCTCTGTGAGTTTGTGTGATATGCGTATCCAAAACTGGTTTTCCATACCAGGATAGATTCTTGCGTGAGATTCGAGCAGGTAACCTGGCCACTGTGCGAGAACGAGCTCGCCAGAATCTGTATGTTTGTCGAGCGCATAGCCAACGTACGACGCTATTGATATTTGAGAGAGGTGTTCTTTTCCTTCTTCAACGCCCTTCACTCCTATGCCAGAAGTGGTGCTTCGATAGATCGCATCTGGGGTGTGCCTGAGGTATTCAACGCTAAAAAGCAGGAGAAGGAGGAAAACCCACTTCTTGAGTTCTTTGCCTTTCGCAAGTGATTCACAGGTGCCGAGGATGAAGAAAGGAACCACGGTCGAGAAGTATTGTAAATGTATCGGATCGGGAGAAAGGCTCATGGCGAAGAGACTAAGACCGATCATGGTAGCAAGGGAAAGAAACCGATGAGCAATAAGGCTATAAATCCCAGAAAAACAGGTTACATAGAAGAGCATTGGAAATTGAAAGCCATCCATTCTCTCGTCTGGTTGAAAAGCAAAGAGAATATTGTAGATGGTGTTGCGGGCGATCTCGTCGAGTTCGGCTGAGCGGTGTGAGCGTACAAGGTGGTATCCTACATTATTAAACCAATAGGCGCTCGAATCATGAACGATATAGTATAGGTGTGGGAGATACGTTGCCACTCCTCCGAGAAGAAAGAAAAGAACTGGGCGTAAGGCGTTCTTACGGTGGCAAAGGATAATATCAAATAAAAAGAACGGGATTGTTATGCAATAAAAGAGTCTTGTATTCACGGCAAGGCCAATAAAGAGACCGCCAAGGAAGAAAGAAAAAAACGGAGGGAGGGAAAAAGTACGTTTGATACTGAGGTATGCAATGAGCAAAAAGAGAGTTGAGAGAGAATATGTTTTGGCAGTAGGAAACCAGGAAAGAACAAGCCCCGAACCAAGAAAGAGTGCCAGGCCGAAGATGATGAAGAAAGGTGCGCGTAGAGCTTTGAGTCTGAGGTAGAGAAGAACAGCACAACCGCAGGAGATAAGCGCTGCAATAAGTCGAGCGATCTCCCACGAGTAGCCAATGACTTTCAAGAAGAGGCCATAGAAATAGGGAAAGAGTGGCATCTGGGGATAAAAGAAATCAAGATAGAGATCTCGACCAAAGTAGACCTCTTTGGCAGCAAGGAGATAGAAGCCTTCATCTGCGGCGAGGAAACGATTCAAACCTAAAAAAGAGAAAAAGAGACCGGAAAGGAGAAAGCATACAAGAACCCCCTTTCGTGAATGCCTATCGTGAAAAAGATGGTCGCTTGATTGCTCTAATGTGGAAGATTCGTTAGATTTCATACTCAGTAAGTTTGGTATATCTCCTAGTGTCGGTCAATCTCTCTCGAACAATGGTTGTTCAATGAATTGGGATCAAAAAAATATCTTCTCTCTTGTTGCCTTGCTTGTCGTATTGGTCGTAGTCCCGTTCTTTCTCGAAAGAGCTCCAGTTCCTACGACATACCAAGCAACCCCAGAGAGCATGTCGACTCCTGCAGCGCCACGACGCAGCCCTAAACCACAAGACCCCTCTCTTGGTCTCCTCCACTCCACGAATAAGGCCTCTCAAGGGCTGACTCTCTATCCAACAAGTGGATCCGCAGAAGTGCTCTTGGTGGATATGGCTGGTGTGGAGGTCCATAAGTGGAATGTTGATGCAGACAGAGCGCGTCTGTTGCCAAATGGAAATCTTCTTGTGCTCCACGGCTCAAAGTGGGGGTTACGTAACAAGCCTTGGTCTGAGATGCGTCATATCCTGCGTGAGTATGACTGGGGCGGAAATGTTGTTTGGGAGCATCGCCTTGATCATCCAGCACACCATGATATTCAGCGTCTTCCCAACGGTAATACGCTTGTACTCTATCTCGTTGAAGTTCCCGAAGTAGATAAACAACGGATGAAAAACCCCAAGCTTCAATCCGTCCCGATTCGATCCGACGTCATCCTAGAAATCTCCCCTGAAGGCAAAGAAGTATGGCGCTGGGAGGCGCACAAGCATCTCGATCTTGAGAGTTGTGGAGCACGAGATTGTTCTCGATTAACCAATAAACAGATTGAAGGAAAAAAACAGTACGACTGGACACATATAAACACCATTTCTGTGCTTCCAGAAAACAAATGGTTTGATCAAGGTGACACTCGTTTTCGTCCAGGCAACATCCTTGTCTTTCCTCGAAACTGGTGGATGGCATTGTTGATTGATAAGAAAACAAAGGAAGTTGTTTGGGAGTATAACGGGGACTATAAAGGTGGTATTGTTGGTGGACACGAGCCATATATGATCCCTAAGGGTTTTCCTGGAGCTGGTAACATTCTTATCTTTGATAATGGGCGTATCAAGCATGAGTCACATGTGCTCGAGGTTGAGCCCCCGACAAAAAAACTTGCCTGGGTATACGATAGTGGTCAATCTTTTTATACGCGTATAGCTGGGGCTGCTCAGCGGTTTGCAAATGGCAACACTCTGATCTCAGAAGATGAAACAGGCAGGGTCTTTGAGGTTGACCGTGATGGTAACCTTGTCTGGAGTTATCAAGGTCGAAGGATGAGGGTCAATCGCGCTCACCGGTATCCTCTCGACTACTGTCCTCAGTTTCGTGAGCTCATGCATTAGCATTCCTACTTCACTATTGATGACTTTGTTCTATTTTGCGGTCCTGGAGTGCTATCTTTGGTCTCAATGCTAAAGAGTAAAGATCTACAACGTGAAATAGCTTGGAATATCAGAGGGTTAAGCGCTTGAGAGAAGCGATCTTCCTAACGGGTAAATTACCGCAACTATATACTTTCATTTTGATACTTTACCACTTTTGTAATATCATGATTGCGAATTTGAGACGTAAATCTAAGTATTTGCATCTTTCTTGTAGGAAGGGTTGTTTTGATACCTGCGTGAAACGCAGTAGTTATCTCGTGTTATGATCAAAAAGGGTTTCTTCTCGTTGAAAAAACTTTTTGCTCATAACACGAGGCAGCTGTATTTTCCCTCCGGGGGTTTTCGCCGTTTAGCGAAAATGTGCTCCCCCCCGATAGGTGAAAAAACTTTTTGGTCGGAGCACTAGAAGGTAGAAGGTTATGTATCTCGGTGGCATTACGTATTCAATCACAAAATCTTTTGGTCGACTTCAGCTTGTTCCTGAAAACGAGGGTCTAAGACTCTATTACACACCAATTAATAACGGTGTTGCTGACACTGAAAGTGCTGGTTTCCTCAACTTACTCCTCCCTCTTGATGCTGTCGGTGGTCTCTGGGCTACAACCCGTGCATTCTTGTACGGCGTGGAATCTCTCGACGAGAACATAATTCTTCAAGGCGCTGGTGCAGACACCGATGGAGGGGATATTCTTATTAAGCTCTATCGCGATAAGCCGCGCGGTGCTCATGGAAAGCTCTCTGGCGAAGAAACTTGTTGGCTGCGACTCGTTACTGGTCGTAGTGAGGAAGAAAGGCGTCGTATTAAGCTGGGGCCCCGTGACCTGCTCTGCCTTGAGTTAGCGTGTAATACTGTGCTCTCGCTTGCTGCTCAAGCTGGGACTCATAAGCCTGTGGCTGTCTAGTAGCCTCACTTTTCGACATACCCTTCAACAACCTATGGTAGTCTTCACACCTCTCTGCTTGTCGTAGTTTCTTGAGAGCAAGATCAAATACAGTACGTTGCTTCTCAATCCTTGTACATCCACCATGCTTGAGTAAGATCCCGTGTTTCATTGCGGAGCTCAGGTCACCTTTGAGGTTTGGTCTCAGGGAGGCTAGGCCAGAGATCGGCCTTTATGAGTTTTCGCCATGCGCGATACACGGATGCCATAGGGCCAACCATAAATGTAACGGCATAAGCCAAAAACTCTTTAGCGCTACATTCGCGTAAGGATTGCAGCGCTCCCTCAAATGATTGTTGGTGAAACGTTCTAGCACGAGCAAATAACTCAGGGTAATTTTTAGCCAAGCGAGCATCCGACTCTTTTGACCTACATACCTGACTTAAATGTCCCCGCAATGAAGGAGTTTTACAGTAAACATGAGCTTGCGGCATTATTTCAACCTTTCCCGCAAGCTTTAGTGCAAGGTACTTATCATCAGCAATGATAGGATCTGTGGGAAACTCGTTCACTAAGCCTCTGGCTACAGAGCGTCTGATGGCATAACAAGCTCCCGTTAGGCTACCACGATTATATCCACCTTCTCTCTTTTCGAATGAGTTCATATAACAACTACGGAGCCTTTGATAGAAACCACTATCAGCCCGAGAGCAATCTAAGGCTAGTAAGCCTGCTGCTACAAGGTCACAATTCGATTCGCACTCCAGGCGATCAATAAGTTGATCTAGAGTTGAGGATCCTAACCGAACGTCGGCATCGAGAAATACCAAGTTTGATGCTTCAGGAGAACTCGTTGTAACAAGAGCCTTCCAAGCTTCGTTTTTGCTTCTTTGAAAAATAGAAGTGACTTCAATGCGGGAATAACGATTAGCGTATCGTTGAGCTACTTCCATAGTGGCTATCGCTTCAGGATCGTGCAGACCGTTAACACAAATTCTTATTTTCGCATGAGAGCATGTTTGCCATAGCGTTGAATCCATCACGTCATGAAGAATAAAGGGCAGGGAGTCACGTTCACAGTGCGCCGGAATTAAGATTTCTGGATCAGCATGTGCTACACGAACATTTAATGAGATATCAAAAAAGCTATTTCGATCTCGTGTTGGTGGATAAAGAAGTGCTGTATACAACTCTCCTCTCTCATGCTTGAGTTGATTGAAATCGCAAGAAGGTGAAGGGGGTTTATCTACAGACAACATAAGCTTAGAGTATTATACGTAGTTCTCGGACTCCGAAGTGAGCCAAATTCTTGTATGTCGTGCCAACTTCGTAAACAGTTTGTACATGGTCCTCAACAGAGATGAAGCCTCAGACGTTCTCTCTGGAAGCCCCAGGAGAGAGTTCTATCAATGAGTACCTTTACATTCTGACAAGCGCGGTAATGGCGTTTCGTCAGATTTTTAGGATGTGTATCGATGGTTCATATGAAAGATCGTCGACGTTGTGGTGAGCTAGATATCTTGGATAGAACTAGGGCCACAACGAAAACCCAAAAAAAGAGATATCGGCTTAGCAGAGATATCCTGGTTTAGTTACATGCGAGCATATAACTAGTAAAAAAACAGTAGAGGGCTCGTGCCAGCGATGGTTCGAACCACCGCTGGCTGCCGAGCATCTCATGGGATCCACACCTAGTGACCGTCGACTGGGGGTATCAAAGAGACCACATTCCAGCCTTTATTGTGCGTCCACAGATCGGAGGGGTCAACCTCAGGGGTATCGCCGTGCTTGGGAGCACAACGTCGATACTCCAATACCCCCTCTTTGGTGATACGGTAGCAATGCCGACCAGATTTGCCGTTGTGCATTGGCCACGCCACTGCCTGAAACTCCGCTGATTCTACTGAATTCGGAGGAGTAAGGCTGTAGTTGTAGCCAGCCCGAGAGCGTTCCCAGCCTTGCACCACTTCGCTCGTTCCCTGAAGGTCGAGCAGGTGTTGCATGGCGTAGTGCTGATTGGCACGAATCCGTAACTCCAAATGTCGCGGCAGAGTCAGTGCGGCAATGATGGCAATGACCGCAGCCACGACCACCAGGTCAATCAGGGTGAATCCCTTTCTATATAAGTTTTGAGAGATCATAGAGCAAAGTGGCCCATGGTAGAGAACAGACACCATGTCCGTCCGCAGGCGATAGAGATCTGTAGTTACAAAGCTCTACCGCCCACGAAGTTATTGCCAACTATGCTCAGCAAGAACCTAGGCTGCTAACCCGATTCTTGCAGATTATCACAGAACGACAGGCAAATCACATCTCGTACCTCTGCGAATGTGGAGCATCTCGACCTCCTACGAGAGCCCTCATCCAGCCAGGATAAGCAGGGGAATCATATTGGTCGCCTGTAACTGAGGTTGCGAAAAGGACAGTTCTAGCATTTAGAGTTGTTCGCCTATTAGAATAGCCCCTCTTCACCTGCTCTTTAACTAAAAAATATGCTCATTTTTCATTTTATGGGCCATAACTCTGTTGGGGTTTGAAAAATAATTGGGGTGTTGCCGCGAAAGCGATAGGTCCAAATTCTTCCCACTTACATTTTTATAGAATACAAAAAGTCAGAGTCTTTCTGCCCTATGACTTGTTGTGCTCATTGTTGAGGTTATCGAAGGCTGAGGACGCATCAGCTCGAATTTTTATTAAGCTGAAAATGTCCTTGAGATCCTCAAGGAGCAGCAAGTCTTCGAGCAGAAGAATAAGAAGATAGAAGATGATCTAATAAATGCTGTAGAGAAAGAAGTTATGAATGATGTGAGGAACGTTTATAACAAGTGCTCACACACTGTAAAAACTCAACTCTTTACCTGTTCCGTAAATTATTCGAGCACTGCAAAGGAGTTCATATGCTGTCGCCTGAAAATCCTCAAGAAAGAACACCCCGTGAACCTGGGAACAACCAATGGAGATTTCATACACATTTAATTTTTTCTCCATCGACCCCCAGCGATTTTCAAAATGGAATAGAAGGACTCGAATCTCTTTTATTTGACCTAGAGGACGATGAACAATTATATATCCTGCATCACATCGTAGATAACTACCAAAGCATCACAGATGCAGATCAGCGTTATCAACTTGCATCTTTTGTAAGTCGTTATTCTATAGTGTTGACTGAAATACGAGAGCTTATTGCAGAGTATTCTTTAAAGCCGGAAGAGCCTTTCTTAGAGTGGGGTGGTGTGTTTGCCGGGGGGAGCTGGTTTAGGAGCGAAAACACTGGTCGTGGCTATGTCACTGAGTATGATGAATTAAGTCTTCAAGTGATGAAAAATGCTCTTTTGTATTGTGACGCTTCTTTGTTCAATAGAGTAGCTCAAGGGGTTTGTCTCAGATGTTTGCCTTTTGGAGATAGGGCTATTCAAGATGCCATAACAACGACTCCTTCCATCATCACCAGACTTCAAGATGAGGTGGAGAGTTTTGAAGAAGAAGGTGCGAACTACGTAGAAAAATTACTTGAGCGCATCGGAGAGGGAGGTTCATCCAGCGCTCGTAAGAATGAGTTGATCGTTCCACCTGATGATAAGCATTCAAAGTTAGAGATGATCTATAGAGGTGCAGAGTTATCTTTATTAAGATATATCCAAGGCAATGCTGAGTCTCCATACGCTGCCATCGCTGATGCATTTGACGACGGCAAAAATGTGCTTCTCTTTTCGAATATGCTTCGACTGGATTACGCAAGGAGTATTCCGGAAATAAAACATATCTGCCAACAATCCAGCATCACTCATCTCCTTGTTCCAGGTTTACCTTTAGCTCAAACAGTCGATCAGCTGGGAGTTGAAAATATTCAAACTACTCATACAGGAGTTGTTCTTGAAGAAGGAGAAAATGCGGATCAAGAAGAGACTGCCAGGTTTTATAGATCGCTTGAAGCCTTTGCTTCTGTAACAGGGATAGATTCTTTTCTGCCGGCTTATAGCGAAACAGCAGGGGTATTATTTAGTATCCAAAGAGTTAACTATATTAAACAACTCATGTCTCATCCAAGAAATAGAGTTGTAGTCTTCATCAGTGACTTTGAGATAGAAGATCTTGCTGACTATGCACTACAGAGAAGCCTTGAAGCTGATCCCGATCTTCATCAAGGTGTGGGATCTTTTTTCTTTGAGGACATTGTAGATTACACAAGTCCAGGACTTGAGCATTACAATTGTCCGATGCGTTTATACTTTCAAAATCATCATCATCATCATCCTCGTAGTTTTTCTCTCCCAACAGAATCTGCTCCTTTTAAACATTGGCAGAACTTGTTTGGAGTCGAATACGGTGATACGGATAATGTTGTTTTTCGAGTAGAGAGTGACCACCCTGATGATCCGTGGTTGGGCGATGAAGAGCCAGAAAAAACAGTCGATTCCAGTGAGCTATCTCACGTTTAGAAGAAGAGAAGGTTTCTTTCTCCGCTAAGAGGGACGGACCTTACTTGAGTGTTTGCATCCAAGCCGAGCAAGGCGTTGATTTCCTGTGTAGACAACTTTTGAGGTAAAGGGACTTTGTTGGTCGACGGTTCCTTTTTCTCGTAAGTAAGACTGGGTGTTGTGTGGGGTATTGACCGCTTCATCTGAGCATTATTGTAGATGCTATGCCTCCGTATTTCTGTATGGGGTGTCTGATCGATTGAGAGCTAACATATGCCTCACTATTATATTGACATATCGGAATAGTACGATATAAACTACGATATGCCTAAAAAATGTCTTATTCCTCTGACCAACTTAGATGAAGCAGCGCTCTGCCTCAAAACACTCGCACACCCACACCGCTTGCGCATGATCCAGATGCTTCTTGATGGTGAGTACACTGTTGGTGAGCTGGCTGAGGCCTGCGAGATTCCTAGTCATATGGCCTCCGAGCATCTTGGAAAGATGAAGGACCGTGGCTTTTTGACTGCTGAAAGAAGAGGGCGTTCAATGTACTACACAGTCGCTGAGCGAAGTTTAGAGAGTATTCTTGGTTGTATTGAAAAAAGATTCGGTTAACTTTTTTTCTCAAAGGAGTTCAACATGTATTGGAATTGGAAGATGAGTGGAATAGCACTCGGTTTGTGTTTTTTCCTCACCGTACTCATCATTAAGCCGATCGGTGTATCAACACAGTTTGTTATCTTTGACGGAATAGCTGTGAGTCTCTTTAAAGATGATATCTCTTATAAGGATGAGTCTACCAAGACTGGCTATGCGAGCTCTAATGCATATCTCAATAAGTCTGGTGGAAAATATGCTAAGGCGGTTTCTAACCCTATAAATTATAGTTTCATATTTGTGGTTGCCATGTTTCTTGGAGGGTTTGTCGCGAGAAAGCTCCAAGGAGCGAACGACTCTTGCTCGATGGTACCCGATGTCCATAAAAGGCGTTTTGGTGACTCGCGGGGGATGCGAGTCTTACTCGCCTTTATCGGCGGTGTGCTCGTTTTGTGGGGTGCGCGTCTTGCTGGTGGATGCACAAGTGGTCATATGATGAGCGGTATGATGCAGACATCTATAAGTGGCTATCTCTTTGCTGTAGCAGCGTTTATTGCAGCTGTGCCAACTGCAATTCTTCTTTACAAAAAATAGGGGCTCTCTCATGGATATTGTTCTAGCAATAATTTTTGGTTTTCTTTTCGGCTTTGTGCTTCAACGTGTTGGCGCAGCTGATCCTGACAAAATTATCGGAATGCTCACGTTACGCGATCTCCACCTCATGCGCGCTATCTTTATGGGGATAGGTCTTGCCTCTGTGCTTCTCTTTGTCTCCCTACAGATAGGCCTCGTTGACGTTGGGCATGTAAGTGTCAAGAAGATGTACACCGGTGTAATGGTTGGTGGACTTTTGCTTGGGTTCGGTTGGGCGATATCTGGATTTTGTCCAGGCACTGGAGTCGTTGCCGCTGGCGCAGGCAGAAAAGATGCCATCGCTTTTCTCCTCGGTGGCCTGGTTGGTGCAGGGTTCTACATGTGTTCCTTTAAGTACCTCAAGGATGGTTGGTTGATGGAATCGCTCTTTGGTGGAAAAGCTACCTTAGTTACCACAGGTAACTCAGTAGCACTTCTTGACGCCCCTTGGTCAGTTGCACTCGCCATTATCATCGGACTTGTGATGATTGTGGTAGCGGCGAAGCTGCCAGAGAAATTTTGTGACTAAAGTTGATTGACTTTTTCTCCGCGCAGGTGCTTCGCCCAAAAACGGCAGGCATCTGTTGCGGTAAAAATTCCGAGGAGCATTCCACCTTGAGAGATGAGTGCGGATCCAATATGTTGTTTTGCCATCTCGTCTAGAACGTTTGCAAGAGGGGTATCCGGTTCAACTTGGTACTTATCTATTGAACATACTTTGGTGATCATCGGAGAGTCGTTGTCATTCTCACTGTGTTCGTGGGTAGATTGAGCAGAGAGGAGGTCTCGTTCAGAGACAACACCAATTATTTCCTGGCCATCAACAATTGGAAGATGTCGTACTTCGTGCATCTGCATAACGCCCAGAGCTGTTTGAACGGTCTCGCCAACAGAGAGCTGAATAGGAACGGCTGTCATGACATGCTTGATGAGTAGTTCTTCCATAGTTCTCCTCCAAAAATGATAAAGCGAGTATTGGCTGTAAGGTACTTCGGCCGTTAGACAGGGGCAAGTTGAAAATCGTGGTCGTATCAAATGTGTTCTCTATCGTGAAAATGCCCAGTTCGAAGCTCTGAAACACTATCAGGTAAGTCGTGGAAATGGCCTTTCCCCTACGCCTTACTGATTCTGCGGGGAGTATTTGTCTTCCCTCGACTTGGCTGAGACTTCGGCGTGAGCTCAGTCGAACCCTCAGCATCAGTGTCTTTGAATGTTGCTTCGTTCCTGGAAATCGTGTTTTATTGTGAGACGCTGGAGTCTATATCTCTACTGTTCTTTGGACTCTTTTATACGGGTAGCTTATCTCCTCATTAAAGGTTTGTTGTGTAGCTCTGTAAGATTCTCTGCTTTTAGAGAGCTACGCAGCCTTCGTTTCGACAACGGTATCTGTTGTCTTCCCCACATTCCCATCGTGACCATGAACACTACTATCCTTGCACCCATGCTTTTCGTTGTTCTTGCGCTGTCCTCTTGCGTCTTCTATGTGCCTTTAAGGGAACGAGAAGCAGAGCGGGGATGGGTCTTTCTGGAACAGAGTGAGAAGTATGAACTCTCGGCCTCTGGAGGTGTCTCGTTTCATAACGATCGAGGCGCTGTCTGGGCGGTGAGAACGGAACCGACATCCATGTGTATGACGGTACGTCAGATCATGCGAGCAGAGGTCGAGGAATACCAGTCTGACGGCTGGAGAATTTTCGATCAGGACCTCTTCTCACTGCCTCACTCTGGCATCGTTGAACTCATAGGGGTTTCGCCGACTTGGCATGTCTCCTATCGACGAACCCTGTCGGACTTGAGCTTGAGAGTCGGTTGATACTTTCAACCTCTGTGTCTTGAGTGCTTGCTATCTTGGGAGGGTATGGTTTTCCATAGGAGGTGATAAGCTCCCACCATTGTTTTCTATAGACGGTCCACTCCGGTTCATCTTCAGTCTTGTAGCAAGGGACCGAAAGAAAATTAATCAAAGAGCTTTATTCTCACATCGATCTGTTCGCTGGTTCGCTCGTCTGCTTCATTTCTCACTTCAAGGATCATGGTTGATGAGTTCGGATCTCCAGTAAGAACAAGTTTCATCATATCGTTGTTTGGGCCGATAAAGTGAGTTTCTATTCCTTTCAGCTCACCGGTCATCTCCATAAGGTCCATGGTGGCAAAGATATCAATCGAGAGAGCATCTTTGTTACACTCTGGCAGGATAAGAACAATCTCGGAGTCTGCTTGTGAGGGATCGCCTGGAAATTTCATAGCAAAAAACTGAGTCTGTCCCCATGCAAAAGTAACAATATCGCTTACCTCAAGGCCAACAGAAGTATCTGGAATTTTACTATGGCACGAATCAATATTGAGCCTGAGAAATGTCTGACTTCCTTCGGTGTACTTTTCCAATGAAGTCTCTCCAACATGTATGCCCATGAGTCCGTTTACGTGCATGGTAATTGGTGCTGATTCAAAGAGCACTTCACTATGAGAGACGCTTGGAAGGGGATGCAAAAAAGCTCGTTCAAGAGAGACAAAAAGTGAACTGAATTCGGCTTTGTGTTCTGGTGAGGTTTCGTGAGAAGTCGTGGGGGTGCTATCAAAAGAGCGGTTTCCACACCCAGCGGCAAGGACAAGCGCCAGAGGCGCAATACGTTTCGTAAAAGGATGCTTGTTCCCAGTGGAACCGGATGGGGACGGCGCGTGATCTGAAAACCTCTCCTGCCGTGCATTGAGGCTATCCATAAAGGGTATTGTACTGCAACAGAGAACAATTACCTAGCAGGATTTTACGTGTCTATAACGGGAAGTTAAGCGTTTTTTGTGAGAGCTTCAATCTCTTGCATGAGCCGAGGGATAACCTCGTCATAGGCAAAAGCACCAATTTTTTCAGAGCCACGCTTGAGATTGACATGATTTGGCCCACACCACAGTCCAAGATCCGCATGATCTGTCTCGCCAGGACCATTAACACGGCAGCCCATGACAGCAATCGTAATATCTTTGTCTTTGAGTGACTCAGTTACTTTTTTAACCTCTTGAGCAAGTTCAACAAATGCACCGTTCTCAACACGGGAGCATGAGGGGCAAGAAATGACGTTGAGACCCTTGCCGATAAACTCAGGCACGGAGCGAAATCGTCCAGCTTTAACGTCTTCGACAATTTTGTGTCCGATTTCGATCTCTTTATGTTTCTCACTGTTTGGAAGAGTCAGTGACACACGAATAGTGTCGCCAATACCAACAGCAAGGAGTTGTTCAAAAGCAACTCGAGATTTAATCTCTCCTTCAGGTAGCATGCCCGCTTCTGTCACACCGAGGTGCAGTGGAATGTCAGGTCTTTGGGCTGCAAACTTTTTGTAGATCTCAACAACTTTTAAGGGATCTGAACTTTTGAGTGATACAACAAAACGATGAAAATCAAACCCTTCGACCATTTCAACATGGTGAAAAGCAGAGCGAAGTGCACTGTCCATCGGATCTTCAACTTCTTCTTTAACGTTCGGATCGAGTGAGCCGAAGTTTACGCCGATACGCATAGCACAATCGTTGTCTTTGCAAACACCCACTAAAAATTTGACCTTCTCAATTACCTCTTTATCACGTTCATGATGGTGGAGGTGTCCCGGGTTATAACGAATTTTTTGAACATAAGGAGCTACCTCTTTTGCCAGGCGGTAGTTTTCCTGGAGATCGACGACTAAATTAGCATTTGTCTGGGGGCGGAGTTCTTTTAGGGCAGCAACATCTTTGCGGCTATCCACGGCAATGCGGATGAAGTCAGCTCCTTTGTCCTCGAGGAGATTAATCTGAGCTAACGTCTCATCGATATCCGTCGTATGTGTAGCACACATGCTCTGAACGGCAATGGGGGCATCGCCTCCAACAAAGAGGGAGCCTATAGGAATCTTTCTTGTTTTTCTCGTATGAAGACTTGTCATTGTCGTTGTCCTTTGGCGGGAGAGAGTACCACACTCATCCGCTGGCGTATACTCTGCGCTGAAGTATAAAAAGTTGGCTAATCCCATTGTTTTATGGCGCCTGCTATGTATTGTAAGCGCCAAGGGAGCTATCTATATGTTAGGGGAGTGTAATGACAATCAAGCATATCTGTTTTGATGGTGATGGAGTTCTTTGGTCAGGAACCAACGAGGGATATATTCGTTGCTTTCACCAAGCCGTAGCTGAGGTTGGCGTTTCGCTCCATGAGGAGCAAGTGCATGAAAGAGCGATGGTTCACTGGGGAAAATCTGCTGTTCATGTTCTTGAAGGGATTCTCCAAGGCTATCCGTTACTCGTTGAAGAAGCTGTAGAGCATTTTCATAAGCTCCTCGTGACTGATTATTTCCGTGACGCTGCGCAAGCTATTGCTGGGGTACGAGAGAGTCTCGCTGAGCTCCATCAGAGCGGTGGCTTTACAACCTCCTTGATTACTGGAATGATCTCAGAAAATCGAGTTGTTATGTGCGAGCGGTTTGGGCTCGAAGATTCTCTCGATTATGCCTATTCACCAACTGATAGTGATGATCCAAAGCTTCAGAAAACAACGGGTTACCACTTAAGAGAGATAATGAAATCCGAAGGGCTTGATCCTTCCGAGGTCGTCGTAGTAGGAGACTCTGCTTCAGATCTTGTTATGGCTCAAAATTGTGGTGTGTCCTTTGTCGCGGTGTTAAGTGGAAACTTCAGCCGTGAGCAAGTGCTTGAGCTCGGTGTGACAGATATATTGGAGTCAGCAGCTGAGATGCCCCAGTGGGTAAGAGGTCGTAACAGGGAAATTGAACAAGGGATTCCCCTTTAGTGGTTCATCCGATAAAAATTTGCACCCTTGCCACTCATATTTGGCTCATCTTGACCGCCTTCTCCTTCACGAAATTCTCAAAATACTATAGTATTCCTGCGGATTCATTCAGTCCGAGGACGTCCAATCTGAACCAAACGTGAGCGTCCTTGGTGAAAATATTTATCGGATGAACCACTGGTGCTTCTTAGAGCGTGAGTGTTTCAAAGAAGTTGCCACACTGTTGAGTGGAATGGGCCTTGAGATTGTGCCACGAGTTGCTCTTCGAGCAGTATTGGTAGTCGTCCTTCCAAGTGTTTCCGTGTTTTGCGACCTCTTCAATAGCATAGAGTATCCAGTCAAGTTCTTTGTTGGTCATCGTAGGATGGAGCCCAATACGAACCCAGCCAGGCTTAGCAGATTGGTCGCCGTAATCAATAGCACAAGTAATTGCCTCAGAGTGTGGCCTATCGATCCCAAAGAGATAATGACCGTATGTTCCAGCACATGAGCAACCGTCTCGTGCTTGCACACCAAATCTATCGCTTAAGAGAGCCACGGCGAGTCCGTAGTGGAGGTCGTCGATAGTAAATGAGATGATACCCTGTCGATCTTTGTGGAGAGGGGCGAGGATGTCGACTTTATCGATAGCTTCGAGCCCACTCAGGGCTTTTGTGAGGAGCTCTTTTTTTCGATTCTGAATCCTCTCTACACCCATTTCTTCTTTGACTGAAATAGCGAGTGCAGCTCGCATGGTTTGAAAGAGGGGAGGGGTTCCGGCATCTTCTCGGCACTCGATGTCTTTCACGTAGGAATGCTCGCCCCAAGGGTTAGTCCAGTCGACAATACCACCTCCGACATTGACAGGAGTTCCTCCTCGGTAAAATTGTTGATTAAAGATCAGAATGCCTGCGCCCTCGGGTCCACCTAGAAATTTGTGAGGGGAGAAGAAGATTGCATCAAGGACCGCATCTGGATCGTCCGGGTGCATGTTAATATCGACATAGGGAGCTGAAGCAGCGTAGTCAACACTGAACATGCCGCCGTATTTATGCACAACCTTAGCCATGTCATAAATTGGGGTATCTATTCCGGTAACATTGGATGAGGCAGTGACTGATGCAATAATGGGACGAGATGATTTGACGGCATTTTTGCAAATCTCTTCTAAGTGATTGAGGTCTGGGAGTCCGTTTTCGTCTGGTTCAATAACAATGACTTCACCAACAGTCTCAATCCATGAAGTGTGATTTGAGTGGTGTTCCATGTGAGTGATGGGAATAACGGGCCGCTCTTGCTCTGTAAGCGTTGCATCGCTTCGAAGCCCCATCATGCGTTGGAGTCGATTTACTGCTCCAGTCATTCCTGAGCCACAAGCAAGGACAACGTCTGTGGGATCTGCTCCAACATGGTTACCGATAAATCGCTTGGCATCTTCATAGAGTTTTGTGGTGTGGCACCCTACGAAGCTGTGATGTGAATGGGAGTTGCCATAATACTCTGCAAGCTTCTCAAGGCGACGATCTACGGGCGTGTACCTTCGGCCACTTGCTGTCCAGTCTGCGTAGACAAGGGTCTTGGTGCCGTAAGGGGTGTTGTATTTGGTCCACTGGCCTTCGATGTTTGAACGAAAGGGCGCAAATGCCTCTTCGAGCTCGCTTGTTGTTTGAGCCTCGTGGTCGGGATCGAAGGATTCGTTTGTGGACATTAGGGGGGATAATACTATTCGAGGGTTGGGGATTAAAGGGGGAAGTTCGAGAGGGGCGGGAAGAACCCTGCTTCGCCCTATACGGGCTACGGCGGGTCATCCGCTTTCGTACGAACTACGGCGTGAGTCGATTCGCGAGCGAACTTAGCTGAAGCTAAGCTCGATGCTCATTGAAAAAGATGGCGTTTTGAGGACTTAGCTTTAGCTAAGTCGAAATAGCGAGAGATGGCGTTTTGAGGACTTAGCTTTAGCAAAGTCGAAATAGCGAGAGGTGGCGTTTTGAGGACTTAGCTCTAGCTAAGTCAAAATAGCGAAAAATGGCGTCCCCACGGGGACTCGAACCCCGGTTTTCAGCGTGAAAGGCCGATGTCCTAACCACTAGACGATGGGGACAGCCAATGATTTTGAGAGTTTAGGTGATATACAACCAGGCGGATTTCGTCAATAGGTGACAGGAAAATACTTGATATTCGCGGTGTTTTTTTCACTACAAAGGTAAAGAAGAACGGCAATTTTAGTAACTTAGGAAATTTCAATTATTCCCACTTCTGCTTGTCTCTCTTGTTTTCTTTCGTATGTAAGGTGTTATTTTTCTGATCGGTATTGAGACGTGGTTTGAGTAATCCAGCTTGCCATGAAATACTTCGGGATTCTTCCAGATCCTTATCATTCTTTACTTTGAGTATTACTTTTCTCCCTAACGTTTGTGCGTGAGCTTTTTACGGGGCGTCGCGGATCGCGAAGGAAGGGGAGTGAGTTGTTCCTCATCGAGCTTTCACGTTTGAGAGTTCGCTGAGGAATAACCTAGGTATGAACTATGGTTTTTGACTGTATTTGTATTTGAGTGCGTAGCTCAAACAAGATAGTCACAGTTTTTGATAAGGAGAAACTTATGTTTCCTACGTATCTTCGTCGCTATGCGGAACTCTTACTGAAGCAAGGAATTAACCTTCACAGCGACCAAGCGTTGCTCATCTCTGGAGAAGCGGAACACAGTGAGCTTGCCGAGGCGATTGCCGAGGTAGCTCGCGAACTGAAAGCTGGGTCAGTTACGATTGTTCTTCAAGATCCTCTCCGAGCTGCTGAGTGGATTTCAAAAGATGATTGTTTTGAGGCGCGTGTGCAATATAGACGTTTACTCAATTCGATCGATCCTATTGTTCGAGTCGGAGGTGCTCACATTTCACTGCGTGGGATGTCTCATCCCGTACTCTTCCAGAGCCTTTCTGAGGAACACCCTGAAGCATTTGCTGCTTACATGGAAGGCTACGACGAAGCACGTCAAGTGTTTCGCCGTTTTGGGATTAACGCAGGACGTTGCCCTTGGCTCGTTGCTTCTGCACCGACCCACGGTTGGGCAAAGCAGGTCTTCCCTAACTTAGGAGTAGAAGACGCTCTTACTGCTCTATGGGATGATGTTTTTGAAATCACAGGAGTAAAAGATGATGCATTTCTCGAGCATGCAAAACAAGTTGATGAACAACTTCACGAGCGTGCTCAGTTTCTGAACGGGTTGAAGATTGAGGGACTTCACATTTTTGGGGGAGGTTCAGATTTTCACATCAAGCTTTCTGATCAAGCTCGGTGGGGAGGTGGAAGTAAAGAGACTATCCATGGACAGTCTTTTCAGGCGAATATTCCTTCGTTTGAAGCTTTTACCACTCCCGATGCACGAACAGCGAACGGAAAGCTTGTGATGAGTCGTCCATTCCTTGCCCAGGATGTTCTTGTTGAAGACCTTAGTCTTGAATTCGAATCAGGAAGAGTTGTTCATTTCGATGCTTCTTCTGGTGTTGAGATGTTTGAGCGCCTTCTTGCGTTAGATGAAGGAGCAAGTCGCATTGGCGAAGTTGCGCTTGTCGGGCTTGATTCACCGATCGCTCAACGAAAGCGGATGTATTGCCACACGCTTCTTGATGAAAATGCTCGGTGCCATATCGCACTCGGTTCAGCGTATATTTCACAAATAGCTCAAGGTCGTCAGTTAAACACTGATCAACTCACTGCGATCGGGGTTAATCGGAGCTTACATCACACAGATATGATGTTTAGCTCTGATAAGACCGGGGTTGTTGCCCATACATTTGATGGGCGATATGTTCCGATTATCCGTAACGGAAATTGGGTTCAGGAGGAGTAAAGTGTCTCACTATCAGCCCCTTTTCAACTATCTCTTTCGCTTTGCGTGAGAGGAGAGAGGTTCTTAACCATCCCTAGGTTTACCTCTCTACTAAAACGACCGATAAGTAACGTTATCGGGCAATTTAAGGGTGGGCTGTCCCTCAGATTCATCTCTATGGCGATTCTCAAAATCACGTAGAATGTGGTCTGTATGGATGATACATCGCGTCATTATTGCTCTGAGACCAAAGTTCCGCTTGGCCTAGACGAAGGTTATCAAATCGGTGTTGGTTGGACTGCTGACTGGTCTGAGCCCTTTTGGCTCTCTGAAGATGCCATC
The DNA here is from genome assembly GCA_030428205.1 of bacterium. Taxonomy (GTDB): domain Bacteria; phylum Bdellovibrionota_C; class UBA2361; order UBA2361; family RFPC01; genus JAUIBK01. Next base: position 97,678 of record JAUIBK010000004.1, read on the forward strand.
CGTCAGTTGTACGGAGTTGAAGTCAAAGAGTCTCTCATTGTTCCCGGAGAACTTGGACTCTTTGCAACACGCGACTTCGAACCTGATGAGATGATCGTCTCCTATGATGGACCACTGCTTGACCCCGATGAACTCTACAAGAAGACCGGTCTCTATACATCTCCATATGGCATTGTTCTTTTCGAAGAGAAAATCATCGTTCCTGATACACACCGCCAACACGGTCTAGGTCGTTACGCCAACGACGCTTTTCCATTTTCAACAGCCGAAGATAACAACTCTGAGATGCGCCATTATACCGTTGGCCCCCCAGAAGATCCCGACCGCGTTACTTGGCCTGGTATCTTTGCACGCGTTGCGATCTCTCCAGGCGAAGAGATCACCTTTGCTTACGGCCAAGGATATTGGACCGCATGGAAACCAGGTCCGCGAAGATGGCTTACACAATTAAAGGCGTGGTGGAATCGAATTTTTGGGGTATTTTGATCGCTCTAGTAAGCTGTCTAATATCGGTATGTTTAAGGTTCTTATATATCTAATTCTCAGGAAGTAGGGCCGGATCGTGGACGGGGAGATAGGTCAACCGCTTACGCTCACCAGGTTGGTGAAATTTTCTTTTGTAACAAACAGCGGCTCAAGCGCATTCGGAAAGGTGTCAATAAATTCAGCCATAGCTTTCTTATGCCGATTTTTTAAACCGTCCCAACTTACTTGGATTGGCCTTGGGCGACTGCCTTCAAGTACAACAAAATCGACTTCTCCTTCTCCACGCCAATAAAACACCTCCCGGTGCTCACGTCGAAGAGTATGAAAAACTGCCGTTTCGAAATTCTTTCCTAAATCTAAACTTCCAGAGGTCAGAACAGACGCCCTCAATGCACAATCAATTGGATACCATTTCGTATTTCGCACGAGCCGTTTTCGCTCAGAGAAAGTAAAATACGGGCATGGAAGAATCATATACGCTTTCGTCAAAGCATCGAGGTACGTCATTATTGTATCAACACTTGCATCGACTCTTTTCACAAGTTTGCGTGCGCTCAACTCAGAACCTGTCGAATCAAAAACTGCCCTAGCAACCTGAGCAAGGAGCGTGCTTGAGCGTGCTGCAACATGTCTTCTGACATCCCTTTCAATGATGTCCGTAAAATACTGTCTTAGAAGCTGTGGAGCGTTCTCTAATGTTTGTGCCCTCGGGAAACCTCCATCAGAAAGAAACGCCTCCAAGCTCCCCTCGGGCTTCACATTGAGATACTCAGAAAAATCAAACGGAAAAAGCTCTAGCGGAAGATGCCTCCCAGTAAGTACCGTTCCGAGCTCTCCGCTTAAGAGCGCTGCATTTGACCCCGTTATGACGAAATGATTCTTGCCAGCCTTATCAAGCTTTACTCGTAACCACTTCTCCCAGTCCTTGACTGCCTGTATCTCATCAAGAAAGAAAAATCGTGGCTCATTGTCACCTACTTGAGCATCTGCAAAGGAAACAATTGCATCAAGAAGGTTTGGATCGAGCGAGTCACTTAAACGTGGATCTTCAAAGTTAACAAAAAAACAGCAGTCCCTGGGGAGTTCTCGCTTCGTCATGATCTGAGCAAGCAAGGTTGATTTTCCACATCGCCTCACCCCTTGAATGACTGTGGCGAGATCGGGTTGAAGCTCTGGTAGGGACTTGAGAACATTTCGCTCAATGCTTTGAGGGGGTTCTTTCTTAAAGAAGCTCCAGTCCTCAATCACTGGTAAAAGTAGACTCTGATAGGTCATCGTAGTGCCTCTCCAATTGGCCTTCAGCCAGGGTAAGTTATCTTACATTATTTATGATGACTCATATCGACACTATTGTCGAGTTTTATCGACAGATTTATAGAGCTCTGAAATCATTGATTATATTTATTGAGAACTGGCTCCATCCGACTTGATAATGCCGAATAAATAGCGAAAAAAATCTTGATTCACTTCTGCAAGCTCTCCGCCACATTAACGCAGAAAACACACGGATAAAATATAGAAGAAATGGTAATGGAATGATCGAGCCCCGCTCCAGAACTAAACCTCTCTCCTGCTTTTTGCCAGCCTCTGTTCTCGCTCAAGCTGCCGCTTCTTTAACTTATCCTGCATAGCCTTAAACTTGTCTTGCTTGTCCTTCTCTGCTTGATCAAGGAGACCTTGTAAATATGTCACGATTTGAGTTTGATTGGCATTTTCTGCACTTTCTTTTAACTGCTTGATCCTGGACATCTGGTGCACATAATACAGAGAAGCGTTTTCTTGTATAACAGTTTGTAGCGTAGGGAGATCTCCAGTTATTGCAAGGAACGTAGGAAGATCGGATCCGATCGGTTTTATCGGTGTTAGAATGCTTGGGCCTTTGTTTTCAAGGAAGTATTGAAACGCTTTGCGATTCCCAACTTTATAAGCGACCCACAGGAGGTTACCCCACTTATGGCTATTTGATAAAAGGCTCGTTTCTGGATTGTCTAGGAGGAGCTGAATAATGTCCTCATGTCCTTTCTCGAGTGCTAAGACGAGTGCAGGCTTTAAAGAGAATCCATATGCATTTGGAGATACACCGTTATCTAATAGAAACTTAGCGAAGTCGTGGTATCCATTGTGAACTGCATAGTGAAGAGGCTTTCCTTCATGAACTAATGCAGATCGAACAGAGAGCTTGTATCCCATTTCGACGAGCTTTTTTGCAACATTGAGGGAGTTTTCCATTGCAGCTTCCTCCATCATTGTAACGCCGGTTGGGTTTGTCGTCTCTAGGCCAAGTTCTTGAACAAGAGGGGAAACCTCAGCAACTGAGTTTCTTGAAATAGCGGAAAAGAGTAGATCGACTTTTTGATCGCGAGCAGAAGGCTGAGTAAATGCCCATTGATAAATATGTTCAAAGTTACGTTGCCCGCTCCAGATTCTCTCATAGGACGAGTCGTATTGATCTCCAAGAAGATGAAATGCTTCCCTGGCAACAGTTCGATCTCTAGCATTATATGTCATGTAAGCAAATCGATGTTGGAGAAACTTTGCATCAGGATAGAGATCAATAAGATCTCGAAAGCCTTGCCATGTTTTTTGCTTCTTAAAACCAACTTCTGTAAATACTTTTTCGTTAAACAGCTTAGCAATTGAGCTGGCTATGACAGCATAGGCGCCAGTGCCCAATTGATGTCGAGAAAGTTCCTCTGAGCGTTCTGCAAAATTGAGAAGCTTTGGAAAGGAGCCTCCCCATCGAGGCAGAAGATAGTTTGCTCGGTTGGTGTAGAAGTTTAGGTAGAGAGGATATAATCTTATTGCTTGCTCAAGTAGTGGATCTATTTCGCTTTCAGGAGCGCCCAGAGCACTTAAGACACCTAGAATGACAGAGTATGCCGCCGCGTCGATTGGTTGTTCGTTTGAGAGGTATTGGCTTTCATTGAGAACTTTCTGCTTGAACTGTCTATATTGTCCCATCTTCTCGGAGGAGATGTTCTTTGCCCAAGAGTTCCCCCTTGCTCTATTTGCTGTGTCGTTGTGTTCGAGCATCATGAAAGTAGTAAAAGGATTCGATGGAGCGCAAGTATCTCTTGCGTCTATGAAGAGGTCTTTGCACAGTTGACTGTCCGCTGTGCAAGTCATGCGCAAGGAGGAGTAGAACTCATTCACGACAGGTGCTCCGTCTGGAAAATTGATGTGCTTTGACAGTAGATATGAGTGGTACTTTTCTAGTTCTTTACAGCTTCGAGTGTGGAATGCTTTGCGAAATCCGTTTCGAAACTCAGTTCGAGATATGAAGTCTTGAGCCAGTACGAATGTTGGAAGAATGAAAACTATCCAAATGAATGTATACGTTCTTTTGCACATGGTTGTAGCTCCAAGTTGTGTATCACCACATTTCCCTACGATGGATTCTTGTGCTTTAGGAATCGACTGACTTAGGATTTATCGTGAGAACTAAATTTCTCTTTATACGAGAAAATACACAGTTAGCTTACGTTGTACGGAAAGCCATATGCGTGTAATTTTCACGTATGGACTGTTGTTAGGGATTGGTGGTGGTTTAGTGGCCCCAACTTTGCCCGGGCTTGCAGAGCTTAAGCTATACCCCGTCTCTCTTGTTCGCGTACTCTATGTATTCCTCTCCAAACTCTAGCTCTAAAGCGATTCTTAGGAGTGCGGGAAAGGCGAACCAATATCCTTCTTCTATTCTTTGTCGAATCGGCTCACCGGGTGATTCGCGAATATAAAACTTTTGATGCCACTCATCCATGGGGCTCGCATCAATTTCAAGAACTTCTTTTGAGTGTTTTTCTAGAAGGCTTCGTAGATCTGAGAGGGATCTTATTCCGAAAAATATTAGCTCTTCGACTTCCTCAGAGTAGTCTGATGAATAGAAATCGTTTCGCTTTGGAAAGAATTCTTTAAGGGTACTATATACATTCTCGCTAGTTAATTTATCGTACTTTGATTCATTCATAGGCACATTGGTAACGAAGAGGTAGGGGCACAAGACTAGAGTTTAGAGTTCTTTTTCAAGGATAATCCCGTGATGTTCCTCACTGAGCTTCTTGTAAACACCTGTTACGTCAAAGCCGTACTCGATATTGAGAAGTAGCATGCTGCGATACTTGTTCTTGGTTTGAGTTCTTATGTACTTAAAGCCTTTCGCTTCTGCCCACTCGTGTTGTCTTTCCATTAGTGCACGAGCTATGCCTTTACGTCGATGTTCCCCCACTACTCCACCGTTCCAACTATAGAAGTATTCATGGTCTGAGTGGTACTCAAATCCAATCTTGTATCCACAAGGCTCTCCCTCGAGGTATCCAATCAGGATGCAAAGATTGGGGCGTGTTTGTAGTTCTCGCTCTATGAGTTCACGGGAGAGAGGTTTTTCGAAGATTTTTTCTTCGAGTTCAACCAAGAGGCTGAGTACTGAGTCAGTGAGCCCAGAGAACTCCTTTATTTCTAAGTTTTTCTTCATGTCAGTTTATATATTCTGACACACTTCTTGTTTTGTGTCGTTTTGTATAAAGAACTGGAGCATCTCAGCGCTCTCTCTGCATATTTATAGGATCACCTCTCGTACTTGTGAACAAAAAAAGTACACCTAATCACCTCCTTCCAAGATCCCTATATCACTTAGAAAGCTTGAGTTCCCTATTTCCCGAGAACCAGGATTACTATGAACGTTGTGTATATAATTTGTGACCTTCATCTGTGGTTTTGAGTATACGCCAGCTTTCAGAGGGCTTGCTTACTGAGGCGTGGCTCAGGGAAGCATAATTAAAGAGTGATATCAGTATGTTGCGATGCTCTGCCGCACTTGGTTCCATGAATGTGCATAACGTACATATATAGTGGTATGTCGTTTGCATACCCAGTGTGAATGAGCAAGAGAGCGTACTCTCAGGAGGTGCGCAGGTTTTTTTAGGTTACTGGAGTAGTTGTATGAGTGTTTTTTCGAAGTTTTCCTTGATCTCGTTCCCCTTTTTCTTTAGTTCAGCCTTGGCTCTTTACGTGCCAGCCCTCGCGCAAGATAGCGGCTCTGGTGGTGAGTGTGGAGGAGTGTCATCAGAGACATTGATCTCGCCTCAAGTATGTTGGGGCTCGAACAATAATGGTGATCTTGTTTGTACTTGCACTTCCCCGAATGGAGGATTTACCTGGGAGTTTGGCCCTTATCGAACTGTCGAAGAGTGTGAGGCACGGGGAAAGGAATTAGGCTGTGAGAAAGTAACTGCTGAGATGGCCGATAAGGATGCAGGAAACGTTTGCGACCTGGCTGAGTCAATACTCTATAGCGAAGGAGATGGGGAGCTTCCTGATTGCCCAGAAGGGTGTGGCGCACAAACCGTAGAGCGAGGAACCACCCGTTATACGGATAGTGAGAACAATCCTGTCATAGGTGAGCCAGGACCAAATGATTCTCGAAGTGTGAACTGCTGTTGGGCATACGCAATTGTGAGTTGTGTGCCTCATAAAAGAGAAAGCAATGCCATCGGTAGGTCTGAGACAGATGATTTGATTTCTCTCTTTATTGGTGAATTTGAGTCTGGAGAAACCTCGTTAGACGTTCTGGATTCAGAGGTTTCTAGGTAGTCCCCGAATAAGGAGAACATCATGAATACGTTATATCGGTTATTAAGCCTCGTTGCATTATCCGTATCACTTTGTATCACTCCTAGCTTTGCTGAAGAGCTACAGTTTACTCTCCTTGCAGAGCGTAACTGTGATGGGCCAGTTGATGCGCCATACTCTATAAGCGAATCTCAGCAATTTACTCTCCCCGACAATGTGTTGCGTTACATTACCTTCACAACAGTTCGGACGGGTGGAATGGCTTCGGTGCTTAACCCTTCAGAAGAGTTTGGGTATTACAATCTCTTCTCACACTTTTGGATTACCACTTCATTAGACATTCCTGGGTATTGGAGTCATGATCTTACTACTCACACTGACAGTCTCCATGAGTCTGGATCATTTCCAGGGGGTAGTTTTCGCTCTTTTGATCTTGACTATCAGCAGACAAAGAGAAGTCAGCTTATTGACTTCCCCGTCTGTGCACCAGCCCAACCTCTTACCATTGGGGTTCAAGGAGAATGTTATACCAATGAATCAGGTGGCAATCCCTACTTTGCTGAGCGCTTTCTTGAAGTGACAGTGCGTTTTGTGTATCGACCACTACCAGAGGATGATACGAGCTGCGGTTAATGTCCCAAAGGAGTGGTGCTCCTTTGGAAGAAATATGAAATACTCTAAATCGTATTCCATTTATCTATCGAGATACGATTTGGCATGGCTTTTGTCCAAAATACATTCCAAGCCGCCTTTGAGCTCCCAGCAGCTTGTGGTGCCGTATTGCGGCGTAGGCGCTTGCTTCGTCTTGTCGCAAAGCCTTTTTTCTTAGGGTCACTCCTTTTCCTCTTTTTCTTTGCACCACTGTTGTATTTTCGTCACGATCTTATCCCCCTACTCCTTGGTGAGTTTGAAGGGCTCTGGTCATACGTCATCTCGTGGGCTTTTATGATCTCAAGTCTCTTTGTTGCTGGGCTTGTGGCGTTTATTGGGGTGATTGCGTTCGGAAGTCTCTCGTATGAATCAATTGCTCTTGAGGGGTTTGTTGACAGTGGGCTCTTAACTCGAGAAGCAGCTGAACAAGATTCCTCTACTCTTCTTGAGAATTCACTCCTGATCAGTGGAGATGTATTACAGGCACTTATCATTGCCGTTATAAGTGTCTTCTTATTGCTCCTGTCTCTTATTCCTCCATTTCTCCTTATTACTCCGGTCTGCTTTGCGCTCTTGTTAGGCTATGAAGTTGTAGATCTTGCTCTGGCTGCGTTGCAGATTCCTCTTCTATCACGCTGGAAGCTTCTTGTCCGAAACATTGTTGATGTGCTTGTACTTGGGGCCGTTTTCACAGTGAGTATGATTATCCCGTTTGGCTCACTCCTCTTTTATGGACCCGCGAGTTATGCGGCGTCAAAGATTGTGTCTCGTTGGGATTTGCCCGAAGCCGGAAGATTAAAAATCGCCTCTTCCTAAGCTTGACTAAGTTACTCAAGTTTTAAAAAAGTGAAACAGTTTTCCTGTGCACCTTGCCGCAGAATTCTTGCGGGTCTATGGTGTGTGAACGGTCTACAATTGCAGTGTCACGCCTATGAATGCTACCGAAGATAAACTAGACAATTACCGCCTTACATTAAACGGCAAAGAGTTTGTTCCGATTATGATTGGAGGTATGGGAGTTGATATCTCCACGATGGAGCTTGCGCATGAAGCTGCACGGCTCGGTGGTATTGGGCATATCTCTGATGCAATGAGCCCGTTTGTCAGCGATAGACGATTTAAGACACGATTTTCTAAGTCAAAAGCTGAAGCACATAAAGAAAGTGTTGGGAGCTTTGATAAATCTTCTGTTCATTTTGAACTCGATGATCTTCGAGAGGCTCAGCAGAGACTTGTTCGTTCTGCGATGGAGCAAAAAACTGGGGATGGAGCAGTCTTTATTAATATTATGGAAAAGCTCACAATGGCTGATCCTCAGCCCTCGCTTGAAACACGGCTACTCGCTGCGCTTGACGAGGGTATTGATGGAATAACGCTTTCTGCGGGACTCCACAACAACAGTTTACGTATGATGGAGAACCACCCACGGTTTCGAGATGTTCTTGTCGGCCCTATTGTCTCAAGTGTGAGAGCGCTACGTATTTTCTTACGCTCAGCGAAACGCGTAAATCGGATGCCAGACTATATTGTTGTTGAAGGCCCCCTTGCGGGTGGGCACTTGGGTTTTGGAGAAGATTGGAAGAAGCATAATCTAGAGGTAATCGTGGATGAGGTGATTGCCTATCTCAAAGAAAATGAACTAGATATTCCGGTTATTCCAGCAGGAGGAATCTTTACTGGAACTGATGCGACGTCGTATATCCACCGTGGTGCATCTGCAGTTCAAGTTGCTACCCGATTTACCGTATCCAAAGAGTGTGGTTTGCCTGAACGTGTTAAACAAAAGTACTTTGAGGCGAAAGAAGAACAGGTTGTCGTGAATACTGTCTCACCCACCGGCTACCCTATCCGTATGCTCACAACGAGCCCGTGCCTGTCCTCAAACATTAAGCCGCAGTGTGAACCGTTTGGATATGTGCTTGAAAAAGGAAAATGTCAGTACATCGATGCGTATAAAGATACACCGTATGATGCTGACGGGAAAAAGTGCCCTGTTGAAGGTAAGATCTGTCTCTGCCACCATTTTAGTAAACACAACTGTTATACGTGCGGTCACTATGTCTACCGGCTCAAGGACACAACAACGCAACTCAAAGATGGTTCTTATATGATTCCGTCAGCGGAATGGATTTTTACTGATTATCAGATGAGTCGAAATCACGAGATTCAACGAGCGGAACCTGGACAAAGTAATGAGCACGCTAGTCACAGTTCTGCTCTGCGGCTTTAATATCAGCCTGCAGTTTTGGATCGGAGGCTAGCCCTTCTACAGCGATGAGTTTATTCATGCCATCAAGTGCTGCTACTTTGTATGCTTGAGCAAGTGTTGGGTAGTTGAAGATCATATGCACAAGATTGTGGAGCGTTCCGTCCATAGCCATGACACTCTGGCCGATATGAATCAGCTCAATAGCGCCCTCGCCAAGAATGTGTACTCCGAGAATCTTACGAGTTTCTCGGTGAAAGAGGATTTTGAGTTCCCCTTTACTTACCCCTAGGATCTTTCCGCGCTCGATCTCTTCAAAGCGAGAAATACCATATTCGTATGGAACACACTCTTCACTAAGTTGTTCTTCCGTTTTTCCTACAGCTGCGATCTCAGGGATCGTAAAAATACCGTAAGGAACGGGTTGGTTTGGGACCTCTTCGTCAACATTAAAAGCGTGAAGTGATGCTAACCTTCCCTGTTCCATCGCTGTTGAAGCTAATGCCGGTGGTCCAATGATGTCACCTACTGCGTAAATGTGGGGAACACATGTTTGGTAGTGCTTATTGACGGGGATACTCATTCTACTGTCAGGCTCAATGCCTACATTTTCGAGGCCGAGATTATCGATATTTCCTGTTCGTCCTGCTGACACAAGCAAACAGTCGCTCACAAGCTGTTTACCGCTCTCAAGGAATGTAACAGCTCTTCCGTCAGATGAGCGCTTACACATTGTTACTGTTTCGTTTGTGCGGATGGTTACTCGCTGCTCGCGCATATGAAAAGCTAATGTCTCAGCGATCTCTTTATCAACAAATCCCAAAATATTCGGACGGGCTTCAACAATAGTGACTTTACACCCTAAGGTCGCAAACATTGAACCGTACTCACAACCAATGACGCCACCTCCAACGATAGTTAACGTTTGCGGGAGGTTCTCCATGTAGAGAATACCGTTACTATCAAGGATAACCTCGTTGTCGAAATCAAATCCCTCCGGCCTGCGTGGGCTTGTTCCAGTGGCAATGATGATTTTTTTTGCGCTAAACGTTTCCTTCTTGTTTCGGTGTTGAACTTGGATGTGATGCTCATTAATAAACGAGCCAAAACCACAGATCAGCTCAACGTTATTGCGCTGCATTTGTGCACGGAGCGTTTGCTCAATTTCTTCGATGATACCGGAAGACCAGGCGAGCAGGTCTTCCATCAAGATATTTTGTTTTACACGGTAAGCTTTTCCAAAACGCTCTCGTACCCTATACCCAGTGAGGTGGAGTATCGCAGCTCGAAATGACTTACTCGGAATAGTTCCGTCGTGAAGACAGACACCACCGACGGCAGGATTAAGATCAATGACGCCAACTTTCTTGCCAAGTTTGGCCGCTTGAACCGCTGCTTTTTGCCCACCAGGGCCACTGCCAATGATAAGTAGATCGTACTCAAAACCTTTATTCATGTTTCTCCCCTTCTCCTCTAAGAGTCGGTCTTTTGGTCACTCGGGTTAAACATATTTTTAGGCTACAGCATTACGATGTTTCGACAAGCAAGAATGTTCGAAACAAGGGTATAAACTGGGGTGTTCCCATACAAATTCTTATAATAATGACGTTCTATTCATAGTCGGGAACTCCAAGCAAAGAGGCATATCTTGAACGGAGCCAGTCCTCAAAGGGGTGAACGGAGCCATCTGCTTGAAGGGTTTCAAAGATCAAGTGGTAGAGCTCAACACGTTCTTGTGGGGTGAGCACACCACGTAAGTAGGTAGCATATGAGTCAAGAGACTCTTCCTTTTGAAGAAGATCAGAAGCTTCAGCTATAAGGTGTTCAGCGTGCTCTTCAGAGATCTGAAAGGCTTTCGTGGCAAAGTCTACAATCCGTTCACGTTCCTCGGGGGAAAATTCATTATCTACGTACGCAACATCAGCCAGGATGACCACTGCAGCAAGGGCTTTAGATTCATGCAAGCTCGTACCGAGAGGTTCGAGGATGGTGTTTGCTAGTGTGGAGAGAAGCTCTTTAAAGATGCTCATTCGTGTTCACTCTATATACTATCGTAAACAATATCGGCAGAATCGACGAATAAATTGACCGATAAGACAACGGAGAGAGGATCCTCCATTGCGAAATAGTCCTTAGTACGAAAGACTATTTTCGAAGTTTTTAGGAGATCTCTATATGATTCGCCACCTTTTCCTCTTTCTCGCTTCCCTCCTCCTTCTTGCTGGCTGTGGGAGCTCTGCTGTCGAAGATGCTATTGATGATATCGAAGACGCGTTTGAAGTTGTCGATGGGCTCGATCGCAAACCCATTACCTACTCGCGCATGGGAGTGAATGCGTTTGCAAACCAGATGTTTGCTGGTGGAACGTGTGCACAGTACCAAGAGATTAAAAACACTCTAGGATTGAACTTTGTTCGAGTTCTCTTTAACTGGGATGACAACGTACAACCTACACCTAACTCATCACTGAACTTCTCTTTTTACGACCAGATCCTAAGCTGCATTCCTGACGGGATGGACGCTCTTGTTATTCTCACAAGCGTTCCCTCTTGGATGAATAATTCTGATAACTGGGTACAAGGCAACCCTCGCCTTACATTTGCTCGAAAATGGGCAAAGCAAGTAGCGCAGCGGTATGCAGGAAACTCTAAAATTCGCGCCTATCAGGTTTGGAATGAGCCAAATAATCCTTCCTTTGGAGTAAACTCTACGATTCAGGTTCTTAACTCTCCTGAGAACTATATCGAGCTCGTATCTCTTGCCAGTAATTTGATAAAAAATGCAGATGGTGGAAAGACTATTGTGAGTGGAGCCACCACTGCCATCGCTCAAAACTACCCAGATACGCTCAACTACAACAAGTCGCTTGTAAACGGTGGAATACTAAGCGCGGTAGATATTTTTGGCATCCATTACTATGGAACAAATCTTGAGGCATTCCTTGATGGAGTCAGAGGCTTTCTCAATAGTGTCTCAAAGCCAATTTGGGTAACTGAATCTGGCAGACAGGGAGTGAACAACCAGCTTGCTTATGCTGAACAAATTTGGCCTTACCTCAGAGAGAATGTTCCCGGCATCGGTCGAATTTACTACTACCGTTTCGCTGAAAACACACCTGCTGACGTAAGTTACGGTTTGAGAACGCCTGATGAGGGGTTTCCTGTGTCTGATCTCTATATTGCCTTAAGAGATCGATAGAGATCTGGAATACGCACACTCGTTTGCTCAGTCTTGAAAGAGCACAAGCTTTATCAACTAGGCCGCCCTCGTGGTTGACGCGAAGATGTGAGAACGACTCAACCCCATCTCCTGTAAGGCACTGATAATACATATTCTTTTTTAGTGCTCTCCATGTGCTATATTCGCCTGAGTACAATTCTTGGGGTTTCTACATATTAAAGACGTACCACTATGCATTACACATCTATTGTAAAAGCACTTTCACAACTTCTTGTCTGTGTCCTTACTACCTTCGCCGTGTGTGTTCACGCTCAGACTCCAACTGTCATTAAAGATATTAATCAGATTGGAGATGCTGGTGATCCATCAGATCTGGTGGTGCTTGGTTCGAACTACCTCTTTGTCAAAGAAGATGTGGCTCATGGGCGTGAGCTCTGGATCTCTGATGGTACTACTCTTGGAACCCACGTTCTCATCGATATCTACCCTGGCCCAGAGAGCTCCTCACCAACAAAGTTAACGAAGCAAACTATTGGTGGAATCGAGAAAATATTCTTTTTTGCTACTACGCCCACTAATGGCGTAAGCCCTGTCGAACGAGAGCTTTGGGTAACTGATGGTACACAGCTTGGCACGGAGATGGTTATTAATCTCGGTGGTTCCTATAGTGGTATAGTCGAAGAGGCTGAATACTTAGTTGCACCTGGCTCAACTGAGAAGATTTTCTTTTTCTCATCAGATGGCTTTGTTGATGCTGCTGAGCCCTGGGCCAGTGATGGGACTGAGTTAGGAACGTATCGTATTAAAGATATTCACCCAGGACCGGCACTGAGCTCTTCTATCACGCATGTCACAGCGCTTCCTATCGGAGTTGTCTTCGGGGCGCTTGATGCAAGTGGGAATAATGAGCCTTGGATTACCAATGCGGATCTTACTGATGCTTTTAAGCTAGGTGATATTGCAGCTACTGGGAGCTCATTTCCGTCTGGATTTGAATGGAATGCCTCTTTAGGACTCCTCTTTTTTAGCGCTGATGATAACAGCACCAATGGAAGAGAGCTCTATAAGAGTGACCTTACCCCAATGGGCGCAACACTTGTGAAAAATATCTCACTGAGTGACTCAATGCCGCTTAACATCACAAGCGTTGAAGATAGAGTGCTCTTTTCAGCTGATATTCCTTTAGAGGGAAGAGAGCTTTGGATATCTGATGGCACAGAGGCAGGAACAGTTCAGTTAGGGGACATCAATGCGGGCTCTCAAGATTCTAATCCATCTGATTTCATTCAAGTAGGATCTGGTGTTGTTTTTGCTGCAACTTCTTCCTCTCAGGGTAGAGAGCTCTTTCGAACGAATGGCACCAACGTACAACTTCTCAAAGACATTTATCCAGGAGAAGATGATTCAAGCCCACAGCAGTTTGCGAACGTCGGAGGTGAAGTCTATTTTCGTGCGACAACCCCAGATGAAGGAACTGAGCTATGGAAGACTGACGGAACACCAAATGGCACGATTCTCGTCCAAGATATCTACCCTGGAGTATGGTCGTCTCTTCCAGAAAGTATTGTGAACGACGGCTCAGGAGCTGTTTTTTATGCGAAGAATCCATCCATAAGTATCTTCAAGGACTCTGGCGGAGTCACTGAAGTTGTTAGTATTGCTGATCCAGTCAATACAGAGAGCTCCGTTCCAAAGTTCATTGGAACTCTTGGTACCAAGGTCGTGCTCGAAGCCGATGATGGAATATACGGCGAAGAGCTTTGGGTGACTGATGGAACAGAAGCTGGCACCACATCTCTCGGTGATATCCTCCCTGGCCCACAAGGAAATGGAATTAGCGAGGTTACAGATTTTAACGGTTCTATACTTTTTGCAGCCAACGACGGAGTGCATGATGATGAGCTCTGGATCTCTGATGGCACCTCTGGTGGAACCGTGATGCTCAAAGATATAAGCGCCGTCCCTGGTGAAGGTGGAAATCCGTATGGAATGACTGTGCTTGGTGATATAGCGATCTTTACAGCGTATACTCCCGATGCTGGTTATGAGTTGTGGAAGACAGATGGTACCGAAGGTGGCACAGTCCTCGTCAAGGATATCTTCCCCGGTATTGAAGACGAAGGTGGAGAAGGTGGTGGAGATCCAAATGAATCTTCTCCAGAAAACTTTATCCGCCTTGGAGATTTCATCTACTTTGTTGCTGAAACAGAAGATCTTGGAAGTGAGCTCTGGAGAACGGATGGTACAGAGGCTGGAACAACGCTAGTAAAAGATATTCGTCCTGGAAGTGGCTCAGGTGGCCCGAGTTTCTTGTCTCTCTTTGGAGATATTCTACTGTTTACTGCAGAAGACGATACTCACGGTTCTGAGCTTTGGAGAACAGACGGCACTGAAGTTGGTACCTTTATGATTAAAGATATCAATCCAGGTTCCTCAGACTCCTTCCCAACGCTGATTACTCCAGGGGATACTATTGCCTACTTTGTCGCCCTGGATGAAACCCACGGCCGTGAACTCTGGAAGACGGATGGGACAGAAGGTGGAACAGTACTCGTGAGAGATATCTACCCCGGAAGTGACTGGTCCCAGCTCAGAGAATTCCACGCTGCTGGTGATATGCTCTATTTCAACGCAACTGATGGTACACATGGGCAAGAGCCTTGGATGAGTGATGGCACCGAGGGTGGCACCGTTTTGATTGAAGATCTTGTCCCAGGGGACAACTTTGACTCATCGGTTCCATCTGACTTTGTCGATATTGATGGCATTGTGTTCTTTACTGCGTCGTCACCTGATACGGGAAAAGAAGTTTGGAAGTACGATGGAGTTACACTTGAAGCGTACGATACGCTACCTGGAGAAGAAGGTGGCGAGCCTACCGACTTAGCTGTACGGAATGGATACCTCTTTTTTAACTCGCGTGATCTCTCTTTGGGGTCTGAACCTTGGGGTGTACTCATCGATGAGTGTCCTGAGGATAGCGCTAAACTTGAGCCCGGAGTATGCGGATGTGGCATCGTTGAAGACGCAGCTGATAATGATAGTGATGGCACACCGAATTGCTTAGAGACGTGTGACAACGATCCAAATAAAACTGAACCGCTTGTCTGTGGATGTGGGATCTCAGACCTTGATAGTGACCTTGATGGAACTCCTGATTGTAACGATCAGTGCGTAAACGATCCGGCTAAAACTGACCCGCTTACATGCGGATGTGGTGTAGCAGATGCTGACTCTGATAGTGATTTCACCTTTGATTGTCTCGATCTCTGTCCAAGTGATGCTGGCAAAATAGCTCCTGGAACGTGTGGCTGCGGGGTGACAGACAGCGATGCTGATGCAAACGGTATAGTTGATTGCCTCTTTACAGCTGAATTTACTGATAGAGCGGCCTTACTTGAAGCTGCGGTCAAAGTTCTTAAAAAGCTAGATCCAGAGAAGAGTAAGAAGAAAAAGAAGAACGCTCGTGAGAAGAAAAATGCTGCAAAAGCCGCACTTGAAGTTTTTGATGAGTACTTCGCCATTCAATCACTCAATATCTCGTCTGCCAATGGCGAGGATCTCGGCGCGCTTGTGAGCAAAGCGAGTAAGAAAGCGAAGAAAGCACTGAAGATTAAGCACGAGGATTTTAAAAAGCGTAAAAAGAAGGCGAAAAAAGCCTTAGCAAATTTGCTTGCTGCGCTTTAATTATCCGGTGATATTGATATTGAAGCCAAGCAGCTTCCACTGAGTACCTTCTTGTATGTACTTTTGCTCGAACTTCACCTGCTTTGGTGTTGTCGGGAAAAATCCTGCGATGTGCATCACTCCCTTTTCGTCAAGTTTTGCTGGCTCTTGAAAAACTGGTGAGAGGTTGCTTACTTTTGTGAGATCCCCATCCATCTCGTAGAGCTTACCAAAGGCTTGCTCAAGCTTTGCCGTGTCGAATTGTGACTGCCACATCTGGGAGATGTGTTGATGAAAGGCCGTCATGTCTTTTGCATTTATTGATACGCCAAAGTTTCTCATTGCTTCTTTGACAAGCTTTACTTGGGCTTCTTCGGGGGGAAGAGAGAGAGCAAGCTTGCCGTCAGCTGTTTTCTCTTGAAGACCTGCTTGAACTTTATGAATTCCTAAAATCTTCCACTGCCCCTCTTCTTTTACAAATGAAATTTCAAGAGGCGTTGTTGAGCCTGAGGCCGTGGTGACGCTTCCGTTCACCGTACCCTGGTCTCCGGAAAATTGGCGGTTGGTCCAGTTTGTTTCCTTTGCTCCATAGAGGTCTGCCCCGTGTAGAAACTGATCCAGGGCCTCAAGGGATGTCGTTCGTTTAAACTCGCCAGCCAGCATTTCGTATGCCTGTTCCGTATTACGCTCCTTGACGGCGGCAAAAAATGAATCAACCTCGTCAACCATGCCTGAGGTGAGATAGAAGACTGCGGCAATCCCTCCGACAAGTAGAACAACAAATCCACCGACGAGTTTTAAGAGTAACTTCATGATTCCCCTCTCTTTTTCCTCTGACTGCTCAGAGCCATACCGTGAAAGTGAAGTATAATCTTTCTCGTGGCCAGATGGTCAAGCACTTTTAGAGGAGAGTGTAGGTGGCCAAATTATCAGTAAAGTTTCAACTACTTGAATCCGATTTGGATACCTACGGCATCGTAATGATAGATATCATGTTTATGAGTAGGACGATAAAACCCATGTCAGACGAACAATCAGAGAAAAAAGAAGCGAAAACAGAGCAGTCACAAGAGCAAAAAGGGCTGCGTGCTCCAGTAGATCTCCAGACTCGTCCACTTGTGCCAGTGCTTGCTCCTGAGGAGTATGTGGGCGAAAAGCTTTAAGCGATAAAAGTTACAACGAGAACGATAGAGTTCTCTCTTGTCTTATCCCCTGGGCACTCAATTGAAGGCATTCCAGATTGGAGAAAGCCTCTTTTGAGTGTTGAAGAATCAAAAATAAAGGGCTGGTATGAGAAAAATCTCATACCAGCCCTTATGGTATCTAAGGGTGGAAATCAAACGTTCAGGTTGATTATACCCCACCTGCTCTTGAGCAAGGATTTTGTGGCCCAAGACAGGTGCTTCCTTTCCACTGAACTAAGATGTCCCCATTTCCTCCGGCAGCTTGAGAGAGCGACCTAAACTGAGAACAAGAGTGTCCAGAACCAAAGCCTCCACTAAAATAGTGGTGAGCACCGTTGTTAACACCCGGGATACTCGATGCTTTAAAGCCAACAGAACCGATGGCAACTCCATTTGAAGAATAAACAGTGAGTTTTCCGCTGTTGCCGTTTTTGTTGCTTCCGGTAAGCAGCATGACAGGCTTGTGTTGACGAGCGTCATTGGCATCAGCCTCAGGCTTCCAGAGTCGGCCTGCTCCAAATGGTGTGGTGCCAGAACACGAGCCTCCACCACCACCACCACCGCTGGTGTTGCTTTTGTAGGAGTGAACGTTTCTATCGTCTGCTAGCACATCGTCAGAGTTTGTAATAGAAACTGTTGTTTCTGATTGATCGTCAAAAACGCTGATAATGGTCATAGAGGTATTGTCTTTTGCAATGACAGCAAATTCCTCTCCGTCTTTGGTGCGGTCGTAGTCACCAGCAAGACCATAGTTTTTAATGTTGGAGAACTCTTTTGAGTAGAGTGATTCACCAGTTTCAGGGTCAAAAACATGGAGGCTTTTGACTCCATTTTTTCTGTGTATGATAGCTAAAGCATCAGTTCCGTCTGCTTGGCGAAGAGGAACAGCATCTTTGATCCCTCCCCTTCTCAATCCAATAAGCTTTTGCGTTGTTGAGGCATTTGTCAGGACATCTTTGAGGTAAATCTTAAAACGTTTATTTTTCGAGATCTTCCGTACGATACCAATTTGGTCGCGATCTCCTGTCAGGTTTAAACGAAAAGCGTCTTGTGATTGCTTGACATGCTTCTTGAGAAAATTTCCTTGATACGTTGCGGAGCCACTATTAAATGGATCTGCCATAACTCGAATGGCAGATTTCGAAGAGATTCGAGCAGCGTCAAACGTTCCGTTACCGTTGAAGTCACCGGGTATAAGGTACTTATCTTTTCGAAGTCCGAATTCAACGCTCGTCTCAGACGATCCATCGAGGACTACCCAGTTTACTTTCTTTCCATCACGAGTGGTGTAAGCTACCTGGTTACCTGATCCGGTCCAAGGACCTGGGACGAGGTTATCACCTGATTCACCAACATCTCCTCCGTTAGAGATATCTTCACGTGTAGCAAAATCAGAATCAGAGCTTAAATATTGCCAATCAATATTATCGTCATCGTCGATGGTCACTGAGACGATATCTGACTCAGCTCCATCACCACTAAAATCTATGCTCTGTGCATAGAGACCTGTAGAAATAAATAAGCTCCCAACAGAAAGGAGGGCTTGCTTGGAAAACGGTGTAAAACGCATCTATGAGCTCCTGTAAACTAGCGTTTGAAAAAGCAGATCTTTACCAGATCATCCGAAAGTTCCTACCAGGATAAAGGGGATGCTTAGATCGCACAAGGCGATACCGAATTGATCTTCTAAAAATGAACAGCGTTATAATCTTATCGAAGCCAACAAAAAAAGGCGCGGTAAGAGTCGAGCATCTTACCGCGCCTTTTCTATTTATGAAGTAAGGTAAACGCTACACCCTTTCCTCATATTCTCTCTCAGAGGTCTCCTCGTGAGAAACCCCTTCCTGGTCGGACTCAGGAGATGTGTAAGAAGGAGTGAGCTCTGTGTCAGCCAACTCTACGACTTCTGTTTCTGTTACTCCGTCTTCAGCCCCTTCTCGAACTCGCAACATCTTCCCAAGAAGAATTGCAAGCGGAGCAACAAAGGCTGAAAGAAGGGCCCCCATCTTCGCGGAACCTTGCAATGTTGGGTCAGTAAACGCAACGCCTGAAACAAAGAGTGCCACAGTAAGTCCTAGGCCAGCAATAACGCCAGCAACGAGCAAACTTCTCCAGTTCATTCCTTTCGGAAGTGGAAATCCGAGAAGTTGTCCAAGCATTGAAAATCCAAAAATACCAACTGTTTTTCCAACAACAAGTCCCATAAGAACGGCAACAGTAGCATTCCCCATCGTTGAGAGCTCAACACCAGCGTTTGCTAAGCCAAAACCGAGTAGCCCAATATCAACAGGGAGCTTTAATTCGTGCTCAAATTTGTTCATTGTGTCGCTATAGTGATCCGCATCATCGTTCTCCGCAAAGAGACCTTCATCGCGTGCAGCGTGAGGCATAAAGGGAACGATGGCTACAAGAGCAAGAGCTGGGTGAAGGTGAGCAAAATACAGTCCACACCAGCTTAACACTCCTGGTCCAAGCAGATATGGCCAGTAAGAAAGGACTCCCTTCTTACGGAGAAGGTGAGCACCACCCATTGCAAGCGCTGTAAGAGCTAAATATTGAGGTGCTACAGGGTGAAGAGGGTTTGGATAGAAGACGGCGATAATACCAAGCCCAATCGCGTCATCTGCTACCGCAAGCAGAAGGAGAAAACTTACTGCTGGGTGACTTTTTCCAAACACAAGTCGTGCTACAAGCCAAGCAAGAGCAATATCTGTTGCTGTTGGTATCCCCCACCCTTTTGCAATTGAAGAATCACCAGTAATTGAGACCCAAGCAAAATAGACAGCTACTGGACCAAGAACACCTCCTAGAGTACCAAGCAGTGGGTTCACAGCTTTCTTGATAGGATTGAGTGCTCCCCCCGGCAGAACGGATTCTGCAATCTCTTTGGCGGCTAAACCAAAAAAGAGCACCATAAAGAGGTCATTCATAAGGAAGTGGAAGTTAAAATGGCTTCCCTCTCCAAATGGAGACCAGTGGATCGCATGGTGGTATCCATGCGGATCGAAGTTCGCCCAAATGACGGCCAAAATGACGCCGGTAATAAGGGGGATTGAAAATTCTTGAAGGATTTCTAACCCACGATGACGGGGTTGGTGAGTATGGCTCGACATAATACTTCCCTACTGCTAGTCGATTAATATGAAATGGTTACTTCCCGAGTGAGAAAAGGAGTGCGCACGAGGTATGAGAGCATCCTTGTCTCAACTACAGGTTTTTCATCGGCTAGGTAGTGCGATACATTTAGATTTTTGCGCTATTTACCTAACATGCCGTAATAACAGCAAATATATTGTAGTTTTTTCTCTCTCACGGCTCATTTGTACGCAGAACCCCTCATGAGAAAAACAAGTAAGGAATTTTCTCAATTGCTCCGATATTCACTATGAGTTTCTTTGAGACACATAGCTCAATGACTTTGGGCTATGAACGAACTTTATGTGAGATGTCATGGATCCAGCTACCCTCATAGGCATGATTGGGACATTAGGGTGTATCGCCTTCGCCATTCTTATTGGTGGTCAGGTACTCATGTTCGTCAACGTACCTAGTATTTTGATCGTATTTGGTGGAACACTTGCTGTAACGTTTATTAAGTATCCTCTCTCTCATACGCTGGGTGCAGTCTCTGTAGCACTCAAAGCTTTTTTTCATAAGCCAGAACTTCCAAGTGAACTTATTCTTAAAGCTGTTGAGCTTGCTACAGTAGCAAGACGAGAAGGTCTGATTGCTCTCGAAGAAGTCAAACTTGATAACGAGTTTATGGCAAAAGGATTACAATTTGCTGTTGATGGGCACGATCCTGAGATCGTTAAACGAATCCTCGGAATGGAAATCAACCTGACTATTGAACGTCACGAGGTTGGACAATCAATTTTCAAAGGTATGGGTGACTCGGCACCAGCGATGGGTATGATTGGGACTCTGATCGGTCTCGTCCAGATGATGGCGAACATGAGTGATCCATCCTCGATTGGACCTGCGATGGCTGTTGCCCTTTTGACAACACTCTATGGTGCTGTGATCGCTAACGCCATTGCGCTTCCTATTGCTGATAAGCTTGCTTACCGAAGCGCTGAGGAAAAACTCAAGCGTTCGCTTATTTTAGAAGCTATCTACGGAATTCAAACCGGAGCCAACCCGATGGTGCTCGAAGAAACACTCAATACATTCCTTCCAATAGGAGATCGTGTTTCGTCAAAAGGCGGAGGATAAACCGTGAGCGTCGAAGATCCACCAAAGAAAAAAGAAGGTGGAGGTGGAGCGCCCTTATGGATGGCAACCTTTGCCGACTTAATGTCACTCCTTCTGGCGTTCTTTGTTCTCCTCTTTTCATTTGCTGAAATGAAAGACGAAGAATTCAGTCGTCGCGGTGGTGAAATGGCTGTAGCTCTTGGTGTTCAGATGGATACTCCCGTCTTCTACAAAGTTCAAGGAACAAACCCTGCGGCAACAGAGTTTAGCTCTGAAGCGAGTAAGGAATCTGCCAAGTTAAAAATAGTACAAGATTTTACCTCCAAGCTTTTGCGTCTTATGAGCGTTCAAGACAAGGAAAAAGGAGGTGAGGCAGACTCAGGGAAAAAGATTTATGGGCAAAAAATTGAGGAAATTCTTTGGGAGATAAAAGATAAGCTTTCAGCTGAGATTTTCTCTGGGCTTGTTGAGGTAGTAGAGGAAGATGGTGAAGTCATTATACGTCTTCACGAACGGGTCCTGTTTCCTCAAGGAGGAATTGAACCACTCACAGAGCCGTGGAATCCCCTTGCTCGCCTCCATCAGGTGTTACGCAAGGCAAAAGGAAGGATCACGATTTCTGGTCATACCGGGAAAGAATCTCTTGTTGGGAGTTCTTATCGCTCTCTTTACGATCTCTCTGCTGCGCGTGCTGCTTCTGTCGGACACTATTTTCTATCGCACAATATGATTGATGCTTCACGACTTCAATTAGCGGCATTTGGCAATACAAAACCAATCGCACAAGTCGGTACACAAAAAGAACTTGCAAGAAATCGACGCGTAGAGATTGCTGTTACGGATCTTCAATTTATTGAAAAGAAGAGAAAGAAAGAGGTATTGCCTGCATATCTTGATCAAAAGAAAAAAGACTTAAGAATGGTTTTTGATCCATTACGCCCAGGAAGAGTATGGGCGAAGTTTTATCCGATAGAAGAAGATGATGAAGAGCGTATGTCGCTCGAAGAGAGTTTAGAGATCGAATAGTATGGAACTGGAAGAAAAGGGAAAAGAAGAGTCCGCTGGGGCGCCCTTATGGATGGCAACATTTGCCGACTTGATGTCGCTCTTGCTTGCTTTCTTCGTACTCCTCTTCTCTTTTGCAAGTATGGATGATCAACGTTTCGCGGAAATCGGTGGTTCTATACAAGATGCTTTTGGCATGGAGCAGAAGATTGACCAAAGCGATCTCATGGGAATGACGCAAATTGAAGGTACATTTACTGGCGGAAAGCCTGGTATGTCGATCTTACTGCTTGCGCTCAATAAAAGCTCTGAACAGATGAAGCGAAGGCTTGATGTCAATAAATCTGGAGTTGGAGGAGAGTATGATGAAGCTCCACCTGAGGAGCTCAAAGCATTAGCATCTTATTTGATTCTGGCAGTGAAAGAAGAGCTGCTCCGAAAACTTCTTGGAGACGATAAACTCGAAAAAGACATGCGCATTGAGTTTACCGAAAATACTTTTCTTATCACATTGCCAGATGACATTCTCTTTGAACCTGGCAGTATTGAACTCAAAAAGAGTGTTGATACAGCACTCAAAATCACAGCTCAATTAGCACTTCTTGTCCAAGGCACCATTGAAATTTTTGGTCATACAGATAGCACTCCATATCAGGGACTTGCTGCGCGTGACAATTGGGAGCTGTCAGCCCGCCGTGCAGTGACTGTAGGGGATAAGTTGATTGAGCTCACACGAAAAAAACCGGTGCCCGTCGAAGCCATCGGTCGTGGAGCGACAGAACCGCTCGTTTCAAACGAAATTGAAGCAGGGCGAAAGAAAAACCGTCGCGTGGAAATCAAAATCGAGCACCCGAATATTCTTGAAACAGCCCTTGAGGCATTAAAGAAAGCTCAAAAACAAGAAGAAGAAGAGGTAAAACCAAAAAGCATCTTCCGTATTCCTGATTATCTCATGCGTGTTCCTTCCAAAGTTGCGGATCCAACAGATTCTGTTACTTTTTTTGAAGCGAACTTGTATTGATGCGAGCCCACAACACCGTATCATAGACGTTCACTTATATTCTTTCGACTAATGTTAGAAATTCTGGCAAGTGAAAGTAGTCCTGGATGACGCCATAGCGGGTAGAAGGACAAATCGCGAGAATCTTGGTTTCAGTCACATCGTAGGAAATAGATATTTTCTCAAGAGAGTAAACATCCTCTTTTTCGAATTTACCCATGCGCGTTGCACAGTACTTTATATCAGAGACTAAGGTAGGCTCGCTACCGTAATCAAGAGATACGAGAATATGTTGATGATGTTGAAGAGCATGTCTAAAGTTGTGTGCGGTACTCACTCGCAGAAATGCAACAGACTCTTGCAACTGCTCACAAACATCTTCGTAATATTTTTCATGAATGATAAGAAGCGCAGGTTGGTTTTGGTTGAGAAAAGTAAAAAGAAACCTTCTCAGTTTTCGTGTTACCTCTACTCCACTTTGTTCCCAAGGGAGACGTTCCTCTCTTTCCATAGTTTATCCTTCTCTAAAACCATTACAGCAATAATGTCTTCGTGTTCGACACATAAGCTTCCCCTCCTCCTACCTCAAAGGGACATGTACGAAAAAATACAGATGTACTTCGGAGATGGATGGTTCTTGATGGGACACTTTTAGAGGTGTATTGAGAAAGATTCATCACTAAGCCGATCGATTCGCATTCGGCAAGAAAATCTTACAAGTTAATATCTGGCCTTGTGAGCAAGGCGAGAGGCTGAGTTGACCGTAGAATTAACAGATCTATAGGGAATCCGGGTACTAACGAGCGTGGAGCAAGTCGTTTGTATCGCTATAAGAGCGGGACGAGTTGGATGCGGACAAAGTATCTAGCGCCGGAAATCCAGTATATTTAAAGTATCGAAAGTTCTGCTGGACACGAATGCTTGATAGACTTGAACCAAGCTTCCCATAAAGCTCAGAGATTATTCGCGAGATATCCTCAGAATTTTTCAGCTCTACCTCAAGCTCGTAGTCCCATTCCCCAAATGCCTCAATCATCGCTATAATCTTTTTATTTGTTCGTGCATAGTCTCTTAGCTGCTCGCCAAGCGCACGTACATTACCGCGTGATTGGATGAGAAGAGTGAAGACTTTATATCCGAGAGGATGGAGATCGAGTCGATAGACATAACCAGAAATAACACCAGCATTTTCCAGACGTTCGATTCGGCGTTTCAGTGTCGCAAAAGGAAGACCTACATATTTTTGCAGTTTTTTGACTGATTCATAGGGGGTATTTCCAAGGGCCGAGAGAATGTTCAGATCTACCTCATCGGGATCGAACCTCTGTCCTCTCTCTCCATATCCAATGGTAGATTCTGGTATATCAAGCTCAGCGAGATGACGACTCCCGAAAAACTCAAAATTCAAACGCAGAGAGACTTTCTTATGAATGAGATGAGCTTTCGTTGCCGTGGATATATCAGAGAGCACTTGTACTGCGCTGTGTGGACTTTTAGAGATAAAAGCTGTTCCGTATTGAAAATCACCACTCACCGCTTCAACCCAGGCGACTTGTTCCGATGCAATTAAGTGGGAAAGAAAATTACGCCTTGCCTCAGGTGTCTCAGTTGCAAGTGAGAAATATACAGCCACTCGGCTATACCCAAGTGGATAGGGGTTAATAAACGGCACCTTTCTTCGAATTATTCCTGAGCGCTTCAATGCTGACAGATGATAGTGAACCGTACTGAGGTTCATTCCTAAATCTTTTGCTAATGATTTCAGTGGTTCATCTGCTCGGTACTGGCAACAACGTAGAATACGAGCATTCTTCTCAGAAAGAGACTTCATGGCCCCAAACCCCCTTGAGTCTATATAAACGCAACACCAGTTAAACTGGCGATCTTTCCCTATGAATAATTGTGCTCCTTTTTAGAATCTTAATCAAAAAAATCTCTTCTTCCAAAAAAATCACAAAGAAACTGTGGGCTAGAGAGCTCTTTGTCGCTGAGAACTATTGACAGAAAGCGGGAACTCCCGTATCTCTGAAAGCATGAATATGAACTGTCTCTCTGCACTGTATTCTTATCTCACTTACGCGTCGTAGGGCGCGCGATCTTTTCTTTTTCCCACATAGTAAATTTATAATCCCTCTTTTCCTTAAGGCAGGTTCGCTTGCTAGGAAGATTTTTAGAAGATCCCGAAGTCACGGGAATGTAGTACAGTATGCACGCTCAACCCGAAGAAATTAGCCCCTCCCTCAATCATGCCGTTGGCCAAACTGAGTCCTTGGTTCCTTTATGTACCGCTGCGATTGCTCATGAAACCAAGCAGCTTCAATCGATGTATGAGCGTGGAGAACTTGCCCGTTGCCCTACTCCCTTGTGTGGGATTGAGCTAGAGACCTGGATTGCACATACGGGCTCTCTTGCGCCAGCTACCAATAGTCTCGCACTTCTTCACGCACAATCTGGAAGCAACTGGGGTAAAGAGCTTGGGGGCTGGAACCTTGAGTGCAACTTTCCTCCGATGCTTCTCGAAGGAGATGCTCTCAGTCGTTCAGAGCAGTGGTTTCGTCAAACATTTGAGAAGCTCGAACAGGTGGCTCAAGCGCATGGTGTTACCCAAATACTTGGCCCTACGCTCTTAACCTTAGAGCCCGAACATCTTGTCGCTGAGAACCTCACATCCGAGGATAAAGAATTTAATCCAGGAAACCGTTATCATTCCCTCGATCTCCTCCAGCGAGAGCGTAAAGGGGCGCCTTTTGTGACAACTTTTGCCGATGGTTTTGGTGGTATCCGTTCCGATTCCATTATTCTTGCGGCAACAGCTGCAGGGCTTCAACCACACCTTATGTGTGAACCCGAACAGTTTGTTGCTGTTCATAATGCGGCTCAAGCTCTTGCCCCACTCTTTCTTGCCCTTTCGGCATCATCGCCAGTTGTAGCAGGAATGAGGACTGGGTTTGAATCGAGCCGTATTCGTGTATTGCATGAAATGCACTTTGGATTGCGCGAGGATGGCTCAAATGCCTCGCGCTACTTCTTTGGTGAAAAATGGTTAGAGAGTCCAACAGAAACATTCACTGAAAATGTTCTCTTTGATCCACTCTTT